>NZ_JCABZP010000024.1:0-19314 GCF_059499945.1 Agrobacterium sp. | reverse complement strand
AGCTGCGCTTCGCTATCCGCGAAGGCGGCCGTACCGTCGGCGCCGGCATCGTGGCTTCGATCGTCGAGTAATCTTCGGGCCTGAAAAGGCTTGACGGAAACCCCGCTGGAGACAGCGGGGTTTTTTGTTTTGTATTGCGCGTTAGGGGAGGGTGGCTTTCGCCTCCCTGTCCGGGCTGCTACTTCGTTGCCGGGGAGATGATGAGGAGTATCATGAAGAAGCGCGTTCTATTTACCGGTGGTTCCGGCAAGGCCGGCAGGCATGTGATCCCGTGGCTTATCGACAAGGGTTATGAGGTCCACAACATCGATCTCGTTCCGCTCGACAGGCCGAGCGTCACCAATCTCATTGTCGACATCACCGACAGCGGGCAGGTCTTTAATGCCCTGTCCATGCACAGGAACTTTGCAGAGCTCGAAAGCGGGAAGGGTGTTTTGCCCTATGATGCGGTGATCCACTTCGCCGCGGTTCCGCGCATTCTGATAAAGCCCGACAATGAGACGTTCCGCATCAATACAATGGGAACCTACAACGTCATCGAGGCTGCGGTGAAGCTTGGTATCCGCAAGATCGTCATCGCATCGAGCGAAACCACCTACGGGGTCTGTTTTGCCGAGGGTGAAAAGGATTTCCACCATTTCCCGCTTGAGGAAGACTATGATGTCGATCCGATGGATTCCTACGGGCTGTCGAAGGTGGTGAACGAAAAGACGGCACGGGCATTTGCCGAGCGAAGCGGATACGACATTTACGCGCTGCGAATCGGCAATGTCATCGAACCGCATGAATATGAGAAGTTTCCCGGCTTCTTCGCCCGTCCGGAAACGCGCAAACGCAATGCCTGGGGTTACATCGATGCGCGCGATCTTGGCCAGATCTGCCATCTGTGCATCGAGAAGGACGGCCTCGGTTATCAGGTCTTCAACGCCGTCAATGATACAGCGACAGCGACGGTCCCCACGCGCGAGCTTGCGCAGACTTATTTCCCTGACGTGCAATTCCGCCGCGAGATCGGGGATCATGAGGGGTTGATCTCCAACCGCAAGATTCGCGAGGTCCTGGGCTTCAGCGAAGAACATGACTGGCGGAAATACGTTAAAACCTGAGAGGCGCAGGATTTTCGGGGGCGGAGTGGAAAAAACAAAAAACACACTTGCCATTCCTTTCCCTGCACCTTAAAGGAGCGCATACCGAATTGGCCAAGCGATTTCGCGGCCGATTCAGGTGCTGAAGGGGTATAGCTCAGTTGGTAGAGCGGCGGTCTCCAAAACCGCAGGTCGGGGGTTCGAGCCCCTCTGCCCCTGCCACTTTCCATTCGCAAGCGCGGTTTTCGCTGCATGGCAGATGGGGCCGGATTTCCGGCGAATTTCGCCGAATGTCGATTTCCTCTTGTTAAAAGTGGAATCGGTGTTTATGTAAGGTCAAAACAGACACGCGGTGCGTGGGGCTGATTAGTTCGGCTTTACGCGCCGTAATTGCGTGGGCAGTCAATGGCATCCAAAACCAATCCGTTTACGTTTCTGCAGCAGGTTCGCGCCGAAGCGTCAAAAATCACTTGGCCGTCGCGCCGCGAGACCATGATTTCGACGGCTATGGTGCTGGTGATGGTCATTTTTGCGGCTCTGTTCTTCTTTGCTGCTGACCAGCTCATCGGCTGGGTGCTTAGCCTCGTGCTGAACGTCGGCCGGTAACGGATTGAACGGAGAATAAAAAAATGGCAGCGCGCTGGTATATCGTTCACGCATATTCGAATTTCGAAAAGAAGGTCGCTGAGTCGATCGAAGAGAAGGCCCGTCAGAAGGGTCTTTCTCATCTGTTCGAGAAAATCCTCGTGCCGACCGAAAAGGTTGTCGAGGTGCGTCGTGGCCGTAAGGTCGACAGCGAGCGCAAGTTCTTTCCAGGTTACGTGCTGGTGCGCGCCAACCTGACGGATGAGGCCTATCACCTCATCAAGAACACGCCGAAGGTTACCGGTTTCCTCGGTTCGGACAGCAAGCCTGTTCCGATTCCCGATTATGAAGCCGAGCGTATCCTCGGTCAGGTTCAGGAAGGTGTCGAGCGTCCGAAGTCTTCGGTTTCGTTCGAGATCGGCGAGCAGGTTCGCGTTTCCGACGGTCCGTTCGCGTCGTTCAACGGCGTTGTTCAGGATGTCGACGAAGAGCGTTCGCGCCTGAAGGTGGAAGTTTCGATTTTCGGCCGCGCTACGCCGGTCGAGCTGGAATACAATCAGGTCGAGAAGGTCTGATTGGCGGGGCAAGACCCCAAGCGCGTGGAAGGCAAACTGGCTCTTTAAGCCGGAGCAGGGCGCCGCACCACGCAACCGCAGCCGCCGGAGCAATCCGGCTTAAGGGAAGCCGGGTAACCGGTTTGAATTGAAAGGCAGAGAGATATGGCTAAGAAAGTTGCAGGCCAGCTCAAGTTGCAGGTAAAGGCCGGGGCGGCCAATCCGTCCCCGCCGATCGGTCCGGCACTTGGTCAGCGTGGCATTAACATCATGGAATTCTGCAAGGCGTTCAATGCCGCCACGCAGGAAATGGAAAAGGGTATGCCGATTCCGGTCGTCATCACCTATTACCAGGACAAGTCCTTCACCTTCGTCATGAAGCAGCCGCCGATGACGTATTGGCTGAAGAAGGAAGCCAAGATCACCTCCGGTTCCAAGACGCCTGGCAAGGGCGCCAAGATCGGCTCCATCACCAAGGCTCAGGTCAAGACGATCGCAGAAGCCAAGATGAAGGATCTGAACGCAGCCGACATCGAAGGCGCAATGGCAATGGTTGAGGGCTCCGCCCGCGCCATGGGCCTGGAAGTGGTAGGTTGATCATGGCCAAGGTAGCAAAGCGCATTCAGAAGATCCGCGAAGGTGTGGATCCCAACAAGCTTTACGTTCTCACCGACGCCATTTCGATGGTCAAGGAACGTGCTGTCGCCAAGTTCGATGAAACCGTTGAAGTTTCGATGAACCTCGGCGTTGACCCGCGCCACGCGGACCAGATGGTTCGTGGCGTTGTCAACCTGCCGAACGGCACGGGCCGTGACGTTCGCGTCGCCGTCTTCGCCCGTGGCGCCAAGGCTGATGAAGCCACGGCTGCTGGCGCTGACGTTGTTGGTGCAGAAGAACTGGTTGAAATCGTTCAGGGCGGCAAGATCGACTTCGATCGTTGCATCGCGACCCCGGACATGATGCCGCTCGTCGGCCGTCTCGGCAAGGTACTCGGCCCGCGTGGCATGATGCCGAACCCGAAGGTCGGTACGGTGACCATGGATGTTGCCGGCGCCGTCAAGGCGTCCAAGGGCGGCGCTGTCGAGTTCCGCGTCGAAAAGGCCGGTATCGTACACGCTGGCGTTGGCAAGGCTTCGTTCGACGCCAAGGCTCTTGAGGAAAACATCAAGGCTTTCGCCGATGCCGTCATCAAGGCAAAGCCGGCTGGCGCCAAGGGCAACTATGTCAAGCGCGTCGCCATTTCCTCGACCATGGGTCCGGGCGTCAAGATCGACCCTTCGTCGGTTACGGCTTAATCAATTCTCGCGCTTCCCAAGGGAAGTGTGAATAAAAGAATTTCCGGCTCCCAGGAGCCGGAGATTTCCGGGGAAACCCGGAACTCCTGTCCGAGATTGCGGGTGGCCATTTCCTTCGGGGCCTGGCCTTAATCATTCAACCTGCATGAGACGGGTGAGGCTGGATTTGAGGTATCTGCTGATGCCTGACTGTCCGGTTCGAACCTGGTGTGCCTGTGCCTGAAGCCGTTTGCGGCGACAGAGCGGGGGACAGGATCCTCGAGCGTCGCTCGGGATCTTTGTAAAAAGGTCCCTTGGGGCAAAGGCAAACCCGACGGGTTCACAATCATGTGGTCCCGTCTACTGGAGACAGACAGTGGAAAGAGCGGAAAAACGCGAATTCGTCACGGAGCTGAACGAAGTCTTCAAGGCTTCCGGTTCGGTTGTCGTGGCCCACTATGCTGGTGTCACCGTTGCGCAGATGAACGACTTCCGTTCGAAGATGCGCGCTGCCGGAGGCACCGTCAAGGTCGCGAAGAACCGCCTGGCCAAGATCGCTCTTCAGGGCACGGAGTCGGAAGGGATGACAAATCTCTTCAAGGGCCAGACGCTGATTGCATACAGCGTCGACCCGATGATCGCTCCGAAAGTCGTCATGGATTTCGCAAAGACCAACGACAAGGTCGTTGTTCTCGGTGGTTCCATGGGTGCAACCACGCTCAACGCCGAAGCAGTCAAGTCGCTTGCGACCCTGCCTTCGCTGGACGAGCTGCGCGCAAAGCTGCTGGGCCTTCTCAATGCCCCGGCAACTCGCGTCGCTACGGTTGTCGCCGCACCTGCAAGCCAGCTGGCACGGGTGTTCTCGGCTTACGCCAAGAAGGACGAAGCCGCTTAAGGCGGTTTTTCGCTGTAAATATTCAAACTGGTTCGAACTGAACAAAAGGAACTATCAAAATGGCTGATCTCGCAAAGATCGTAGAAGACCTCTCCACCCTGACCGTTCTGGAAGCTGCAGAACTGTCCAAGCTTCTCGAAGAAAAGTGGGGCGTTTCCGCTGCTGCTCCGGTAGCTGTTGCTGCTGCTGGCGGTGCTGGCGTTGCTGCTGCTGTTGAAGAAGAAAAGACTGAATTCGACGTGATCCTGGTTGACGCTGGCGCCAACAAGATCAACGTCATCAAGGAAGTCCGCGCTATCACGGGCCTCGGCCTGAAGGAAGCCAAGGACCTCGTTGAAGGCGCTCCGAAGGCTGTCAAGGAAGCTGTTTCCAAGGCTGAAGCTGCTGATCTCAAGAAGAAGCTTGAAGAAGCCGGCGCCAAGGTCGACGTTAAGTAATCTTGCGATTGCTGGCGGGAAGGGGCTTCATGCCCCTTTCCGTCGTCATCGTTTTTAAAACTCATTACCCAAAAGCCGCGTGAAAATGGCTTTTGGGTAATGGGTTCTTCAAGAGAATGGTTCCGAACCGGCTCATCTAGGCAATCCGGCCTGATCGATCCGGGATGTGGAACGAGATTGATGAAACCCATTGCTTGACGGGATCGACTGGCCATCGGTTCCCGTCCGTTGCAGGCCCGGATGCAATTTTTAAAGGAGCGACGATGGCTCAGACCCTTTCGTTTAACGGTCGCAGGCGCGTACGCAAGTTTTTCGGCAAAATTCCAGAAGTAGCGGAAATGCCGAACCTCATCGAGGTTCAGAAGGCTTCGTACGACCAGTTTCTCATGGTTGACGAGCCCAAGGGTGGCCGTCCCGACGAGGGATTGAATGCCGTATTCAAGTCCGTATTCCCGATCACCGATTTTTCCGGCGCCTCCATGCTCGAATTCGTGTCCTACGAATTCGAAGCGCCGAAGTTCGACGTAGAGGAATGCCGTCAGCGCGATCTGACCTATGCAGCGCCGCTGAAGGTGACGCTGCGCCTCATCGTGTTCGATATCGATGAAGATACGGGCGCGAAGTCCATCAAGGACATCAAGGAACAGTCCGTCTACATGGGCGACATGCCGCTCATGACCAATAACGGTACGTTCATCGTCAACGGCACCGAGCGCGTCATCGTTTCGCAGATGCACCGTTCGCCGGGCGTGTTCTTCGATCACGACAAGGGCAAGAGCCATTCTTCCGGCAAGCTGCTTTTCGCTGCCCGCGTTATCCCGTATCGCGGTTCCTGGCTCGACATCGAATTCGACGCCAAGGACATCGTCTATGCGCGTATCGACCGTCGCCGCAAGCTGCCCGTGACCTCGCTCCTGATGGCGCTCGGCATGGACGGCGAAGAAATCCTGTCGACCTTCTATACCAAGGCTACCTACGAGCGCGCCGGTGACGGCTGGCGTATCCCGTTCCAGCCTGACGCGCTGAAGAATGCCAAGGTCATCACCGACATGATCGACGCCGACACCGGCGAAGTTGTTGTCGAGGGTGGCAAGAAGCTGACCCCGCGCCTTATCCGCCAGCTAGTCGACAAGGGCCTGAAGGCGCTTAAGGCGACTGACGAAGACCTCTACGGAAACTTCCTGGCCGAAGACATCGTCAACTACGAGACGGGTGAAATCTATCTCGAAGCTGGCGACGAAATCGACGAGAAGACGCTTGGCCTGATCCTTCAGTCCGGCTTCGACGAGATTCCGGTTCTCAACATCGACCACGTCAATGTTGGCGCCTACATCCGTAACACGCTCTCCGTTGACAAGAACCAGAACCGCCAGGAAGCGCTGTTCGACATCTACCGCGTCATGCGTCCGGGCGAACCGCCGACCATGGACTCCGCGGAAGCGATGTTCAACTCGCTGTTCTTCGATGCAGAGCGTTACGATCTCTCGGCTGTTGGCCGCGTGAAGATGAACATGCGTCTCGACCTCGATGCGGAAGACACCGTGCGCACGCTGCGCAAGGAAGACATCCTCGCCGTCGTCAAGATGCTGGTCGAACTGCGCGACGGCAAGGGCGAAATCGACGACATCGACAACCTCGGCAACCGCCGTGTACGTTCGGTCGGCGAGCTGATGGAAAACCAGTACCGTCTCGGCCTTCTGCGCATGGAACGTGCGATCAAGGAACGTATGTCCTCGATCGAAATCGACACCGTGATGCCGCAGGACCTGATCAATGCAAAGCCGGCAGCTGCCGCCGTTCGCGAATTCTTCGGTTCCTCGCAGCTGTCGCAGTTCATGGACCAGGTGAACCCGCTTTCGGAAATCACCCACAAGCGTCGTCTTTCGGCTCTTGGACCGGGTGGTCTGACCCGCGAGCGCGCCGGCTTCGAAGTCCGCGACGTTCACCCGACCCACTACGGCCGTATTTGCCCGATCGAAACGCCGGAAGGCCCGAACATCGGTCTGATCAACTCGCTTGCCACCTTTGCCCGCGTCAACAAGTACGGCTTCATCGAAAGCCCGTACCGCAAGATCATCGACGGCAAGGTGACGACCGACGTTATCTACCTCTCCGCCATGGAAGAGGCCAAGTACTACGTCGCACAGGCCAATGCCGAACTCGATGGCGAAGGCGCCTTCACTGAAGAGTTCGTCGTCTGCCGTCACTCGGGCGAAGTTATGCTCGCACCGCGCGACAACATCAACCTGATGGACGTTTCGCCGAAGCAGCTCGTTTCGGTCGCGGCGGCTCTCATTCCGTTCCTGGAAAACGACGACGCCAACCGCGCTCTCATGGGCTCGAACATGCAGCGTCAGGCCGTTCCGCTTCTGCGGGCGGAAGCGCCGTTCGTCGGCACAGGCATGGAACCGATCGTCGCCCGTGACTCCGGCGCTGCCATCGCAGCTCGCCGCGGCGGTGTCGTCGACCAGGTCGATGCGACGCGTATCGTTATCCGCGCTACGGAAGAACTCGATGCCGGCAAGTCGGGCGTTGATATCTACCGTCTGCAGAAGTTCCAGCGTTCGAACCAGAACACCTGCGTCAACCAGCGTCCGCTGGTCGCCGTCGGCGATCTCATCTCCAAGGGTGACATCATCGCGGACGGTCCGTCGACCGACCTCGGTGACCTGGCGCTCGGCCGCAACGCGCTCGTCGCGTTCATGCCCTGGAACGGCTACAACTACGAAGACTCGATCCTGATGTCGGAGCGTATCGTTTCCGACGACGTGTTCACCTCCATTCACATCGAAGAATTCGAAGTGATGGCGCGTGACACGAAGCTTGGTCCGGAAGAAATCACGCGCGACATTCCGAACGTTTCGGAAGAAGCGCTGAAGAACCTCGACGAAGCCGGTATCGTTTACATCGGTGCGGAAGTTCAGCCGGGCGACATCCTCGTCGGCAAGATCACGCCGAAGGGCGAAAGCCCGATGACGCCGGAAGAAAAGCTTCTGCGCGCCATCTTCGGTGAAAAGGCTTCCGACGTTCGCGACACCTCCATGCGCATGCCTCCGGGCACGTTCGGTACGGTCGTCGAAGTCCGCGTCTTCAACCGTCACGGTGTGGAGAAGGACGAGCGCGCGATGGCAATCGAGCGCGAAGAGATCGAACGTCTGGCGAAGGACCGCGACGACGAACAGGCAATCCTTGACCGTAACGTCTACGGCCGCCTGATCGACATGCTGCGTGGCCACGTTTCCATCGCTGGTCCGAAGGGCTTCAAGAAGGGCGTCGAGCTTTCCAACGCCGTCGTCTCCGAATATCCCCGCTCGCAGTGGTGGATGTTTGCAGTCGAAGACGAGAAGGCCCAGTCCGAACTGGAAGCGCTTCGCGGCCAGTACGACGAATCCAAGTCGCGCCTTGAACAGCGCTTCATGGACAAGGTCGAAAAGGTCCAGCGCGGCGATGAAATGCCTCCGGGCGTCATGAAGATGGTCAAGGTCTTTGTTGCTGTGAAGCGCAAGATCCAGCCGGGCGACAAGATGGCCGGCCGTCACGGTAACAAGGGCGTCGTCTCGCGTATCGTTCCGGTCGAAGACATGCCGTTCCTCGAAGACGGCACGCATGTCGACATCTGCTTGAACCCGCTCGGCGTGCCTTCGCGCATGAACGTCGGCCAGATCCTCGAAACCCACCTCGCATGGGCATGCGCAGGCATGGGCAAGAAGATCGGCGAGATGCTCGAAGAGTATCGCAAGACGATGGACATCAGCGAGCTTCGCACCGAGCTCACCGAAATCTATGCGAGTGAATCGCATGATGAGGTGCAGCGCTTTGATGACGAATCGCTGGTCAAGCTTGCCGAAGAAGCCAAGCGCGGTGTTTCCATCGCGACGCCGGTCTTCGACGGTGCGCATGAGCCTGACGTCGCCGCGATGCTGAAGAAGGCAGGTCTGCATGAATCCGGCCAGTCCGTCCTTTATGACGGTCGTACCGGTGAGCCGTTCGACCGCAAGGTCACCGTCGGCTACATGTACATGATCAAGCTGAACCACCTTGTTGACGACAAGATCCACGCTCGCTCGATCGGTCCTTACTCGCTCGTTACCCAGCAGCCGCTGGGCGGCAAGGCGCAGTTCGGCGGACAGCGCTTCGGGGAAATGGAAGTCTGGGCTCTGGAAGCATACGGCGCGGCTTACACGCTGCAGGAAATGCTCACCGTCAAGTCGGACGACGTGGCGGGCCGCACCAAGGTCTACGAGGCGATCGTCCGTGGTGACGACACGTTCGAGGCCGGCATTCCGGAGAGCTTCAACGTTCTCGTCAAGGAAATGCGGTCGCTCGGCCTTTCGGTCGAACTGGAGAACTCGAAGGTCGAGAACCAGTCCGAGGATCAGCTGCCCGACGCAGCGGAATAAAATTGAGAGAGGTGGGCGCCTTTTAGGCGCCTGCCGGTTCCTCCGGCAGCCTGCGGTTGCCGAGGGACACTTTCGCCGCATTGTGCGGTTAATCCGTATTTAAAGCTCTGGACGGTGACCCGGGAAGAAGCCGGTCCAGATGCAAACAGGGGCAGCAGCTAGCCTCTCAAGGAGACAAGGCATGAACCAAGAGGTCATGAATCTTTTCAATCCTCAGGTGCCTGCGCAGCATTTCGATTCCATCCGGATTTCGATCGCTTCGCCGGAAAAAATCCTGTCGTGGTCCTACGGCGAGATCAAGAAGCCGGAAACCATCAACTACCGTACGTTCAAGCCGGAACGCGACGGTCTTTTCTGCGCGCGCATTTTCGGACCGATCAAGGACTACGAATGCCTGTGCGGCAAGTACAAGCGCATGAAGTACAAGGGCATCATCTGCGAAAAGTGCGGCGTTGAAGTGACGCTGTCGCGCGTTCGCCGTGAGCGCATGGGCCATATCGAGCTCGCAGCGCCCGTTGCCCATATCTGGTTCCTGAAGTCGCTTCCCTCGCGTATCTCGACCTTGCTCGACATGACGCTGAAGGATGTCGAACGCGTTCTCTATTTCGAGAACTACATCGTCACCGAACCGGGCCTCACCTCGATGAAGCAGAACCAGCTTCTGTCCGAGGAAGAGTACATGATTGCCGTTGACGAATTCGGCGAAGACCAGTTCACCGCCATGATCGGCGCTGAAGCCATCTATGAGATGCTGGCTTCGATGAACCTCGAAAAGATCGCCGGCGACCTGCGTGCGGAACTTGCTGAGACCACGTCTGATCTCAAGCAGAAGAAGCTGATGAAGCGCCTGAAGATCGTCGAGAACTTCATGGAGAGCGGCAACCGTCCGGAATGGATGATCATGAAGGTCGTTCCGGTCATTCCGCCGGACCTGCGCCCGCTGGTTCCGCTGGATGGCGGCCGTTTTGCGACGTCCGACCTCAACGATCTCTATCGTCGCGTCATCAACCGTAACAACCGTCTGAAGCGCCTGATCGAGCTTCGTGCGCCTGGCATCATCATCCGCAACGAAAAGCGTATGTTGCAGGAATCCGTCGATGCGCTGTTCGATAACGGCCGTCGCGGCCGCGTCATCACGGGTGCCAACAAGCGTCCGCTGAAGTCGCTCTCCGACATGCTCAAGGGCAAGCAGGGCCGTTTCCGCCAGAACCTTCTCGGCAAGCGCGTCGACTATTCCGGTCGTTCGGTCATCGTGACCGGTCCGGAACTGAAGCTGCACCAGTGCGGCCTGCCGAAGAAGATGGCGCTCGAGCTGTTCAAGCCGTTCATCTACGCCCGCCTCGACGCCAAGGGTTACTCCTCGACCGTCAAGCAGGCCAAGAAGCTGGTTGAAAAGGAAAAGCCTGAAGTTTGGGATATCCTCGACGAGGTCATCCGCGAGCATCCGGTTCTCCTGAACCGCGCACCGACGCTGCACCGTCTGGGTATCCAGGCTTTCGAACCCATGCTGGTCGAAGGCAAGGCCATCCAGCTGCACCCGCTCGTCTGCACGGCCTTCAACGCTGACTTCGACGGTGACCAGATGGCTGTTCACGTTCCGCTTTCGCTGGAAGCCCAGCTGGAAGCGCGCGTGTTGATGATGTCGACCAACAACATCCTGCATCCGGCAAACGGCCACCCGATCATCGTTCCTTCGCAGGACATGGTTCTCGGCCTGTATTACCTGTCGATCATGAACCAGAACGAGCCGGGCGAAGGCATGGCCTTCTCGGATATCGGCGAACTGCATCACGCGCTTGAAAACAAGGTCGTGACGCTGCATGCCAAGATCCGTGGCCGCTTCAAGACCGTGGATGCCGACGGCAAGCCGGTTTCCAAGATCCATGAAACGACCCCTGGCCGTATGCTGATTGGCGAACTTCTGCCGAAGAACGTCAACGTGCCTTTCGACGTCTGCAACCAGGAAATGACCAAGAAGAACATCTCCAAGATGATCGACACGGTCTACCGCCATTGCGGCCAGAAAGACACGGTCATCTTCTGCGACCGCATCATGCAGCTCGGTTTTGCCCATGCCTGCCGCGCCGGCATTTCGTTCGGCAAGGACGACATGGTCATTCCGGACAGCAAGGTGAAGATCGTCGGTGACACCGAAGCTCTCGTGAAGGAATACGAACAGCAGTATAACGATGGTCTCATCACCCAGGGCGAAAAGTACAACAAGGTTGTCGACGCCTGGGGCAAGGCTACCGAAAAGGTCGCCGAAGAAATGATGGCACGCATCAAGGCTGTCGAGTTCGATCCGGAAACGGGCCGCCAGAAGCCGATGAACTCCATCTACATGATGTCCCACTCGGGCGCCCGTGGTTCTCCGAACCAGATGCGTCAGCTTGGCGGCATGCGCGGCCTGATGGCGAAGCCGTCGGGTGAAATCATCGAGACGCCGATCATCTCGAACTTCAAGGAAGGCCTGACCGTTAACGAGTACTTCAACTCGACCCACGGTGCCCGTAAGGGTCTCGCAGACACCGCCTTGAAGACCGCGAACTCGGGTTATCTTACCCGTCGTCTCGTCGACGTCGCGCAGGATTGCATCGTCAACTCCGTGGATTGCGGTACCGACAAGGGCCTCACCATGACCGCCATCGTCGATGCCGGTCAGGTTGTTGCCTCGCTTGGCGCACGTATTCTCGGCCGTACGGCTCTAGACGATATCGATCATCCGGTTTCCGGCGAGAACATCGTCAAGGCCGGCACGCTTATCGATGAGGCCGATGTGGCCGCCATCGAAAAGGCGGGCATCCAGTCCGTTCGCATCCGCTCCGCTCTGACCTGCGAAGTGCAGATCGGCGTCTGCGGCGTCTGCTACGGTCGTGACCTTGCACGCGGTACGCCTGTCAACATGGGCGAAGCCGTTGGCGTCATCGCCGCACAGTCGATCGGTGAACCGGGTACGCAGCTCACCATGCGTACGTTCCACCTTGGCGGTACGGCGAACGTGGTCGACCAGTCGTTCCTCGAAGCGTCGTATGAAGGCACGATCCAGATCAAGAACCGCAACATCCTGCGGAACTCGGAAGGCGTTCTCATCGCCATGGGTCGTAACATGTCCGTTACGATCCTTGATGAGCGCGGCGCGGAACGTTCCTCGCAGCGTGTCGCTTACGGTTCGAAGATCTTCGTGGATGATGGCGACAAGGTTAAGCGTGGCCAGCGTCTTGCAGAGTGGGACCCCTACACCCGTCCGATGATGACGGAAGTGGAAGGTACCGTTCACTTCGAAGACCTCGTCGACGGTCTCTCCGTTCTGGAAGCGACCGACGAATCCACCGGCATCACCAAGCGTCAGGTCATTGACTGGCGTTCGACGCCGCGCGGTTCGGACTTGAAGCCCGCGATCATCATCAAGGACGCTTCCGGCGCTGTGGCGAAGCTTAGCCGTGGTGGCGAAGCTCGCTTCCATCTGTCCGTGGATGCCATCCTGTCGGTCGAGCCGGGTTCCAAGGTCTCCCAGGGTGACGTGCTTGCACGTTCGCCGCTGGAAAGCGCCAAGACGAAGGACATCACCGGTGGTCTGCCGCGTGTTGCCGAACTGTTCGAAGCACGTCGTCCGAAGGATCACGCCATCATCGCCGAGATTGATGGTACGATCCGCCTCGGCCGCGACTACAAGAACAAGCGTCGCGTGATGATCGAGCCTGCGGAAGACGGCGTCGAGCCGGTCGAATACCTGATCCCGAAGGGCAAGCCCTTCCATCTTCAGGAAGGCGACTACATCGAGAAGGGCGAATACATTCTCGACGGCAACCCGGCGCCGCACGACATTCTGGCGATCAAGGGCGTGGAGGCTCTGGCTTCCTACCTCGTGAACGAAATCCAGGAAGTCTATCGACTGCAGGGCGTTGTGATCAACGACAAGCACATCGAGGTGATCGTTCGCCAGATGCTGCAGAAGGTTGAAATCACCGATGCTGGCGACAGCCAGTACATCGTTGGCGACAACGTCGATCGCATCGAGCTTGACGACAACAACGACCGCCTGATCGAAGAAGGCAAGAAGCCTGCCTATGGCGAGCCGGTTCTGCTCGGCATCACCAAGGCTTCGCTGCAGACGCCGTCCTTCATCTCGGCCGCATCCTTCCAGGAAACCACCAAGGTTCTCACGGAAGCTGCGATCGCCGGCAAGACGGACACGCTGCAGGGCCTCAAGGAAAACGTCATCGTCGGCCGTCTCATCCCGGCCGGTACCGGCGGCACCATGACGCAGATCCGCCGCATCGCCACCTCGCGCGACGACCTCATCCTCGAGGAACGCCGCAAGGGTACGGGTGCAGGCTCTGCGAACCAGATGCTGCAGGACATGACGGACCAGGCTCCGGCCGCCGAATAAGGTCAGACAGGGCAGGGGCTTTACGAAGCCCCGCCAAAGGTTCAATGGAAACGCCCGGAGCAATCCGGGCGTTTTTGTTTGTGTGGAAGCCACCGGCGAGTCAGCGCGATTTTACGATTTGTCTTTGAGATTATCTTCAGCCGCGCGGCGAGGGTCAGCTCTGTTCGCGGATGTTATAGCGGGTGAGAACGGAGAGCCGGCGAACGAGATCAGTTTGGCCGGTGCTGCCAGTCTTCGCATAGATCGACTTGGCGTTGCTGCGCACCGTTTCATGGGAAATCTGCAATTGCTTCGCCACGGCGGGAAGCGAGAGCCCCTTCATGATTTCCAGAGCCACGCGGGCCTCGCGCTTGGTGAGATCGTATAGCCCTTTTAACAGTGACGTTGCATCGGTGATGGTGCCCATGGGTTGCGATATCAGCACGATGGCGGAACCTTTCGGGGACAAATCCAGTGCGTTCCTGCGCAGCGGTATGACGTGGAGGATGCAGGACCGATCTTCGCCGGTCGGGAGGGGGAAAGAGCCGGCATTATCTCCGGCGAGCGCCTTATAGAGCAGCCGGTTTACTCTTTCGTCTGACACCACGATCCTGTCGCGGGCACGGGTGGAAATACATTTCCTGAGAGAGAGAAACATGTCGTTTGCGGAGAGGATACGCCCGCTCGCCTGTAGCACCGCCGCTGGCGCGCCTATGGCGTTCAGCCCGAGCGTCATGGCGTCGGCCTTCTGTCGCTGCAGCCGGGTTGCGAGGGTGAGGCTGCGGGCAATGTGTGGCCTCAGCCGGCCCAGCGCCGCCATGGTTTCCGGCCCGATGACGCCGCTATCGAGTTTGCGTTCGAAAAGCACTGTCATTTCCGGATGATCCGGTGGCGCAATCTGCGTTGCCGCGCCATATCCCAATCCGCGCGGCATCAGGAAGTCACGCACGATCGGCAATCCGGCCCATTCGTCATGGGTGAAGACGTCAAAATCCTGTACGAAGGAAAACTGTCCTTCGCGGATTGCGCGGGTTAGGCGATCGTTGCGCCTGTTCCAGCCGCCTTCCATGAAGGCCTGCATCACGTCCTGCAGATTGGGGGTAAAGAGCCATGCCTCTTCCTCACCCTTGCCCCAGGTAAGCGCACCGCCCCAGAAATCCAGGCGGTTACCGATTGTCTCTATGACCTCAGCCCAGCGATCAGGGAAAAGTGCCGCCTCGTAAATGTCATCGATAATGTCTGCTGAAGATATATTATCCAACCCGCCACCGGAATTTTGCGCCGGTACTATTGTAAGCTCATATTTTGGTATTGTTCAACGGATAAAGAAATAATACTATTGTATTAAAAGTATATAATCTATGAGTGACTTAATATATTGATAAGTTTGCCGAAGGGGTCGCGCACGAAAAGGCGGCGTACGCCCCATGCCTCGACGGCGGGGCCGTATTCGATGGGCAGCCCGGCCTTCAGGATTCTGGCGTGGACCTCCTCGAAATCATCAACCTCGATCGAAAGGTCCGGCACATCATTGCCGGAGCCGCCTTCACTTGCGAAGCTGACCTGTGCTCTTGCTTCGAGCGGGCTGGCATGGGTGACGATCCAGCCGTGATCCATGGCGACGGGCATGCCGAGAATATCGCAATAAAACGCCTTCGCCCGCGCTGGGTCGGGCGTTTCTATATTGGCGACGACCCGTCTTACCGCCATGGATTTGCGCCTCAGGCGAAACGGATGATGGCGACTTCGCCTTCGAGCGCGCCCTGATAGGCGGAAGCGTGCGGCTCTTCATCGGGAACTTCGGTCAGCATGCCGATCTGGTCGAGGTCCGCTTCGATGAAGCCTTCCTCGGAAAGCGCGTTCAGCGTTTCGCGCACGGCGGTATCGTCGTCCGGCGCCCGCAAAATGACGTGGATGTCGATGCCTTCGGAATTGTCGTGCTCATAGGCCTTGCCGATGACGATGAAGACCATCGGCTCTTCGCGTCCGTTGTCGTTGTCGGGGAGGGTGCTCATGACGCGGTTCCTTGATCATTCGTTGCTGTAATGGGGGCCGATGGAATCGGTTCCGCCCGTGGCGGCGCTGCTCCGGCTCGCCACAGGGAATCAATAGACGGATTTTATGAAAAGCCAAAGCGTGGAGGTCGAAATCGCAACCTTCTGCGCCGACTTATGTTAAAGCTGGCTGGAAATGGCCCGGACGCGGGCTTCGTGGCCGCGGGCGCGCGGGCAAAATGCGGATTCGCCCTTGACGAAAGCTGGCTAAAACAGTAGTACGCCCGCCATCGGAGCCTCTGTGGGTGCTGGCCGTTCGGAAAGCTTTTTCCCGAACATCATCTCAAACGGGTCTCCATTGCACGTAGAAGACACGAATGTTGCACGCAAGACGCCTCATCCGGTGTCCTCTGCTCTTGGTGGTCCATCCGTGAAACCGGATCGGGCCACGTTTTGCGCATGAGGATATATGCGTGCATCGTCGCCGGCAACGGCATAGCCGCCACCCGTGAGGGTGGCTTAAGTAGTTTTTGCAAGGGATGGTTATATGCCTACCGTAAACCAGCTGATCCGCAAGCCTCGCCAGGCACAGGTAAAGCGCAACAAGGTTCCTGCTCTTCAGGAAAACCCGCAGAAGCGTGGTGTTTGCACCCGCGTTTACACGACGACCCCGAAGAAGCCGAACTCGGCTCTGCGTAAGGTTGCCAAGATCCGCCTCACCAACGGCTTCGAAGTCATCGGTTACATTCCGGGCGAAGGTCACAACCTTCAGGAACACTCCGTGGTCATGATCCGCGGCGGCCGCGTAAAGGACTTGCCGGGTGTGCGTTACCACATCATCCGCGGTGTTCTCGATACCCAGGGCGTCAAGAACCGCAAGCAGCGCCGCTCCAAGTACGGTGCGAAGCGTCCGAAGTAATTCGGGTTTAACAAATTCCGGCGCTGCGCGAGGTTCTCCGCGTGGTAAAGCGTCAATAACATTGAGAGACAAAAAATATGTCCCGTCGCCATAGTGCAGAAAAGCGTGAGATCAACCCGGACCCGAAGTTCGGCGATCTGGTCGTCACCAAGTTCATGAACGCCATCATGCTTCACGGCAAGAAGTCGGTCGCAGAAAGCATCGTTTACGGCGCGTTCGACGTCGTTCAGGGCAAGACGAAGCAGGAGCCGCTCGGCGTGTTCCACTCCGCCCTCGACAACGTTGCTCCGCACGTTGAAGTGCGTTCGCGCCGCGTTGGTGGTGCCACCTATCAGGTTCCCGTCGACGTTCGCCCCGAGCGCCGTCAGGCTCTCGCTATTCGCTGGCTGATCACGGCTGCCCGCAAGCGCAACGAAACGACCATGGTCGATCGCCTTTCCGGCGAACTCATGGACGCTGCGAACAACCGCGGTTCTGCTGTCAAGAAGCGCGAAGACACGCACAAGATGGCCGACGCCAACCGCGCATTCTCGCATTACCGCTGGTAATCTTAACCGGTCGCATATCGAAAGGCAGTCCATTATGGCTCGCGAATATAAAATCGAAGACTACCGCAATTTCGGTATCATGGCGCATATCGACGCCGGCAAGACGACGACCACCGAGCGTATCCTTTATTACACCGGTAAGTCGCACAAGATCGGTGAAGTTCACGATGGCGCAGCCACGATGGACTGGATGGAACAGGAGCAGGAGCGTGGTATCACCATCACCTCCGCTGCCACCACGACCTTCTGGAAGGGTCGCGACGGCAAGATGCGCCGCTTCAACATCATCGACACCCCCGGCCACGTCGACTTCACCATTGAGGTTGAGCGTTCGCTGCGCGTTCTCGACGGCGCCATCGCGCTGCTTGACGCCAACGCCGGTGTTGAGCCGCAGACGGAAACCGTCTGGCGCCAGGCCGAGAAGTATCATGTTCCGCGCATGATCTTCTGCAACAAGATGGACAAGACCGGCGCTGACTTCTACCGCTCGGTAGAAATGATCAAGACCCGTCTCGGCGCCATCGCCGTTGTCATGCAGCTGCCGATCGGCGCTGAGACCGAGTTCAAGGGCGTTATCGACCTGATCGAGATGAACGCACTCATCTGGCGCGACGAATCGCTCGGCGCTCAGTGGGACGTCGTCGAAATTCCTGAAGACATGAAGGCCAAGGCTGACGAATATCGCGAAAAGCTGATCGAGACCGTTGTCGAGATCGACGAAGAAGCGATGGAAGACTACCTGAACGGCATCATGCCCGACAACGAGAAGATCCGTGCGCTCGTTCGTCGCGGCACCATCGACGTGAAGTTCCACCCGATGTTCTGCGGTACCGCGTTCAAGAACAAGGGCGTTCAGCCGCTTCTCGACGCCGTCGTCGACTACCTGCCTTCGCCGCTGGACATTCCCGCGATCAAGGGCATCGACTTCAAGACCGAAGCCGAAATCGAGCGTCATGCCGATGACAGCGAGCCGCTTTCCATGCTCGCGTTCAAGATCATGAACGACCCCTTCGTTGGCTCGCTGACCTTCGCACGTATCTACTCGGGCAAACTCGAAAAGGGTACGTCTGTCATCAACACGGTCAAGGACAAGCGCGAGCGCGTCGGCCGTATGCTGCAGATGCATTCCAACAGCCGTGAAGACATCGAAGAAGCCTTTGCCGGCGACATCGTTGCTCTGGCTGGCCTCAAGGAAACCACCACTGGCGATACGCTCTGCGATCCGCTGAAGCCGGTTATCCTCGAGCGCATGGAATTCCCTGAGCCGGTCATCCAGATCGCGATCGAGCCGAAGACCAAGGGCGACCAGGAAAAGATGGGCCTCGCGCTCAACCGTCTGGCTGCTGAAGATCCTTCGTTCCGCGTCAAGACGGATGAAGAATCCGGTCAGACGATCATCGCAGGCATGGGCGAACTTCACCTCGACATTCTCGTTGACCGTATGCGTCGCGAGTTCAAGGTTGAAGCTACCGTCGGCGCTCCGCAGGTTGCCTACCGCGAAACCATCACGCGTCAGCACGAAGAAGACTACACGCACAAGAAGCAGTCCGGTGGTACCGGTCAGTTCGCTCGCGTGAAGATCATCTTCGAACCGAACCCCGAAGGCGAAGACTTCAAGTTCGAATCGAAGATCGTCGGTGGTGCTGTTCCGAAGGAATACATCCCGGGCGTTCAGAAGGGTATCGAAAGCGTTCTGTCTTCCGGTCCGCTGGCTGGCTTCCCGATGCTCGGCGTCAAGGCGACGCTGGTCGACGGTGCATTCCACGATGTTGACTCGTCGGTTCTCGCCTTCGAAATCGCATCGCGTGCCTGCTTCCGTGAAGCAGCGAAGAAGGCTGGCGCACAGCTTCTCGAGCCGATGATGAAGGTCGAAGTCGTAACGCCGGAAGACTATGTCGGTGACGTTATCGGCGATCTGAACTCCCGTCGTGGTCAGATCCAGGGCCAGGAAAGCCGTGGTATCGCCGTCGTCATCAACGCGCATGTTCCGCTCGCGAACATGTTCAAGTACGTCGACAACCTGCGCTCCATGTCGCAGGGCCGTGCACAGTACTCGATGACGTTCGACCACTATTCGCCGGTTCCGTCGAACGTGGCGCAGGAAATCCAGGCAAAGTACTCCGGTCAGAAGTGATCGGGGTACGCCCCACCGAATTTTGAAGATTATTCCCGTCAAGGGACAAGAATGGAGAGCCACTAATGGCAAAGAGCAAGTTCGAGCGCAATAAGCCGCACGTCAACATTGGCACGATCG
>NZ_JCABZP010000023.1:0-19700 GCF_059499945.1 Agrobacterium sp. | reverse complement strand
TTAAGCCCGAGAAAATTCTACTTTTGAAGCCCGTTATTCGGCGGGGGGATTACCGAATGAGATCGAACCACTGACAAAATAGGAATCGAACGTTAAGATCTCAGCGTGCGAGTATGGCGCTGGCATGGAAAGGCGCTGCGGAAAATCACCGCATTCGAAACGTTCCCACCTGATACGCAGGCCCGTGAAATATATAAGAAGCAGCCCTAAACCGCCTCCTCGATCCGCCAATCCATCCTCGATGAAGTCGAGAGTTGACGATTAAGATAGGATCGAAATAGCCCAAGATGCTCTGCATCAGGTAAGAGCACCATGATACAGTCTTCCTCTCTTTCGAGAATTTCATGGTGCAATCTGTTCGAGAGGGGGCCGCGATCCAACATGAAGTCGGCCGCTCGGAGCTCGTGCCACGGGATGTGCGCCTTCGTGTAATACGCGTGGACGCTGGCAAATCTAGCAAATACGTGAGATCGGCTCGTGCCAGGCAAATCGAACCTGATCGCATGTCTCGTATCTAGGACAACTTTGGGCTGAATTGACGCAATCAATTCCATGAATCGCCGTCCATGAAGAGGAGCCATCGCAATAAGGATCACACGCTTTTCCTGAACCTCCCCGTCGAGGTTAAAGCTGAGCTGCTCTTCAAATTTTAGCTTGCGCTTCCCAACAGTTACCCTTTCCTGGACTGCGCGCGGCAGTACCGGGTCAGAGGCAACCAATCTGAGATGCGACGGTATCTTCTTCACTTCGTCAACGCAGCCTCAAGCTCTGGATAGCCAACAGTCAGCGACGACCACTCATCGCCCCACTCAGGCGGTTCCATTTTGAATTCCCCAGTTTGTTTGTCCTTCAAGCGCCAAGTCTTCTCGAAAGCTCTGAGATATAGGCGAGGCGCGACACCTACAAAAGGTTTAAATAGAACTTTCCCAGGAGTGACCTCCTCCTTGCGGCTCTTGTCACGCTCCTCGGCCATGGACTGCCGGCGCGGGGGTATCCATTTGGCTTCATCGACCTCTATCGCGTCGCTATGAAGCGTCGTCGCTAAGCTTTTTGGATAGGGTTCAATGTACTGTACTTCGTAGACGCCCGCACTAACGATATGGCGGGCACAATAGTGACAGGGAAAGGTGGTGACAAACAGGCGCGTTCCGACAGTCGATACTCCCTCGCGGCCAGCCGATAACAGTGCGTCCATTTCGGCGTGCACTGCACGAGAAAACTCGATAAGCCCACCAACAGACGTCTGGCGAAGACTTGCGGCGAGTTTTACGCGATCAGTGACAGCGGCAAGTTCCGGAATCGCCGAAATCAATTCGTCAATTATTCGGTTTTGCTCGCGGTTACTGCTGCAATATGGACTAGACGAGCGAAAAACACACCTGTCGTCATGGAGGCGGTTAGCGGCACCACCTGTTTCTCCATAGACTCCCCCGCCAGCAGCGGGCACCTCGTTCGCGCCTGTGGCCACTACTGTCCCGCCATCATCAAGAACCGCCGCCCCAACTTGCCGCGACATGCAGGCGCTACGGACACGTGCAGAATGGGCGTGATGCATTGCGGTTTCTTCAATTGTCGGGCGAACGACCTTAGAATGTGAAATGATGTCGATAAGCCGGCCGCACTTCTCATCCAATAAATGTTGATCGTCATTGACGTCGTGCGTTGTATTATCAATGAAGAAATCAGCCTCGTGAAATGCTTCTGTTACGTGCTGACCATGCTTCTTAGTTACATCGTCTGCATCTCTCTTAACGAATTCCTCAACTTTTTTAATATTCTCTAATTTACTGCTCTCTGGTATTGTAAAATATTTCCCTAGTATTCGTCTCTTTCGTTCATTTTCCTCACAGACGACTGCAACAAGTGCAAATGAGTTCCCGTACGTCCGTCGCAAGACGTTTACCTCAGCGGGGTGACGTATTGAGTCAATCATGTATATCCGCTTGACATCATTCGGAATGACGGCTTCACCGCGAGTGTACTTGACCTTCTGGGCATCCGCTCGTTTCTTGGCAATTTCGCGCATCACGTCGCGAGCGACCGCCGCGGTATCGCGCCGGCGCATTTCGTCACCCAGATCTTGCATCTGCTCGACAACGGAAAGGGTCTTTGAGGAAGGAATGGTCTCGGATGGGCGATTCTCAGCCGCCCAGCCCTTGATCAGATCGCTGGCCTTTATGATCTCACATTGATAGCCGGCTTCCTCACCACTTCTTTTGAGTGAGTTGACGACGCGCGATCCTCCTGCTCCCACAGGGCCTACAACGGCGAAAAACAATTCGCGAGATCTAGAGCGACCAACGATATCGATCGCAAGCCCATCCTCTTCACCCTTGTTTCCGAAAAGAATCGCCTCGACATTACTCATCCAAGTGCCCCGTTTACGAACATAGTTTCGCTCTAGTAAAGCTTGCATGCCGGGAAAAAAATGTCATCCCGTAGAAGTTGTCGTTCTGGGATTGCTACCGATATTTGGTTCTCAAGTTTGGGTATTTTCGACCCGGCGCATCGCAGCGTTGACCAGTACGATCACAATCTAACGATCCGCGCCAGGGGGTGCCGGTAGGTGGCCAGCGTCAAGCAATCATATGTGTTGGAAAATGACTCGAAGAGGAAGATGTGTCGCTCACCCCGCCGATCGGTGATACTCACCTCTCCCGAACCGAGCGGGCCGGCTTTGCGGAAGAGGCAGTAGGTTAGAATCTCGCGTCTTAGGCGCTCGACTGGTAGGCTTTCGAACATTGACCTGTACGCCGGCGACTCTACGACGTGCCGAAAGGCGGCGCCAGTTCCGTCGTCGGGATAGCGAGGGTGACACCCAATCAAGCCGATCATCGGGACATCCTTGTGAGAATCCTCGATGAAACGCCAAAACGTGGTCGTATAGGTATTCCCGAAACTTCCCTTCAGAGCTCGTATCGCATCGAGGCTCGGCGCTGAATCGTTCGCCGCAACTCGAAAACGAGATTGGAGGAAAAGAAGCTGGCCGGCGGCATAGTTCGCCTCGGCCTCGATCTGTGCATGGCAACTCGGGACGAGCGAGTGCTCGTTGTCACCCAGCATCAGATCCTCATGCCACGGCAAGATGCTGTGGCCAATTTCATGTGCTTCGTTCCACCGCTGTTTCGCATCTGGCTGTGCCTGATCAAGCAAGATGCGTTTGCGGTCGGGAAGATATAGCGCCCGCAAATCGAGTTTGCGGACGGCGTCCAGAAGGAGACCGGGGCGCTTGAGAACCTGCGTCCCAGCCACTGTCAGCTTGCTGATTGTCTCTCGCAGGAAGCTGTCATCCGTACTGGAGTAATAGCCCCGATCGAGTTTCAAGAGTTCGCGCACATCCTCGAGCCGCAACGGCGGTTCCGGATTTCCAAGTCCACGAAGAACCTTGTTGACCTGGTTCTCAATGTCAGAGGCCGTCGATCGGCTGAGGATGATATTGCGCACTTCGTCAGCCCTGTTGCTTCTGCAAGTATGCGACGAACTCTTCGAGAGCTCGCTGCTCATCGCGCGACAGTTTCTGCGGCGACTCGCCGGATCGTGCTGCGAAACGCAAAGCCTGTTCCTGCAGGCCCGGTCTTGCAACCGTATTTCCGGAAAGCTGCTGCAATGCCTTGTGTGGCAAGTCGAACGTTTCCGCGAGGCGATATACAGCCCTCGGCTCCGGTCGGAAATGCGCATCGCGCTCGATGCGCATAATGTCACCCACATCAAGGTCGAGCCGCTCAGCAAGCTTTTCGACTGTCAGTCCTCTACGCCGTCGCATGGTCTCGACGAGCGAACCGAATGCCATACGGATCGGATCCGCGATGTTTGCAACAGCGGCTTCAATGTCGGTTTCGTCTGGGGTCGGGTCCCTGGCGAGTCGGCCGGCGGAAATCTCAAGATCGCCTTCCTGCTTGGCTCTCCTTACGAACCATTCCCTCGTGATTTCGAGTTTCATGGCTGTTCCTATCCTGAGAATGCGTCGGCCTGGGCCGATGTCATCTCAAAGTATCTTAATCCTTCGTAGGTTCCGTCGAGGCCAAGATCGGTCATGCCGCAGGCATTCGCATAGAAGGCTTCTGCACTCGGAAGGGAATGCAGGCCGATGCGACCGCGCAACTCGTGGTCTCGACTGACTTCAATTGCGGCGCGGATCATGATTGTACCAACGCCGCCGAAACGGGGGACATCTACGATGGCTTTGCGGTTCCAAGGAGCTGTCTCGATATAATCGACATAGACCAGGTCCTTGCCTACCTGTTCGGCAACACGGCAGCGTGCGCGCGCAGTGTTAAGCTGCATCAAGCCTTGTAGTTTGCCTTCACAACGAAGCGCAAATGTCTGGAAAGCAAGCAGCCCGTCGATCGCGGTCACTTTGTCTCTCCACGTCCAATGCCAGCCTTCCGGCCAATCCGCAGGACTCAGGCCCTTGGCCATGAGCGCTCTGATCCTTTCGACGGTGACCGGCTTCCATTCGGTTTCCACCGAACGAAGGTCAGCCTCGCTTATGGTCTCGATGAGCTCCGCAGCCACCGGCTCGCCGGTGCGTTTATCGGTCAGGAAAACTGGATGGGATGTCACGATTATAGCACCATGAGTTCTGCTTTCTCCTTCTTGGCTTCATCCTCGAAGAAGAGCTTACCACCTTGATCAAGGCGCACGTCGACAAGCTGATACAGCCTGAGCGCCTGGCGAAGCACTGCCGTCTTTGACAGGTCTTTCTTATCGCAGAGATCCTGCAAAACCTGCATCTCGGCGTCAGTGAGATTGAGGGTCATTGTTTTCTTCATTGTATCCTCCAGCGAGATTTGGACTCCAAAAAGATAGATATTTTACTGAAATAGTCAACAAAAAAAATTCATCGAATGGCTATTGCATAGCTAAAATATAGCTATTATTTATGGATGCAGACGAGGCGATGGTCGCCTTGTCGGCAACATAAGGTCCTCCCAATGACTGACAATGTTCTCGAACGCCGTCTCACCTTCGACGTCAAGATCGACGGCAACCCCTTCACCTTCAATGACCCCATCGTTACGGGTGAGCAGATCCTGCAGAAGACAAAGCTCTTCCCGACGGACGAGCATCTCCTGTTTCACGAACTCGATGATGGCCAGCTAGAAGAAATCCGCCCGGACGAAAGCGTTGATCTCCGCCGCGCGGGTCGTGAGCAGTTCATCACCTTCAAAAGCGACCGTTCGTTTCGTTTCGTTCTCGACGGCCGCAAGTTTGAATGGGGTCTCCCCTTCATCACCGGCCTTCAGCTGAAGCGCCTCGCCGGCGTCGATCCCGGCTCATATGGTGTCTGGCTGGCTCAGCGTGTCGGCGACGACCGTCTGATCGGCAACAAGGAGAAGGTCGATCTGCAGGGTGACGGAACCGAGCGTTTCTTTACCGGCATCGACACCACCACCGAAGGCGCGGGAGCAGTAGTGCTCCCGCCCGAGGATCGCGAGTATCTCGTTAATCAGGGTATCGCCTTCGACGAGGTGATCGAAGGTAGCTCTAAGGCGATCGTGCTCAAGGGCTGGAGTCTGCCGCCGTCGCGCTTCGATGCGGGTGCCGCCGATATCCTGGTCTTGCTCCCGCCGGCATATCCGGACTGCGCCCCGGACATGTTCTATCTCATGCCCTGGGTCCGGCTTGCCGCAAGCCAGCGTTATCCCAATGCAGCCGATCAGCCGCACGCCTTCGGCGGCAAGTCGTGGCAGCGCTGGTCTCGCCACAATGATGCCTGGCGCCCGGGTGTGGACGGCATCTGGACGATGCTTCGTCGCATTGAACGCGCCCTGGAGATCGCAGCATGATGGCGCCGGATCTTACTATCACGAACCACCACCTCGCCTTGCTCGGGGAGACGCTCTGTCGCCCGGACGGTTTGGAGCACGCCGCATATGTCCTGTTCGGCACCTCGCGCATCGGCCAGGACCCGTTTGACCACGAGCCTCGCCTCAGGCTGCTGGTCAAGGAGGTCCTGCCGGTCCTCGACGAAGAAATCACGTCCGCCGATCACCAGCATATTTCCTGGAGCACGAAACGGTTCGTCGAATTGCTCGCACGCGCCGACCGTGAGGGACTTCAGCTCGGCATCGGTCATTCCCATCCGGGCGGGCCTTCGCACTTCTCGGGTCAGGATGACCGGAATGAAGCCGAGCTGGTTCGGCTGGCGCAGAATCGTAATGGTGATGAAGCCGTGATGCCGAGCCTGCTGTTCGTCCGCGGGAGGCTCGTTGCGGGCCGTGTGTGGTTGACCCCGGAGAAGGTCACCAATCTGAGCTTCGCCCGGACGATCGGGGGCAGCTGGACGACGACATTCTTTGCTGAGCCGGAGCGTGGCCACGCGCCTGCGCTCGTTCGCCAGGAGCTGGCGCTTGGCGCGGGCTTCACAACACAGATCCGCCATTTGCGGGTCGGCGTTGTCGGTGCAGGGGGGACTGGAAGCCCGATGCTGCAGCAGTTGCCGCGTATGGGGGTGAAACACATCACAGTATTCGATCCCGACCGCGTTGAGCATTCGAATCTCAATCGTCTCTACGGTGCGACTTGGCAGGACGCCGAGGAGGGCGTGAAGAAGGTCGAAGTCGCAAAGCGCGAGATCGAGCGTATGGGCCTCGGAACGCAGGTCATGACGTTTGACAGCTGGATCGGCTCGGCCGAATGCCGAGACGCATTGAAGTCCATGGACTTGATCTTCGGATGCACGGACGATCATGACGGCCGGCTGCTACTCAACAGGCTGGCGTACTACTACCTCATTCCCGTCATTGACGTCGGGCTCTCGCTGCGTGTGGCCGAACGGCACGGCATCTCGTGTCTTGAGGCTGACGGCAGAGTCACCGTGGTTGAGCCGGGGAACAGCTGCCTTGTCTGCCGGCGCATCGTCAATGCCAGTGTCGCGGCTGAGGAGGCATTGCGCCGGACGGACCCGGAGGAGTTCGAGCGCCGGAAGGCCGAGGCCTATGTCCGCGGCGAGGGCAATCCTTCGCCGGCCGTGATCTCCTTCACGACCTCTGTTGCGACGATGGCAGTGGAAGAGCTGATCCAGCGTGTCAACCGGTTCCGTGGGGCGGAGGGCGACGTAGCCAATCGGGTGCGAAAGTTCCACCTGTTGGAGGATTTTCGTCCGGGCGCCAAGAAAGAGCCCTGCCGTATCTGTGGCTCTGACCGTGTTCATGGTGCCGGCGACGTCCAGCCCTTTCTCGGGAGGGCTGGCTAATGGTGCGTCACACGATCGCAACACTGCTCACGTGGCTCGGGCTGATCGAGAAGCCGGATTTCTTAGTATCTCACAGCCTTGATATGCCTGCGCCGGAGGAGTTGCCAAAAGGTAGGGCCGTTGTCGTTGGGCCGCCGCAACGGCCGAAATGGGTCACGTTTCAGTGCCCGTCTGGCTGCGGAACGCCGCTGCTGTTGTCGCTCAATCCCGAGCGTCGGCCGCGCTGGTCGATCGATAGAGATTGGCTGGGGCGGCCGAGTATCCATCCCTCTGTTCGCAGAATGGACGGATGCCGCTGCCACTTCTGGATGCGCGGGGGGCGGGTCGAGTGGTGCAAAGATAGTGGGGGAATTTTTCCAGAAAATTAGTGGTTGATGTTCCACACTCAACTTAGCCGGGTTACTCTCACTTGATTCGGCGCGAGTTGGGGGACGTTATGCTTGCAGCCATGCCATCGGAAAACAACAGACGCCTTGAGCTATTCCGGCTGGCATTGGTCTTGATCGATCGAGGTAACCGCGAGCTTCCACATCCCCTCTCGCTCCATTTCGATGACGTTTTGCACCAAGCGAGAATACTTTCTGATGATCCTAGTGCGGTCTCTCCGGACGTGACACCGCAGGCCGTACAGCTTGCGAACGACATGCGCGTCTACGAAGGGTTGCGCGATGCCTTGGCGGGCGTCAACTCCATAGGAGACGTCAGTCAAACCGTTGCTCACGAGGTGCTCCGAAACCTGGAGCCGAGACTTGCATCCGCGTACTGACCTTGCGCTGCTTGCCGAGAGCTTGGCGCATCTTTCAAAGACCCCTTACTTTAATCGGGCGATCGAGAAGCACGCCTACGCATTGATCGATGTGATCAAGCATGCGCTCACAAGCTCGCCGCCATACGATGATGAAATCCTGCGCTCCTTTGCCGACAAGGTCTGGACGTGTCATCGCTACCTGCAGGGCTCGACGACAAAGGAAGCGCCTTACGAAATCGAGTATTGCATGCGTCATGCGATATCCGACTGGCTGACCGACCCGTGTCTTGTCACAACGGCGCTTACCGACAAAAAAGACTTCCACCTCAAACCCGGCGATCCCTGGGACTTTGTTGCTAAGACGATGGACAGATATACCGGGCAGTTGCCGCAGGAAAAACTGATCTTCATCGGCGTTCCGCGCATCTATAAGCACATGCCGTTGTTTTGTGCGGCTCTCTATCACGAATTGGGGCATTTTGTCGATTTGGCGCGGAATGTCACCGATGTGACGTTTCTTACACATCCTGTGCACGGTGTCTCTGACGGTGTGCAGGAGGTTCTTCAGAACCATCGTCGTGAGCATTTCGCGGATCTTTTTGCCGCGTGCTACGTCGGGTCTGCTATTGTCGACAGTATCCACGCCATCAATCCCCACGCCGATCATAGCAACACACATCCTGCGACGGCGACGAGGATCGAGGTCATCAGGTCATTTCTTGCCGGCGAGGATTTTGACGAATTGTCGATGTACCAGGGAGCGTTGCAGAAGCTCGGCCTTCCTCGTTTAGAGCAGCGCTACGCCGTGCCGGCGATCGAGACTGCGTTTGACGACATTCGACCGTACACGGTCTCGGACACGCCGGAGCTGCATGGCATGATGGCGGCTGGCTGGTCTTACCTCGGAAAGGTGAAGTCGGGTGATGGGCCGCAGTGGGCTGCCGACGCCAACCAACTCGACGTTGTCCGGATTGTGAATGACCTCACTGAGAAGTCGATCCGTAACGCTTCGATCCGCAGTCTTTGGAACGAGGTGCCTCAGTGATCAGGAATGAGATACTTGAGCGCCTCTCCCGCACAGACGGCCTTCGCCTCGGGATAGAACCCTTGCTTGATGAGAAGCAGATCGGGGAGATGACTGTCGATCTGAGGCTTGGATATGATTTTCTGGTCTCGATTGTGACGAGGCGCCCCTACATTGGTGTGGCGCGCGACGATGAGCGTTTCAGACCGATCTCCACCTATTTTCAGCCGACGCGGCGAGAGCTCGGTGAACGCTTCATCCTTTACCCGGATCAGGTCGTGCTGACGACAACGTTGGAGTACATCGCGTTACCCAGCGATTGCTACGCCGATGTCCTTACCCGAAGCAGCTACACCCGTCTCGGTATCTCGGTGAGTACAATGGTACAGCCCGGATTCCGCGGCTGCTTTTCGATCGAACTATTCAATCACGGCAACAATCCGATCGAGCTCGTCGTCGGTGCGAAGATGTTTCAGATGCGCCTCACGAAGTTGTCGAATGCACTCACCTACGGTGGACTAGACAGAAAGTATTTCGGAAATGTAAGGCCTACTCCGTCGCGAGCCGCAGATGATGAAGACCTGCAAAAGCTCAAATCGATTTCCGAGCGACAACGATTAATCGCCTATAGGTAGATGTCGGCGCTGGGACCGAAAGGACGAGTCAGAAGGAAGAGGCTGACGGGCTCCGGCTAATCGGTACCGGGATCGATGTAGCATGAATGGAGTGGCATATCTTGAGAAGCAATGTCGGCATGCGATCTGTGAAGCGTGGCTTCCATATGATTTCATTTGAGACCAAATCGGCCCATGTTCCCTTATTCGTCAATGAGCATTTCGAGCACGGCGCCAAGGCGTCGATCATAATCGGCGCCAACGGCTCAGGGAAAAGCCGAGTTCTTGCTGCGATCGCGGACGAACTTTGCAACATTAAGGCTATCGTGAACGGTCGCGACGATGCTCTTCCATCACTGCGCATACGCAGCTCGCAGCTGTCACTTCCGAAGCAAGACGCCGATTTGACGAAAGGCGTCACCACGGACCGCTTTGACATGAGGCTTTCCTATTGGCTTGATGGTTCTGTATGGTCGGTTGAACGGCGCGAACGTACCCTGGCGGTGTCGCGGGATGGACGTGAAGTCCCGGCCAGCGAACTGATGTTGCCCGACAAGGTTTTGGCGATTGCCCACCTGCCGATGGACCGGTTCCGATTTGCGGGCCGCGATGACGATGGGTTCTATCAATACCTCGGTCTTCGTCAGTCGACGAACATGACGTCGACCGGTGCCATTGAAACCAGTACGTTCTTCAGCTTCCTCACTGCAATTCGCGAGGGGACGACGAGCCGTCTTAGCGAGCATTGGTTCCCGTATCTGAACCTCGATCTTCCAATATACGGCGAGATCACCATTGAGCCCAGATCTCTGGCCCTCATGCGGAGCTTCGAAGAGTTTGTAGCGAAGGCAGTTCAATATCTCTCGAGGCGAAACAGCCCTGTTACCGGGATGATGGAGGAGAACCGTCAGGCCGTAATCGATGATTTGGAAATTGTTTGGTCATTGATACGACGCCTTCGCGACTATTCACATCGCGTACCCAGTTCTCGCGGTACAACTTTTCGTTTTGAGATACTGCCATCGTTTCCGGAAATCGGTGGCGACATTGATTATTTTGTAAAGGCCCTTGAGATTGGCCGGCGTCTAAGGCTGTTCGGCGGGGGGCGGCTTTGCTTCCACAAACAGGGACGCTTGTTTACGTTCGGTGACCTAAGTTCCGGTGAACAACACATCCTGAGCACGGTTACGGGACTCGTTGCCAATCTCGCCGAGACGTCAGCGGTTTTTATTGATGAGCCAGAGGTTAGCCTGCATCCTGCTTGGCAGATGCAATATGTTCCATCCCTTCTGCAAACGTTAACGGCGTATCCCGCCACACATGTCGTGATTGCAACACATTCGCATTTTCTCGTGTCCGATCTCCAGCAACCAGTAGGTTCGCTGACAGTTGCAGGAGGTCCATCGGATCGGGCGTTCGAGGCCTATGATGGAGATGTTTTCGGGCGATCACCCGACAACATCCTTTATCGAGTCTTCGGCATCGGAACGTCAGGTAACAGTTACGTCGAGCATGATCTGACCGTCGCTCTCGAGATGATTTCCGGCACGCGCCGTAGAAATCTTGCAGAGCTAGGACGTATTTATCGGCGGCTAGTTCCGATCGCCGCTCCGGACAATCCGGCGCTTGCCGAGATTCTGCGCTCGATCAAAGCTTACCTCGGTGAGAATAACAATGCTGAAGCTTAGTGCCTGTGCAGTCATCGACCCCGCAGTCCAAACGGCTCTCGACCTCATTTCGGTCAATGTTCGTAAAGAAGCGTGGGGTCGGCAGACAAATAGCATCAAAGCTTTCAAAAAAGCAGTGAAGGATCACGGCATGCGGGTCCAGAAGGGGAAATGCGTTTGGTGTGAAGCCAGAGTCGGACACCGCGGGCGACGATCTGCTCACCGAGACCACGTTGCACCCAAGGATCTTTATCCAGACTGGACCTTCGAAGCGAAGAACATCATTCTGAGTTGCGAATATTGCAATGGCTTCCAAGTCAAGGAGGCGCTTGATACGATAAAGGTCCGTGCCGCCGACTATTCAAAGTGCAAGTTTTGGATTGTTCACCCCTACTTCGACGATCCGGCGAAGCACATAGGCTTCATTATCAAGAAGAATCGCGTTGTCATTAAGGGGTTGTCACAGAAAGGAATCTGGACTGTTAGAGAGCTGCGCCTGCAAAGTGCAACTGCGACTGCAGCTAGGGCACTCGAGATCGTAATCGACAGGGCAAGGTTATCAGCGAAAGATTTGTCGCTTATCAGGCAGGCGATGGAAGCTCTTTAAGCAGAAATGCCGATATCGATGCACTGACGAGCATGGTGAGCCAAAGGCCGCACCACACTGTTCCATTGCGATCGGCGTTTGTCAATGCCGCAGTGCATCGACAATGACCTTGAGCGCGGGGAGGGCCTGGCGGCGGCTGGGATAGTTGAGATAGTAGCCTTCGAAGAAAGGGGACCAATCGGCTAGATCCCGCTGTAGCGCACCAGACGCTATATACATCTCCACATAGGCAATATCAAAGCCACTGATCGCGGTGTTGATCATGGCATAGGAGTTGTTGAAGATGAGTTGGCCGTTCACACGGCAGTCCAGAGCTTACTTCAAAATGGAATAGTTAAACGGGGCGAGGTCATTCAGATTTTGCCGAGCGCGTCGCCGCCCAAGGCTATTCGCGTTGGTTAGAGCGTTCACCCAGCTGGGGAACTGGGGCGGAGGCTCGGCGCGTCCAAAATGTCGAGACCAACAAGCTATTCTGCTTCGGCAGCCGACGGGAATTGCAAATTCGTTTATGTTGTTACCTTTTTCAAGGCGACACCCATGCGGCATTGGGCCGGGTCACACCGTTATTACGCTGGGGTTGCTTAATCGATTCAACGTCATAGCAAGCTTTGGATAGGCGCTGGCGGTTCGATTCCTTTCAGGAGAAGGCCGGGGGCAGCAGGAAAAACATCAAGGACCGCCTAACGCTGGTTTTGATCGAACGGGTTGGTCTCTCTAACGTCGTACATCGCGCCTTTCATCGTTTTCAAGATATCGTCGGCAAACGCGTCTTTTCCTACGCGCCGAAATGCCCCGGCCGAATGCCCTCCGTCGAGCAATCTCCCGAGGACTCCCGATTCGTCTCGCACGGATTTCAGCACGATCTGGGCTTCGATAGGTGATCTTTGGAAAAACGCTTCCCTGCTTCGCCTGTCCTAGAATGTCGGAGGAGAGATGCAAAGGGGGCATCACCGCTTGTTCTGTTGTCCCGAGGTTTCTGAGATCTGGAAGTGGACAACCTATGCGATTCGTATCTGGCGCTAATCTCTTAATGCGAGAGAGTTGACATTGGCAGATAAAAAAATCAATACTCCTGACATAAGGAGATGCTTTATGAGCGACGGTCCGCATAAAAGTCTGCCACTTCGTCCGAAATATAGGCGCGTTGCTGAGCGCGCCTATAAGCCTGCATTCTCGATCTCGGAAATCTGTGAGACAGCTGAAGCAGCGCTTATCGGCGATGCTCGAATGGAACTGCGAAGCGTCGTCCGGCAGCTGATTGACATTGTCTCAGGAGCTGACCTGTTCAGCCGAGATTCAACAGAAGTTCAGCGACAACTGAAAGAGCTTCGTGTCGATCCTGCTGTACATCCGCTTGCGGCGAGCACTGCTGAATGCACGGAAATGGCCGTGCGGCAGGGCCTCAGCGGTTATGCAGCCCTGGAGGACGGTGTTGCGACTGCTCTAAGCGAGCGGCTGAATGCCAATGGCCTCACCACAGAGGAACACTACCTGGCCGAACGCGGAAACGGCGCCAGCCGTGTTATCCGTGAACGGATGAGGAGTGTCAGTGCAACGATGGAAGAAAGTGGTACCTTTTTCCGAATCGCTCGGTCGATATTAGGGGATCGATCAGTCTTGGTCACGAGGCTTCCGGCGGCGCGCGGTGGTATCGACGATGGGGTGGCGCTGCGATGAAAATCCTCGAAGGAGAGTATCCGACGCTCAAAGTTGCGGTCACCGAAAAGGGTATGAAGGCGAGCCCAGATTTTCTGCCTGTAGAAATCGGTAAAACTATCGTTTTCAAGATGAAGCATCTGGACGATTATCGCACGAAGAACTGGGATAGCCGGATTTATGATGCGCTGACGCTGATTGCCGCTGTCGAGTTCTGCGATAAGGCCTGCAAGCGGCCAGCCTGGGGCTGGATGCGGCGCTTCGAGGTGATCTTGCCTGTCTTTGAGCAAGCTCACTGGGAGCATCCAGATAATGTCTCGGCTCTAGTTTCGGCACTGAAGTTGCTTACCGGCGATGAGTGGGTCTTCACTTTCATCCGGCGAACCAAGGACTCGGAGGAGGATGTAGGTCGACAGTCCCGTCTTGAGTTTGGGGACAGCAGCCGGATCGTCACGCCATTTAGCGATGGCCTCGATTCAAGGGCCGTCAGTGCGCTACTATCGGTTGGTGGTCGTTCTGATCGACTTATTCGGTTGCGCGTAGGCTCGAAGAAGGACGATCGTCCGCGCCGTGAAAATCGCAAGGTGCCATTCCTCAACATTCCTTTTAAAGTGAAGCCGGGACCTGGTGGGTTCAACGAGTCATCTGCTCGAACCAGAGGGTTCAAGTTCACGCTCTTGAGCGCCATTGCGGCCTATCTCTTGGGGACCCATGACGTTGTCATGCCGGAAAGCGGGCAGGGCGCACTCGGCCCCTCACTGGTCCAGACCAGTCACGGGTACGAAGACTACCGAAACCATCCGCGCTTCCTGACGAAAATGGAACGGTTTTTTGCAGCGCTGTTTGGTTACCAGGTGACCTATCGCTTGCCTCGGCTTTGGCGGACCAAAGGTGATACCCTTCGCGAATTCGCCGCTCTCGGTGGCGATGAGTCGGAATGGCTTCAGACGCGTTCGTGCTGGCAGCAAAACCGAAACTCGTCAGTCGATGGAAAATGGCGTCATTGCGGGATTTGTGCGGCATGCATGCTTCGCCGCCTAAGTTTTCACGCTGCCGAAGTCGAGGAGCCAAAGGATAGCTATATCTGGGAGAATCTAACCGCTTTGGATTTCAAATCAGGGGCCGCTGCAGGTTTCAACAAAATTACGGGCGCGATGGAGCAGTATGCGATTGCCGGCACTCTGCATCTTGATCATTTGGCAGATTTGCGCTCTTCACCCGTGCAACGGAAGCGCATGATCCGTCACGCATGGCAATTGTCAGAAGAGTTGGATATTTCCCCTCAGGACGCAGAGGGCGAGCTCTTCGGATTGCTTGACCGGCACGAATTGGAATGGAAGGCATTTATGAGGGATCTGGGACCGAAGTCATTCGTCGCTCAGTGGCTAACGTGATGGCCACGAGCACGATCAACGACAAGCTATCTCCAGAGGAACTGGGCGAGCGGATTCGCATCTCGCGCGAGGCAATGGGGCGAACCCAGGCCGAGACCGCAGAGGCGATCGGCGTCGCACGCACGACACTCGTTGCTATGGAGAAGGGCGCCAGGCGGATAAAAATCGGTGAGATTCAGTTAATTGCCCGATTCCTCGATACCAGCGTCAACGCCTTGGTACATAAAGAGGCGGTGCATGTAGAGTTGATGCCGAAGTTTCGCAGGCTCTCCGACAAGGAGGAAGCGCCAGTCGCCGCTGCTGCGGAGATGATGGCGCAACTTGTGAAGGCAGATGTCGAGCTCGAGGCGCTGCTTGGCGTCGAGCACGTCCGTAACCTTCCGCCGGAACGAAGAATCCTTGGCGGTGATGTTCGACAGCAAGCCGAGCAGCACGCGTTGGAGTTGAGACATTGGCTTGGCCTCGGTTTAGCGCCGATAGCTGATATCATGTCCTTGCTCGAGCTGCAGATGGGTGTGAGGGTCTATGCACGCGGACTCGCGGGAAAGATCTCCGGGTTATTTGCTTTTGATGAACAGGTTGGCGCCTGTATTCTGTTGAACGCGAGACATCCCCTCGATCGCCGCACCCAGACCGCAGCTCATGAATTGGGACATCTGGTTGCGACGCGAGGCGATGCGGAAGTTTACGATATCGACGAACTGGAAAGTTCACGCGAGGAGAAGTACGCAAACGCATTTGCCAGGGGCTTCCTTACCCCTGCGCAGGCTGTTCGACAAAAGTTTGAAGAAGTGACTGCCGGTGCAGCAAGCCTCACGCGCAGGCATGTGATTGTTCTCGCGCATTATTTTCACGTCTCGCGAGAGGCGTTGGTTCGTCGGTTGGAAGAACTTCAACTGACGAAAAGGGGTACTTGGGACTGGTTCGTCCAAAACGGCCACATTACGGATGAGCAGGCAAGGCAGGTGTTAGGTGATGCTGTCCAGACCGATCGGCTCAAGGACGACTCTGTGAGGCCAGTTCCTCTCAAAACCAGTCTTCTGGCATTCGAGGCAGCGCAACGAGGCCTCCTCAGCGAAGGCCAGATTAGCAGGTTGCTGCACTTGGACCGCATTCAAGTGCGTGACCTACTGATGAATGTCGGCGCGGAAGAAGGTGGGGCCAATGCGGCAACCTCTATTCTTCGTTGACCGGCACGTGAGTCTGGTGGCAGACACCAGTGTGATAATCAATCTGAACGCAACCGGCCTTGCGTCTGAGGTCTTGCGAACATTGAACGTCGTTCTTCTGGCCAGCACCGTCGTCAGGGGCGAGTTGATCGTCGACCGCAACAACGGTCGCCATGATGGTGGCTTAGCCGCTGATCTGGTTGCCAGCGGGCAGCTTGAATTTCGCGAGTTCGATGAACAAGGCGAAGATCTGTTTGAGGCTTTGGTTACAGGAAGTGCCGAAGCCACACTTGACGATGGTGAAGCTGCAACGCTTGCGCTTGCTATGTCGGCCGGGCTACCTGCAGCTATTGACGAGCGCAAAGCAAATCGGATTGCTGCCGAGCGATTTCCGGAAATGAGATTGCTATCGACTGCCGAACTCCTCAGTTCGGAGATACTTATTTCGTCGCTAGGCGTTGAGGCAGTAGCTACGGCTGTCTTTACCGCTCTACGTGACGCCAGAATGGCGGTTCCAGAGTTGCACCATCCGTGGGTTGCGGATTTGCTCGGGGAGAAAATTTCAGAGTGTAGAAGCCTTCCCGCCTCTTTACGCCAACGATCGTAACGTAAGAAATTTCTGGCAAGTCACCTCGATCACAAATCGAACCCTAGCTGGATTTGATTGCCATCATCAGTGCCGGCGCGGATTGTCAGTGAAGAGAGTGTCACACCAAGCAGCCGAACGGATCGTTTAAACGGGTATATGCTGGCGAGCAGTCCGGAAGCAGCCTCTAATATCTCGTTGCAACTAGCGAAACAGAACGGACCAGTTTTACTACGTGTCGACTGAGTGAAATCGCCATATTTGATCTTCACGGTCACCGTCTTTCCTCTGAAACCCTTCACCTCGCAGTAGCTCCACACTTTCTCTGCCAACGGCTTTAATTCGCTGGTCGCTAGACGGAGGTCATCTATATCCTCGACGAACGTGTCTTCTGCGCCGATTGATTTTCGCGGTCGGTTAGGACAAACCTCTCGCTCGTCAATCCCTCGCGCTATTCCATAAAAATGCGGCCCGGACTTACCAAAATTCTGTGTGAGAAATTGAAGCGACTGCGCCTTCAGATCCGCGCCGGTTTCGATGCCAAGCCGATGCATTTTCTCCGCGGTTGCCGGCCCGACACCATGGAATTTCTTCACCGGGAGCCCTTCGACGAAAGCCGACCCACTCTTAGGCGTGATCACTGCCTGACCGTTTGGCTTATTGAGGTCCGACGCCATCTTCGCAAGGAACTTATTATAGGAGATGCCAGCTGAAGCATTTAGCCCGGTCGCGGCTTTAATCTTCGCTCGAATCTCTGATGCAATCTCGGTGGCGATTGGCATGTTCTTCAAGTTCTCAGTGACATCGAGGTACGCTTCGTCGAGAGACAGTGGCTCAATGAGCGTCGTGTACTCAGCGAAGATTTCTCGGATTTGAAGCGAGATTGCACGATAGATATCAAAGCGTGGTTTTACGAAAATGAGGTCTGGGCATTTGCGAGCGGCGATCACCGAAGGCATGGCGGAGTGGATGCCTAACTTTCGTGCCTCATAACTCGCAGCCGCGACGACCCCTCGCGCGGCTGGACCACCCACGGCGATGGGTTTGCCACGTAGCTCCGGATGGTCTCGCTGCTCAACTGAAGCGTAGAACGCATCCATGTCGACATGAACGATCTTGCGCATTTTCTGCGAGACACCCTGGGCCACGAAAATCGCTCCTGCATCAATAGAACAAAACAGGAACATAATCTATTTCTTATGTCGATTCAATCAGCTGATCGGTTGGGTCATGCAGCTTGTGTGTTGGTCGCAGGTTCAGATCCCATCAAGAGCAAAAAACTATTTTGGAATAGCGAGGTTGATGGTTCCTTTTAGGTGACGCTGAATTTTTCAATTGTTGCAGATTACGTTCGCCTGGAAAAGATTGACGATTTTGGCCCGTTGAAAATCTCAACGGTCTGTGTCGTATTCCCGTTGTCCGGCTTGCGAAAATAGGTTGACTATACTAGATTTGAGGAAATGTTATAGGGCGCCTCAAATGAAGCAAATCGACCTCATGTTCCGGACGATGGTCGCGGAGTTACAGCAACGGACTTTTGATGCGCAGTGGTCGGCCGATTTCCCCCCAACTGGTCGCTTTGTCTCGGTCAAGGTCGACAACCGCTCATACTGGTATTTCGACCAACCGGATGGCAAAGGTGGTCAAAAGCGCCGCTATGTCGGCCCTGCTGATGATCACGAGATCACAACCCGGGTTGAAGCCTTCAGGGGCGAAAAGGACGATTACCAGAACCGGCGAAAGATAGTGGCGGCACTGACGCGCGAAGCGGGTCTAATTGCTCCGGATCGCTTCACAGGCACAGTTGTTGAGGCGTTGGCATCGGCTGGGTTATTCCGGCTCCGTGGTGTCCTCGTCGGCACAGTCGCGTTCCAATGTTATGCGGCCCATCTCGGTATCCGCCTGCCTATGGCTGCGATCCTGACAGGTGACGCGGATCTGGCTCAAGATTACGCGATCTCGAGCGAGGTCGAAGATTCAATTCCGCCGATTGTCGCTCTCCTTCAGTCCATCGATCCGTCATTCCGGGCCGTACCTCATGTTTCTGGCTCCCCTCGCTCCAATGCTTTCCGCAACTCGACCGGTTACCGAGTAGAGTTCCTGACGACAAACCGGGGATCGGAAGATTACGCGGATCAACCGGCGCAAATGCCGGCTCTCGGCGGAGCGTCTGCCGAACCTCTGCGATATATGGACTTCCTCATCCGTGATCCGGTGCGAACGATCTTGCTGCATGGTGCCGGTGTCTCGGTCGTGGTGCCCGATCCATCACGGTTCGCCGTTCACAAACTGATCGTGGCCGGCCGGCGTCAAGATGATGCCGGTGGCAGGGCAAAGAAAGAAAAGGACTTGCGTCAGGCCGGAATGCTGTTCGAGGCATTGCAAGAAACCGGAACTGGCCGCGATCTGGCAGATGCTCTTCGCGAAGCATGGGGCAGGGGCCCATCTTGGAGAAGCGCTATCACAGCGGGCGTTGATGCCGTCCAGAAGCAATATCAACCGGCCATCCATCGCACGTTCGGCATTTTACCGGCTGATGAAATAGAAAAGTCCCGAGTCCTCGTACGGGAAAAGAACGCTTGATAAGAAAGTAGATATCCAATCTAACAAAGGAAATAAATTGGATCTGGATTATTCAGTCGGGGTGCTTGGGTTCGAATCTCATCAAGAGACCGGAATTGCTATCCGCTACCAGGAATGATCGGATACGATTTTACAGCTTCGCCACCGCTTCTGCTTCTGCCTGCGTCAACTAAGACGGGTAGTCTTGTACACTCGCTACCTGCTTGGGCCACGCTGGACTCCTGCAGTCGGAGATCTCCGAGAGACAGGCCCGGTCCATCCGCTACCAGCTCAGCATCGCCAAATTGCCTTTGGCAAAAGACATCGACGGCTTCGACTTCGCCGACACGCCCGTCAATGAATCTCGGCTGCTCTTTCGCTCTAGGGCGACAGGATGTTTCGTTTATCGCCCGCAGCGGTGCGGTAATCCCCCCGCCGAATAACGGGCTTCAAAAGTAGAATTTTCTCGGGCTTA
>NZ_JCABZP010000022.1:0-293074 GCF_059499945.1 Agrobacterium sp. | reverse complement strand
CTGGATTTGCAGGATCGCAGGGATAGACCGAGACCCGGAAGAACAGCGCGGACGTAATCGTCCTGTGCCCTGCCAAGAGGGGTAGTCGGGCGCTAATCTACCGTGCGACTCCCGCCGAGAACGCGGATTTGATGAGTGTTTCGGTATATTCCGCCGTCGGCCTGTTGAATATGTCGTCCGTTTCTCCCTCCTCCACAATCTTCCCGTTTCTCATGACGATGACGTAATCCGAAATGGCTTTGACGACAGAAAGGTCGTGGCTGATGAAGATGTAAGAAAGGCCGTGCGTTTTTTGCAAATCGCGCAGCAGGTCGATAACCTGGCCCTGAACGGATCGGTCCAGCGCCGATGTAGGTTCGTCGAGAATGACGACATCAGGCTTAAGGATGATCGCGCGGGCAATTGCGATACGCTGACGTTGTCCGCCTGAAAACTCGTGAGGGTAACGGTTGCGGGCGGCGGGATCGAGACCGACTTCTTTCAGCGCTTCGATTGCGCGTTTGTCACGCTCCGCCCGGCTGAGTTGCTGCTCATGCACGAACAGACCTTCGGTGATTATTTCTCCGACAGTCTGTCTCGGCGAGAGAGAGCCATAGGGATCCTGGAACACCAGCTGTAGATGCCGTCGCAAAGGCCGCATGGCCTTTCGGTCGAGGCCGCTGATTTCCGTCGCGCCAAAGAAAATGCGGCCATTTGCATGGGCAAGACGCAAAAGCGCGCGACCGAGCGTGGACTTGCCCGATCCCGATTCACCGACGATGCCGATGGTCTGTCCCTGGTGAAGGCTGAAATTGACGTCATCGACGGCCCGAAACCTGCTCGGCTTCGACAGGAAGCCGCCGGGGATTTTATAATCGACTGTCACGTTCTGGCCGGAAAGAACGATCGGCGCCTCTTTACCGACTGCAGGCTTGTGCCCGCTGGGTTCTGCGTCAAGAAGCATCCTGGTGTATTCCGCCTGCGGACGATCGAAGATATCCTCCGTCGTGCCGGTCTCGACAATCTCGCCGCGGCGCATGACGGCGACGCGATCGGCAAAGTGGCGGACAACGCCGAGATCATGCGTGATCAGGACTATGGCCATGCCGAAGCGTTGCTGCAACGACTTCAGAAGGTCGAGAATCTGCGCCTGGATCGTTACATCAAGCGCAGTCGTCGGCTCATCTGCAATCAGAATGTCCGGTTCATTTGCGAGAGCCATGGCAATCATGACTCGCTGGCGCTGGCCGCCGGAGAGTTCGTGTGGGTAGCTGTCTATGCGCCGCTCCGGATCAGGAATTCCCACGAGCTTCAGGAGTTCGAGAACGCGTGCACGCGCTTGTCTTTTGCTGCCACCTTTGTGGTGGATGATCGGTTCGGCGATTTGCGCGCCTATCCTGTAGAGGGGATCGAGCGAGGTCATCGGCTCCTGGAAAATCATGGTGATTTTCGCGCCGCGGATGTCGTTCAGTTTGCTGACCGGCAGACCGATCAGCTCGCGCCCGCGATATTTTGCCGAGCCCTCAATAACGCCGTTGGATGCAAGCAGCCCCATGATGCCCATCATGGTCTGGCTTTTGCCGGAACCGGATTCGCCGACAACGGCGAGCGTTTCCCCCGGTTTGACGTCAAGATCGATGCCTTTAACGGCATTCACCGTGCCATCAGGCGTGGTGAAATCGACCTTGAGATTGCGGACGGTGAGGATGGTTTCAGATGTCTTGGTCATATCAACGATCCTTGGGATCGAGCGCATCACGCAACCCATCGCCCACGAAATTGAGCGAAAACAGGGTCAGTACGAAGAAGATCGCCGGAAATATCAGGAGCCATGGTGCCGATTGGATATTGTTGGCACCTTCGGAAATCAGCGCGCCCCAGCTCGTCAACGGCGCCTGCACGCCAAGACCGAGGAAGGAGAGGAAGCTTTCCAGAAGAATGACCTTGGGCACGACAACGGTGACGAAGACGACGACGGGCCCGATGGTATTGGGAATGATGTGGCGGCGGATGATCTGCCAGTCGCTCAAACCCAGGGCTTGGGCAGCACTCACAAATTCCCGCCGTTTCAAGGCAAGCGTCTGGCCACGCACGATACGTGCCATATCCAGCCATTCCACGGCACCGATGACCAGGAAGATCAGGATAAAGCTGCGGCCGAAAAAGACCACCAGAACGACCACCAGAAAGACGAAGGGCAGCGAATAGAGGATTTCGACGAAACGCATCATCACATTGTCGACACGCCCCCCGATATACCCCGCAGTCGCGCCGTAAACGACGCCGATCCCAAGCGAAACGAGACTGGCGAGAACGCCGACGGTGATCGAGATCTGCCCACCCAGCATCACGCGAGCCAGCATGTCGCGACCGTTCGAATCCGTACCGAAGAAGAAGTATTCGCGGTTTACCTCGCCTTCCAGCTTCAGCGTCCGGCCTTCATCTTCGGTGGCGACGACCTTCGTATTTTCGAATTCGTTGGCGCGGTCGAAATAACGTGTCGCGCGCGGGTCGATCGGGCTACTGGAGGTGATGGTTGCCGTGAAGGTCTGCCCCTCCACGGAAAATTCCTTCAGTTCCACGCGCGCGCGGCCTGCGACGCCCTCCATCACGCCCTGAAGGTTGTTCACATCCGGGCGTGGCTCAAGGCTTGGCGCCACGGAGACATAGGACGAAAACACCTGATCATAGGTGTGCGTAAGGAAATTCGGACCGATAAATGAGAAAAGCGTAATCAGCACGAGCATGATGGAGCCAGCCATGGCCGCCTTGTTTCGTTTGAAACGCAGGGCTGCCAGCTGGAACAGGCTTCGGCTTTTCACCGATGGTTGAGGGGCAATATTGCCGGAGATATCAGTCATGTCTGACCCTCGGATCGAGCAGGCCGTAGAGAATATCGACCACGAGATTGAACACGATGACAAAAATGGCGACGAGAACGACGGTTCCCATCACCAGCGTATAGTCACGATTGATGGCGCCAAGAACGAAGTAGCGGCCGACGCCGGGGATCGTGAAGATCGTCTCGACGACCGCCGAACCGGTGAGCAGGGCTGCGGCACAGGGCGCGAGATAAGAAACGACCGGAAGCATCGCCGCGCGCATGGCGTGGAACACCACCACGCTGCGCGCTGGAAGACCATAAGCCTTGGCGGTGCGGATATGGTCCATCCGCAGAGCCTCGATCATGGCACCGCGCGTCAGGCGCGCGATAACCGCAAGCTGCGGCAAAGCGAGCGCGATCATTGGAAGAATGAGATATCGCAGCGATCCGTCGCCCCAGCTGCCTGCCGGCAGAAGCCCGAGCATGACGGCGAAGATCAGCGTCAGAACCGGTGCGACAACGAAGTTCGGCACGGTGACGCCGACTGTCGAAATCGACATGATCGAGAAATCGAAGGCGCTGTTCTGCTTGAGCGCGGCGAAGGTGCCGGCAAGAACGCCGCCCACCAGCGCCAATAGAAGAGCATAGCTGCCGAGTTCCAGCGAATAGGGCAGGCCCTTGCCGATCAACTGGGCGACGGTGTTGTCCTTGTAGATGTAGCTCGGACCGAAATCGCCGGTGACGGCATTGCCGAGATAGATGAGATACTGGCGCCACAATGGTTCATCCAGATGATAGGTTCTCATCAGGTTTTCCATCGTCTGCGGCGGCAGGGGGCGTTCAAGATTGAACGGACCACCCGGTGCGAAACGCATCAGGAAAAACGAAATCGTGACGACGATAAACAACGTCGGCACGGCGCTCGCCAAACGGCGCAGAATAAACGAGATCATGGTTTTTCGGGCTCCGGCATGGCACGGTGGTTTCGGCCACCGTGCCAGTGCTGCTTATTCGGAAACGCTCAGGAAGCGGCTGAGGTGTTCGTTGGCAGCATTGTCGACCCAACCCTTGACGCGGTTGGAAACCAGCCAGAGGTCTGCCTGCGTCAGAAGCGGCGCAACCGGCTGTTCCTTCATGAGGATCGTTTCTGCCTCATGCAGCAGCTTGGAGCGCGCTGCCGGATCCTTTTCGTCATAGGATTTCTTCATTAACGCATCATATTCGGCGTTGTTGAACTTCGCGTAGTTGAAGGTCTTGTTGGAGGATATGGAAAGCGCGAGGAAGTTTTCCGCATCCGCGTAGTCGGCAACCCAGCCAGCACGCGCGACGTTGAATTTGCCGCCTTCCTGCAGGTAGCCATAGTGCGAGGCGACGTCGAGGTTCACCAGCGACACCTTTGCGCCAAAGGTGTTCTTCCACATATCTGCAATAGCGGTGGCAACACGCTCATGGTTCGGGTTGGTGTTGTAGCGGATTTCGACGGAAAGAGGCTTGCCGCCCTCACCGTAGCCGGCTTCCTTCATGAGTTTTAGGGCTTCGTCTTCGCGATCAAGCTGGGACAGCGTCGCAAAGTCGGCCTTGGCTGGCTCGCCGTAGGAAGCCATACCGGGGGGAACCATCGAGTAGGCCGGAACCTGAGAGCCGCTGTAGATTTCCTTGGCGAGGAAATCGCGGTCCACCGCCATCGACAGGGCTCGGCGGACCCGGACGTCGTTATAGGGCGCTTCGCGGGTATCGAAGGTGTAGTAATAGGTCGCAAGCGTCGGCGAAACGTGAACCTGTTCACCATAGGCCTTGCGCAGACGGTCGATCTGATCTGCGGAAAAATTGTAGGCGAGGTCCATTTCCTTCGCTTCGAAACGGCGAACGGATGCGGCCTGGTCATCCACCGGGTAGAAGATGACCTTATCGATCTTGGTGTTTGCTGCGTCCCAGAAACTGGTGTTCTTGACGACCGTCAGGCTGTCATTCGGGACATGCGCTTCGAGCTTGTATGCACCGTTCGAGACCATGACACCAGGCTTTACGAAGTTCGTGCCGTTCTTTTCGTAGCTCGCCTTTGAGATGGGCAGAGCCGCCTGATGGGCAAGTAGTTCAACGAAGAAGGGTGTCGGGCGCTCGAGTGTGATCTCAAGGGTCTTGTCATCCACCGCCTTCACGCCGAGCTGCTCAACCGGCGTTTCGCCCTTGTTGATCTTTTCGGCGTTCTTGATCGGGTAGAGAATATTCGCATATTTTGCGGCGGTCTTCGGGTCCTCGACGCGCTGGTAGGAGAAAACGAAATCTCCAGCCGTTACCGGAGTACCATCTGACCACTTCGCATCCGCGCGCAGCTTGAACGTGTAGACTGTGCCATCCTCAGACAGCGTCCAGCTTTCCGCCGTACCGGGAATGATCTTGCCGGCAGCATCGTAAATGGTGAGACCTTCATAAAGGTCTTTCAGGATAAAGGCTTCGATGTTGATCGAGGTTTGTGCCTGATCGAGCGTCTGTGGTTCCCCAGCATTACCACGGTGCAGAACTGTTTCTGCAAGTGCGGAACTGGCACCGATCAGAAGCGATCCTACCAGCAGAGTGACGCGCGCTGTTGTTGTTATCGACATTGTTTTCTTTCCCCGTGAATATTTTAAGTCCACAAACAAGGCCAAATTGCTTCAAAGCGCAACCACAATAACGCAACCACAATAAATTGTGAGTTCTGGCGAAACCTCGCGTTTCACTTGGGTTGACGTACCCAGCCTCCCGAGCTTGACCCGAGAGTTTCTTGTAGAAAACTTTGGTGGGAACTCATCCGGCGGCAGGCTGTCGCGAAGCGAAGATGCCGGCCTTCGGGGGCCGAACGGTTCGCGCCGCGACCTTGCCGATGCATTATCCCTTTATCCCGCTCGCAGCGATACTGGAGATGAACAGCCTCTGCAGGCAGAGATAAAAGATCAGCACCGGCAGCGTGATGATGGTGAGATAAGCCATCACCTCACCCCAGGGTGTGTTGAGCTGGAAGAAATATTGCAGCCCCACCATCACCGGCCTGTAGGCCTCGGACTGGGTGACGAGAAGCGGCCATAGATATTGCTGGCTGTACATGACGAGAAACTTCAGGATCGCAGCCGTTGCGATGACCGGGCCGCTGAGCGGCATCACCACCTGCGCGTAAATCCGCAGCCAGCCGGCCCCGTCGATGCGCGCCGCCTCCAGCAACTCCTTCGGCAAATCCTTGAAATATTGTACGAAGAGGAAAATCGTCAGCCCGTCTGCGATCCATGGAATGATCTGCACATGCCAGGAATTGAGCCATCCCCAGGTGAACCCATTGCTGCCGATCCATGGCAGATTGTTGACTTCCAGCAGCAGCGGCACGGCAATGGTTTCAAAGGGAATGATGAGGGTGGCGAGGATGACCGAGAAGAGCACATCCTTTCCACGCCAGTTCAAAAAGGTGAAAGCGAAGGCGGCAAGCGAGCCAAGCAGCAGGGCGAGAAAGACGGTGACGCCCGTTACCAGCACCGAGTTGAATATGAAGGTCGCGATCGGCGCCCGGGCAAAAGCCGCGGTGTAGTTTTCGAGCGAAAGGTCTCCCACCGGCAGGAAAGCCCGTATCGAGGTCGCATCAGTCAGCAGCTGGTCGTTCGGTTTCAGTGACGAGAAGCCCATGAAGAGCAGGGGCAAAATGAAGATCGCCGCGAAAGCCAGCATGAGCACATAGTTGCCGATGAGAAAAGCAAGGCTTTTGCGTTGTCCGGCCTGCATCATTGCTTCTCCCTTGTCAGGTATCGCTGGGTCAGCGAAATGCACAGGACAAGCAGGAACAGGACGACCGAGATTGCCGAACCTGCCGCGATGTCCTGCTGTCTGTATCCCCTCTCAACCGCTTGATAGACGATGCTTTGCGTCGAATCGCGGGGTCCGCCCTTGGTCATCACATCGATCTGCGCAAAAAGGGCAAAAGCCTGCATGGTAATGACGATGATAATCAGCACGGCCGTGTTGCGCAGCAGCGGCCAGGTTATCATGCTGAACTTCTGCCAGCGGCTCGCTCCTTCGATATCAGCCGCCTCGTAAAGATCCGGAGAGATTGTTTGCAGGCCGGAAAGCCATATGACCATGTGGAAACCGACGCCCTGCCAGACTGACATCACCAGAATGGCCCACAGGGCGGTATCGGTTCTGCCCAGCCAGTCGACTGGCTGGAACAGCCCGAAGCTCATGTAACTCAAAAGGCTGTTCAGAAGACCGTTATCCGCCGCATAGATAAACCGCCAGAGCAGGGCCACCACCACCACCGACAGCACCACAGGCATGAAGTAGATCGCACGGAAAATCGTGACGCCGGGAATCTTCTGGTTCACCAACAGGGCAAGAAACAACGCAAGTGCTGCCTGAACCGGCGCAACGACCGCCACGAAGGAAAGCGTATTGACGAGTGCTGTCAAAAACACAACGTCGCGCGCCAGAATGACGATCTGGTTCTCGCCCCAGGTGAAGCTCTTATATTCCCGCATCCCTTCCAGATGGGGATAGTCGGGATTGTTGCGGGTGAAATTGCGAATTCGCGGATAGGAGATGGCGCCATCCGCACCTTGCTTGAGGCTCCCATCCGCCTCCCTTTCCGGCTCGAGCGTGAGCACGCCGATACCCAGCAGCCGGGTGTAGTTTTCAACGCCGACAAACTCGGTGGGATTGGGAGATGTCAGCCGCTGGTTGGTGAAGGAAAAACCGAGCCCCAGCAGAAAGGGCGTGATCAGGAACAGCCCGATCAGCACCATAGCCGGTCCAGCCATGAACCAGCCCGTGAAACCGTCCCGGGTCAGTTTCCCCTTTGAGGAAAAGAGCGCCATCGATCACATGCCCCTATTTGGGTTGGTAACCGGAATTGCGCTCTATGTTGTTGTTTATCTCGTCGGTTGCATTGTCCAGCGTGTCGGCAACATCCGCGCCGTTGGCAATGTCGGACACAGCCTTGGAAAAGACCGGCGAGATGAAGGCGTAAGCTGGCGTCACCGGACGCAATGTTCCCTGACGCTTGGAGAGCTCGAAGAAAACCTCGAGCTGGCCGCCCTGCTTGTAATTCTTCGTCATCTGGGCCGCCGAAGACGTGGCCGGGATCAGGCCGATCGCATCGGAGAACTGCGCGAGATATTTGTCCTGTATGGCGAATTCGATGAAGGCGGATGCGCCTTCGGGATGTTTGCTGGTGGCCGACACGCCAAACTGCCAGGACCCGGCGCCGATCTTCGGACCGTTCCCGAAATCAGGGGCCGGCAGGAACAGCAGGTCGTCTCCATATTTCTCCAGAGCCTTCACCGCAACCCAGTTGCCCATCCATTGCAGGGCGTGGCGACCTTCCAGAAATCCGGTTTCATGGTCGGCAGGCGACTGCGAAGTTCCGGGCGCGAGCTTCTTCTGGAACAGGGACTGCCACCATTCTCCGAACTTGATGGCACTGTCTCCGTTAAGGACGTTCTCGGCGGTTTGATAATTTTCCTTGTCGATCAAACTGCCGCCGAAGCTTTCCAGAAACGGGCTGAAGGCATAGCTGTACCATTCGGTTTTATCGGCCATGCCGAGGTCGATCGCATAGTCGAACTTGCCGCTGGCCGCGAGCTTTTCGAGCGCTGCATTAAATTCTTCGCCGCTCCATGGCTGGTCCAGCGTTGGAATGCGAATGCCATTGTCATCAAGAACCGATTTGCGGGCGAAGACCGCGACGGCTGCGTCCCACAGGCCGACTGAATAGAGCTTGTCTCCCCACTTCCCGACGGTGCCCGGCAGGAAATTGGCAAGCTTTGCCTCATCGATCTGCAGTGGCTGCAGATAACCGGACCACGCCCAGTTTGGCATGTTTGGGCCGTCGACATCCAGAATGTCAGGCAGCTTGTTGGAGAGCGCAGCGGCGGTGACGGACTCATTATATGCGCTCTGGGGAAATTCCTGAAGCGAGACCCGCCAGTCTGACTGAGACGAATTGAAGTCCTCGATAATGCCCGCCAGGATCTTGCGTTCTTCAACATTGCCCGCACCATGATACCACATCGTCAGGTCGGTTTGTGCCAATGCGGAAGTGGAAAAAAGCATCGACAGGGCAGTGGCTGCTCCGGCAAAAATGGCTTTGGTGGTCATAGATGGTCCTCCTCCTGAAGAAGGGTAACTTCACCATCTACAGATTGTTCCGCAGAAAATTCGCATTCGGACAACAGTGTCCTATTGCGAAAGCCTCGTTACGGCGGCTGCAAGTTCCGCTCCATCTCCGCCGTTGCGGCAATCTTTTGCAGCATACGCTTGGGGACGTTCGATCCGTTGACCGGCCCCGAGCGTATGCTGTCTGCCTTTGAAGCAGTGATTCCTGGCGGCCTCGGCCCGATCCGGGGAACGCCGGCCGGCGTCGTCGTTCTCGGTATCTCCCAGGCGGCTGGCAATAGGTGGCTCCAATGGCTTGTTTCGCTGCAAACCGAGTCGTAATCGGCTGCGAAAGGTTCCAGGAACCTTACGACTAAACCCGGTTAGCGATCACACAACGCCGTTGATAGAGCCAGATAAGACCTAGTCCCTTTTTTGTTCAATCGAAACCGTTGCAGTCCGGCCCGCTATCAGTTGCACGCCATCAGGGATCTCGTCGATCGATATCCGCACCGGAATCCTCTGGGCCAGACGAACCCATGAGAATGTTGGTGCCACACTTGCGAGAGCACCTGCGGAATCGCTGCGCTCCCGATCCTCGATGCCGGCCGCGATGCTTGCGACGTGCCCGATCACAGGTTCAGGCTCACCCATGATGTCGATCCTCACCCGATTGTTGACGTGGAGCCGGGGAAGCTTTGTCTCTTCGAAATATCCTGCGACATAGATGGATTCTCTTTCTACCAGCACCCCGATGGCATTACCCGAAGAGACATAGTTTCCGCGGCGCAGAGAGAAGTTCGTGACGACCCCAGTTGCGGGCGCTTTCACGGTTGTCCGCTCCAGGTTGAGCGCGGCGAGATCCCGGGTGGCAAGCGCAGATTGATATGAAGCGTCTGCCTGATGCATCTGCCTTTCCGCCTGCTGCTGCTGCTTCAGGCTGGCAGCCTCTTTCGAAGCGAGCAACTGATATCGTTCGAAATCGGTTCTTGCCAGTTCCGCGGAAGCCCTGGCGCTCCGCACCTGAGCTTCCGCGTCACGCAGTGCAAGCTCGAAACGAAGTGTTTCGATACGAAATAGCGTTGCGCCTTTCTCCACCCACTCGTTGTCCGACACCAGAACTTCCGTGACGGGGCCGGAGACATCGGGAGCCAATCTGACAATGTCGGCACGGACATGAGCGTCGCGGGTCCATGGCGCTTCCATGTAAAACGACCATAGGTGCATGCTCAGCACCGCGGCACAAGCGACCATAGACAGGGTCAAAAGAACCTGACCCGAAATATGTGTGACATTCTTCATCTTTGAAACCAGCTCATAGCAAATGAAAACACGCCGAGAAGGGTGAGGTAGAGTGCGACGTTGAACAGCGAACGATGCCATACCAGCCGATAGAATCCGATCTTGGAGAGAGCCGATGCAAGAGCGCGGAGGACGCCGTAGGTGAACAGCGCGAGCGCCGCGAACGATGGCAGGAAGGCGCCATAGAGATCGAATTGTCCGGTCATGCTGCCATCTCACTTGCAGGTGGCGTCGAGAAGCCCGGCGGATCAGCGTCCGGCGCAAGGCAAAGACGAAGGGCGGCGACCTGCACCAGAAGCTCCCGTTCCGCAGCCGCCGTGAGAGTGCCCGGAGCGGAAAGAACAAGCTCGTCCAAAACCGCAAGGGCATTTACCAATGCCTCACGGCGTCTGCTGGACTTCAGGTCATATAGCCCTTCCACTGCCTTGAAGACGGCTTCCATTTTACAACGAACTGGCTCGGACGCTTCATCCACAAGCCGCTGCATCTTCGCCACATGAAGGCCTGTGCGCAAATCCCGAATAAGATCGGCATTCGCGGCATCGGAAGTCGATGGGAGTTTTGCCGCTCGCGAAGCAAACAGACCGGCGATATCGATGACGTGATGGTGCGTGACATGAGCGTCTGCATGTCTGCCGGCGGCGATTTTCGCAACACGCCTCTGTGTAACGGAAAAAAGCCTTCTGGCGTTTGTCTCCGCCCTTACGGACCGGAAGATACCGCAGACCATAATCGTCCAGACCATGGCAAGTACGGTGGCAATCCCCGTGTTCGAGAATGCGATGAAGTCACTGCTCTGGTGTGCCTGGAGTGTGAGGAGAAGGGGAAAATTTATGCACAATCCCATGCCGACGAGTGCCAGCGACGGCACCGCGAGACTTATTCCCGCCGGGATCAGGAACAGCCCAAGTGCCGCGACGAGCGGCACGAAACCGTCGATCGCCGGAAGGATCGCGAAACCGTAGACGAATGATGCGATGACTGAGCCAATCGTTACGCGGACAAACTTGCGCATCGCAGGAACCGGATCATCCATTGTGGCAAGGAGGCAGCAAGTGACCCCTGATATCTGCGCAAACGTCATTCCATCTGGCCAGCCGCTTGCGATCCAGAAGAAGATTGATGTCGCCAGGCAAATCGCCACTGAAAGCGCCGACAGCGAAGCCATTCCGATGTCGCGATGCTGGGCTGGCATTGTCTCGGGTGCCGTGAAGCGGCGGGTCGCTCTCGCCGTATTCTCTTCTTCCAGAGATTCTCGAAGAGTGCGGCACTCGTCGGATATCCGAAGAATATTCACGAGATTCCGCGAAGCGTTGGCGAGGAGAAGATTTTCCCAGGAGTGAAGCGTATCGGACGGAGCAAGCGCATCGATCTCGACTTTCAGGCGTTCTGGGGTATTCGTCGAACGAGAAGCCACCCGTGCAATCATAACCAGAGCCCGTTGCGCACCGGAGGTATTCAGCCTGGCCAACGAGCGCCGCAAATCTTCGAGTTCAGCCAGTAATGGAAGTAAGGACACCATTCGGTGCTGCAGTGATCGCGCCAACGAAACAGCACGTCGATATCTGGAGCCGTCATATTGAAGATGCGTCGTAAACGAGCGCATTTCCACAGCGTCCGCCGCGAGACCTTGTCGCTCCATCCTGCTCTGGATTTCGCTCACCTCTCCGACTGCCGTCGTGGCGAGGAGCGTTCGCGTCTTTGCCATCCATGCGTCGATCCGACCGACGAGAACGTTGCCCACATGGGCAGGAAAGACGACATGGCTGACGATCGAGGCGCACGTGATGGCAAGACCGATCTCCTCAATGCGCGATACGACCGTATCAAACGTGTTTGCCGGAGCCGTGACCAGCGGCAAACCCGCAAGAAGCACCGTATATCCGGCCAGTAGCGGAACATAGCTTCGGGGCGTGCGGTCGAGAAGACTGATGAAGGTGCATACCGAGACCCAGGCAATGATCGCGGCAGAAAGCAGTATGGGCTCGTTTGCGAGGGTGGGAACCATGAGGATCGTCGCGCCGCCGCCGATGAGAGTTCCGAGCAGTCGATAGACTGACTTGGAGGAGATCGCGCCCGAAAGCGGATGAGCGACGATGTAGACCGTAGCTACCGCCCAAAACGGTCGAGGCAGATCGAAGCTGATGGCGATGAAATAAGCCAGCATTGCCGCTGCGAACGTCTTCAAGGAAAAAATGACGTTGGCGGTGGTGACGACCGGGCGGGTGCTCACGCCTCATCTCCCGGCCGGGAGCTTCCGGTTGGGAGGTCTCGCTGGTTGTCGGCATCGGTGAGACCGTAGATTGCCGGTGAAACATAGCAGAAGGGCGGTGCCGCCAGGCAGGCATTCATATAGGCTTCAGCCGGGTCGGCACACGAAACAGTCGAGGTGGCTTTGGACCGGCGGGCAAGGAACGTGTGGATTTTCAAAAAGAAGGTGCGTGTAAGCTTCCTCAAAAAGGTTATGCGCGTGGACCCGACCCGCTTGCGCGGTGCGGGCAGGATGCAAAGTCTGCGAGAGCACCTGTGAGGCAATCGAATTTCAGTCGGTACTATATCGGACCACCAGTGAGGGTCGTGCTTTTGAATTGCCATCGTCATTCTCCGAAATCTTTTCGGATGATCCTATCGACAAGGCACTCGGAGGAATTTAGATATCCTCTCAAATGATCACTAAATCCAACCAGCCTCCGATGTCTCTTTCCGCAGCTCTCTTCGACCATGAGCTCGAAGAGTCCACGGCGCGAGCGCATGCCTTCAGGATCGACGTATCGCAAAACGAGCGCGAAGCTCCCGAGCACCAACATCGCAAGGGCCAACTCGTCATGGCTTTGCGAGGCGGGATCACCTGTCGCGTTCCAAGCGGGATGTGGATGGTGCCGCCTCATTGTGGTGTCTGGGTTCCAGGGGGCATGCCGCATAGCAATGTCGCGACCGCCAATGCTCGTCTGTTCTTCCTGTTCATTGAGCCGGGCGCCGCCGACCTTCCGGACCGGTGCTGCACGCTTTCCCTATCCCCGCTTGTCAGGGAACTTATCATCGAGATGGCTGACCAGTCCGAAGTCGCGATGGTGGATGCCGAACTCTTCACCACACTGCTTCTATCGGCCTTGTCGCGTATGCCCATAGAGGATCTGCATCTGCCGATAACCGATGAACCTCGGCTTGCTCGGATCGCGTCGGCACTGGTCGACGATCCTTCTGACCGAAGCACGATAGCGCGATGGGCGACACGAGTGGCGTTGAGCGAAAATTCCCTCGCCCGTCTCGTTCAACGGGAGACCGGCCTGACTTTCGGGCGTTGGCGGCAGCAGTTACAGTTGATCATCGCGCTGCGAAGTCTTGCAGCGGGGGCAACAGTGCAGCAGGTTTCGGGCGACCTTGGGTATGAGTCCGTATCTGCCTTCATAACGATGTTCAAGAAAGCGCTCGGTACATCTCCGGCCAGGTATCTCAAGACCTTCGACCAATAATCATAAAGGGAATGCTGTCACTAAAGCGCAGGTGGGGCTTGAACAAGTTTTGATGGAGAGTCGCCTGTCAGCTCCATTCGGCCTATTCTGACTGAGCCCACAATCTGCCTGTTCAAGAGCCTCCGGACTCAATCCTGACGGCCCTGTTTCCCCGGCCAGGCTGTCAGCGCGACGTCGACCAGAGCCTTCAATCTTGCCGTACATGCGCCATCACATGCCTGTGCAGACATGCCCTGAATGATGGCGCCATAAAAGCGCGCGAGGGTATCCGTGTCCGTTTGCTCGGGCAGTTCGCCTTCGCTGAAGGCGCGGTCGAACCGCGTCTTGAGAATCTGTATTGCCGCCTCGCGCCATGCTGCCGCTGTGCGGGCGACAGAGGCGTTTTCTTCCGAATGCTGGAGAACGGCGGTAGACACGATGCATCCGCGCGGCTTGTCCGGCTGGGTGTCTCCTTCGGCAATGTCGTAGAGATAAGTGGCGAGCGCCTCGTAGGCCGGTATTTTCGCCTGCAGCATTTCGGAACGGCGTTGGCTTTGCTGCGCGATGCTATGATCGAGCGCCAGCCGGAATAATTCTTCCTTTGAACCGAAGGTCGCGTAGAGGGACGGCGGGGTGATGCCCATCGCATGGGTAAGGTCCGCTATCGAGGTTCCCTCATAGCCGCGTTCCCAGAACAGCCGGGCTGCGACATCGAGCCCTGCATTCCGATCGAGCAGACGCGGTCTGCCGCGTTTTCGCGTTGTTTCAGTCATTATTATATCGATCACTATAAAAACATTGACAGACTATGATTGGCTTTTATTATATCGATCGCTAGTTAAATCGCAACGGAGTGATCCATGTCCCGAAAACTATCAAACAAAGTCGCCCTCATAACGGGCAGTTCACGCGGTATTGGCCGCGCCGCCGCCCTGGCGTTTGCGAAAGAAGGTGCAGGTCTTATCGGCGTCCATTACGGCGCAAATCTCGATGCCGCACAGGCAACGATCCGCGAGATCGAGGCCCTCGGTTCGAAGGCTGTCGCGCTCAATGCCGATCTGCGGGCAGGGAAAGCAGCGACCGACAGCTTGTGGGAGCAGTTTAAGGAAGCCGCGATCGCTTTCACCGGCGCGCCATCGCTCGATATTCTCGTCAACAATGCGGGCATTGCCCCGGCGACACCGTTGAAAGAAACAACGGAGGCCGCGTTCGACGAGTTGATGACGATCAACTTCAAGGCGCCATTCTTCCTTATTCAGGCTGTCGCTGATCATCTCCGCGACAATGGCCGGATCATCAATGTTTCGACCGGTTTCACGCGCATTGCGGCGCCGACGCATCCGGCCTATGCGGCATCCAAGGGTGCGCTTGAGACATTGACGCTGGCACTCGCCCCGGAATTCGGCCGGCGCGGAATTACGGTCAATTCGGTTCTGCCGGGTGTTACTGAAACCGACATGAACGCCGAATGGCTGGCAGCGCCGGAGGCCCGTGCCGGTGCCGAGGCCCTGTCCGTCTTTTCACGTATCGGTCGCGCCGACGATATTGCTGACGTCATCACGTTCCTTGCCTCGGATGATGCCCGCTGGACGACCGGGCAGATGATCGATGCGACAGGCGGTGCGCGGATTTGATCCCGCGAGCGTAGACTTGGATGACGGGTGTTGGGCGGTTTCGCTCGACGCCCGGATGAGGAGGTGGGGCGGCTGTAATCCTCCTCCTAGGGCAGGTTTCGTATATCCGGGGCCGCGCCGCTGACTTTGTCGGCCTGCCTCATCTGGTGCCGGCGTTATCCGTGCTTTCGCGCCCACCGCAGGTTCTGGGTTTGCCCGCCATAACCATAGGCGTCGCCGTCGACGGCGTGAACCAGGACATAGCTCGCCTCGTGCACGGGGCCTACCAGCGCGTTCATCCCGTCATAAACCCGCCGGACCCATTCGGTCGTTTCATCTTTTATGTTGGTGTGCTCGGTAATCGAAACCTCGACATAGAAGCTTCCGATCTTCTGGTCGGCGACACTCGATCCGGCAATGATCCAGTCCTCGGGATCGGCACTCTCGACGAGAACCGCGGTGACGGCCGGGTCCTTGTGCAGGATTTCCGCCGTGAGGCGAGAGAGCAGCGCCGCGACTTCCAGCTTTGGGTCGCTTCCGTTTTGGGGTTTGGTGTAACGCGCTTTGATCATGGGCATGGTCTTGTCTCCTTGTTGCCGAGACACCTTGCGCAAATCTCTTCATAATGAGAAGATGAGAATAACTATTCCATACATAGTGATTTCATATGATAGATCTTGAGAGCGTTCGCCTGTTCATTTTTTCCGTCGAGCTCGGCAGCCTGACAAAGGCGGCGGAGGCGGCAGGAACCGTGCAACCGGTCGTCAGCCAAAAATTGAAGATGCTGGAGCAGCGTGTCGGCAGGCGTCTGATCGACCGTTCGCCGCGTCATTTGCGGCTCACGGAGGATGGTGAGGTGTTTCTGCCGAAGGCGCGCGAGCTGCTCGCCAAACACGAGGAAGCACTGACCTTCAATCATGAATCACCGCTGCACTTCAGCCTGGCTGCGAGTGACCATGCGATCGGGGGCCGCCTTTCGACGGCCATAAGAGCGGTGCGTGCGGCACTTCCTGCCAATGCGGTGATTGAAGTGAATGTAGGCTTTTCCCGGCACGTGAAGGAAAATTTCGCGTCCGGACAGGCGGACGCCGTCATTTTCAGGCGCAACGGCGGTGGCTCTGACGGCGAAATCCTGCGTACTGACAAGCTGGGATGGCGGGCCGCTCCAGACTGGCGGCCACGCGCGAACAGCGCCATCCCGCTGGTGTCGCTGGGAACCGGGTGTGGAGTCCGGGAAATTGCGGTGTCGGAGCTTAGAAAAGCCGGCGTGGATTGGCGCGATGCGTTCACCGCCGGAAGCTGCTCGGCGCTCCATGAAGGAATTCTTGCGGGAGCGGGTGTCGCGCCGCTCGGCGATATTAGCGCCCGTGGCCTGCCCGACAGGGGTGCGGAACTCGGGCTGCCTTCGTTGCCGCCTTCCGATATCGTTCTTCTTTCCCGTGCAAGAACGCCGGCACACGCATCGGCGATCAGAGCGCTGGCCGCAGCCGTATCGGGCACCGGCGATTAGGTGAAGGGGCGGACGTGCTTTAGTTTCCGGTTGCTGTTCGCAGCCCACGGTCAAGTGCGAAGCGCCTTCCTGATATCAAAACCATTCGGGAGGCACGCTTTACGCTATCAATGGGGATCATCCCTTTGTGGATAACGTATAGTGACGTCAGCCCGCATTGCCTAAATCCATGTAAGCGGGTTCAAACTCGTGGCCATCGGGATCGGCGAAGGTGCGGAGATACATGAAACCCAGATCCTGCGGCTCTCGAACATCCGCCTGTCCGCCCGCTTTTGCTGCGGCGTCAACCATGGCATCCACCTCTTCGCGGCTGTCGCGCGAAAGAGCGATCAGCATGCCGTTTGTTTTGTGAGCATCGGCGATCGGTTTGGCGGTGAAGGTCTTGTAATAGTCATGCCGCAGAAGCTGGAAGGTAATCGTGTCCGACCACACCATCGAGCTTGCGTCTTCGTTGGAAAACTCCTCGTTCTTCACGCAGCCGATTGCCCCGTAGAAGGTGGTTGAAACAGCCAGATCTTTCACCGGCAGGTTCAGGAAAATCATTTTGGCCATTGTCTTTCTCCTCTTGCTGGAACGGAATTACAGGAAGGTCTGCTGGAACGTTTCACTCGGATGGATGCAGATGATCTCCAGCCGGTCAGTGCCGATATTTTCAAAGCGATGGGGGATATTGGCAGGCCCGACGACGATGTCTCCCGACGAGCCGCGCGCCCGTTGATCGCCTATCGTGAACTCGGCCTCGCCTTTGCGCACCACCCAGGTTTCGGCATAGGGGTGAACATGCAGATCAGGGCCGCGACCCGGATCGGCATTGACTAGAAAGATGGATACGGCGCTTCCGTATTCGCATCCTTCATAACGCACTGTCCGGCTCTCGCCGGGCTTCGGCTCGTGATGACGGCGTATGGAAAACATCTGGTCTCCTCCCTGAGACAAAACTATCTTCGCGAGAAGATATATGTGCGATTTATCTTCCTGTCAAGATATCTATCTTCTCGCAAAGATATATTCACGGAGCAGGCAAAGCCGTATATGGTTTTCAGAGTGGTAATGGGGTGATGAGATGAAGCAGGCGATGCCGGACACGACGGCGGATCGGACGATTGAAACTGACAGGGAAGATCATGTCGATCGTCTCCGTGGCCAGTGGGCGCGGGAACTGCCTGATATCGATACCGAGCCGATGGCTATCTTCGGGCGCGCCAAACGGCTCAGCAGCCTTCTGGCACCGTCAATAGAAGAGACATTCGCCGGCTTTGGTCTCGATCGCGGCGAGTTCGATGTTATTGCCACATTGCGCCGGTCGGGACCGCCCTACCAGCTGACGCCGACGGAGATGTACACGACGCTGATGCTCTCTTCAGGCGGCCTGACGCACAAGCTCGACCGGTTGGAAAAGGCCGGCCTCATCGAGCGCAGAAAATCGAAGCTTGATGGGCGCAGCGTCGTTGTGTGCCTTATGCCGGCCGGCATCGAGCTGGCGGAAAAGGCGTTTCGCCGGGACATGAGAAGCGAACTGAATTTCCTGCAGGGCCTCACTCCGGACGAGCGCGAGAACCTCGCGGCGCTGCTGAAAAAACTGGTGCTGGATATCGAGGCCCGGGTGTAGCTTCTGGTGCAAATCAGAGGCTGTTACCGCGCACCTACGGTTTGCGCCGCCACCAGCCGGGATGTCGTAGAAGGTATTTTTCTAAAGAGATCATTGTGTTTTCCAGGTCTCGAGCAGCATCCTCACAAATTTTTCGGCGGCTGGGGAAAGAGCACTGCTTCGCCTTTGCACGATGCCGATCGTACGGGAGACCACCGGGTTGACGATCGGCCGGGTGATGAGGAATGGATGATCGTCCTGCGGCGTTGCCAGCCGCGGCAGGACTGAAATCCCAAGACCGGCTTCGACGAGACCGAGCGATGTGTTGAGATGCGTGACCTCATAAAACCAGTTCAATTTCAGATTGTGCCGTGCAAGCGCGCTGTCCAGAAGCGTCCTGTTGCCGCTTGAACGATCCACGACGACCAGCGGATAGGCCTCCAGCTGGTCCCACTCGATCGTTTCGAACGCTGCCAGAGGGTGGTCTTTTCGCATTGCCAGCACGAAGGGGTCATCGATGAGTGGCTCGAATGAAAGCTCGGGATCGGAATTGCCCATCAGGTTGATGCCGAATTCCACCTCGCCTCTGGCGACCGCCTGCAGACCCTCATTGGCTGTCAGATCCCTGATCCGCAGCCTTATGTGGGGATATTGCTGGCTGAAGGTCTTGATAACGGTCGGAAGAAAGTAAAAAGCGGCAGTGGGGACGCAGGCCATCGTAATAAGCCCGCGCCTTTGCGCGCCGTCCTTCATGGCAAAAAGCGATCCGTCAAATTCCTCGAGCATACGCCGGACGAGCGGCATGACTTCCTGCCCCATGGCGGTAGGCGCGACGTGGCGCGTCGTTCTTTCCAGAAGTGGCGCCCCGATGGCCTGCTCCAGTTTCTGGATGCGGCGGGTGAGCGCCGGTTGCGAGATGTGCAGCGCCTCGGCGGCCCTGTGGAAACTGGCGAGTTCAACCACCGCTTGAAATGCCCGCAGATCCAGAATTTCACAATTGATGCTCATAACGCAATAAAACTCCAAAACATTGCATTTAACAGATTAGACTCTTTTGCTCATATTGCAACAACACGGCGTATTGATCCGCCAAATGCAATATTGAGGCAACCCATGAACGATCTGCTGAAGATACCCTGTGTGCTGATGCGCGGTGGAACGTCGCGTGGACCGTTCTTTCTTGCATCCGATCTTCCGCGTGATCGAGCAGACCGGGACGCGGCCCTTCTTTCCATCATGGGGTCGGGCCATCCGTTGCAGATCGACGGCATTGGCGGGGGCAATCCGGTCACGTCCAAAGTTGCGATTATCGGACCTTCCACGGTCAGGGGCGCCGATATCGATTACCTGTTCGCACAGGTTCGGACCGACAGGCAGTATGTCGATTATTCGCCAAACTGCGGAAACATGCTGGCCGCCGTCGGCCCCTTTGCCATCGAAGCGGGGCTTGTCGAGGCGAAGGGCAACGACACTCTTGTGCGAATCCATAACGTGAATACCGGCAAGCTGATCGAGGCGAAGGTCCCGACGCGCGGCCGCGAGGTTATTTATCTCGGCGACGCCTCGATCGACGGTGTTCCGGGCCTGGCGGCGCCCATTGCATTGACATTCATGGATGCAGCGGGTGCGAAAACCGGCAAGCTGCTGCCCACCGGAAAGCCGGTTGACGTGATCGATGGGGTCAACGTGACGGCCATAGACTGCGCCATTCCGATGGTTCTCATCCGCGCAGCAGATCTCGGCATGACGGGTTACGAGGATCCGCAAACCCTGAGCGCCAACAAAGACCTTATTGAACGGATGACGCGCATCCGCATTGAGGCTGGAAAGTTGATGGGAATGGGTGATGTAAAAGACATGGTCATTCCGAAACCGGTGCTCGTTGCGCCCGCCCGTAAAGGTGGCACTCTCTCGGTACGGTATTTCATGCCCAACGAGTGTCATCCCGCACTGGCGACGACCGGTGCTGTTGGCATAGCAACCGCGGCTGTCACCAAAGGCTCCGTCGCATATGATGTGGCCGGAGGCCTTTCGGTGCCCACCCAGATCCGCATCGAACATCCCGCCGGCTGCCTCGACGTGCAGCTGGAAATGCGAAACGGCGCAATAACGGCCGGACTTGTAAGGACGGCGCGCAGGCTTTTCGAAGGCTTTGCCTTCGCCAAACCAACCGCTGCGATTGAAGACGCAGCCTAGACGCGGCCATAGTGGCGCAAAATATAGTCAAACCGGGAGGAGACCCTTATGCGTAAATATCTGCTTGCAACCGCCGCGCTCTGTGCGCTGGCGGCATCCGCCAATGCCGAATCCGTCAGAATGAGCGTTGGCTCGTATAACCTCAACAACCTGCCTTTCCCCGTGGCCGCCAGTCTAGGCTTCTACAAGGAGGAAGGCCTTGATGTAACGACCGAGAACTTTGCCCAGGGCGGCTCTAAGGTGCTTCAGGCTCTGGTTGCCGGTTCCACCGACGTTGCCGTGGGTTTCTACGATCATACGATCCAGATGCAGTCGCAGAACAAGCACGTGGTCGGCTTCGTGCAGCTTGCCCGTAACTCAGGTCTGGTTCTCGCCGGCAAGAACGACACCGATTTCGATCCGGCCAAGCCCGAGACGATCAAGGGCAAGAAGGTCGGCATCACATCGCCCGGCTCCTCTTCGGACTTCTTCATTCGCTACTACATGAAGCAGCATAATCTCAGCGACAACGACATTTCCATCATCGGTGTCGGTTCGGGCGCTGCGGCCGTTGCAGCCCTGCAGCAGGGCAAGATCGATCTGCTCGTCAATTACGACCCTGCCGCGACCATCGTCGTGGAGCGTGGGCTGGGCAAGATCCTCATCGATGCCCGTAGTGATCAGGGCGCCAAGGATGTCTACGGCGGCATCTATCCGACATCAGTTCTCTACGCGACGCAGGATTATATCAACGCCAATCCCGAAGTGATCCAGAAGGTCACCAATGCAACGGTTCGGGCTCTGCACTGGATGAAGCAGCATTCTGCGGAAGAAATCGTCGCAAAGCTTCCCGATGATTTCGTGTCCGGCGACAAGCAGACTTACATCAAGGCAGTTGAAGCGGCCAAGGCGATCTTCTCCGAAGATGGCAAGTTTGAGCCTGCCGATCTCGAAACGCCGCTGGCCGTCCTGAAAAGCTTCAACGATGCGGTCGCAAAGGCGACAATCGACCTCAACACCACCTACACCAACAAGTTCGTCGAGGCCGCGGCCTCGAAGGCCGCAAACTGAGAGGCCGCCATGTCTTCGCCAGCCAGAAAGCTAGAACCCGTGACGGAACTCAAACCCCAGCCGATGGTGGCAATCGACGACGTGACCATGGCGTTCGGTTCGTTTGTTGCCGTGCAAAACGTAAATCTCAAGGTCGGCGATGGCGAGTTTCTCTCCATCGTTGGGCCGACGGGATGCGGAAAGTCCACCATTCTCAACGCCATCGCGGGCCTGTTGAAGCCAGCGCAGGGCAAGGTTTCCATCGACGGTTCGCTCGTCAAGGGCGTACAGAACAACATCGGATATCTGTTCCAGCAGGACGCGCTTCTTCCCTGGAAGACCGCGTTTCAGAATGTCGAGCTTGGCTTGATGTTCCGCGGCGTTCCCGAAAATGAGCGGCGCGCCAAGGTTCAGGCCTGGCTTGAGAAGGTTGGCCTGAAGGGTTTCGGAGACCGTTTTCCGCACCAGCTCTCCGGTGGACAGCGCAAACGCGTGCAGATGGCGCAGGCGCTCATTACCGAGCCGAAGGTCATCCTGATGGATGAACCCTTCTCCGCATTGGATATTCATACCCGCCACCTCATGCAGAACGAATTGCTGCGCCTGTGGCAGGAGGATCGCCGTGCGGTGGTGATGATCACCCATGATCTGGAAGAGGCGATTGCGCTCGGAGACCGGGTTGTCGTTCTCGCTGCAGGCCCGAAAAGCCGAGTCATCGAGAGTTTCCCTGTCGATCTTGAACGGCCCCGCAACGTTGCGGAAATCAAACTCGATCCAAAATTCATGACGCTCTATCGCGATATATGGGCGTCCCTGCGTGGCGAAGTGGAGAAAAGCTATGCAAGCCGTTAATGTTCGTATCATCCAGATCGTTCTTCTGGTCGTGCTTTTGGGCGGGTGGCAGCTCGGTGTCACCTCGGGCGCCATCGACCGCTTCTTCTTTCCCGCGCCCTATGACATCGTCAAACAGGTGATTGACTGGGTTGCCGATGCCGGTTTTTACAAGCATGTCGGCATCACGCTGAGCGAAACGGTGCTTGGCTATCTCATCGGAACAGGTCTCGGCGTCGGCGCCGGCGTCTGGCTGGGCCTCAGCCCCTTCGTCGCCCGGGTGCTTGATCCGTTCATCAAGGCCGTGAATGCCATTCCGCGTGTCGTTCTGGCCCCGATCTTCGTGCTCTGGCTCGGTCTTGGCCTGTGGTCGAAGGTTGCGCTTGCGGTTACGCTCGTCTTCTTCGTCACGTTCTTCAACGCCATGCAGGGCGTGCGCGAAGTGAACCCGGTCGTGCTTTCCAATACCCGCATTCTTGGTGCGAAGCGCTCGGATCTGCTGCGTCATGTCTATTTCCCGGCGGCGGCGAGCTGGATCTTATCGTCGTTGCGCACTTCCGTCGGATTTGCGGTGGTCGGCGCAATCATCGGCGAATATCTGGGAGCTTCCGCTGGCCTCGGTTACCTGATCGCCCGCTCGGAAGGAAACTTCGATGCGGTCGGCGTTTTTGCGGGCATCATCATCCTCGCGGTCTTTGTTCTTGTTATTGACCTCATTCTGGATTTTGCGGAGAAGAGGTTGATTACCTGGCGACCGAATGCAGGCGAGGAGCGTCCTGCGTAAGCGGACTGAAACAGGAATATTCCGTCGGGGGCGGTCCTTGATCGCCCCTTTTAAATGCCTGAGCCTTGCACGCAAAATAGGGCGTTCAAATCCTTCCATCCGCTAGACCAATTGCGATGCTGGACATCTACTACGCCGATTTCGACACCGCCTTCATGCCGCCGGACTCGGGCTGCCTCGAACTCGCCGGCTCCATCGATCTTGATGCGCACCGTTTGCTTGCGGCCCTGTTCGACAAGGGCCGGCAGGCTTGCGCGGACCTCAGCTACTTCGACGACGCGCTGCTTGAACCCGCGCAGGTCGCGATATTGCTGAACATCCTCCTGATAAACGAATATGTTCTGAAAGGTAACGCGTGAAGGCAGATGGCGAGCTCTCTTCTGGCTTGCCTTTGGCGAGATGCTCCTATTGGCCGGGGGCTTTACGCTGCTTTTGCTTGTGCTGCTGGTGCCTTCGCGGCTTCTAAGCTTCCCGATCGCAGGTGCATGTGTGCTGGCCAGCCTGCCTCTCTCGACGTATAACTCCACCGATTCCGTCGTATGAACGAAGCTAGGGATACCCATGTTCGAGAGGTGTGTTTGGCATAATGAGCCGCAGCAATGGTCGCTCGATAACCAGGTCCTCCACGTCACCACTGATAAAGGCTCCGATTTCTGGCGTGAGACCTATTATGGCTTTACGCGCGATAGCGGGCACTTCTTCGGAATGGAATGGCAGGGGGATTTCACCGCTTCATTGCGGATCCATGGACGTTATGAGGAACTGTACGATCAGGCAGGGATCATGGTCCGGATTGATGAGTCACACTGGATCAAGGCGGGTATCGAATTGTCGGACGGTGTTGCCTGCATCGGCAATGTGTTAACTCTGGGTCGCTCGGACTGGTCCACAACTGCCTACGCAGGCGACGCGTCTGATCTGTATCTGCGCGTCACCGTTGCGGATGGCGTGCTGCGCGTTCAAACATCCGCTGATGGAATCCGCTGGCCTCTGCTGAAACTTTGCCCGTTTCCAAAATCGCAATTTTATCAGGTCGGGCCCATGTGCTGCACACCGGAGCGCGAGGGCCTGGAGGTCAGGTTTTCCGAGTTCCGTGTTGGACCTCCGCTCGGCAAAGCCCTTCATGACCTGACGTGAGAAATATCGGAAAAATCATCCGTTACGGAGCCGAGCCATCTCGCTATCGGTCAGCCCTATGGCGTCGGTTTCCGGCATAGCCGCGGAGGCCGCCGCTACACGTGAAAATGATGCCTGAACGCTTTTGCGGTGCAGCGGATTGTCAGCACTTGCATAGTCCGGGTAACACTTCATTTAGTGATTTTGTGAAATCTAAAATACGCAGGTTCCAAGGTTTCATCGGCGGAGCCGGTAGAACAAGCGGAGCCACCTAGACCTGCCTGGCGGCGGTTCGAAAATGGCACTCGCTTGTCGCCCTATGAGGAGGGGCAACAGCTACCCGCGATGTTTCATCATATATTCCCCGGCCTCCCGCGAGGGCGGCTGGAGGAGTGCTTGCCTTGAGGCCATTCATGTCTTTCCTGAAGAATACCAAGATAAAAACGAAGGTCGTTTTTGTCATCTCGCTGATGAGCCTGATGTCGCTTTCCGGAATAAGCTACGTCAGCCTGCAATATCAAAAAACCGACAACGTCTATAGCGACTTCATCGGCCATGAGGCCCTTGCTGCGGTTCTGAACGCCAGAACCAGCGGAAACCTCAATGCGCTCGGCATGCAGATGCTTCGCGCCAGCCTCAACGACCCGGCCAGCGGCGATTTCGAAGCTGCCGTCAAAACCTTCAGAGCCGACCGGAAGCAGCTCGAGGAACGCCAGAACAAGATCATGGAGCTGGTGCCGGCGCGCACGGATGCCGCCCGCGATATCCTCAAGGGTGTTGTCGAAGTCGAAGAGATCGGCAATCAGGTCATCGCCCTCATGCAGGCAGGGCAACGCGCCGAAGCGCAGCAGATGGCGCTCAACGTGCTTCGAAAAATTGCCGAAGTCTCGCCAAAGATCAGTGCCGGCAATGAGCAGCTCATCCAGGTCATGAACGAGGGGAGAGAGCGCCTCACAGCCAGCACCAATACGACGATCTGGACGGGCCTGATTACGCTCGCGCTCGTTTCTCTGGCTGTGATCGCACTTGGCCTGCTTGTTTCTTCCCGAGGCATCACCACCCCGATTGCGCGGCTTCGTGCGCGCATGGAATCGCTGGCGGCCGGTGATACGGCGAGCGAAATCGCCGGAATGGATCGCAGGGATGAAGTTGGCCAGATGGCCGCGGCCGTGCAGGCATTTCGCGAAGGTGCAATCGAGCGCCTCCGGCTTGAGAATGAAACGGAAGCCAACCGGTCGACTTCGGAAAAGGACCGGATCGAGCGCGAGAAACAGAAGGCCAGGGAAGCTGCCGACGTACAGTTTGCCGTCGATAATCTTGCCACGGCCCTTTCGAAGATCGCCGAGGGCGACGTTACCTACCGGATCGTTCAGCCATTCGTCTCCGGCCTTGACGGTATCCGTGGTGATTTCAATCGGGCTGCGGAGCAGTTGCAGTCGACCTTGAGCCAGGTGGCGCAGAACGCACGCGGCATCGATGCCGGCGCCAACGAGATCAGGTCTGCGGCAGACGATCTGGCGAGACGCACGGAGCAGCAGGCCGCCGCCGTCGAAGAGACTGCGGCTGCGCTGGAAGAGATCACCACGACGGTGAAAGACGCCACGAAACGGGCGCAGGAAGCGGGTCACCTCGTCGGCCGCGCAAAAGTCGGCGCTGAAAAGTCCGGGGAGGTGGTGCAGCAGGCCGTTGCGGCAATGGAGCAGATCGCGACATCCGCCAATGAGATTTCCAATATCATCGGCGTGATCGACGAGATCGCGTTCCAGACCAACCTTCTGGCGCTGAATGCGGGCGTTGAAGCAGCCCGTGCGGGAGAGGCGGGCAAAGGCTTTGCAGTTGTCGCGCAGGAAGTTCGCGAACTGGCGCAGCGCTCCGCCGGCGCCGCCAAGGAGATCAAGAACCTGATCACGACATCGAACGGTCAGGTTCAGCAGGGTGTACAGCTGGTTGGCGAAACCGGCAGGGCGCTGGAACTGATCGTGACGGAGGTGAAGGAAATCAACCGGCACGTTGCGGCCATCGCGGAATCGGCGCAGGAGCAATCCTCAGGTCTTCAGCAGATCAATACGGCCGTGAACCAGATGGATCAGGACACCCAGAAGAACGCCGCCATGGTGGAGGAAAGCACTGCCGCCAGCCACGGCCTTGCGCGCGAGGCGTCTTCGCTGAACGGGCTGATCGCCCAGTTCAAACTGTCGGAAGGTTCGTTCAGCGAGGCCGCTGCGCCAGTGCGTTCGGCTTCACCTGCCGACAGGCCCGCTCGTTCTCCCGCCCGCGCCCTGGGCGGCAGGATCAAGGCTGCGTTTTCCGGCAATGCGGCACTGAATACCGCGGCGGATAATTGGGAGGAGTTTTGATCCCTGTCCCGCTCTTATGCCGGCCTCAGCTGAGGGACTGAAAGCATCGCTTTGAACATTGACGCCGGGGATCGGAGGTTTGTTGGACCCTGATCCCCGGTGTTCTGCTTTTGAACGATATGAGCCCGGAACTGCCGCCCATCTATGCCCTTGCATGGTGGTCAAGCCGGCTGGGGCTTCACCGATTTTCCGGTCTGCTCACGAGCGAAAGTCAGACGTCCAGGTAGGACAAAATGGTTGCAGCGACGTCAGACGCCTCCTGCGTCTCACTCGAAGCGTTCGCTGATGTGTCGGTCCCGGCTGTATTGTCCGGGGTCGCAGCCTTCTGCTCGGTGGTTGAGATGAAGGAGGCGATATCCTGCACGGAGCTGTTTGTGGGCTTTGCGCTATTTAATGCCGTAACCTGCGCGGACGTCATGGCGGCGATCTGACCCGGCGTGAAGGCGGCCGCCTGGGAGGTCGTCAAGGCAGCGAGCGTGCCGGTGCTCAGTCCCGAGATCGCGCTCGAACTCAAGCTGATGATTTGCTCGGTGGAAAATGTTGTGAGGTCGTCGCCGCCAAGCGCGGCTGCCTGCATCGCGTTGAGGGCGCTGACCTGCGACAGTGAAAGCGCTCCGATTTGTGCAGATCCCATTGCCGCCACCTGGCCGTAGCTCAGCGAAGCCACCTGGCTTGTGGTCAAGGCGGCGATCTCCTGAGGCGACAGGGACGCTACAACGGCGGCGGACAGTCCCTTGATCGCCGTCGAACTGATGGCGGAAAGCTCCCCGGTCGAGAATGTCGCCAGATCTTCAGTCGTCAACCCCGCAAGTCCGGCCGAACTTAATGCGGCGATCTGGCTGGTGGAGAGTGTTTCGATCTGGTCCCTGCCAAGGGCATTGATCTGCTCGCTGGTCAATCCGGCAACGCCGGCCGTGCTGAGGGCTGCAACCTCAGCGGTGGAAAGAGCGGCGATAAAGCCCGTTGACAGTCCCTTTATCGCGCTTGAACCAATCGCGGCGAGTTCTTCCGTCGAGAAGGTCTCCAGCATCTCCGCAGACAGGCCCTTGAGCGCATCCGAATTCAACGATGCGATCTGACGGGTGGATAATGCCTGAACCTGTTCAATGCTCAACGCGCCGGTCTGTGCGCTGCCAAGGCCTGCGATCGCCTTGGCGTCCAGAGCAGCTATCTGGTTTACGGAAAGGGAGGCGATGTCGGCCGTATCCAAAGCCGCAACCTGTTTGGAGGTGAGGGCGGCGATCTGGGCATTGGTCAGCGCGTTCACCTGACCGGTGCCGAGGGCGGCGATCTGGTCCGTGGTCAGACCCGGCACTGCCGCCGCACCCAAGGCTGCGATCTGAGCTGTCGTCAGCGAAGCGATCGTTGCTGCCGACAGGCCCGAGACCGCACTCGAGCTGATGGCAGCCAGCTCAGCGGCGGTGAATGTATCGAGATCATCGGCGCCAAGGGCCGCAATCTGTTTCGAACCGAGAGCACCGATCTGAGCGCTGGTGAAGGCCTCGACCTGAGCGGTGTTGAGGGCCGTGATCTGATCAGCGGTCAGGCCTGCCGCGCCCGCCGTGCTGAGGGCGGCGATCTGGGCTGCTGAAAGCGAGGCGATGCCGGCTACGCTGAGAGCGGCAACCTGCTTGGAGGTGAGGGCGCCCACCTGGGCGCTGGTGAGGGCCTCGACCTGGGTGATGCTGAGCGCCGCGATCTGGTCGGTGGTCAGGCCGGGTAGCGCCGCCGTGCCCAGGGCTGCGATCTGAGCTGTCGTCAGCGAAGCGATTGCAGCCGTCGACAGGCCCGAGATTGCACTCGAGCTGATGGCAGCCAGTTCGGCGGCGGTGAATGTATCAAGATCATCGGCGCTAAGCGCCGCAATCTGTTTTGCGCTGAGAGCACCGATCTGGGCACTGGTGAGGGCCTCGACCTGAGCGGTGTTGAGGGCCGCGATCTGGTCAGTGGTCAGGCCGGCTATACCCGCGGTGCTGAGCGCGGCTATCTGGGTTGCCGAAAGCGAGGCGATGCTGGCCACGCTGAGAGCCGCAACCTGTTTGGAGGTGAGGGCACCCACCTGGGTACTCATCAGGGCGTCCACCTGATCACTGGTCAGGACGGCGACCTGTCCGGTGTTCAGTCCACCAATGCCGGCCGTGCTCAACGCTGCGATCTGAGCCGTGGTCATCGACGCCACGGTTTCCGCTGACAGACCTGGGACGGCATTCGAACTGATCGCCGCGATGTCCTTGGTCGAGAACGTTGCTATGTCATCCGTACTCAAGACTGCAATCTGTTTCGAGCTGAGAGCACCGACCTGGATATCGGTCAGGGCCTCGACCTGCGTGGTGTCGAGGGCCGCGATCTGATCAGTGGTCAGGCCCGTTATACCGCCGGTGCTGAGGGCGGCGATCTGGGCCGCCGAAAGCGAGGCAATGTCAGCCACGCTGAGAGCCGCAACCTGTTTGGAGGTGAGCGCAGCAATCTGGGTATTGGTCAGAACGTCCACCTGATCGCCAGTCAAGGCGGCGACCTGTCCCGTGCTCAGCGCGCCGATGCCGGCCGTACTCAGCGCGGCGATCTGCGCTGTTGTCAGCGACGCTATGGTTTGCGTTGACAGGCCCGGGACCGCATTCGAACTGAGCGCGGCAATGTCTCTGGTCGAGAACGTTGCGATATCGTCTGCGCCCAGGGCCGCTACCTGCGTCGAGCTGAGTGCGCCGACCTGGGCGCTGGTCAAGGCCTCGACCTGAGCGGTACTCAAGGCGGCGACCTGCCCGGTGCTCAGTGCGCCAATGCCCGCCGTGCTCAGCGCTGCAATCTGGGCTGTCGTCAGCGACGCCATGGTTTCCGTTGATAAACCCGCGACCGCATTCGGACTGATCGCGGCGATGTCCTTGGTCGAGAATGTCGCAATGTCGTCCGCGCTCAAGGCCGCTATCTGTTTGGAGCTGAGAGCGCTGACCTGGGCGGTGGTCAAGGCCTCGACCTGGGCGATGCTCAGGGCGGCGATCTGCACGGTGCTCAACGCAGCGATGCTTTGCATATTCAGGGCGGCAATCTGGGCTGTCGTCAGGGAGGCGATGGTCTCCGCCGACAATCCTGAGATCGCACTCGAACTGATCGCGGCGATGTCCTTGGTCGTGAATTTCGCCAGATCGTCCGTTCCCAGCTGCGCAATCTGTGTGGAACCGAGATTGACGATCTGCGCACTCGTCAGGGCTTCAGCCTGGCTGGTGCTGAGGGTCGCCAGTTGCTGCGAGCTGAGTCCCGCAATGCCCGCAGCGCTCAGGGAGGCAATCTGGGCGGTTGAAAGAGCGGCTATGTCGTCTGTACCAAGGGTGGCGACCTGTGCCGCGCTCAGCCGCCCCATCTGCTTGGTCGACAGTCTGGAAACCTGATCGGTGCTGAGGGCGGCGATCTGGCTGCTCGAAAGTCCGACGATGCCAGAGGTGCTCATTGCCGCGAGCTGGGCCACGGAAAGCGATGCGATATTGTCCGTGCTCAATGCCGCAATCTGTCCCGAGCTGAGAGCTCCGATCTGGACGGTGGTCAAGGCCGAGAACTGATCGATGCTGAGCGCTGCAATCTGATCCGTGGTCAGACCCTTGACGCTCGCAGCACTCAACATGGCTGTTTGGTTGGTGGACAAGGCGGTCACATCGTTGCCGAGAGCGGCGACCTGTGCTGCGCTCAATGCCTTGATCTGCGCGGCGGATAGAAGGCTGACCTGATTGCCGCTCAGGGCTTCGATCTGGTCGGAGGTCAGGCCGGTAATAGCACTGGTGCTCAGGGCACCGATCTGAGCCGTGGTGAGGGCTGCGATAACATCCGTGTTCAGGCCCGGCATGGCTCTGTTGGTGATGGCTGCGATATCGGCGGTCGAGAATGTCGCCAGATCTTCAATGCTCAGGGCCGCAATTTGCGTTGAACTCAGTGACTTCACCTGTGTCGGCGACAGGGCCTCGACCTGACCGGTGCTCAATGCTTCGACCTGATCGGCCGTCAGGCCGGCGATGGCGCTGGTGGTCAGGGCTGCGATCTGGGCGGTGGTCAGCGCCGCGATTGCGTCCGTGCTGAGGCCGGCCATGGCCTTACTCGTGATCGCCGCAATATCGGCGGTCGAGAATGTTGCTATGTCCTCCGCGCTCAGAGCCGCAAGTTGTACCGAGTTCAGCAACTTCACCTGTGCCGAGGACAGGGCTTCGACCTGCTGGGTACTAAAGGCTTCGATCTGATCGGCGATCAGGTTTGCGATCACCCCTGTGTTGAGGGCGGCAATCTGAGCGGTTGACAGGGCTTCGATCTGAGCAGCGCTCAGGGCCTGGAATTGCGCGACGCCAAGCGCGTTCATCTGGGCCGTCGTCAATGCGGCGACCTGATCTCTGGTAAGCGCGCCGATCGTCTCCGTGCCCAGACGTGGCATGGCTTTGGCGGTAATCTCCGCGATATCGGCGGTTGAGAATGTCGCTATATCCTCCGCACTCAGGGCCACGAATTGTGCTGCACTCAACGATCTCACCTGTGCCGGTGATAGGGCTTCGACCTGGCTCGTGCTTAAGGCGGCAATGTGCGTTGTTTTGAGCGCGGCAATCTGAGCCGTCGTCAATGCGGCGATCTGGGCGGTGCTCAGGCTTTCGATATGGTCGATTGTCAGACCCGCAATCGCACTTGCATTGAGGGCGGCGATCCGATCAGGGGTAAACTCTGCGATTGCTTCGGTGCTGAGGCCCGGCATGGCTTTGACGGTAATCGCCGCGATGTCGGCGGTGGAGAATGTCGCTATGTCATCTGTGCCGAGGGCCGCGAGTTGCATCGAGCTCAACACCCTGACCTGTGCCGGCGTAAGGGCTTCGGCCTGATCCGGGCTCAGGACCGCGATCTGGTCGGTTGTCAGGCTTGCAACGGCGCTTGTGCTCAGGGCCGCGATTTGATCCGGGGTCAGTCCTGCAATCACTTCCGTGCTCAGGCCCGGCACGGCTCTGTTCGTGATCGCGGCCATATCAGCGGTTGAGAATGTTGCGATATCTTCCGCGCTCAGGGCGGCAATTTGCGTCGCACTGAGGGCGCGCACCTGAGATGAGGTCAAAGCCTCCGCTTGATCGGTCGTCAGGGCCTGAAGCTGGGTGGTGGTGAGCGCAGAAACCTGGCTCGAATTCAGACTTTTAATGGCGTATTGATCGAGAATATTGAGTTGATCCAGCGTCAGGCCAACGATGGCGACCTGCGAAATGGCGCTCAACTGTTGCGAGTTGAGGACTTTGACATCCTCTACATCCAACGCCGCGATCTGAGCCGACGAGAGCGCTTTGATCTGCGTTGTGGAAAGCGACGCCACGTCGTCGGTTGTCCAGGCTGCGACCGCCTCTGTCGAAAGATATCTGATCTGATTGACATTCAGGGAAGAAATGATCGACGTCATGTCTGAAAAATCCTAAAGTCCAAGCTTAACAGGTGGATTTTCCGCCCAAGCCCCCCAAAGGGGCATCGGTTATTCGGGTCCACCATTTTTCAGATGTTGATTACGCAATCGGGCTTGCCTGAACCTGAAGTTGCTACGTCTCAGCCGATCTCCCTTTGCGATACTTGTCTTTAACGCCGCCGGCGAGGGACGTTATGCCGTCGCGGCAAAACGTCGGCGAGCTCCGGTAAAGCCGGCGGGTGTTATGGAGAAGAACGCGACAGATCCGTCTCAGACGGGCGAATGCAGAAATGCCGGCATGGGTGCGCCCTCCGATTGCCTGGCGAGATAGAGCCGGGCGGTATCGAGCGCCTCTCGAATGGTCGCATCCATGTCGAGATAACGATAGGTCCCCAGCCGTCCGACAAAGGTTACCGACGCTTCCCGTTCGGCACGCGCCACATATTCGGCAAGCTGTTCTTTGTCTTCGACCAGCCGGATGGGATAATAGGGAATGTCCTGCGGGCCGCATTCATGGGAGAACTCCCTGTAGCAGACGGAGCCTGCATGTTCCTCCCACGGAGAAAAGTGCTTGTGTTCGGTGATGCGGGTAAAGGGTACCGCAACATCGCCATAGTTCATCACCGCGCAGCCCTGGTAGTCGCCGTCATAGGTGAAGCGTTCGAAGTTCAGCGTCCGGTATGCCAGGCGGCCGAATTCGAAGTCGAAATAACCGTCAAGCGGACCGGAATAGAAAACGTGCCCGGAGGCGGGCGCCTCGGTGCGCTGGAAATGTGTGCCAAGCCTGACGGTGATGTTCGGATGATCGAGGATGCGCTCGATCATGTCCGTATAGCCGGTTTCCGGCATGCCCTGATATTTGTGGAAGAAGTAGTTGTCGTCATAGTTGAAGCGCACCGGTAGGCGCTTCAGGATCGAGGCCGGCAGCTCTGTCGGCGAGCAGCCCCATTGCTTCTCGGTATATCCCTTGAAGAAGGCCTCATAGAGATCGCGGCCGACGAAGCGTAGCGCCTGCTCCTCAAAGGTCTGTGGGTCGGTAATCGACTTGTCGGCCTTTTCCTCGATGAAGGCCCGGGCTTCATCGGGTCGGAAATTCTTGCCGAAAAACTGGTTGATCGTATGCAGATTGACCGGCAGCGAATAGACGCGCTCGCCGCTCGTCGTCTTGACGCGGTTCTTGTAGGGCATGAACGTCTGGAAGCCGTTCACATAGTCCCAGACTTCCTTGTCGTCGGTATGGAAGATATGCGGACCGTAAACATGCACCATGACGCCAGTCTCACTGTCGCGTTCGGTGTGGCAATTGCCGGCAATGTGATCGCGGGCGTCGACGATGTCGACCATATGGCCTGCCAGTGCAAGCTCCCGGCCAATGACTGCGCCGGAAAGCCCGGCGCCCACAATGACAATTCTTTCGTCCGCGAACATTGATAATCAGTCCTGTTCATACGTCGCCCGGCGGGCGGTCAAGATTTGCATCGAAGAGCTGCCGTGCAGCGCGTGCCCCGGCCGGTCGAGAATAGTCCGCGCTCAGTTGTCCGGTTTCTGCCAGAGGCGACGGTCATAGGGAATTGGCGCATAGTCGTGCCACTGGGTAAGCTTCTTGAGGTAGCGGTTGCGGTAGCTCTGCTCGTCTTCAAACTCTATGTTCTCGAATACGGCTTCCGCGCCCAGTTCGTAATAGAGATCGAGATTGCTGAGATCCGGCACCGGTGTCTCGCCGCGCTCACATTCGCCCTGCATCTGCCAGAACAGCTCTTCCAGACGTTGCGCCAGAGCGGGGATATCGCGCAATACGCTGGTGTCGCGCTGCCGGGCGATCGATTCTCTAACCTCCAGAAGGCTCTTCCGGTCGCGTTCGAAACCGATGGCGCGGGCGACATAATCTTCCGGCGAAGAACAAATCATTTCCGGAACACCCGCTGCCGTGACGATGCTGCCGCAGAAGCGCGCCGCAAATGTCTTGCCGGGCATGGTGAGGACGGGCAGGCCGGATGTTATCGCATCCGCGGCTGTGGAGTGAGCGCCATAGGGGAACGTATCCAGAAACAGATCGGCGACGCCAATACGGGCAATATGTTGCGGGTTCGGGACCTTCGGCGCAAATACGAGCCGTTCCGGTGCGATGCCACTTTTTTCTGCGATGCCTTGCAGGTGTTGATTGACATCTTCATCGCCCGCCAGCAGCCACAACAGGCTGCCGGGCGTTTCAGACAGGATCGTCATCCATCGCGCAAAGCAGCTTTCGGTAATCTTCTGCATGCCGTTGAAGCTGGCATAAACGAATGCATCCTCTGGCAGTCCGACCTCGGCCCGGCTTGGCCGGGCGGCGATTAGGCGCTTGCGGTCAAGCGGCTGGTCACAGGCGATGCGCAGGACCTTTTCGGAGTAATAGATGTCGTTCTCCGGCGGGATCATGTAGCCGTCGGAGATCAGATAATGATGGAAGGGGCTTCCCATCGATCCGGGATAGCCGCAGAAACTGACGATAACAGGCGCGGGACGATAGGCGAAAATCTTCGTGCGAGCGTCCTTGGTGTAGCCATTCACGTCGATCAGGATATCAATGTCGTCGGAAATGATCTGCGATGCCGCCGCGGCATCGTCGAGGCCATGGATATCCCGCCAGCAATGAACCGCTGCCTTGATCCGCTCCTGCGTGCTGTCAGTGTTGCGGACGTTACCGCAATAATAGGCGAAGACGTCAAGGCTGTTCTTGTCATGCAACTCCAGAACCTCGCAAAGAGCGAAGCCTACGGCATGATCGCGAAGATCCGACGAGAGGTAGCCGACGCGCAGCCGCTCACCGGTCCCGGACTTCTGCTTCGGTGATCTGCGCGGAAAACGGCTGAGGTCCGGGCGCGTGCCGACCACCGTTTTGCTATAGCGATATGCCTTGGCCAGCTGGAACATCGGATCGTCGGCGTAACAGCTCAGCGTCAGCGACGACATGGCGTCGAGCATCTTGCGGGCAGGGACGTGGTTCGAGGGCGCAAGCACCGGCCATTTGCACTGCCGCTGCCGCAATGACACCCAGTGCTGGCCTGCTTCCGGCAATTCCGGCCGCAGCTCGAACGCCTGCAGCAAGGCGGTCTCAGCGTCATCAAGCTTTCCGGCGCCTTCGAGGACCCGGCCGATGTTCTGCAGGGCCATATGCCGATGGCCCACCGCTTCGGCGTCGAGATGTTTCGTCGTCTCGGCATAATGCGACCACTGTTCCACTGCCTGGCCGATCAACCCGCTGTCTTCAAGGACACGACCGAGATTGATATGGCCGGGAGCGAATTGCGGATTGGCCTTCAAACAGGCGCGGAATGCCTGTACGGCGCCCGCGCGGTCGCCGAGCTGGCTGAGCGCGACGGCATAGTTGAAATAGGCAAGATGAATGACGGGATTGTTGTCGTTGAATGCGACCCAGGTCTTGTAGAGTTCCACAGCAGCGGCTCGTTGGCCGGCAGCATTGAGCGCCTCGGTCACGCTCAGCAGATCCATGAGACTTAACCGTTGGTTCCGCGCAAGATCAAGTGCGCTGGGAGCGGTGTCATCGTTTGAAGGAGAGACGTGGTTGGCGGTCATGACATCCTGCGGCAAGGCGACAAAGGGTCGAAGATAAAAACGGCCTGTTGATGGGCCGTACTTAGCTATCGCAGGTAACTTGCCTGTGGCTGGATGTGTTTGAAGCGGCGTTGCGTGTCCAGATCAGCCGGCGGCCCGGCGGAGCGAAGGTTTCTCCCAGTCAGGCGCCGGCTTTTGAGGCGTTGATGCTGTCGCGCCGCAATAAGGATCGCTCACATGTCTAGCGACGGGAATGTTTCATCCTGTAACTCGCCAGAGCGATTGACGGGTTTATCCTATAGACACTGTCGAAGTCTTCGTCCGTGAAGTATTGGTATGAATATGCGACATATTCCCGGAAAAGACCGTGCAGGTCCTCCCGCATCTGCTTGGCCGCCCATTCCAGCAGACCTGCCTTGAAGACGATGAAGATCGGGTAATATTTTGCCCTGAAGATCGGATTTTCCAGGAAAAGCTTTTCGGTGTCTTTCAGCGCCGCGAACATTTCAAGTCGGCGCTCGTCGAAAGTGCTCGTATGCTGCTCCCGTCCCGGGATGAGGCGATGTGTTGTCAGGCTGCTGTTGATGGCCAGAAAGCGCCCGGCATTCATATAGGCCGCCCAATGCGGCAGGATGTCTTCGTTGATCCGCGCGGTGGAGAAGCGCCAGTTCGTCTGGCGAATGAAAGATGTCCGCAGTATCTTGTTCCACGGGTAATTGATCGTCACCAGGAACTGCGCGGTCGAGTCGAGATCGATCATGGCGCTGTCGCGACTACCGAGGACGCTATCCCAGATATTCTTGTCGATAGGCGCCATTTCGCCAGGAGCGCCACCGGCCGTTCTCAGCACGCTATATCTGAATGCCGCGACATCGATATTCGTATCATCCATCAAGGGCAGAACGGTATCGACGGCTCCCCCATGCAGGAGGTCGTCAGCATCGTGAAACAGGCAATATTCGCTGTCGATTGTCGCCAGCGCCCTGTTGCGGGCGACGCCCGGGCCGGTGTTCGTCTCGCTGCGCATCAGCCTTATATTGGCGTGCCGCGCCATGTATTGCTCAACGATGTCGCAGGTATTGTCGGTGGAGGCATCGTCGACAACGACGATATCCATTTCGGTTTCATTACGCAGAACACTGTCGAGTGTCTCGCCGATAAGACTGGCCATGTTGAAGGCCGGAATGATGATGGATATTTTTGCCATGACAGAGACTGAATGTCCTTCTGGGGCATTCTGCAATTAAAATGTTACGACGCGGCCCTGAGCCGCGTCGTAGGTTTTCTGGTCGTTTAAGTCTTATACTGCCTTGTAGGCTTTGATGACCGCCTCGACCTGTGCATCGTTCATGACCTTGAGCTGCTGGGGCGAGAGAGCGCCGGCCTGGGCGCTGTTCAGACCACCAATGGCAGCTGTGGAGAGACCGGCGACGGCATTTGCGCTGATCGCTTTGATCTCATCGGTCGAAAAGAGTGCCAGTTCGCTGCTGTTCAGGGTCGCGATCTGTGCGGAGCTGAGGCCGGAAACCTGATCGGAGTTGAGGGCCTTGATCTGGTCGGTCGACAGGGCCGCGAACTGTGCCGAAGAGAGCGCTGAGGCCTGTGCTTTGCTCAGGGCGGCGACGTTATCGGTGCTCAGCTTGCTGGCATCGAGGCCTGCGAGTGCCTTGGTGCTGATGGCCTTGACCTCGTCGGTCGAGAAGGTGGCAAGGCTATCAGAGGACAGGGCGCCAAGCTGTGCCGAAGACAGGCCAGCGATCTGCGTCTTTGTCAGTGCCGCGGCGTTTGCGGTGCCGAGGCCCGCGAGCGCCGCCGCGGAAAGACCGGCGATGGCATTTGCGCTGATCGCTTTGATCTCATCGGTCGAGAAGAGTGCCAGTTCGCTGCTGCTCAGGGTCGCAACCTGGGCGGAGCTGAGACCGGCGACCTGATCGGAGCCGAGGGCCGTGATCTGATCGGTCGTCAGAGCTGCGAACTGCGCCGTGGAAAGTGCTGCGGCCTGTGTTCTGCTCAGGGCGGCGATGTTACCGGTGCTCAGCTTGGTGACGTCGATGCCTGCGAGAGCCTTCGTGCTGATGGCCTTGACTTCATCGGCGGAGAAGGTGGCAAGGCTGTCGGAAGACAGGGCGTTCAGCTGTGTCGAAGACAGGCCGGCGATCTGTGTCTTGGTCAATGCCGCAGCGTTTTCGGTGCCGAGACCAGTCAGGGTAAGACCGGCGATGGCATTGGCGCTGATGGCCTTGATCTCGTCAGTCGAGAACAGCGCCAGTTCGCTGCTGCTCAGGGTGGCGACCTGAGCGGAGCTGAGGCCGGCGACCTGATCGGAGGTAAGGGCCTTGATCTGATCGGTCGAGAGAGCTGCAAACTGCGCCGAGGACAGTGCCGCTGCCTGCGTTCTGCTCAGGGCGGCGATGTTACCGGTGCTCAGCTTGGTGACGTCGATGCCTGCGAGAGCCTTCGTGCTGATGGCCTTGACTTCATCGGCGGAGAAGGTGGCAAGGCTGTCGGAAGACAGGGCGTTCAGCTGTGTCGAAGACAGGCCGGCGATCTGCGTTTTTGTCAGAGCGGCGGCGTTTTCGGTGCCGAGACCAGCCAGGGTAAGACCGGCGATGGCATTGGCGCTGATGGCCTTGATCTCGTCGGTCGAGAAGAGTGCCAGTTCGCTGCTGTTCAGGGTCGCAACCTGGGCGGAGCTGAGACCGGCAACCTGATCGGAGTTGAGGGCCTTGATCTGATCGGTCGAGAGAGCTGCGAACTGTGTCGAGGACAGTGCCGAAATCTGCGTTCTGCTCAGGGCCGCAATGTTGCCGGTGCTCAGCTTGCTGGCATCAAGACCGGCGAGGGCTCTGGTGCTGATGGCCTTGACCTCGTCGGCAGAGAAGGTGGCAAGGTTGTCGGAGGACAGGGCGTTGAGCTGTGCCGAAGACAGGCCAGCGATCTGCGTCTTTGTCAGTGCGGCGGCGTTTTCTGTACCGAGGCCAGCAAGTGCAGCGGCGGAAAGACCGGCGATGGCATTGGCGCTGATAGCCTTGATCTCGTCAGAGGAGAACAATGCCAGTTCGCTGCTGTTCAGGGTGGCGACCTGTGCGGAGCTGAGACCGGCGACCTGATCGGAGGTGAGTGCCTTGATCTGATCGGTCGACAGGGCTGCGAACTGCGCCGAGGAAAGCGCCGCTGCCTGCGTTCTGCTCAGGGCGGCGATGTTGCCAGTGCTCAGCTTGGTGACGTCGATGCCAGCGAGTGCCTTCGTGCTGATGGCCTTGACTTCATCGGCGGAGAAGGTGGCAAGGCTGTCGGAAGACAGGGCGTTCAGCTGTGTCGAAGACAGGCCGGCGATCTGCGTTTTTGTCAGAGCGGCGGCGTTTTCGGTGCCGAGACCAGCCAGGGTAAGACCGGCGATGGCATTGGCGCTGATGGCCTTGATCTCGTCGGTCGAGAACAGAGCCAGTTCGCTGCTGCTCAGGGTGGCGACCTGTGCGGAGCTGAGACCGGCGATCTGATCGGAGTTGAGCGCCTTGATCTGATCGGTCGAGAGAGCTGCGAACTGTGCCGAGGACAGTGCCGAAATCTGCGTTCTGCTCAGGGCGGCGATGTTGCCAGTGCTCAGCTTGCTGACGTCGAGGCCGGCGAGGAGCTTGGTGCTGATGGCCTTGACTTCATCGGCGGAGAAGGTGGCAAGGCTGTCGGAAGACAGGGCGTTCAGCTGCGTCGAAGACAGGGCGGCGATCTGGGATTTTGTCAGTGCGGCGGCGTTTTCGGTGCTGAGAGCAGCGAGCGCTGCGGCGGAAAGACCGGCGATGGCATTGGCGCTGATGGCCTTGATTTCGTCGGTCGAGAACAGAGCCAGTTCGCTGCTGTTCAGGGTTGCAACCTGTGCGGAGCTGAGACCGGCGACCTGAGCCGAGTTAAGAGCCTTGATCTGGTCGGTGGAGAGGGCGTCAATCTGGCTGGTGTAAAGTGCCGTAACCTGAGACGCCGACAGACCGCCGATCTGAGCGGAGCTCAGTTTTGCGATCTGGGTCAGGGTCAGTCCCTTAAAGGCGCTCACGGAGATGGCCCGAAGGTCTTCAGAGCTGAAAAGAGCAAGGTTATCTGTGCTCAAAGAAGCGATCTGAGACGACGAGAGGGCCTTGATCTTGGTGCTGTCAAGGGCATTCACGTCTTCAGAGGTTAGGCTGGCGATTGTGGCCGTGGAAAGCTTGGATATCTGCACAGCAGACAGTGAGGAAAGAATAGAAGTCATGAACGTGTCCTTTACCGAATGGCGACTGGTCACGCCTATCTGCCGCCAGACACTGCCCATGATGACAGCGGTCCGACATCCGCAAATAAAGCGAAATTGTGGAGAACATGGCTCATGTGAACCTGCGCTGGAAAGGCATCATGCAATTCGAGCCGGAGAAGGGGGCCCGGATTTTCCACGCTAGCTTGTGCGAATGCCGCTTAATAATTTCCGCCGCTTAACATCTTCGCGACGTGCGTGTCATATCAGGCGAACATTTAAAGCCTAGTTAATATTTGGAGGGGGCGCGTTTATTCTTGATGTTTGCGTATCTTAGAGCTTTATAGAGTATAAAATTGCGAATCCAATTACCCAGTCGGTCGGTTTTCACTGCGGGAAACCAGATATGTCCGCGCTCGTATAAGTAGCGCCCGTTTGAGCAGGCGGGAGCGCAAGGGTTTAATGTTTATTGTCGGTCAAAACGGAACAACAATTCTTGTCGCAAGCTGATTCGCTGATGTAACGGGCGTCAGCCGCAGTCAATAATTTGCTTTGTCTCCTTTATATCGGGTGCCGTGAAGTTTGTTTTTAGGGAGAGGAAGCTGTGATTTCCCGTTTCGTGGATATGGCAATGCTTTAGACGGACAGACGCGGGCCGCGATGATCCGCCACGAATGACGGGCCGGTTTGGGTTCAGGGCGGTTGTCCCGATAGGAGGTCAATCCTCCATATCAGGCATGATGGCGCAGGGCGTCGATGATCACCTTCATCGCCGGAGACATCTGGCGCCTGCTCGGATAATAGAGGTGATAGCCGGTGAAGGGCTCGCTCCAATTGTCCAGAACCGCCTGCAATCTCCCTTCAGCGATGTGCGCCTCGACGAGGTCTTCCGGAACGTATGCGATCCCGTAGCCTTTCATCGCGGCGTCGATCTGGGAGATCGAGGAATTGAAGCTTAGTTGTCCGTCAACCCTGACCCGCAGCTCCCGCCCGTCCTTTTCAAATTCCCAGGCGTAAAATCCACCCCAGGTTGCCTGACGTGTATTGATGCAGACATGGCCGACCAGATCCTGGGGTATGACAGGGATGCCGTGTCTGACGAAATAGTCTGGCGAAGCCACGGCTCTCAGACGCCAGTCCGGGCCGATCCGAACGGCGATCATGTCCCTGTCGACGCTCTCGCCCAGTCGCACGCCGGCGTCGAAGCGTTCCTCGACAATATTGCGCATGCCATTGTCGCTATAGAGCTCAATACGAATGTCGGGATAGTTGGACAGGACGCGGCCCAGTTTCGGCCAGACGGTTGTTTGCAGGGCGTGATCGGACAGGGTGAGGCGCAAGGTGCCTGAGGGCTTTTCGCGAAAGGCGACGAGATCCGCCAGATCCGCCTCGATCCCCTGAAATCGCGGAGCGATAGATAAAAGCAGGCGTTCGCCGGCTTCCGTCGTGGCCACGCTGCGTGTCGTCCGCGTCAGCAGGCGCACGCCCAGCCGGGCTTCAAGCTGCTTGATTGTATAGCTCAATGTCGATTGCGATGTTCCGAGCGTCGCCGCAGCCTTCGTAAAGCTCCGCTCTTTGGCAACCTCCATGAACCAGAGGAGATCCTTCATATCCTCTCGCTGCATCAAAAACCTCTGATTAATATTGAATTTCGATAAGTCCATGCGAATTAGCACGGATTGTCCGCAAAGTCGCCCGGCAATATCTTCCCGCCATCGAAAGAAACCGGGATTTTAGTGGGATCTGGCGAATGACTCTCACCTATGACGACAAGATGGGCAGTAGACGTGCGGCATGGAGCGCCGTGTTTTGCATGACGCTCTGCGCCTTCGTGTTGATCGCTTCGGAATTCATGCCCGTCAGTCTGCTGACGCCAATCGCCGCCGATCTCGGCGTTTCAGAAGGTAATACGGGGCAGGCGATCTCCATCTCCGGCATCTTTGCGGTTATCACCAGCCTGTTGATTACCGGCCTGACCCGGCGGCTGGACCGGCGCGTTGTCGTGCTCGGCCTCACGGCGCTCTTGATGGTGTCCGGCATCGTGGTCACCCTTGCACCGTCTTTCCCGGTCTTGATGCTTGGCCGGGCATTGCTCGGAATTTCGATCGGCGGCTTCTGGTCGATGTCCACCGCGATCGTGATGCGTCTCGTCTCCCATGATCAGGTGCCGAAAGCACTTGCACTGCTGAATGCCGGCAACGCGGTTGCGGCAACGGTTTCCGCCCCACTTGGCAGCCTGCTGGGCGCCTATATCGGCTGGCGCGGCGCCTTCTTTCTGGTCGTGCCTATCGGCCTGCTTGCGCTCCTGTGGCAATGGATCGTCCTGCCGGAACTTCCGCCGCGCCGCGCCCGTGTATCCGCGAATGTCTTCAGGCTGCTTGGACGTCCAGCCGTCACGGCGGGCATGATCGCGATCCTGCTGTTGTTCATGGGTCAGTTCGCACTTTTTACTTATCTGCGGCCCTTTCTCGAGCAGGTCACGCGGGTCGAAATCACGATGCTGTCGCTGCTGCTGCTGATCATGGGATTGGCGGGGGCGGTTGGAACCTGGGTCGTCGGCCGGCTGCTGCAACACCGTCTCTTCAGCATTCTTGCGATCATTCCCCTGTTGATGGCCGGTATCGCGCTCTTCATGGTCGCCTTTGGCGACGCGAAACTTCCTGTCGCAGCCGCACTTGTCGGCTGGGGTTTCGTTGGAACCGCCGCACCGGTTGGCTGGGGCACCTGGCTGAGCCGCATTCTGCCTGATGATGCCGAGACCGGCGGCGGGCTGCAGGTTGCCGTCATTCAACTGGCGATCACGGCGGGGGCATCGGTCGGCGGCATTTTATTCGACAGTTTCGGCTGGTGGTCGGCCTTCACACTGAGCGCATTGTTGCTCTGCGGTTCCTCGCTTGCCTCTTTTGTCGCCTGGCGGCTGGCGCGGAGGCGATCGTGAATGGTCGCCCGGCGGTTTTCGCCCGACGCATCCTGCTGGCGATGGCCGCCGCCTTCATCCTGCCCGGGCGAGCTTTCAGCAAAAGCGGGCCTAACAATCAGGAGAGGACCGATTTGAAGATCAAGCTGATTTTCGCAGAAAACACGATGATAGCGACGCTCTACGACAATCCGTCAGCCCGCGATTTCGCGTCCATGCTGCCGCTCGACGTCAGGATCGCTGACTTCGGCTCCAACGAGAAGATCGCCTATCTCCCTCGAAAGCTGACGGTCGAAGGCCACGGTCCGTTCGAAAACGAGCGACCTTACGACCTCTGTTATTACATGCCCTGGGGCAATCTCGCGATGTTCTATGCCGACTACAGGCATCCCGGCCTCATCCGGCTGGGACGCTTCGATAAAGGCTATGAAGCGCTTCATATCCCCGGGGAATTTCCGCTGCGCATCGAACGCGTCCAATGAACCGAACCACAACAGGAGTTCCCAGCATGAGCAAGCCAGTTGAAACTGATGAAACCTGCAATACCGGCAGGCGCAACCTGATGAAGGCAACGGGCATCGCCGTCGCCGCAATGGGCATGGTGCCGATGGCGAGCGCGACGCAGGCTTTCGCCCAAACCTCTTCATGGGACAAGGTCTTCCCGAAGAGCGACAATGTCGATCACCAGAAGGTCTCGTTCAAGAACCGCTACGGCATTACCCTGGCAGGTGACCTCTACCTGCCAAAGAACCGCGAAAGTGCGCCTTTGGCCACCCTTGTCATCAGCGGCCCCTTCGGTGCGGTAAAAGAACAGTCATCCGGTCTTTATGCGCAGACCATGGCGGAGCGCGGATTTGCCGCGCTGGCGTTCGATCCCTCCTATACCGGAGAAAGCGGCGGCGAGCCCCGGAACGTCGCCTCGCCGGATATCAATACCGAGGACTTCAGCGCTGCGGTGGATTACATCGGGCTGCAATCCTATGTGGATCGCGAGCGTATCGGCGTGATCGGTATCTGCGGCTGGGGCGGCATGGCGCTGAACGCTGTCGCGGCGGACAAGCGCGTGAAGGCGGTCGTGGCCAGCACCATGTATGACATGACGCGGGCCATGTCCAAAGGCTACAACGACAGCGTCACCCTCGAACAGCGCACACAGGCGCTGGAGCAGATGAGCCGGCAGCGCTGGCAGGATGCGGAAAAGGGAAGCCCCGCCTATCAGCCGCCTTATAACGATCTCAAGGGTGGCGAAGCGCAGTTCCTGATCGACTATCACGACTACTACCGGACGCCGCGCGGCTATCATGCGCGTGCTGTCAATTCGGGTAATTCCTGGACGCAGACGACACCCCTGTCGTTCATGAACATGCCGATCCTGACCTATATCGCCGAAATATCGCCGCGCCCGGTGATGTTCATCCATGGGGAGAAAGCGCATTCCCGATATTTCAGCGAGACAGCTTTCGCTGCCGCTGCCGAACCGAAGGAACTCGTGATCATTCCGGACGCCAACCATACGGACCTGTATGACCGCGCCGACAAAATCCCGTTCGACCGGATCGCCGCCTTCTTCAGCCAGCATCTGGCCTAGAGGCCCGACCATCAGAACGTTGCGGCAGCCCCGGCTATTGCCATTTCTTGCTGCTGCCACGCTAAGCCACGCATCAGGCCGACGCGCTCGTGCGCGTCGGCGGGGTTAAGGTTGCCGGCTCTAGTCCAGCATCACCATATGCGCCGGCAATTGCTCTTCGAAGAATTTCGAGAAGGTTGCGATCCGGGGCGGCAGTGCCTGATAGGGCGGATAATAAAGCGTCAGCCAGAGTTCGGGCGGCGCCCAGCCGGGCAGGACATGAACGAGCCGGCCGCTATGGAGATGTTCGGCGATGTTAAATCCCGGCAGCATGGCCACGCCGGCGCCTTCCGCCGCCATGTCGGCCAGAACCTCGCCGCTATTGGCGCTGAATGCACGGCCAGCCGAGATGGCGATGCTTGATCCACCATCTGACAGGACCCAGTTCTCCCGCCGGCTTTCGCCGCTATAGGCAAGGCAATCGTCAGGGGTCAGTTCGCTTGGATGTTCCATCTGCGTGAACCGGCTGCCCGGGGCCGCCACCAATATTCTCGGCACAGCCCTGATCTTGCGCCAGATGGTGAATTTGTCTGATGGGGCGGACGAGATGCGGATCGCCAGATCGTAATCGTCATCCACGATATTGACCAGGCCGTCCGACAGGGAAATCTCGAAGCACATTTTTGGATAGAGTTCCCGGAAACCCGACAGGATCGGCGGCAGCACCGTCTTGCCGAGCCATGTCGGCGCGCTGATCCTCAGCCGCCCCTCATCAGCCTTATGGGCGTTGCGGACATCGCGCCGGGCATTCTCCAGCGCCTCGACCGCCGGCTGGATCTGTGCGGCGAAGATGGCTCCGTCCGTCGTCAAGGAGACCTGTCGGGTGGTTCGGACAAATAATTGCACACCGAGATCATCTTCAAGCGCGGCAATCGCACGGGTGACGGCGGCCGCCGTCATGCCCAGTTCACGGGCGACCTGCGCGAAGTTGCGCTTTTCGGCCGCCATCAGAAAGGTTTTCAGAGCTTTATGATCGTTCATCTCTATTATTTCAAAAATCGCAATTCATTCGAGAGAAATATTGCAATTCCGCGATGCAATCAAGCGGGTTACATCTCTGTCCATCGAAACGGACACACCAACAACGAAAGGCGCCGCCGATGATCAAGGATATCAAGGGCCTGCACCACGTCACCTCAATGGCGTCGGATGCGCGGCAGAACAACAGTTTCTTCACCGATACGCTCGGCCTGCGCCGGGTCAAGAAAACCGTCAACTTTGACGAACCCAGCGTCTATCACCTTTATTACGGAGACGAAAATGGCACGCCCGGCACGGTCATGACCTATTTTCCCTTCGCCAACATGATGGCCGGCCGTCCCGGCGTCGGCGAGGTGGGCGAGACGCAGTTTTCCATCCCCAAGGGTTCGCTGGGCTTCTGGAAAGAGCGCCTGCTTGCCAAGGGCGCCGCCGGCCTTCAGGCCGACACGGTCTTCGGTGCCGAGCGCCTGCGCTTCACCGGTCCCGATGGCGATGGACTTGCGCTGATCGAAACGGAGAATGATGCCCGCGCCCCCTGGCTGGCCGAGGGTATTTCCGAAGACAGCGCCATACGTGGTTTCACCGGCGCGCGCTTCAATCTGAACGACACGGCCGCCACTGAGGAACTCCTTCGTTTCATGGGTTATGAACGCGCTGATGCTGAAGGCAATGTGACGCGCTTCGTCATTCCCGGCGGCAACGGGGCCGACACGATCGATCTTGCGGCCCTGCCGAAGACGCCCTTTGCCCGTCCGGGGGCAGGTTCGGTCCACCATATCGCTTTCGCCGTCGAAAACCGTCAAAAGCAGCTGGAAGTGCGCAAGGCGCTGATGGATACGGGCTATCAGGTCACCCCCGTCATCGACCGCGATTATTTCTGGGCGATCTATTTCCGCACGCCGGGCGGCATTCTGTTTGAAGTCGCCACCAATGAACCCGGTTTCGACCGTGACGAGGATACCGCGCATCTGGGCGAAGCGCTCAAGCTGCCGAGCCGCTACGAGCCTTTCCGCAACCAGATCGAGGCCAACCTCGCTCCCCTTGCGGCATAAAGCGGATCTCTGATCCGCATCCACTGACCAAAACAGATCTATACTTTTCAAGACGGCTGCCCCTGCCGGGCAGCCGGCCGGCGAAGCCTTCCTAGTTTCCACCGCCGCAGATCGGCAATCACCCCCTGAACGGAGAACTGAAAATGTCCAAGCTCGAAGTCCTTACCCCCGCCAACAGCCAGCTCATCTTCATCGACCAGCAGCCGCAGATGGCTTTCGGTGTGCAGTCGATCGATCGCCAGACCCTGAAGAACAATGTCGTCGGCCTCGCCAAGGCGGCAAAGATTTTCAACATCCCGACGACCATCACCACGGTTGAAACGGAAAGCTTCTCCGGTAACACCTTCCCGGAACTGCTCGCGGTTTTCCCGGAAAACGACATTCTCGAGCGTACCTCGATGAATTCCTGGGACGACCAGAATGTCCGCGATGCGCTGGCGAAGAACGCCGCTGGTGGCCGCAGGAAGATCGTCGTCTCCGGCCTGTGGACGGAAGTCTGCAACACCACCTTCGCACTCTCGGCGCTCCATGATGTCGCGGATTACGAGATCTACATGGTGGCGGACGCCTCCGGCGGCACCTCTCTCGACGCGCATAAATATGCCATGGACCGCATGGTGCAGGCCGGCATCATTCCCGTGACCTGGCAGCAGGTGCTGCTCGAATGGCAGCGCGACTGGGCACGCAAGGAAACCTATGACGCCGTCACCGCGCTGGTGAAGGAACATTCCGGCGCCTACGGTATGGGCATCGATTATGCCGTCACCCATGTCCACGGCGGTGCCGAGCGCGTCAAGCACGGCAAGCGCATCGGCCCCAACCCGGCCAAGAAATAAGCTTTCAACCACGCCGCGCCGGCAGGATCGTCATCCAGTCCGGTGCGGCTTTTACCCATCGAGGAGGTTTCGATGAAAGTCTATCTTCTGTCCCTTGGCGCCGGTCTGCTGGTCGGCATAGTTTACAGCCTGCTTAATGTGCGTTCTCCCGCACCGCCCGTCATTGCTCTCGTCGGTCTGCTCGGCATATTGGTTGGAGAGCAGATCATCCCCCTCGCGAAGACGATCGTCGGCAAGGAGCCGGCCGTGGTTTCGTGGATCAACCAGATCAAGCCGCATATGTTCGGCCATATGCCGAAGGGTGGCGCTGAAACAACTGGCCTTGCCGAGGTCAAACAGCCTATCAACCGGGAGAGAAGCTGATGCCGACACGACGCACCTTTCTTGGCGCGGCTTCGAGCCTTGCCTTTCCGAATCTGTTTTCACCGGCTAAGGCCGCTGATCTCATCAAGACCGGAGGTTCTTCCATGCACCCAGATACGATCCTTCACAACGGCCGCGTCACGACGCTCGACCGCGGCAATCCGAATGCAACGGCAGTGGCCATCAAGGATGGCCTGTTTCTGGAAGTGGGAAGCGATGCCGAGGTTATGGCCCTTGCCGGGCCGGATACGAAGATCATCGACCTGAAGGGCAAGCGGGTTCTGCCCGGCCTGATCGACAACCACACCCACGTCGTGCGCGGCGGCCTGAACTTCAACATGGAACTGCGCTGGGATGGCGTGCGCTCGCTTGCCGATGCCATGGACATGCTGAAGCGTCAGGTGGCTATTACCCCGGCCCCGCAATGGGTGCGGGTCGTGGGCGGTTTCACCGAGCATCAATTCGTTGAAAAGCGCCTGCCGACCATCGAGGAAATCAATGCGGTGGCGCCGGATACGCCGGTCTTCCTGCTGCATCTCTACGACCGGGCGCTGCTGAACGGCGCAGCACTTCGCGCCGTTGGTTACACCAAGGATACGCCGAACCCGCCCGGCGGCGAGATCACCCGCGATGCGAATGGCAATCCGACCGGTCTGCTGCTCGCCAAGCCGAATGCCGGCGTCCTCTATTCGACGCTCGCCAAGGGGCCGAAGCTGCCTCTCGACTACCAGGTCAATTCCACGCGCCACTTCATGCGCGAGCTGAACAGGCTGGGTGTGACCGGCGTGATCGACGCGGGCGGCGGCTTCCAGAACTACCCTGATGATTACGAAGTGATCCAGAAGCTGTCGGATGAGAACCAGATGACGGTTCGGCTGGCCTACAACCTCTTCACCCAGAAGCCGAAGCAGGAGAAGGAGGACTTCCTCAACTGGACGTCATCGGTCAAATACAAGCAGGGTAACGACTACTTCCGGCACAATGGTGCAGGCGAAATGCTGGTCTTTTCCGCTGCCGATTTCGAGGATTTCCGCCAGCCACGGCCGGACATGCCGCCGGAAATGGAAGGCGAGCTTGAAGACGTTGTCCGGATTCTGGCGGAAAACCGCTGGCCCTGGCGTCTGCACGCCACCTATGACGAGACCATTTCGCGGGCGCTGGATGTCTTCGAAAAGGTCAACCGGGATATCCCGCTCGAAGGGTTGAACTGGTTTTTCGATCATGCCGAAACCATCTCCGACCGCTCGATCGACCGCATCGCCGCGCTTGGCGGCGGCATCGCAACCCAGCACCGCATGGCCTATCAGGGCGAATATTTCGTCGAACGGTATGGCCAGGGCGTGGCGGAGGCCACACCGCCGATTGCGCGGATGCTGGAAAAGGGCGTGAACGTTTCGGCCGGTACGGATGCAACACGCGTCGCCTCCTATAATCCGTGGGTGTCGCTGTTCTGGATGGTGACGGGCAAGACGGTGGGCGGCATGCAGCTTTATCCGCGCGCCAACTGCCTCGACCGCGAGACGGCGCTGCGCATGTGGACCGAAAAAGTCACCTGGTTCTCCAACGAGGAAGGCAAGAAGGGCCGCATCGAAAAAGGCCAGTTCGCCGATCTAGTGGTGCCGGACAAGGATTATTTCTCCTGCGCGGAGGATGAAATCTCCTTCCTTACATCCGAACTGACCATGGTCGGCGGCAAGATCGTCTATGGCGCCGGCGACTTCAGGACGCTTGATGAAAGCAATATTCCGCCGGCGATGCCCGACTGGTCGCCTGTGCGAACCTTCGGTGGTTATGCCGCCTGGGGTGAGCCGCAGGGTGCCGGAAAGAACTCGCTCAGACGGGCGGCGATCTCGTCTTGCGGCTGTGCCAGTGATTGCGGTGTGCATGGTCACGACCATGCCGGCGCCTGGACGTCAAAACTGCCGATTGCCGATTTGAAGGGCTTTTTCGGCGCTCTCGGCTGCTCCTGCTGGGCGGTCTGAGGCTGATTGGCAAGAGAAATCCAACGGGCAGTGGATTGCCGCTGCCCGTTGTCTGCGAAAGATCCGGCGATAAAAAGAATATTACAAAATTCGCAATTATATAGAAACTATTGATGCAATTGTTGGCGGTAATCCTTTGCGCCAATATCGCTCCATCACATGAACGCAGCGCCGCTCGAACCGACCGGCCAGATCGCAGGAGCAAAAAATGACCGAGCCATCTTCAACCCTTCGCCTTCGCGGCTTCCTCGCAAATGTCGTTGCCGCCCCCGCCACGAAAACCCTTGCGCTTCTGGCGCTTTGCTCGGCCTATATTCAGGGGCCGCTGACCAAGATCTTCGACTTCCCCGGCGCGATCGCCGAGATGAACCATTTTGGCCTTCAGCCGGCGGCCGCATTCGCCGTCGTCGTCATCCTGTTCGAACTCACCGCCTCCGCATTGGTGGTGTCGGGCTTCCTGCGTTGGGCCGGTGCTCTGGCACTTGCGGGCTTCACGCTTCTGGCCACCTTCATCGCTCTTCGCTTCTGGGAAATGGCGCCCGGCATGGACCGCATGATGGCCACCAACGCCTTCTTCGAGCATCTTGGCCTTGCCGGCGCCTTCATCATCGTCGCCGCAATCGATCTCACGAAAGGAACAGGCAAATGAGTGCCGCAAAATCCTCGGCGAGCAGCTTTGCTCCTCTTGCGCAACCGGTTTTCGCCGTCCTCTGGGCCGCGACGGTGCTCGGCAATACCGGCAGTTTCATGCGCGATGTCGCCAGTTCATGGCTGATGACCGATCTTTCGGCCTCGCCGGCGGCCGTCGCCATGGTTCAGGCGGCAGGGACGCTGCCGATCTTTCTTCTGGCAATTCCGGCCGGCGTGCTGACCGATATTCTCGACCGCCGCAAATTCCTGATCGCCGTGCAGCTGTTGCTGGCCTCCGTCAGCGTCACCCTTATGGTTCTGGCCCAAACCGGCCTGTTGTCCGTCAGCGCGCTGATCGGTCTCACCTTCCTCGGCGGTATCGGCGCCGCGCTGATGGGCCCGACCTGGCAGGCCATCGTGCCGGAGCTGGTGAAACGTGAGGATATCAAGAGCGCCGTGGCGCTGAACTCGCTCGGCATCAACATCGCCCGTTCCATCGGCCCGGCCGCCGGCGGCATCCTGCTCGCGGCCTTCGGGGCGGCCTTTACCTATGGCGCTGATGTCGCCAGCTATTTCGTGGTTATCGCCGCCCTTCTGTGGTGGCCACGGGCAAAGAACGCCAATGATGCACTGGCGGAAGGTTTCTTCGGCGCATTCCGGGCGGGCCTTCGTTATACCCGCGCCAGCAAGCCGCTGCATGTCGTCCTGCTGCGGGCAGCGATCTTCTTTGCATTCGCCAGTGCTGTCTGGGCGCTGCTGCCTCTGGTCGCCCGGCAACTGCTCGGTGGAGATGCGAGCTTCTACGGTATCCTGCTCGGCGCCGTTGGCGCCGGCGCCATCTGCGGCGCGCTGGTCATGCCGAAGCTGCGCGAACGTTTCGATGCCGATGCCCTGCTGCTGGGTGCGGCTCTCACGACTGCGCTCGTCATGGCTGGACTGTCCTTCGCACCGCCAAAGTGGCTTGCCATCATCATCCTGCTGTTCCTCGGTGGCGCATGGATCACGGCGCTGACGACGCTGAATGGCGCAGCCCAGGCAGTTCTGCCGAACTGGGTGCGTGGCCGTGGCCTTGCCGTTTATCTCACCGTCTTCAATGGCGCGATGACGGCCGGCAGCCTTGGCTGGGGTGCTGTTGGTGAAGCCACAGGCGTGCCGGGTGCGTTGCTGATCGGCGCTGCGGGATTGCTGGTTGCGGGCCTCGTCATGCACCGTCTGAAACTGCCTGCGGGCGATGCGGATATGGTGCCGTCCAACCATTGGCCCGAACCGCTCGTTGCCGAGCCGGTGGCTCATGATCGTGGCCCGGTTCTGATCCTGATCGAATATAATGTCGAAAAGCATCACCGTTCCGATTTCCTGCATGCGCTGGACGAACTCTCCCAGGAACGTCGCCGCGATGGCGCCTATGGCTGGGGCGTGACGGAAGACTCCGCCGATCCGCAGAAGATTGTCGAATGGTTCATGGTGGAATCCTGGGCTGAACATCTGCGCCAGCACAAGCGGGTTTCCCATGCCGACGCGGATTTGCAGGGCAAGGTGCTGGCTTACCATTCCGGACTGGAAAAGCCTGTCGTGCGGCACTTCCTAACAATCAACCGTCCGGGGAAGGCATAAGACAAAAAAGGGGCCGAAAGGCCCCTTTTTTGTTGTTGCCGTTGCACCTGTCCGGCTATTGCGTAATCCGCTCCAGCACGCGGCTCAATGCGTCTTTCAGCGCCCCTGAGCCGCCCTTGCCGTCGAAGTCCAGCAGCACCTGCTCGTTGAGGCCGCCTTTTGTCGCGAACTCACGGCTGATCTCGTTGAAATCCGCCTTGCTTCCAGCAAGCATCGCCACCTCGGAGAGGCCGGCGAAGAGGGGGGCAAGATAAGCGCGCGCCTTTTCTTCCGGCAGACCGTTCTCGGCCAGCCATTCGGTCGTGGTCTGCATGATGCCGAAATAGGTGGCCATCAGAGCGCTGGCCGCGGCCAGAAGGTCGTATTCCGCCTTGGTCTCGCATTCCACCGCATTGCCGAGCACGTTGAAGATTGCGGCAGTATCCGTATCAGCGGGATAGATGGCGGTGACGCCCTTGCGCCGGGCGACGAAGGGTAGCGGGATTGCCTGGGTGAGACGCACATCCGCGCCGATCCAGTCCAGGAGCGACTCGCGGCTGGTTGCCGCCACGACGCTGATGACCTTCTGCCCGTCGCGGAACCGGAGAGGCCGGATGACCTCTTCGGCGATCTGCGGACGGATCGCGAGCATGACGGTATCGCAGCCATCGACGATCGCCTGATTGTCGCCGGAGATGATCACCTGCGGAAAATCGACTGCAAGCCTGGCCGAGATATCCGCGCTGCGCTGGGACACCATGACATGCGGCAAGGCGGTAGGCCTGGCGAGCAGGCCGCGCACCATCGCATCCGTGATGGCACCCGTTCCGATAAAGCCGATTTTCTGGGGAAGGGACATGAGGGGACTCCACTGCAGCGATTGGACCGAGAGAGACATCGGCCGGGTCATTTTCGCCCGATGCTAGATTTTCCGCCGGTAGTTGTCGACAAGCGGACGGTGTCAATCTGTGTGATCATGGTCACGATCCCGGCCGATGCTCGCGAAAGGCGGCGGCGAGCGTGCGTAACGCCTCCCGGGATCTGCTGTCCGTCAGGGTCGAGAACATGATGATTTCGGTAGAGGGCAGGGGCGGCAGGCCAAAACGCTGGCTGACCTCCACCGTGCCGGGTGGTGCAAGACGGGAGGAGAAGGCGGAAACCGCAAGCCCGGCCGAGACGGCTGCCGTCACCATCGACGATGTGCCGCCAAGAAACACCTCCGTCCACGCAATCGCCGCCGCATCCAGGGCGCGGGTGGCTATGTCACGCACACCACAGGCGGGTGAGAGCGCCGCCAGCCGCAGCGGTTCACCCTGACGGTGTTCGAATTGCGGGGTTGCATACCAGCCGAAATGTTCCGGTCCCAGCACCTCGCCGTCGCGCCGGTCGTCCTCGCGGCGGATGATTGCCGCATCGATCTCTCCGCGGTCGAAGGCATCTAGCAGGGATCGGGAATGATCCATCCGCACTTCAATCGTAAGCCCGGGGTCGTGGTCGTTGAGACGTGCAAGAAGGGTCGGAACCTCCGGTCCCGCCACATGGGCGGCAATACCAAGGCCGAAACGGCGGCGCGGCGAGGAAAGCCCTGCAAGAGCCCGATCATGCGCGGCGAGAAACTCGCGGGCGGGCGCCAGAAATACCGCACCCTGTGCGGATAGCCGCACGGAGCGGGGTGTGCGTTCGAGCAGCCGCTGGCCGAGCCTGTCCTCCAGCCGTTTGAGCTTGACGCTGATGGCGCCCTGGGTGGTGCCGAGCGCTTCGGCAGCGCGGGTGAAGCTCTGCATATCAGCGATGGTGACGAAGGCCTCGACGGCCTCAACATCCAGCGTGCTCATGTCGATTATTCCGATTTGTTGTCTCTGAAATAGCCAATCATCCAATTCAGTTATGGTCAAGCTTTGTCTAGCCTGCCTCCTCCACAGATCGGTTTTCGCCATTGCGCGCCGACCCACGAAAGGCTGAAGAATGACCCTTGCCGTTACCGCACCAGCGGGCAGCAGAAGCGCCATGGCGCTCGCTGCCGTCTGTCTCTCCGCCCTGATGTTCGGACTGGAAATTTCCAGCGTTCCGGCGATCCTGCCAACACTCGAACAGGTGCTGCACGCGGATTTCCGGCAGCTTCAGTGGATCATGAATGCCTATACGATCGGCGTGACGATGGTGCTGATGGCGACGGGCGCGCTGGCCGATCGCTTCGGCCGCAAACGTGTCTTCATCGCCAGCATCGCCGCTTTCTCACTGTCTTCCCTCGCCTGCGGAATGACGGAAAACGTCTCGGTGCTGATCGGCGCGCGTTTCCTGCAGGGACTGAGCGGCGGGGCGATGCTGGTGTGCCAGATCGCCATCCTGTCGCATCAGTTCCGCACGGCCCGTGAACGCGGCATGGCGTTCGGCTGGTGGGGCATCGTCTCGGGCGTGGGGCTGGGTTTCGGCCCGATCATCGGCGGCGCCATCGTCGCGCTGTGGAGCTGGGAATGGGTGTTCCTCGTTCACGTCGCGCTTGGCGTGGGAACATGGCTGCTCGCCGCCGGTGGTGTGGGAGAATCGCGAGATCCGGAAGCGGCGCGTCTTGATCTTGCCGGCATGGTCACTCTCTCGGTCGCCGTTTTTAGCCTTGCCTTTTTCATCACCCAGGGACCCGAGCTCGGTTTTGTGAGCCCGGCGGCGCTTCTGATCCTTGGCATTTCTGTCGCGAGCTTCATCGCCTTCGTGTTCGCTGAAAAGCTCAACACGCGACCGATGTTCGACTTCTCCGTCTTCCGCATCCGGCCATTTTCGGGGGCGATCATCGGTTCGGCGGCGATGAACATCAGCTTCTGGCCGTTCATGATCTATCTGCCGATCTGGTTTCAGGCAGGCCTCGGTTATGACAGCGTCACCGCCGGCCTCGGCCTGCTTGCCTATACGCTGCCGGCGCTGGTGGTGCCGCCTTTGGCGGAGCGCCTGTCGTTGCGCTACCAGCCGCGCCTTGTCATTCCGGCCGGGCTGTTCACCATCGGCCTCGGTTTCATGTTGATGAAATTGGGAAGCGGCATCGAAAATGCGAGCTGGCTCACCATGCTGCCCGGCTGCATCCTTGCCGGTATCGGGCTCGGACTGACCAATACGCCTGTTACCAACACCACCACAGGGGCGGTTTCCCCCGCCCGTTCCGGCATGGCTTCGGGTATCGACATGAGCGCGCGCATGATCTCGCTCGCCATCAACATCCCGATCATGGGCTTTATTCTGGTCGAGGGCGTCCGGGCTTCGCTTCTGGCAAACCTGCCATCAGGTGCTGACATCAATGCGTTGCAGTCGCTTGCGGAAAAGATCGCGGCGGGCACCGCCGGCGCGGCGCAGGGTGTTTCGGAAGAGCTCGTCCATCAGGCGCTTGCGGACGGTTTTGGTCTGGTCATGCTTTATGCCGGCACCAGCGTCTGGTTCCTTGCCGCCATCAGTTTCATGATCTTCGGTCCGGCGCGAAAACCTGCCCATGGTTAGCGCGAAGTCCTAGGCAACCTGGGACGAGCCTCAGGCGCTTTCGTTTACTCCGGCCTCGGCGAGACGTTTGCCGAGGCTGAAAAAAGAGGACTTCATTTGGCTGCGTTTATCTCCACCCTCAAGGCTGGAGAAGGGCACCTTGAAACCGAATATTTCATCCGGCTCGCCAGAGCGTTCCCGCCAGAATGCATCGATGTCCGAAACCATCATTTTTTGCCGTCGGGCGCGCCGGTAGCGGATGGGGTGTCTGGAGTGGGCGACAGCGAAATAGTCATGTGCACCCTCACCAGCGAGACCTTGCAGAACCATCAATGCAGCCTCCTTGGGACGAAGTCCCGAGAGATCGCGCGTCATCGACACCATTTGTTCCTTCGCGGCGCGTGGGCCCTGCATGCCGCCAACGACAATCGTGTGGTTCTGTGTCTCGCGCCCTTCAACGAAAGTGAACGTTGCCGTCCACAGAACGGTGTTGTCATGGCTATCCATGAGTCTGATGGAAAACGCACCCTCGTGTCGACCGCCGCAACAATCCGCCAAGGCCAGGACGCATCGATATTCATCGTTCCGGCCGCAAACCGTGCCCATATCAATGGTTTTTCCCGCCCACAGCCCGGCCATCACGCTCCTGGAAAAATGCCGGTCCGCAATTGCGAAATTATCCATGAGAAAAGCCAGCCGTCTCTTCTGGGAAACTTTATTGATGAGGAGTTTCGACAGAGGTTTCTGGAGAAGGTCGTCATGCGGGAGCGGTAGTTTTCGCTCTGTTGAAAAATCCGCCAGAAACCGCCACCACCGAAAGGTGACCAATGGATTGATCGCAAAACGCAGCCAGAAAAGAACCGCCCGCTTCCAGTAGGCGCGCCGGGTAAAGGTCATAATTCTCCAGAACAACAAAAAACGGGGTGTTTCCGAAACTGTCTCGGCCACATCATCCGTGACCGGGAGTTTCTCTGCCAGAACGGCAGCATCTTGAATGCGCGACATAAATGGGCTTCCGGCAGAACATTGCGTTCAGCCGGGGCATGCGCCGGAATTGTCAAGATTCTGTCGAGAAACGGCCTGTCCCATGTGAAGACCGGTTCGTCGCCTCAGCGCAAAAACAAGCAACCGCAAAGAGACGGTTGGCCGGGAGATTTTAGGAGGCTTCCCCGAATACAATCGTCACGATAGTTCCGCCATCCGGCCGCGCCTTTATCTGCAGATCGCTGTCATGCGCCCGTGCGATTGCGCGGGCAATCGACAGGCCGAGACCTGTGCCACCGGTTTTGCGCGCGCGCGACGGTTCCGTCCGCCAGAAGAGTTCGATGCCGTGCGCCTCGACGCCAGCGGGAAAGCCCGGCCCTTTATCCTCGATCGCGACAAAGGCGCGCCCGTCCTGAAGCCCGGTCGAACAACGCAGAAACCCGCCGCTCGCCGCGTAGCGGCGCACATTATCCATCAGAATCAGCAGAAGCTGCCGAAGGCGTTGTCGATCGCCGCAAACGGGAGCGGGCTCCAGCGACATATCGAGATCAATGCCGACCTCATCCATCAGTGGCCGGGCCGCTTCAGCCACCGCCGCGCATTCGGCGGCAAGATCAAGCGGTTCGGTGTCTTTGACGAGACTGTTGGTTTCCGCCAGCGAAAGCGTGCGCAAATCGTCAACAAGACGCGCCAGTCCCTCAACATGGACGATGAGGTGGCGAATGGCTTGCTTGTCGAGGGGAAAGACATCATCCGCGATGCCGTGCAAACGGCCCCGCAGGATCGTGAGTGGGGTGCGCAGCTCGTGGGCCACCGCCATCGTGTTGAACTTCAGCCGGCGTTCCATCATCTGAAGTTCCCGCGTCAGAGTCTCGAAACTGTCAACCAGAAATGCGACTTCGGCGATGGGGCTCGCCTTGATCTTTGCGCCGCCGCTGAAGTTGCCGGTCGCCATGCGCCGCGCGGCATCAGCAAGTTCGCCGAGAGGTGCGGCAATGCGCCGAGATATGAAATAACCAAGCAAGCTGCACAGGAAGACACCGAGCAATCCGAAGACGAACACCGATTTGATAAGCTCGTTATCTGCCTGATCCTCCAGGCCCGGCAAAACCTCGACAAGGGCTTGAAGTTGGCGTTGATCCGGCATCATGCCCAGGTCGATATCCGAGAAGGCCTTGGCGGCATCGGGCGACAGCTGGGCGATGATGCGCTCCTCAATGTTGTCCGCATACCAGGAAACGCCGAAATAGACCAAAGCAACGGCAAAGATGAGCATCGTGGTGATGGTGATCGCCGTCATCGTGCGCAGGCGGAGTCGCCAGGGCTTCATGGTTTTTGCTCCCCGGCCAGCCGATAACCGACGCTGCGCACCGAGACCAGATAACCGCAGGCGCCATGATCCGTCAGTTTCTTGCGCAGATTGGCGATATGTGTGTCGATGGTGCGCGCCAGCGCATCGCTTTCCGGCAGGCAGGCGTCGAGAATATCGGCGCGCTGAAAGGCGTGGGTGGGACGGCGCGTCATATGGGCGAGGATCCGGAACTCGCTCAGCGTCAGGGGCAGAACGGCCCGCTCTCCACCATGGCAGACGGCCGCAACATAAGCTTCGGTGTCCACTTCGATGGCCCCGAAGCGCAAAACCCCGCCGGAGCCTGGCTGTCGCGTGCGTTTCAGCACGGCATTCACCCGGGCGATCAACTCATGCGGGTTGAAAGGTTTGACGATGTAATCGTCAGCGCCGAGGCGAAGGCCGGTCAGCTTGTCCATATCCTCCGCAAGAGAGGTGACCATGATGACGGGCGTTTCCCGTTCCCGCCGGATGCGGTTCAACACCTCGATGCCATCGAATTTCGGCAGGCGGATGTCGAGGAGAACCAGATCCGGCCTCAACATGGAGAAATGGGTCAGCGCCGTTTCTCCATCGCCGGCTCTGACGGTTCTGTATCCTTCGCGAATGAGATAGGCGTCCAGAATCTGAATGATATCAGGGTCGTCTTCGACGATCAGAATAAGCCCTTTGTCCATGCTGAACCCGCAAATTTATTTATATATAGGCTGTGGTGGTGGCGGGACGCTAAGCGGATGCGAAACGTCGGGCAAGAGCCTCTATCCTCTAATAAAGCCAATGCGCACCGCTTTCCTTGCAGTCTTGTGTCTTTCTCCGCAATGCCTTGACATTTCTGCGGAAGAGAACTGGTCATGCACCAGTCTCTCGCCAGTAAAACCCACCAAAAGAAGCGGAATTGGACCCGGCGGTCGAAATTTCGCGCAAACGCCGTCTTTGTCGTCCGTCAGGCATTTGTGAGTGCTTCCGGCAGCCCCTCTCTGCAGGCTCTGCTGGTCGCCTTTGCGATGATGATCGTCTTTACGATCAGGCCGGATATCGATCTTGAAGTGAGCCGGCAATTCTGGGCGGACGGTTTCACCCTCGGTGAGGACGAGTTCCTGATTGCCGTCCGTGATCTGAACCGCATGCTTCCGGCGGTCTTGTTATCAGGACTTGCGGGCATGCTTTTCGCCATGCCATTTTCGCGCGGCCTGCTACGGCTTTTGCCGCCACATAAGCTACTGTTTATTATGGTCTTTTTTGCTCTTGGGCCAGGAGCCACGGTGCATGCCCTGAAAAACCTGTTCGGCAGGGCAAGGCCGCGGCATCTCGCAGAGTTCGGGGGAGAGCTGTTTTTTACGCCGGTTCTTTCCCTCAATGGCAGCTGCGCCCGAAACTGCTCTTTTCCTTCCGGTGAAAGTGCTTCCGCAGTCGCCCTCCTGGCCTTCATCATCCTCCTGCCAGAGAAATTTCGCCTGATAGGCACCGCAATACTGGCGCCGTTTATCGTGATTGTCTCCCTGAACAGGGTGGCGATGGGGGCTCACTTCCTCTCCGATGTCCTGATTGCATGGCCCTTGATGCTCGTGGTGTTCCTTCTGCTCCAACGGCCGTTCATGAACAATCGGCAGGCGATAGACGCGGCCTTCTCGCCCAAGGTCGGCGGGTCGCGGCCCGCCGCAGGACCAAGGCCATTTGCCGAACACTAGAGTTCGCAGGACGTCCTGACACCAATACAGAAAGGGCAGCGGAAAACCGCTGCCCTTTCTGTTTCTTTTGGACCGGCTGCTGAGGCCTTATTTCACCTGTGCGACGACAAGCTTGCCTTCGGCGCGTTCTGCAATGAACTCGATATTGGCGCCTTCCTTGAGCCTGGCGAGGATCGCATCGTCCTTGACGCGGAACACCATCGTCATGGCCGGCATGTCGAGGTTCTTCAGTTCTTCATGGATGATGGTGACCTTTTTGGCCGCGGCATCAACCTTCTTGACCGTTCCCTTGGTGAACTCCTCTGCGAATGCACTGAGGGGAGCGGTGAGCAGGAGTGCTGCTGCGACGGTGATTTTAACGATGGTCTTCATGGTCATATTCCTTTGTTGCTGGATTATTTTGCAGAAACTTTGAGATCGCCGCGCATGCCGGCCTCGTAATGTCCGGGTTTCAGGCAGGCGAATTCGAACATGCCGTCATTGGTGAATTTCCAGACGATTTCGCCGCTCTCGCCCGGCGCGAGGCTGATCGCGTTCGGATTGTCGTGTTCCATCTCCGGCGCCTTCTCCATGGCAGCCTTGTGCTCCAGATTGGCCTTCTGTTCATCGAGAATGAATTCATGGTCCAGTTCGCCGACATTCTTCACGACAAAGCGAACTGTCTTACCCTTCTTGAATTCGAACTTGGCGGGCGCGAACAGCATCTTGCCGTCGGACGTTTCCTTCATCGTCACCTGAATGGTCTGGGTCACCTTGGCCTTGTCGCCGGGTTCGCCGATCGCCATCGCTGCATGGCCGCCGCCGTGGGTGCCCGATGCCAGGGCAGGCGTGGCGAGAGCGGTGAGAAGCAGTGCAAGTTTCAATTTGGTCATTCTGTATGTTCCTTGATTTTGATGGGGTCGTTGGTCTGCGCAATCAGCCGTGTTTCATCGGTTGCGGCGTGATCTGCGTTTTGGGGTCGGTGTTTTTCTGCGTATCCGGCAACTCGCCGGTCCATTCCCAGGCCTGGGTTCCGGGCGGGTTTTCGTACCAGCCGGGATCGGCGTAATCGCCCGCGGAGATGCCTTCGCGAACCTTCACCACGGAGAACATGCCGCCCATCTCGATGGGGCCGTGCGGACCCCATCCCGTCATCATCGGTACGGTATTCTCAGGGATCTCCATTTCCATCGCGCCCATATCGGCCATGCCGGCGGTGCCCATCGGCATATATTCCGGCCGGACCTTGCGGATCTTTTCGGTGACGGTCTTCTTGTCGACACCGATGAAGGTCGGGACATCATGTCCCATCGCGTTCATCGTATGGTGCGACTTGTGGCAATGGATCGCCCAGTCACCGACATATTTGGCGTCGAATTCATAGGCGCGCATCGCCCCGACGGGGATGTCGATGCTGACCTCCGGCCAGCGCGCTTCGGGCCGCACCCAGCCGCCATCCGTGCAGGTCACTTCGAAATCGTAACCGTGCATGTGGATCGGGTGGTTGGTCATGGTCAGGTTGCCGACGCGCACGCGCACCCGGTCGTCCTTGGAAACCACCAGTGGATCGATGCCCGGAAACACCCGGCTGTTCCATGACCACAGATTGAAGTCGGTCATGGTCATGATCTTCGGCACATAGGAGCCGGGATCGATGTCGAAGGCATTGATGAGGAACACGAAGTCGCGGTCCACGGGCATGAATGCCGGGTCCTTCGGGTGGATCACGAAAAAGCCCATCATGCCCATCGCCATCTGCACCATCTCGTCCGAATGCGGGTGGTACATGAAGGTGCCCGACTTCACGAGATCGAACTCGTAGACGAAGGTCTTCCCAACGGGGATATGCGGCTGCGACAGGCCGCCCACACCATCCATGCCTGACGGCAGGATCATGCCGTGCCAGTGGATCGTTGTATGTTCCGGCAGCTTGTTGGTGACGAAAATACGCACCCGATCGCCTTCGACGGCCTCGATGGTCGGGCCGGGCGACTGGCCGTTATAACCCCACAGCCGGGCGGTCATGCCCTCCGCCATCTCGCGCTCCACCGGCTCGGCGACAAGGTGGAATTCCTTGACGCCATTGTTCATCCGGAAGGGCAGGGTCCAGCCGTTGAGGGTAACGACCGGGTTGTAATCGGGGCCTGTGGTGGGCTTGACCGGAGCCTGGGTCGCGGCCGTTTCCATCACGGCTGCTTCCGGCAGGCTGCTATTCGATGTTTTCGCCCAGGCCGCCGTGGAGACCATAGCGGCGCCGACACCCAGAAAGTTTCTTCTATTGAACATGGTAATTTCCTTTCTCAATGTCCGCCACCGCCGCCGCCAGCGGTGGCAACCTCGGTCTCCGCACCTGCCGCAGCACCTGTACCTCCGCCGTAGATGGCGGGAGCGAGGCCGGCGTCCGCGAGCCAGAAATCGCGTTTCGCATTGATGGCCAGCAGGCTTGAATTGACCTTTTCCCGGCTGTCGGCGAGCAGTTCGAAGGTGTTGGTGATCATGCCGTTATAGGTCAGCAGCGACTGCTCCTCGATCTTGGTGCGCAGCGGCACCACGCTGTTGCGATAGTGCCGGGCGATGTCATAATTCGAGCGATAGGCCTGATAGGCCGAGCGGGCTTCCGAGCGAACATTGACCGCCTTTTCCGCGAGCAGGTTTGCCGCGCGCATATAGGCAAGTTCGGATTCCCGCATGCGCGCCTGACCGGAATCGAAGATCGGAATGACGAATTCCAGCTCGGCATTGCCGGTCGTCTGTTTGTGTTTTTCGCCGTCTTCCAGCTCGCGTTCGGTCTCGAAACCCGAGCGGATTTCGAGATCGGTCACGTATCGGGTGGCCTCGGTGAGCTTGAACGATCGTGCGGTGGCCTCCAGATCGAGCCTGGCCATCTGCAGGTCCACACGGCGCTGCAGCGCCTCGGCCTCGATCATATCCCGTTTGTTAAGCGCCTTCGGAAGCGGGGGCAGGCGGTTGGGAATGGTGTATTCGATATCCGCTCCCCACAGTCCCATCAGCCGCGTCAGTTCCTCCTTGGCAAGACGGGCCTCAAGCCGCGCCTTGGCGATCTGGCCGGTCAGTTCGGCATAAAAGACCTGCTCGCGGGCCTGACCTTCCTTGTTGAGCGAACCGGCTTCTCCAAGCTTGACGGCAAGTTCCGAGGCGGCATCCGCCGCGGTCTGTGCCTGCGCCAGCTGGCCGACATTTTCCCATGCTGCCACTGCGGTGATCCAGGCGCGGCGGGTATCCGACGCCAGTTGCAGCGTCTTCAGCGCGGCCGCGAGCTGCGCCTTGCGGAAACCGGTATCGGCGATCTCGACATTTTCCTTGAGGGTAGCGAGCGCCAGAATATTGGTGACGACGACACCTTCGATCGCCTTGTAGGCCCTGAGCCCCGGGGTGCCGATCCCCGTCAGCCCGATGCCGACCCGCGGATTGACCAGCATGGTCGATTGCCATGCGGTGGCGGCGGATTCGCCGAGATCGGCATAGGCCGCCTGAAGGCCCTTGTTGTTCAGGAGCGCAACCTGCACCGCCGTCTCGACATCAAGGGTCTTGCTGGTTGTCATCAGCGATTTGACGCGGGCCTGCGTCGCCTGCGCCTCGGCCCGGTTCTGCACCCAGACCGCCTGCTTGCCTGTTGCTTCGGATGTTCGGGCCGAAACATTGGTGAAACCGGCGTCGCGCGACGCATATTGGGCGGCTGTGACGCAGCCGCCGAGAAGAAACGGCAGGCAAAGGGTGGCCGCGAGTTTAGCGCCGAGCTTGAATGTGCGTGATGTCATGATGCATCTCCTTTCGGAGCCTGTGCATCGTTCTGGTTACGCCAGGGCTTCGGGTCCACCGGCGCGCGGTGCGTGTAACCCGCAACCGGGGTTTGATAGCGGATGGGCCCCGCGCCAAGCGTCGGGTTTGCCGCATCGTCATAGGAGGCGGCGTCGTTCATCAGGGATGTGGCTGTGCAGCCGCCCAGAAGCAGGGGCGCTGCAACCACAATATAAATCGGGTTCATGGATATTTTCCGAACAGGAGATGCAACGGCGCGACGGCGCTAAAGCCGCTCACGCACGGTCATTGCCCAAAGGCGGGCTTTGCCTGTTCAGATATTCGGGGGGCGGTGAAGCAGCGGGGTCTGGCCGAGCGCCTTGCTGTCGTCAAGGAAGGAACGGATGCTGTTGACGACGGGTCTGCCAGTGGTGTCGTGGCTGATCAGGACCGCCATGCCGAGACAGAAATCGCCGCAGCATTGGGGCTTTGCGGTTTTTTGGGCGCCGCTATCATGCTCGGCGACCATATCTTTGTGATCATGACTGTCGGACATCATGGCTGAACCGCCATGGTCCATCATCGCGCCGTGATCCATCATGGCGGACTGATCGTGCTGCATTCCACCGGCTTCGGCAGGATGCATTGCGGCATTGACAGTGGAAACGCTATAGCCCGCCAGTGACAGGATCATCACCAGTCTGAACAACAGGGCCATCAATTTCGATGCTCGCAACATCTCACGCATGCTGGATAGAAAAGCTGCAGTCCTGTGATTTGTCAATGGATATCCCTCATAACCATCAACGAAAGCCTTTATGTCGCGCTTGATGCGGAGCCAAACCTTCCAGTCGAATGGCAGGGCGTGCAGTTTGTCCGCAGCTCACACGAAGTCGATGAAGGCATCATCGAGAATGAGAAGCTTGCGGGCCTGTGTGCGGGCATATTCCTCGTAAAAGCCCTGCGAGATCCAGAGCGCGGAACGGCCGCGCCGTCCGCTCCAGCCTATGCCGCCGATCAGTTCGGCCGCGGCAAGCTTGCGGCCGACATGGATGCGTGACACGGAGAGGGAGGTCGCCAGCTGTGTCACGGTTTCCACATCGGTCACACGTCTGCCCTGTTCGGGCGGTCTTTCCCAGTCGATCCCGGCGATAAGGCGGTCCATCAGCAGGCCGCCCGCATCGAACCAGTTGAAAATGATGGAAAGCGGGCCGGGGCAGCGCACCTCCGGATGTGACAGAAACGCCTGTGATACACGGGGGTGGATATGGGGAAGCAGGGCTTCCGATCGCCTGATGAAGCGCGATGCCCTGAAGCCCTCATCGAGCAGGTCCAGCGCCTGAAAATGCACGTCGTACCATTGCGCGAGCATCGCCAGCGCCGGGGCTGAAGGCACCACCCCATTGCCCGGCCCGTTGCCGGATTGGTCGACCGGGCGTGTCATTCCGCGTTTCAGCGCCTCTTTGAAGAAGGCATAGGCAACGCTGTGGCTGGCGAGCCCGTGCCGGAGCGCCAGATGGCCGAAATCTTCCCGCGTCAGGGCTGCTTCTCCCGTTGCCGTTTCACAGTCCCCGCATTTCTGAAAATAGAGCGCCAGAAGCGCATGGCAAAGAAGCCGGTTCTGGCGTGTTGCGAAGAGCGCGGTCATCTCGGGCGAGCCTTCGTAGAGGGCGATAAAGCTACCCGATAGAAGCCGCAGCGCGGCCGCGAAGGGCTCTTTCTGCAGCATCGCCTCTATTTCGCAGGGTGCCGGACCGCGGCCATCGGCGACGACGGCCGGTAGTCGGGAAATCGCAAAGTCGAAAAAATTGGTCATGGGCCGCGCTCCGGAATGGGATGGTCTACCGGCCTTACAGGAGCTGAAATGGCGCGTCTTCTCATTGCGCGCAGAGGTGAAATTTTAAGCCGGCGGCATATCCTCAGCGCGGGCGTCACCGGGCGTCATGCCATAGGTGCCGGCGAACACACGGTAAAATGTTGCAAGGCTGTCGAAGCCGCAGCCATAGGCGATCTGTGTGACCGGCAGAGCGGGGAATGCCAGCAGCAACCGCTTCGCTTCCTCGATCCGCATGGAGGAGAGCGTGCGGGAAAACGACAGTTCCGCACCCTCGAAAACCACATGCAATTGCCGAAGCGAAATGCCGAGTTCCTTCGCGACTGCGGCAGGGGTGAGGTTCTGCCGGGATTTTTTTCGTATCATGATGTCCTGGGCCGCATAACAGAGCCCGGTCCTGAGCGCGGCGCGCACCTCCGGCATGGCGGGCGAAAGCCGTCCGCGCGCCGTCATGGCAAGCCGGGCGATATGCGTGACATCGCGTGCGGGATCGATGAGCCTGCCGGGGGCAGCGTTCAGCGCGTTGAAAAGGGCCCGGAAGGGCAGGGCGAAACTATTGTTTTCCGCATAACGCGTCGCAAACAGGTCATCGGTGGCCTGACCGAGCATGACCTCGTAGTCCACGGGGATTTTTAGCATCTTGTAGTGAAAATCGGCCTCGTTTCCCGGTATCGCGTCATAGGGCAAGTCGGAATAGTTGATGGTGATATCGCCGCCGCCGACGGCGTGAACCTGATCCCTGCCGGCATGCAGAAACCCCGAACCCTTGACCTGCAGGCCGATGCAGAGGCTGTTGCCGGCAATGCGGGCAATATCGGCTTCCGTGCGGTTCACCCGGTAAGAAGAAGCGCGCATTTCTGTTGCCACGGCGCCGGCAACGGCGCGCGCCTGAAACGAACCCTTGAAACTGTGGCGAAGATCCCGTGCAAGCTCGATCGTCACGCCAAACAGGCTTTTGCCGCGCACTTCGCGCCATTGGTCGAAGCGGTGTTCGGGCAAAAAATCTTCGGTTGCGAAGCGGACTATGGTGTTCGTGGCTTGATCCTCCCCGACGATCTCGGCGGCCTATTTTTCCGTTGCGCGAAATCGAAGATGAACGAGTGGATAGGGTCGCCCCTGTCCGTCCAGATCGGAGCGTCCGGTCGGTTCGAATCCCAGCCGACGATAAAAACCCATGGCCTCGCCGTTCTGTTCGTTGACGTCAGTGGTCAGCGCGGGATGAAGCGCAAGCGCCCTCTGCACCAGTGCCTTGCCGATGCCTTGGCCATGATGGTCCGGATCGATGAAAAGCGCCTCCATATGCCCTTCATGCAGAAACATGAAACCGAGGACATGGTCAGAAGCATCGACCGCCAGCGTCAGCGGCGCCTGCGGCAGGAAAGATTCGACTTCCTTCCCGATCGCGGCGCGATCCGCCGGCAGGAGGAACTGGTGGGTGGCGTCGACTGCTTTGCTCCATATGTCGAGGATGCGGGCAGCGTCGCGGCTCTCGGAGGGACGAAGTGCGATCATGTCTCACCCTTAGCAAGTGCGGAGTTTTCACGCCATTGGCCGATCCGATCTTTTCCGTGAGTGCGTGCGTATTCAATGAATTTCAGCATTGAAACCCGGCGATTCTGATCCCGCATGTGCCGCCCATCTCTCCTCTCGGAAATTTTTCTCGAAAAAAGTGCTTGCAAAAAGCAGCCCGAAAAAAATAGATAAAAATAACTTCTATCTATTTATTTTGAAGGAAAGATCGACAGATGGACCAGATCGTCACGCAAATCGACAGAAACCCAGCTCCGATTCTAGATATTGGCAGCAGCTTGTCACTCGAAGAAGCAAAAATTATCTATAATTTTCCGTTTAACGATCTCCTGTTCCGCGCCCAGCAGGTGCATCGCTGTCATTTCGATCCCAATGCCATCCAGATGAGCCGGCTTTTATCCATCAAGACCGGCGGCTGCCCGGAGGATTGTGGTTATTGCAGCCAGTCCGCTCGCAACCCCACCGGCCTCAAGGCCTCCAAGCTGATGGAAGTGGAGCGGGTGCTGACTGAGGCGCGCAAGGCGAAGGAAGGCGGGGCGACGCGCTATTGCATGGGGGCTGCCTGGCGTAATCCCAAGGAACGCGACATGGAGGCGGTGGTGGCCATGGTCGAGGGCGTGAAGGCGCTCGGCATGGAAACCTGCATGACGCTCGGCATGCTGACCCCGGAACAATCCGAACGGCTGGCCGATGCCGGTCTCGACTACTACAATCACAACGTCGACACGTCCGAGCGGTTTTATTCGCAGATCATTACCACCCGTACCTTCGAGGACCGGCTGGAAACGCTTGCCAATGTCCGCGATGCCGGCATCAAGGTCTGCGCCGGCGGTATTCTCGGCATGGGGGAAACGGTGGAAGACCGGATTTCGATGCTGGTGACGCTCGCCAACCTGCCGGTTCCGCCGGAAAGCGTGCCGATAAACATGCTGATCCCGATCCCCGGCTCGAAGCTCGCCAATGCCGATCCCGTTGATCCCATCGATTTCATCCGCACCATCGCGCTGGCGCGTATCCTGATGCCGCGTTCGCATGTGCGGCTTTCGGCCGGGCGTACGGAGATGAGCGATGAGACACAGGCGCTCTGTTTCCTGGCCGGTGCCAATTCCATCTTCATCGGCGAGACACTGCTGACGGCGGATAATCCGGGTGAGGACCACGATACGGCGCTTTTCCGCCGTCTGGGCCTGAAGCCGATGGAACTGCAGCGTACGGAATTGCAGTCTGGGGAGACGGGAGGGTGCCGGTGAATCTCACGGCGCTCTCCCCCTATGAGGCAAAGCTCGCCGGCCTGCAGCGCAAGTCGCGGCTGCGCGTGCTCGCTCCCCAGGAGGGGATCGATTTCACCTCCAACGACTATCTTGGCCTTGCGGATTCACCCCGGCTGAAGGAGGCATTTGCCGATGCCATCGGAAGGGGCGTGCCGGCAGGGGCCGGCGGCTCGCGGCTGCTGCGCGGCAACCACCGCGAACATGAGGCGCTGGAAGCGGAAGCAGCGGGGCTGTTCGGGGCTGAAAAAGCAATCTATTTCGGCAGCGGTTTTGCCGCCAATGTCGCGCTGTTCTCCACATTGCCGCTGCGGGAAGACCTCGTCCTTCACGACGCCCTGATCCATGCCAGCGTCCATGATGGTATCGCTGCCGGCAAGGCGAAGGTGATCGCCGTGCCGCATAATCAGGTCGAGGCATTCGAACGGGAAATAATCCGCTGGCGGCAGGAGGGTGGCCGGGGCCGCCCGTGGATCGCTGTCGAAAGCCTTTATTCCATGGATGGGGACCGTGCCCCGCTTGCGGCCCTGGCTGATCTTGCCGGGAAACATGAGGGCTTCCTTGTCGTCGATGAGGCGCATGCGACCGGCGTGTTCGGCCCCGGCGGGCGCGGCCTTGCCGCGGAGCTGGAAGGCCACGGCAATGTGGTGGCGTTGCACACCTGCGGCAAGGCGCTCGGCCTTTCCGGCGCGCTTTTGAGCCTGCCGGCGGTTCTTGCCGATTATCTCGTCAACCGCGCCCGCGGTTTCATCTATTCGACCGCGCCTTCGCCGCTGATGGCGGCGGCGGTGCGGGAAGCCCTGCGTATCATCGTCGATGAGCCGTGGCGGTGTGTGCGGCTGGCGGAGCTGGTAAACTTTGCCGGCGAAGAGCTTCGCTCCCGGCTCGGTGTTGCGCCCAGCGGCTCGCAGATATTACCGGTGATGATCGGTGACAATGCCCGCTCGCTTCGTATCGCCGCGCATCTGCGGGAAGGCGGTTTCGATGTGCGGGCGATCCGCCCGCCGACGGTGCCGGAAGGCACGGCGCGCCTGCGCATCGCCATCACGCTCAACGTGGATGAGAGACAGATCGCCGATATGATTGGGCTGCTTGCCCTTTCGCTGGCGGAGGAGCGGAAATGAGCCCTCGTTTCGTCATTTCAGGCACCGACACGGGCATCGGCAAGACGGTTTTTTCCGCGGCGCTGACCCACGCCCTGCAGGCATATTACTGGAAGCCCGTGCAATCCGGGCTGGAGGAAGAAACAGACAGTGAGACGGTGGAACGACTGGGTGGCGTGCCGCAGGCGCGTATCCTGCCCGAGGCCTATCGCCTGAAAATGCCGGCCTCGCCACATCTGTCGGCCCGCCTCGAGAATGCAACGATCGATCCCTCGCGGCTGCTGCCGCCGCAAACGGATGGACCTCTTGTCATCGAGGGGGCGGGCGGGCTTCTGGTGCCGCTGACAGACACATTGCTGTTCGCCGATATTTTCGCCCGCTGGCAAATTCCGCTTGTGCTGTGCGCAAGGACCTCGCTTGGCACCATCAACCACACGCTGCTCTCGCTCGAGGCGTTGCGGCGCCGCGCCATTCCGGTGCAGGGCGTAGTCTTCATCGGCGACGAGAACCGGGAAAATGAGCGCGTTATCGCCAATGTCGGCGCCGTCCGCCCGCTTGGTCGTCTGCCGCGCCTGCCGGAGATGACATCAGAGGCGCTGCATCAGGCATTTGCCCAACACTTCAATCTCGCTGATTTTCTGGAGGCGCCGGCATGAGCCGTTCCCCTGTCTGGCATCCTTTCACCCAGCATGGGCTGGAACCGCCGATGAAACGCGTCGTATCAGCGGAAGGCGCATTTCTCGTCGATGAGGACGGCAATCGCCTGTTCGACGGCATTTCCTCCTGGTGGGTCATCACCCACGGGCACCGGCACCCGGCGATCATGGCGGCCATCCGCGCCGCGACCGAGGCCTTCGACCAGATCATTTTCGCCGAGTTCTCCCATGAACCCGCCGAAACGCTGGCGCGCGGGCTGATCGGGCTTGCACCCAACGGGCTAAGCCACGTGTTTTATTCCGATAGTGGCTCGACTGCGGTTGAGGTGGCGCTGAAAATGGCGCTCGGCTATTTCCACAATCGCGGGGAAAAGCGCGACCGTATCGTGGTGATGGAGCATGGTTATCACGGCGATACGATCGGCACCATGTCAACAGGTGAGCGCGGCGTATTCAATGCCGCTTACGAACCGTTACTCTTCGGCGTCGACCGGCTGGCTTTTCCGCAAGCGGGCGGCGAACAGCAGACATTGGACATGTTCGAGAGTTTCTGCCGTTCGGGCCGTATCGGCGCCTTGCTGATCGAGCCGCTGGTGCTCGGAGCCGGCGGAATGAAGATGTACGGTGCGGATATACTGGCCGGGCTGAAACAGATCGCCGAGCGCCATGGCTGTCTCGTCATCGCAGACGAAGTGATGACGGGCTGGGGCAGAACGGGAACCCTGTTCGCCTGCGAACAGGCAGGTATTTCGCTGGATATTCTGTGCACATCCAAAGGGCTTACGGGCGGCTCGCTGCCGCTCGCCGCAACGCTGTGCAGCGCGGAAATCTTCGATGCGCATTTTTCGACGGATCGCCGCAAGACCTTTTTCCATTCCAGTTCCTATACGGCCAATCCGATTGCCTGCGCTGCCGCTGTCGCCAATCTTCAGGTCTGGCGGGATGAGCCCGTGCTTCAGCGCATCGGGCAATTGCAACAGATGCTGCGCGACAATCTCCGGCGATTTGCGGATGACCGGCGTTTCACCGGCATCCGGCAAATGGGGACCATCGCGGCGCTCGACCTCGTGGTGCCTGGCGGTGGTTATCTCGCCGAGGCGGGCCCGCGCATGCGGCAATTGTTCCGCGAGCGCGGGTTCGTCATCCGCCCGCTCGGCAATGTGCTTTATCTGATGCCGCCCTATTGTTCGACGGGGGAAGATCTGACCAGCGCCTTTGACGCCATCGACGAGGTGGCCGGGATCGTCACCGAAACCGCATCGTTAAAATCGCGTGCGGCCGGCATCGCGTGAAAACAGCGTACGGCCATGTTCAGCCTGTTCCAGAACCGTCTCCGAAAGCCCTGACAATGCAGACCCGTTCTTCCCGCATGGCCGGTTTTGGTCATGCCGTTCCGTCAAGATGTGTCGATAATGCCGAGATAGAGGCCAGCCTCGGGCTGGAGGCCGGCTGGATCGAGAGGCGCACCGGCATCCGCACGCGTTATTGGGCGCATGAGGGTGACACGTTGAGCGGCCTTGCCGCAAGAGCCAGCCGCATGGCGCTGGAAGATGCGGAAATTGGCTCCGCCGAGATCGCGCTGACGCTGCTTGCAACTTCTACACCGGATCATCTTCTGCCACCCTCGGCACCGCTGCTCGCACACCGGCTGGGCCTCGTCCGATCCGGCGCGATCGATCTCGCTGGGGCCTGTTCCGGCTTTCTTTATGCGCTCACCCTTGCCGATGGCTTTGTCCGCACCCACGGCCGCGCCGTGCTCGTCGTTGCCGCCAATATATTGAGCCGCCGTATCAATCCGGTGGAAAGGGCAAGCGCGGTCCTGTTCGCTGATGCCGCCGGCGCCGTTGTACTCAAGCCCTGCAAAGAGGCGCAGCGTGGGCTTTTGTCAGCCGATCTTGTTGCGGATGGCGGCGGTTATGATCTGATCCAGATAGCGGCGGGAGGCAGTAGCCAGCCGTTCTCTGCCGATACATCCGCCGAAGAGGTGCTAATGACAATGCGCGATGGCCGCGAGGTCTTCTCCCGCGCCGTGATGCTGATGACAGAGACCTCGAAAAGGGTGCTGAACGAGGCCGGAATGACGGCAGCCGACATCGACCGTTTCGTACCCCATCAGGCCAATGCCCGCATGTTTGACGCCGTCTGCGGCAATCTCGGTATCAACAGGCAAAAGACGGTTCGCACGATAGAAAGCTTCGGCAATTCCTCCGCCGCAACCATTCCGCTTTCGCTGTCCGTCGCCAATGCCGAAAGGCCTTTCACGGAAGGCGAAACCCTGCTTTTAACAGCGGCTGGCGCGGGCATGTCTGGTGGAGCGGCCGTTTATCGCGTTTGAACGGGGCATCGCGATGACGCGGACCATTCCAAACTCAAGAAGCTGATTTTATTTGGAGAAATTTGGCTGGGGAACCTGGAGCCGGACGGGCGCTTTGGAATCCTGTTGACTTTCAATGCGTTGCTCAATGTCACGTCAACAATGTGGGGGTAGTTTGTGGGGGTGTCAACAATTACGTGACGCGGGATGCCGCGACGACAGCGAACCCATGTTTAAGATCTAATGAGCCTCGACGTTCTCTCGATCCTCCTCGTCATCGGGATAACCAGGGTGACTATCCCAGCCGCACTCGGCGCAGGATTCAAAATAGGCTCCCTCGGTTGCGATAGCTATGTCGAAGAACGTCCGCAAATTCCGGGATGCGCACCGTGGGCACTGATCAATTCGATCATGACGTTCTCGACTAAGCAGCCGCATGTAATGCTTGACGATCGCGTCCACCGCATCCAGCGCGATAAGCGCCGAGGTCTTGTTCGCGTTCCGATGATGAGTCAGCCAGTTGACCAGGGGCCAAGCCTTTTCGACGACCGCTCTCATGTAGTTCCGTAGTTCGTCATTCTTCTCGCCTGGGCATAGCTTGCTCGTCAGCAGACGGTTCCATCCGACGACATCCGCGTCCTTCGGCCTGTCAGTCACCCCCTCCAGTTCCACTCTCCTTCTCACGGCACTGACCAGTGAAATCAGGCATTCGCGAAGCTGCATCCCGACAGATTGGAAGTCGACGGCCTCGATCGCTCTTTCAAGTAATTTTGCTGCTTGCACCTGACGGCGCATCACTTCATCGAATGGCGAGCCCTCGTCGTCACCGTCCTTCTTAGATCGGCTCATCACCCTCATCATGAGCCCGATGTGAAACGACAGGGTATAATCGAGGCTCGGGAAATGGCGTTGAGAATAGAGGTTGGTGGGGTGAGTAATGACCCACCAACGATTTTTGTCCGTATGAACATCCCAAATTTCGTATGCATCACCTAAGACGTATTCGGTCTTAACACGCTCCACGTTCAGCACAGTTTCTTCGCCATGAGCCTGCCCTTCGACATAGTCTGCAATGTCTCGCTCAGCGTAGAAGTCTCGTTCCGGACTGTAACGCCCGAGTTGGTCGGCTGGCAGCGGGTGGTCGGGCGGAAAAACGCACTCGTCGCTGTCGATCTTGTTGTGCTCTTGCTGATCCTTCATGAGCTATTCGCCATCCACGTCGTCATCGTCCTCGAAATCATCCTCGATCACTTCGAGGAGGGTATCTCGAACGCTGGCCGAACGTCTTCGACGCCCGTCGACCAGGATAATCTCGGGGGCGGCAAGGCCAGCTTTAACCTGGGCATCGCGATGTTTCGTGATGTCAGCAAGCTTCTGCCCCATCTTGCCAACGTTGATCAGAAGAAAGATAGCCCAGTCTGTACCGGATGCACCCTGGTATATGCCGATCTGGGTCTTGTATCCTTGGACAACTTTGCCTTTCGAGAGCTTGATTTCCACCAGCACTCGGTTTGTGTAGCCCTTAGAAAATCGAAAATCTACCGGACCGCCGCCGGGGTTGGTTTCTGGTGCGATGTCGATATCATTCGCCTTGCAGAAGGTGTCTGCCACGGCGAAGAAGATCAATTGCGCGGCCTTCTCTCTCTTAGGCTTGTCTCCTTGCCAAAGGAGTTCCCACAAGTTGTTCTTCTCGACGAGTGTCGTGAAGTGCGCGATAATCAACTTTACGAGCCGTTGGAGTTCGGCGGCTGTAGGCTGCCCAATCTTCAAGCCCGGCTGCATGAACGCACTCAGATCGCCAGCGATCATCTCTCGGAAGCGGTAGAGATTGAGAGGATCCGCCTTCGGATCGTAAGCGTCACTGGATCCAAGCACTGCATCCAGGATCGCTCGGAAGTGCTCCAGCGATAGAAGAGCAGTCTTTTTTATAGCCTCCTTCTTCTCCGTGAGTGTTGCTTGGGAAATCAAGCCGACGAATTCGTTGAAGGCCTTTCTGATTTTCTCGTTTTCGAACGTTACCCGAGATACGTCCGACCAATCCGTTGCGAGTGGTAGATCGCGTAAAATGTCCTGCGGAACGAGAAGAATGGGTTTGGCAGGATCGATGGGGTTCTCAGGAAGCATCGCGCCGAAGTAGTCCTTGAACTGGCGAACGGGCACCTTGTTCTGCTGACAGAACTCCTCAGTCAGTGCGCACAGCGCAGGAAGTATCGCGAAGGTTGTAAGGTCGCTAATCGTGTCAGGTCCGACCCCTTCTTCGAACATACCCATGAGAGAGATTATTTCGGGGTTGTCTTCGCCAAGCTCTATGATCTGTTTAGTGGTTGTCAGAATCCGTTCTCTCAGTTCCTCGGATCTTGAATTTCCGCTGATGCTCGATCCGCCGTATCCAAGACAGGTCTCGGATCTCTCCTTAAGGTCCAAAATTCCACGAGCAGCCTTCCAGGCAGGATCGTTCACGGACTTGCTTGCTGCTAGGAGCTTCACGGCCTTCTCGAAGTGCTTCCGGAGCTGGTCGTATGCGCTCGCCATGTGAGGGTTATCACTGGCTTCGATCAACAGTGGATCAATGAAAAGCTTACTATCGGAGTTGAGGACGGGGTCAAAAAGTCCGGCCTTGTCCAACGCGAATGCAGTGCCCTTGAATACCTGAGAAAATAGATACGGCTTTACAAGCTTTTTCGCGGCACGTGCCATCCGAATCTCCACCTATCCACGCGGAAAGGTAGTATTAAGTGTGGCAGCCTGCAATAGATCGGCCGCAGGCTGTTGAACGCGTTAATCGCCTGCCGTCGCAGCGATTAAAGTATCCCATCGGGAAATCGAATTCGGATGGACCTCCACAGCGAGTAGTCTGTGACGAATTCGTTCAGCCGCGACCTTTGATGCTGCCCTCATCGGACGATTCGACCAATACAATGCTTGTTGAACAAGCGAGCGCCAACCGTAGAACAATGAAAGCGCCAGACCAAATCTATCTGCCCAGTTATGAAGCGCATTCGCATCAAGCTCATTCTGGCGTGCTGCGACCATAACATAGGCGGCATCGGTTGCTCCCATGTCGATCGCTTTTTTGCCAAAGATCTGGACATCATTAAAGGTTACTGGCTTGTCCTTCACCTCCACGGCTTTGATGGTGGCATCTTCAATGACCACACAGACATCACCAGGGTGACTACGCGATGGATCGTTGATTCTCGCGGACTCTACATTTTCGTCGCCAAAAGCCGCATCGAAGAGCCCAGCCACGACTGCCTGTGCTCGTTTTCCACCCTCCGAGTTTTCACCCACGAAGATCTGGATTGCGGTTGCGAGAGTGGCGGGTGTGACGTGTAATTCACCTGGAGCCTCAGCGTATCGGGGTTGATAGCGTCGACGTACTGCAACATAGGCCCTCATTGCCGCTCTGCTCTGCTGCTCGTCCATCGTGTCGAGGAGGCGGACTAACTCGAGCACGTAGTCGAACGCGGGTCGCCCTCCAGCGTGGATTGGGGTTGCATCTCCTAGATACGTCATACGAAAATACGGCTGGTTGTTGAGAGGCTGTGGGGACGTCACCCCAATGTGGATGCCGAGGTCCGCCGCCACGGGGACCAACACACCCTCTGCCAAGGTGCGTGCGGAGAACGCAAAAGGAGCGTCTTTCGCATGGGACGGTTTCACCCATTTCAGGTCAGCGCGTCGGTCGATGCACTTCGCGAGGATTGCCGTCCCGATGAAGGCAATGTGGGTGCGGGCATTTCCTTGTTCACATAAATCTGACAGCTTCTCGATGTGATGGATCCAAGATAGATCGCCGCCATCAGCTTCCGAATTTCGTGCCTCCTCACGGAGGATTTCTTCCGCTAACTTCTTGTCGATTCGTAGCATTTGACCGGTCGCAATTTCTTGTGGACTAAGGCCCAATGTCATCGTTTACGGTTAACGACCGGTTACTCAGCCGGTTAAGGCTTGTTCATGTTTAAGACAATCAGTCTCTATAGTGGCATCGGCGGTTTGGATTTCGGCTTCGAAGAAGCTGGCTTTAACACTCGCGTGGCCGTCGAACTCGACAAATTCTCCTGTCGGACGATGCGCTTAAATCGTTCTGCCTGGAACGTGATAGAGGGCGACATTCATAATGTCCCTTCAGACCAAATCCTCGATGCCGCATCATTGGCAGTCGGGGAAGCGGATATGTTGATCGGGGGTCCCCCATGTCAGCCGTTCTCAAAGTCGAGCTATTGGGTAAGGGGTGACACTCTCCGGCTGGATGACCCGCGCTCGAACACGCTCGCTGCCTATCTAAGAGTGCTGCGTGATACTCGGCCAAAGGCCTTCCTTCTTGAGAACGTGGGCGGCCTTGCTTACGAGGGGAAGGACGAGGGTTTACAGCTACTTCTGGAAGGTATCGAGAACGTCAACAGGGAAGTGGGCACCGACTACCGACCGACATGGCGAGTAATCAAGTGTGTCGAGTACGGGGTTCCTCAGATAAGGGAGCGGGTTTTCATTATCGGTGCCCGAGATGGAAGAACTTTTCGATTCCCCGAGCCTACCCACCGCGCTGCTATCGCTGTCTCGGACGATATGTTCGGAGCCGAACGAGAGCCCTTCATGACAGCATGGGATGCCATAGGCGATCTCGCAGAACCGAACGACGTCACCGGTCTCCAAGTCGGTGGAAAGTGGGGCGATCTGCTGCCAAGCATTCCTGAGGGGCAAAACTATCTCTATCATACGCCCAGAGGGGAAGGACGGCCTTTGTTTGGCTGGCGGACGAGATATTGGTCCTTTCTCCTCAAACTGTCGAAACGTCTTCCTTCTTGGACTGTGCAGGCGCAACCAGGCTCTGCAATCGGTCCGTTTCATTGGAATTCCAGGAAGCTGACTTTCGAAGAACTGTGTCGACTTCAGACGTTCCCCGACGGTTTGAAGATCGATGTCGGACGCACCGAAATGCAAAGAATGCTCGGGAACGCCGTTCCTAGCCTTATCGCCGAGATCTTGGCCAGGGCGATCAGTTCGCAGCTACTCGACGTACCGCAAAATGGGCCGATGCACCTTATGCCGAAACGTCGGCTACCCGTGCCATCAGCCGTTGAAGTCGCGGATGTTCCAGCTCAGTACTTCCACATGGAAGGTGACCACCGCGCTCATCCGGGAACCGGCAAGGGAAAGGCTGCGCTGGGTTTACCTACTGCCTTCAATACCAAACCGCGACTGAAGATCGCTACCGGCGACTAGCTCGTGGGCGACGTCAGCAATTGACCTACGCGCGTCGTGGGACGAACATAGAAAAACCGCCATCAACGGGTTGGCCCCCTCAGGCGGTTTTTCATCAAGGTGTTCCAGAATGTTGAATGACATCGCTGACATTGTAAAGCCGCCGTTGACGATGGAATGAGCGCGAATCCGGATGCTTTTGAGTTCCTTCGCAAGAGCGCGTATGGCCATGTGCAGAAGCACGGAAACGATGCGCAAGCGCTACGTCAGCATTGCCGGGACGTTCTCGACGCCTGGCTCCGCGAGGGAGGGGCAGGTGGTGACTTGCATGCCAGTGAAGCAGCCGCACTCGTGGACGCTGTTTCTAGCTGGGTGAGCCAGCGTTACCACAAACCGAAGCGGAAGCCTTCGCGGCGGCGTGAAGAGCGCGCAGCACAAGCGGCGGCTGCTCCTCTGTTTCTCGAATACGCTACGGAAGACGGCCTGAAGCCCAGCATAAGGAACGCTGCCCGGATCTCTGGTCAGTCGAAATCCACGATGGCGCGGCATCTGCGTATGCAAGGCATCGCCCCCCTTCGCGAAAAGAAGATCAATGCGCTGCCGTCTACGGTGAAACGCCTTGCCCGGTTGCTCGACAGCACCTTCTCGATCGACGGCGCATGGCTCGTTGAGGTGGATCATTGCGTCGCAAAGCTGTGGGATGATGCTGACGTCCTGTCCGAAGCCTTGCCGCGCTCCACCAGATCCGAACGCCGCAAGAAACTACCGGAGCTTCTGGCGGCAATCACGGCGGCCGGCATCGGCTTCAATATCCTCGTGAGTGGCAACGTGATTGCGATCCGCCGAGGCCGGCGGTTCAAGGGCATGAAGGACGCTGCGACGTGGATCGAGGACGAAGAGCGGATCAACGGTTTCAAGCTCCTGCGACGTCCAGAGGTCGAAAGCCGGACGCAAACCTTCTGGGACGATCCATGGCTCTTGGACGTACTGGCGGTGATGTTCACGGGTGCAGCATGGCGGACGTTCTCCAGCACGGAGGAACTGCAACCATGGCTACGACTGCTGCGGCCTCTGCTCGATCCCCGTCCGCTTGTCACCGTCATTGATATCGCCGTTCGCCGTGCTACGCAGGGCGATTTCGTGGCTGATTTACGGGGCCTCTGTGCGGGCGTAACTGATCGGGAGGTGAGGAACGCCGGATACAAGCTCGCGAACGTCATCGAGACCGTACAGCTTTATGCGGAACGAGGTTGGGAGCCTGTCGATTTCTTCGCGGACGTCGATCAAGAACTCCGGTTCATGACGTACCTGGCGACGAACTCGCCGAAGTCCTATGCCAAGCTCAGGTACTTCCGGGACGTCGTGCTTCCGGAAATCGCGGCAGAGTATGAGAACGATCCGAACCCGATATCTGCAACCACGAAGAGATGCAGGGCGCTGCCGGACGACGAGAGGGTCGGAAAGTGGACTGCTCCCACGGCAAAGCAATTGGCGGCATTCCTGCCTCCGAAGGAATGAACACAGGTGCGTCCGTCGGTGGGTATCGGGATGGGATGTTCGGTTTTCTTCAGTCGAAAATTGAAGGAAAATTATTATAATTCATGTGGTTAACATGAAATTGTCCCGTTTCTCTATTATAGTTAGAGAATCTAGTTGATTGCAGACTGCCGCACGAGAAACCGGAATGACAAACTCAGGACATAGATCTTGTGTTCGGAGTTTCGGAAGCGGTGAGCGGCGCGACGTCGGGTGACCGTCGTCACCACGACATGACGTGAACCACGTTATGTCTCGTCGTCCTGCCGGACGGCGACGAGGCCCCTGCCAGGTGCCGCGCGGGCGCCCTCGGAGAGCCGACGACTTGACCAAAGGGAAAGTCATTAGTCGGTCACTAAAGACCATTGTTTCAGGCTCCGCCGGCGTTGAAGATTCTTCCACCAGCATTCATCGGGAGGATCACATGCAGGAATACGAACGTCAGATACTCGTTACCAGCGAAGGTCCAGAGTTTCATGCGAGGCTCAAGGTCATCCGGCTGCCATCTTCGTGGTACGCCGTCGTATGGGAGGACCCGGAACGGTATGCGGCTTTCTCTCAAGACAGGACCGAGAAGAACGGCGGTCATGAGCATATGAGCGACGATGCCTTCCTTGCCTGCGTTCAGCTTGTCGCAGCATTCTCGTTCGGCATCGACTTCGAGTACGCTGACGTACAGTGAGTTCTCCATGGGTTTCCAGTTCATCCACCTCTCGGCGTACAGCCGCAAAGGCGATAGCAAGGGGCGTTCCACGGGCTTCGTGTTCGGCGAAGCCCGACGCGATCCGAGCGCGTCCCTTCACGTTCTGAACCCATCACCGCCTGTCGTCGTTTTCGGCACCGGCCTGGACGAGGTGGAACGGATGCACGATGCCGCTGCCGAAGCCGCTACGACGACGCCGAAGGGCGGCAAGCCCCGGAAAGTTCAGAAGTCCCAGCACACCCTCATGACGGTGGTCGCCTCGCATCCGCATTCGATGGAAGAGGTCCGCGCCGATCCGGAAAAGCGTCGCGAAGCCGAGGAGTGGGAAATACGGACGGTTGGATGGCTTCGGTCGCAATACGGTGACGCGCTGAAGAGCGTTGTGCGTCACGAAGACGAGTCCCACTACCATTTACACGCTTATGTACTGCCGGACGATCCGGCCATGCGTGCGAATGCACTGCATCCCGGTCAGTGCGCGAAGGCCGCCGTGATGGCAGCCGGTCCCTTTGACGGCGAAGACACAAAGTCGCTGAACAAGCGCGGCGACAAGGTATATAGAGCGGCGATGAGGTTATGGCAGGACTCGTACCACGAGACCGTCGGCGTGCCCTGCGGACTGACACGCCTTGGCCCCCAGCGCCGCCGTCTGACGCGGATGGAATGGCAAGCAGAGCAGACACAGGCCCGCGCGCTGCGTGCGTCCCTCGATCGCGCCGCTGCCTTGAAGGAAAAAATCAAGACGCATATCGGCGCGAAAAAAGCGGAAGTCGAGTCTCTGGTCTCGACGGCAGAGATGGAAGCCGCCGCGCTACGTGCGAAAGCCGACGCCGTGAAGGCCGATGCGGCCCGACGCCTGGCGGAGGCGAAGACGGTCACGGATGCCGCCAAGGCCGCGTATGAGAAGGCCATGGCCGAGCAACAGAAGGCGCGCTCCATGATGTCCCGCGCCCGCGAGGAAGCCGCCCGCGTCACGGCAGCAGCGGCTCGCCTCCAGCGGCTACCGTCGATCTTGAGGACCGTCTTCGACGGCTGGCGGCATTCCAAGGTTGCCGACAGGATTCGTGCCGCTCTTGAGTCCGACATGAGCGCGCTGCGCGAGCGCGCTTCGTCCGCGCTCGAACAGGCGGCGAAGGCCGACGCGGCTCGCCAGAAGGCCGTGGAACGGGCATCATCGCTTGATGCCGCGCTCGCCGAAACGGAAGCGCAGCGCGACACTTTGAGGCGCGAGGTGACTCGCCTTCGCCCTCCGGAGCCGTCGCTTGCACTCGGCCCGAGCATGAAGCCGACGCCTGGACGGCGGTAGATGCCGCCCTCGACGGCTCCGGCTCCGGGGTGCCCGGAGGCCGAAAATCTCCCGAAATCGCCCGAATCCAAAAATGGGGACGCCGGAAGTGGCCTTCTAAGCGCGTCCGGGCGACGTCGCCGTGTCCTAACCCATCCGAAATTGCCGTCGAGTTCCTCCTCCGGGCGTCGCGACGCCCGCGTGCGTTTGCGTCGATTCTAGCCGGCACGCATGCTTCATGGAGAGATTGGAGGCGGCGGCATGAGCAAAGGTTCGACAGCAGCGGAGGGGCAGCGGCGACGTCGGACGTGCGCGGACGAATGGCGGCGCGATCTCGCGCGGCGCCGCGAGCGCCGAGCTGACCCGGCAGCGAAGACGCTGCTCCAACTGCTCGCGCTGCTGTCTGCTGCGCTCGCTCTCATGCAGCCGACCGAACCGGCGTTCGAAGTCATCGCTCGCCCGCGACATCGGTCGCGGTACGATCCTCCACCGGGATATGCACTTGGACGTGACGCATGGGCTCGCGAGCGTGGTCTTGAGCCAGAGCCCGGAGCCGAAAACGCGGTGTCGGAGAAGCCAGCGCCGCGTTTGCGGCCGGCTCTTAAATCATGGCGGCGGCTCGTCCGCGAACTCGACTCGCCGTCTCCTCGCCGCCGTGAGTCCGCTCGTGTTGCTCTTGAGCAGCGGCTGCCGTCCCTCTGTCACGACTGGCTGCGCCGTCAGATTGCCTCCGACGACCGCATCCAGCTCCGACTGCTTGGACTCGGCGCAGGACCTGCGGAACTGGTGCAGCGCGCCATTGTCGCCGCTCGCGTCGAGCGCAGCCATGAACTGGAGTCAGAGACGGCGGCTCCAGGAGTGGATGCCGCGCATGAAGAGGACGCCGGGCCGCACCCCGGTAGGCGCTAGGAGGAGAAGGCGATGGAACAGGAACTTAACGCGGATGCCGGGACGTTCCTCTGTCACCTGACGGCAAACCAGCGGCAGCAACTCGACGCACTCGATGCCGCGTACATTGAACTCCTATCGAGCGACCGCGCACCAGCCTCGACCGACGTCGAGGCTCTGGCCCATGCCGTTGTGTCTTTCTACGACGGACTCGCCCGAGCCAGGGTCAGTCATGAAACCGGGGCCTGACGGCCCCGGTTTCCGAAATCGCGGGCCGTAGCCCGTAGCCTAGCGATCAAGGACGCATAATCGCCAAGGCTACGGCGGCGGCGTGATCGCCGTATGTCCGGTCGAGACGTGTCCATGTCTGCGATCCGGAAAGCTCGTCCGCAAGCCAAGAGAAATCGGCGGCATGTAACATTGCTGCGAGCACCGGACGCTCGTCAGTCGAGAGACCATTGAAGGCCTCACGTGCCGATTTGACCATGTAGCCCGCATCTTTGTCGTTCGCGGTACGGAAGCGTTCTCCGTAGTCTTCCCAGCTCAAGCACGGCTCTATTTCAAAGCCGAATCTCCCGGCCATCTGAATGACCGGCGACAGCATTTTCCACGTCGCGAAAGACGCGGTGCCAGTTATCTGTTTCATTGCCTTCTACTTCTTTCGTTCCTGACGGCGGTAGCCGCGGTCTTTGCGATCCTGTCCAGCGGCTCAACCACCTCCGTTGCCATCTCCTGGCGAAGGCGAAGCATCGCTTCGTGCCACCCTCGCTTCATCGCTGCCGCTTTCGCAGCGTCGATGTCTCCGGTCCATCCGTAGGCATCCGGAGTGTCCCACACCCACTCGTCACGACCATTGAAGCGAGCGACCGTGAGTTCCACGAGATCAAGAATCCCGTCGTCTATTCGAATGACAATGCTTGTTCCTTCGACCGACCCGACATCAGCCCTACCGCCGAATATGTCGGCGACACCGGGGTCTTTGAACCACGGCTCTTCCACGCTCATTTCGATCTTCAGCATATGGTTATTCCTGTCGCCGCTGAGGTCTGAAGGGTGAACGATGCGGGCCTCAAGCTCCGCACCTCTCAACCTGTGCCAACGCCGGAAGGCGGGTGATCGGCATCGCGTTCCATCGCGTCACGTAGGGCGCGATCGAACGCGCATCGGCGAGTTGCTCCTGTACGCCGATCAAGAAGCGGCGCGTCAGAGCCGGTGACAGCGTGACATGACGCAGGCCACGAACAATGTTCGTTGCGGTGTCCACCAGATGGACCTCGATGGCCAGCCGCTGCTGTTCGTTCTCAATGTCTGGCAGCCATCGCACCTCGGGAGAGATGATACGGGCATCGAATGGAGCATCGAAGATGAGCGTGCCGAACTGGAAGACCCAGAGGATGAGAGATCCGTCTACGAGGATCCCGGCCTTCATTGGATCATTCCTGATTGATCGAGCTTCAGACCTCTTGATGTTCGGCATGCCGATCTGAAGTAGGTTACCACTGTCTGTAAGAAAGTTGGCGGATGCCCCTTCCGCCGCCCGGATGGGAAGCGGATAGGTCGCGCCGCGTGAAAGTGCGATCATGTTCATGTCATGCTCCTGTCTTTGCTATGGTTTGATTTGAAGGGCCGCTGCGCGGGCCAGGGCGAGGGGGCTGCCGACCGCGGGCTGCGCCCTGAATGAATCGTTACCGCACTCCCGGCAGTGCCAGCACGTCATCATGATTACGCCCGTCTCGGGGTGGAGTTGCCGCCATTCGAGAAGCGGTTCCCCGCACGACTTCCACACTCCATTCGCACCGGGCCACGTGTTCGCGCATGTCTTCGTCGTTGCCCGCCAATCGGGTGTCTGCATATCGGTGTCTCCCGTTGGTCTCTGGAATGGCTCCGGGCGGCACATGCCGCCGGGAGCCGGCTTACCGCTACTGACGTACCAGCGACCGCAGGCTATCGACGGTGTAGCCGTAGTCTCGCAGGTAGATCCCCACCTCACCGGACCCGATGACGAGCGCAGCGATCCGCTCTCGCAGCACATCGTCCTCGATCTCGCTCGGCAACGCGGTGTCTACCGTATGCACGTATTGGTCGTATGCCTCCCTGAACGTGTCGAAGGCCTTGATGACCTCCTTGATAGCGACTGTTTTTGTTGTCATGGCCGTGTGGCTCCTTCCGTTGATGACGGATGAAGGGAACCAGATGACGGGAGAAAAGTCGTGGAATTTCATTTCACTAGCATCGGATGCGACGTCGTCGCGCCCGGTCGGTCAAGGCCTCGAATCCTTGACACGGGAGTTCCCGCAAGGATTCGAAGAGACGTGAATCCTTGCCGTCGATTCTCGAATCCTTCTGGACGATTCTCGAATCCTATTAGAAAAATATTTCACGCAATGGTAGAAAATCAGTCGATCAGCCTGTCGAAGGCGCGGATTCCCATCCGCCGGACATCGCAGGCGAGACTGTTCACGGCTCCGGGGATGCGGGACCGACGCGCGATCTTCTCGACGCCTGTCCTGTGTGAGCGGACGGCGATAGTTGCAAGGTAGAATAAAATGCCGCGCGTGTCACGGTGCGTCGTTTCGGTGATGATGAGGTCTACCGCCAGGCCCTTGATCGTCGTGGTTTTCGTCTCCATGAAAATCTCCATAAATCTTTGTTTTATAACAATTTTATAGCAGAATCAGAAGGATGGGCCCAGGTGAAGGCGCCGAGAGGACCAACAGAGATCTAACGTCTGAGTCCCGGCTGCGGCATTCAAAGCGGGAGGGCGGTCAAGGGGCCGCCCAGAGACACGCGCAGGCCACAGGCCGAGCATGGCGAGGACGGCGCGAAGCGAACCTTTGACGGACCGGAGCGAAGATATCCTTCCGCATCCGGGGGAGACAAAGGGTGAAAGAGGCCGAAGGCCGCACCCTGTGCCGATCCCCGGACTAGATCAGTCGGATCATGCCGACCAGGTGGCGGGCAAACCGGAGGCGCGCCAGGAGGCAGAGCCTCCGCGAGGACCAAGAGACGACGAGCATATCGGAGCCGTGAGCATAGCGACCCGGCACGGGTCACGGCGGGAATTCGCGCATGACGAGACCGGGAAGAAGGCAGCCGCAGGAGGTTCAGCGTAGCGCCGCGAATTGCGGGAACCGGGGCCGACTGCCTCCGGCGAGACATTCCTTTGGGCGGCGTAGAAGCTAGGCCTTCCGCCGCCGCACGATCCTGCCGTTTTCATCGAGAACCGGTGGTACGAGCTTCCTTTTCTTTACCATGATCTTTGGCAAGGGCGGCGGAACATCGGTTGACGCCGATCTGAGGAAGGCAAGATCAAGAGGTGGCTCGAAAGCTTCGACTACCTGCCTGAGCTTCGCGGTGCTGACGCGCTTGGTGTATGTGCGTCCTTCGCTACCTCCGCCTTCATGGCCCATGACGGCGTCGATATGTGATTCCTTCAGGTCGGTCGATTCCAGGACGGTTCTGAACGTGTGCCGGAATGAATGAAACGTAGTTTTCCTACCGACGCCTAAATCGATTTTGAGTCTCGAGAATTCGCGGCTGAATCCCTGACTAATGCTCTTGCCGTACGGGAGTTCGGGCGAGAAAAGGTGTTCGGCACGTCTGGAACGCTGGGCCTTTACGAAATCCATGAAGCCGTGTCGGATCAGCCATGAATGTATGGGAATCAGACGGGTGCCAGCCTCGGTCTTCGGGTCCCATCCGTCACGAGGCGTGATTTCGAAGCAGGGAAGGCCGTCTTTGATGGTGATGTCGATGCCTGGACGCAGGCGGCATATCTCCTCTAGTCTCATGCCGGAATGGAGGGAGATCAGGGGCAACCAGTGTAGTGCGCTCGAATCCGGCGCATCGCGATAGTCACGAGATGTGAAGAGGCGTTGTAGGTCTTCCCGCGACCAGTCGTCTCGGGCGGACTTCTTAGATTTGGTTCCGGGGAATGCGTGTCCGGAAAACGGTTGAAGACTGGCCGGAACATGCTTCTTGAAGATGAGCCATTTCCAGACCGAGTTCATGCCGGAGAAGTGCCGCTTGGCGGTCTTCATGGTGACGCGCGGCAAGGTCTTGTCGGCACGGGCCCGGACGAGTTCTTTCTTGGGGGAAGCCGCCCCGCCTTTCCCATGTGTGGCCGGCATCTGAAGAATTAGTTCCCGGAACTCCCCGGCCGTCTCGAACGTGATCTTCCCCACTGGGAGGTCACCCATGAGGCCGATGAACATCTCCACGGTTTTAAGGTACTGGTCCGCGTCCTTAAGAGCCTTGTTATGGTTGTAGCCTGCAATGATGTCCTTCTGCCATGCAGGGAGGAAGCTGGACAGCTTAGCCATGTTACTTGGCGGCTCAGCAGCGCTGGTTGCGACGGGCAGGTCGACCACGGATGTCGTCTCCCCGAAAAGTTCTTGCATGCGTCGGTCGACGTGCTCCCGGATCTGCTTCTTGAGTTCTTCCTCGGTCCGTGTCTGCTCTTCTTCGCTCGCATGGTAGCCGTCATAGCCAGCGTGTTCGAGCGCCCATACTGCTTCCCGTCTGAGCTTCTCCCAGGCCGGGACTCTTTCATCTCCAAGTAAGTCCGGAAAGAGGTCCGGGAATTGCCCTCCGTAGTTCTTGAGGTTGGCCGGGGAGTTTCTCTGGATGTATTTCCCGATCATGTTTTGCCATTCTTCCCGATCCAGCCAGTACCGGACGGCAGCGCGGACGTCGGCGTCGGATAGGATTTGCGGGTCATCACTCAACATCTCGAAAAGCCTCTCTGTCGCAAGATACAGGCTCGCTGCTCGCTGCCGTGCAACTCTTCGCACGGTGGTCTTTAAAGACCTGTATATTTCCGATTGACCGAGGCGGGCTTGGAGAGGGACGGGGACGCGCCGCCGGAAGAAGAAGGAATCGGCTTCGCGCCGGAGGAAATTTGACATCGCCAAAGCGCCCTTGTGGGGGTGCAGTGTGGGGGTATTCCCGGCACTGGCGACATGCAGCTAACTTATTGAATTATAACAGGGAAAGTGGCTGGGGAACCTGGATTCGAACCAAGATTAACGGAGTCAGAGTCCGTCGTTCTACCATTGAACTATTCCCCAAAAGCCTGAAGCACGTTGCCGCGTTCGCTTTGGTGGGTCGTCATATAGATGATTTATTGCGGGGCGCAAGTCGAAAAAATCGAAAAATGCGTTTTATCCCTGTTTTGCGTTTCGTCTCAGGGGTCAGAGCCGTGCGCGGGTGGAGCGCGGGGTGGAGAGCAGGAGGCTGGTCTCGCTGCCGGTGATGCCGGGCACCAGGCGGATGCGGCGGAGCACCGCGTCGAAATCGCTGAGTGTGGCGGCGTTGAGTTCCACGATCAGGTCCCAGCGGCCGTTGGTGCTGTGGATTTCGGATATTTCCGGAAAACCGCCAAGGGTGCGGATGACACGATCAGTCACATGGCCTTCAATCTCGATCATCATGATGCCGCGGATCGCCGCCTCCACCGCGTCGGCGCGTAGAATGACGGTGTAACCGATGATGGTGCCGTCGTTCTCCATTCTTTCGATGCGCGAGCGCACCGTCGCGCGCGAGGTTTCCGTCTCGATTGCGAGATCAGAAATGCTGCGCCTGCCATTATGCCGCAAAAGGGTGATGAGCCGTTCGTCGAGATTATCCATGATGACCAGTTTGATAAATTAATTTTAGCAGATCGATAGCTTATTTCGATAATATTGCCAATATTTGATGTTCATTTCGCCAGGTCATTGTGTTGAACTGGGCGTGTTGGCAGGAAAGCGAGGACGGGAATGGAAATCAGGTTGATCGGTGCGCCGCTGCAGATCGGGGCCGGGCAATTGGGATGCGAGATGGGCCCCAGCGCCTATCGCGTCGCAGGGCTGGCACACGCTCTCGAAGAACTGGGGCATCGGGTCGTCGATACCGGCAATGTGACGCCCGCGCCGTTGCGAGAATTTTGCCATCCCAACCCGGCGGTGCATCATCTGGCTGAAACCGTGGCCTGGACGGAGGCGCTGACGGAGGCTGCCTATCGTGAAAGCGCCGGCGCTGTGCCGATCTTCCTCGGCGGCGATCATGCGATTTCTGCGGGGACGGTCGCCGGCATGGCGCGCCGGGTGGCCGAGACCGGCCGGCCGTTTTTTGTGCTCTGGCTTGATGCCCATACCGATTACCACACGCTGGAGACGACGCGCAGCGGCAATCTGCACGGCACCCCGGTTGCCTATTTCAGCGGGCGCAAGGGGTTTGACGGTTATTTCCCGCCGCTTTCCCATGCGGTTCCTGAAGACAATATCGGCATGATCGGCATCCGCAGCGTTGATCCGGCCGAAAGGGCCGCACTGGAAGAGAGCGGCATCACCGTTCACGACATGCGTTCGATAGACGAACATGGCGTTGCCGTTCTCCTGCGTCAATTTTTGGCGCGGGTTCAGGCGGCAAACGGTCTTTTGCATGTCAGTCTCGATGTCGATTTTCTTGAGCCGTCCATCGCGCCGGCCGTCGGCACCACGGTTCCGGGTGGCGCGACGTTCCGCGAGGCGCATCTCGTCATGGAAATGCTGCATGATAGCGGGCTGGTCTGCAGCCTTGATCTCGTGGAACTCAACCCGTTTCTCGACGAGCGCGGCAGAACCGCGACCCTGATGGTCGATCTTGCCGCCAGCCTGCTGGGCAAGCGGGTCATGGACCGCCCGACACGGGCCGGCTGAAAGGGATGATGTGATGACCGTGATACCGAAACTCAATATCGTGCCCTTCGTCAGCGTCGATCAGATGATGAAACTCGTGCTGCGCGTGGGTATCGATACCTTCCTGCGCGAGCTTGCCGATGTGGTGGAAGAGGATTTCCGCCGCTGGGAAAGCTTCGACAAGACGCCGCGCATCGCCTCGCATTCGAAGGAAGGTGTCATCGAACTGATGCCGACCAGCGATGGCACGCTTTACGGCTTCAAATATGTCAACGGCCATCCGAAGAACATGAGAGAAGGCCGCCAGACCGTGACGGCCTTCGGCGTGCTTTCCGATGTCGGCAATGGTTATCCGCTGCTCCTGACCGAGATGACGATCCTGACGGCGCTGCGCACCGCCGCAACATCAGCCGTCGCGGCGAAATATCTCGCCCGCAAAAATTCCCGCTCCATGGCCATCATCGGCAATGGCGCGCAGAGCGAATTCCAGGCGCGCGCCTTCAAGGCCATTCTCGGCATCGACACGTTGCGTCTTTTCGATATCGACCGGTCCGCCAGTGAAAAATGCGCCCGTAATCTCGCCGGGCAGGGTTTTGCCATCAAGATCTGCGAGAGCGCGCAGGAAGCGGTCGAAGGGGCTGACGTCATCACAACAGTTACCGCTGACAAGCAATATGCGACGATCCTGACCGACAACATGGTCGGGCCCGGCATTCACATCAACGCCGTCGGCGGCGATTGCCCCGGCAAGACGGAATTGCATCGGGACATCCTCTTGCGATCGGATATTTTCGTGGAATATCCACCGCAGACGCGCATTGAAGGTGAAATCCAGCAATTGCCGGCGGATTATCCCGTTACCGAGCTCTGGCAGGTCATTGCCGGCGCTAGGGAGGGACGGGCAAGCGACAGGCAGATCACGCTGTTCGACAGCGTTGGTTTCGCGACCGAAGATTTTTCGGCTTTGCGTTACGTGCGCGCGAAACTGCCATCCACGGGCCTTTATACGGAGCTTGATCTGCTGGCCGATCCGGATGAGCCGCGTGATCTGTTTGGGATGCTTCTGCGTTGTGAGGCGGCTCTCGTCTGATTGATCTCGCCGGGCGTGAGGCTCAGGCTTGGCGGCGGTTCCTCCTGGCAACCACATGTTCCCGCCAGATGGTGAAAAGGCCGGCGGCAATGACGATCGCCGCACCGATCACCATATTGGACGTCACCACTTCACCATAGATGGTGACGCCGATGATGGAGACGAGCACCAGCTGGTAATAGGAAAAGGGTTGCACCGAGGCGGCATCCGCCAGTTCGAACGCCTTTATCAGGCAATAATGGCCGCTCATGCCGGTAATGCAGAGCGCCAGCATCCATCCCCAATCCTGCGGGGCAAGGTTGACCCAATAAAACGGGCCGACCAGCGTCAGCGCCGCCGCACCGGCCACGCCGGTATAGAAGAAGCTGGTCATCGCTGAATCGCTCTTGCTGCCGAGGCGGGTCAGGACACTGTAGAGCGCCAGCATGAAGGCGGCCACGAAGGTGATGATCAGCTTGTTGTCGAAGCCTTCGCCATCCGGCTTGAGGATGACTAGAACGCCGATGAAGCCGACAAAAATGGCGCACCAGCGTCGCCAGCCCACATGTTCTCCCAGCAACGGCATGGACAATGCCGCAACGATCAGCGGCGCGGAGGCGAGGATGGAGTGGCTGTGCGCCAGCCCGACGACGGCGAAGGAGAAGATGGAAAAAACGATCTGCACGGCAAGAAGCACACCGCGGCCGATTTGCAGCCAGGGACGGTTGGCCATGACGGCGCCCCTGATGCCGCCGGAGGATTTTGCAGCCATCAGCAGAACAAAAACGGCAAATGCCCAGTATCGCAGCATGGCCACGAAGACCGGCGGATAGGCGCTGCCCAGATGCTTCGAAATGCCATCCTGCGCCGCAAAGATCGTGAAAGCGACAAGCGCATAAACAAAGCCGGTCCTGGGTGATGGCATGAAAAAACCGCTATCCGACTGCCGCCGGCAAAAGAGTATTCGGGGTGAATGAGGTGGGTAACAGCCATATGTTATGGCCGTACCTTGTCAGACAACCTTATTTTCCGAATAGCTGCCATGCAAGTCCGGAAGCTGCCTTCTCAAAGGTCAATTGTTGGAATGTAATTTTGCGATGCTCTCCCCCTCATCCCTGTGCTTGTCACAGGGATCCAGCCAGTCCAAGTCCTTGGACTGAAAGCGGTCCTCCCGCCGCGCAGACGCGCGTCGGCTGGTTCCTGTGACGAGCACAGGAATGAGGGCGGTGGGTGCGCCAGCCTATTGTGAGATCTGAGAGGTGCGACGCGCTGCAGGTTGACGTGGAGCTTGGATGATGTGGGCCTGCTGCCGAAGGCCTTGGGCCAGGCACGGCTGTCCGCCGTCAACAATTGTGCGGCGGACAGAGGGTTCAGCAAGACGCACAGCGTCCCGATTGTGGCTTCAGCCGATCTTTACGGCCGCCTTCGAGGCGGTGGATTTCAGCGCGGCGTCGGCCAGCTTCAGCGCGACCAGCCCGTCCTTGATGGAAGGCGAGGGCGCGACATTGTTTTCGATGCTGTCAATGAAGGCGGTGATTTCCGCGGCATAGGCCGCCGTATAACGCGTCATGAAGAAGTCATGCAGCGGCGGGCGGGTGTAACCTTCCGCATTGGCGATTTCGATGGAAACCGGGCGCTGGTTTTCGGCCGCTGCCGAACCGAGCGAGCCATGCACTTCGATGCGCTGGTCGTAACCATAGGTCGCGCGGCGAGAGTTCGAAATGACCGCCTGCCTGCCGCTTTTCGTCGTCAGGATGATGCTGGCGCTGTCGAAATCACCCAGCGCACCGATCTCCGGATTGACGAGAACCGAACCGGTTGCAAACACGCTTTCCACTTCCTCGCCGAGCAGGAAGCGGGCCATATCGAAATCATGAATGGTCATGTCGCGGAAGATACCGCCGGAGACCTTGATATATTCGGCCGGCGGCGGGCCGGGGTCGCGGCTGGTGATGGTCACCATTTCCACCTTGCCGATGCGGCCATCTTCGATGGCCTTGTGAACGGCCTGGAAATGCGGGTCGAAACGGCGGTTGAAACCGAGCATCACCTTTGCACCGGTTTCCTCAACCACCTTCGCGCAGGCTTCCGCGCGGGCAACATCGAGATCGACGGGCTTTTCGCAGAAGATCGCCTTGCCGGCCCGGGCGAAACGCTCGATCAGGTCGGCATGGGTGTTGGTCGGCGTGCAGATGATGACGGCATCGATCGTCTTGTCGGCCAGAACCTCATCGATCGTGCTGACCTTGCACTGCGCTTCGCGGGCGATTGCTTCCGCAGCACCGGCCATGGCGTCCACAACGGCCACCAGCTGCGCACGGCTGTCGGTGGTGATCGCCTTGGCGTGGACCTTGCCGATCCGTCCAGCGCCGAGCAGTGCCAATTTCGTAACCATCTTTCCTCCGGTTTCTCACACCCGTCCCTCACTCCCGGAAAGACAGAATATGAATGCAAGCAATGTTTCGATATGGAATATATGTTCTATTTTGCTAGATCGACATCGCAGATGTGTCAAGCGTTTTGAGAGGGGACGGAACAGCGGAAACGGCATCGCCGAAAAGGCGCCCGCAACAAAGCGTCACCTCCGTCAGAAGGAGCCGTGCGGGGTGGAGCAAGGTGGGTGAAGGCGACCCGTTCAGTCGGAGATTATGTTCGTCTCTGGCGGAAGCGCGTAAACCTCGACCGGGGTTTCCAGTCCGCGCAGCAGCCATGGGCCGAGATTTTCGAGCTTTTCCTGATGTCCCGCCATGCGGACGAATTCTTCGGAGAAAAGCACGTTGCGCCCGGTCTCCTTGGTCAGTGTTTCCAGCCGCGAGGCGATGTTGACGGCGGGGCCGATGACGGTGAAATCGAGGCGGGTTTTCGAACCGATATTGCCGTACATGACATCACCGACATGCACGCCGATGCCGTAACCCAGGGAATCGTGGCCCTTCCGGCGATTGATTTCATTGAGCGCAACGAGGCTCTTCTGCGCGCTGGCGATGGCTTTCAACAGGTTTTCGCAGGCCTTGGGATCGCTGAGCGGGAAAATCGCCAGCAGCCCGTCGCCCATGAATTTCAGGATTTCGCCGCCGAATTCCTCGATGGGATCGCACATGGCGTCGAAATAACCGTTCAGAAGCTCGATGACATCGTCGCGCGGCCAGAGGTCGGAAATATGGGTGAAATTGCGCAGGTCGCAGATCAGGATCGCCGCGCCCACCGTCATGCCGCTGCCGCGTGTCGTTGCGCCATTGAGGATCTTTTCACCCGCATGCGGCCCTACATAGGTCTCCAGCAGGGTGCGCGTCATGCGGTTTTTCAGGCGTATTTCGCTGACCAGCGCGAGCGCCGGTAGCAGGTTTTTCAAGGCGAGGATTTCACTGTCGGAAAAACCGCCGGGCCGGTCACTGGAGAATGTGGCGACATGGCGCTTGCCAAAGGTGTGTTCGATCGGCCAGGCGCAATAATCCGTCAGCCCTTCGGCCCGCAGATCTTCGTAGATCGTATAGCCGGGTTCATCGATCTCCTCTCCGTTCAGCCGGTGGCGAACTTCGGTGGCGCCCTGATGAATGTCGTTGATGGGGCTGTTGAGATATTCGGGCGTATTTTCAGACCCATAGCCATAGGTGGCGATCTCGGCGGAGGACAGGCCGGCTTTCCACAGGATGCGCGCGCCAAGCCATTGCGGATGGCGAATGCGGAAAGCGAGCACGCCCCGCGCCACGGAAATTCCGCTCGCCCGCAGCCTGCTGCAGAGCTCGACGAATATCTCGTCGATAAAGCGTTCGTCCTTGGTGCCGGTGATGAGCCAGTCGAGAATTTCCGTCTTTTCCGCTGGCCACAATTCATCCAGTGCTGAAGAAACGCGTTCTTCGGTGTCGAGACTTAGTGTCATGGCAGGATTCCGGAGGTTGTTGCTGCTCTCGCACGGGCAGGGCACATGTCGAACTCGGCCGAACATGGTCGCTCGTGAACCCCATGTGGTGCCGGATAACGAAAATGTTAAGAGAGGGGCGTGGAAAATGTTCCGGAAGGGATTGGCGGCATCAGGCCACGCGCGCCGCCCGGATGTTCCCGGGAACATTGTCCCCCGGCGGCGCTGAGATTTTTGGTGATCGCTAGAAGGATCAGATAACGGTTTCGACGGGAATATGCAGTGCGGCGGCAACGCGCCTGATGCGCAGCGGATCGCTGTCCGTGCCGTCTTCCAGGGCGCGTATTTCGCTGGTGGTCAGGCCGCAGGTCACGGCAAGCTGTTCGACCGTATATCCGGCGAGATTGCGAGCGGTGAGGACTTTTTTGGCGAAAGGAGCATCGGTTTCGTGATCGGAATCGGGTTGTGAGACTGAAATTGTCATTTGCATCTCCCTGATGGTGGACACTTAAATGCGGGCGGCAAAGAAAAGTTGCCGGGCCGAATGCGACCGCGTTGCCGGAGAAGAAATCGGTGTTGCAACGCAGCGAGGAACATAGCGGCTTCATCCACCTACGCAATAGTTAAATTTTGTTAAGATTCGTGATCGCTGCATTCCTGCGGCGCGTCTTGCCGGGAAAAGGCCGAAAAAATGCCGTTTTTCGGGGTTTCCGCGGGGGTTAGGGCGGCTTTCGCTACAGCATGCCCCAGGCGCGAAACCGGCCACGACCCGTCACTTCCCGTAATTCCAGCTGGTTGGCGAGGCCGATCGCGCCCTGCGGCGTGGTGCCGAGTTCCTTGACGATCATCGCCGCCGAGACCACCGGCCGGGAGACGACAAGCTCCACGAGTTCAGGCAAACGCGAGGAGGAACGCCGGCCGGCCAGCTTGCGCATCATGCGCTCGCGCGCGTGGGTCAGCCGGTCATGTTCCTTCATGCCGGCCTGTGCCGCTTCGTAGAAGCTGTCGAGAAGGGCGATAAGGCGCTGCGTCTGGTGTCTCGCGTGCCGGCGCTCGCGTGGGATCGCGCGAAGACCGGCGCTCAGCGCCGGCAGGTGATCGGGCGTGACGGCGCCGTCGCGCAGAAAAGCGGAGGCCAGAAGCCGGCCGAGCCAGGGGCTGCGTTGCAGCACCTCGATCATGTTCCAGGCGTCGAGCAGGATGGCGGTGCGAAGAATTGCGGGTAATTCCTCTGTGCGTGCATGCACCTCCCACCATTCTTTCAGTCTTTCATCCTCGTCCCAGTCGGGTTCGTTGATGATCGCATGGCTTTCCTCCCGGTGCATCGTCGGAAGCGCGTTGCCGGTGGTAATCGCATCGAGCGTTGCGGCGCTGCGCGCCAGAAGCGCGTCCAGCTCGGAAAAAGCGCCATCCAGCGATGTTTCCCCCTCCACGTCGGCTTCTTCATCAAGGGAGTGATCGAGCGTTTGTCCGGGGGGCGCTGCCTCTTCGGCAAGCGCGGCCCTGCCGCGGAGCCTCGAAAGACCCGGTGCGGTAAAGGCCCAGCCGGCGGCATTGGAAAAGATCAGCCGCCTTGAACGGAGAATCCGGTGTGCCGCCGTCATTTCATGGGTCGGTGCGCGCACATCCATATGCGCGTCATGCAGCACCAGATCTTCCATATGGACGAGTTCGCCGTCCACCCACATAGAGGAAATGGCGTCGGTGAAATCCTGCCTTTCGATGAAGCCGTGTTTCATCGGTGACCGGGCGATCCGCTCGTCCAGCCGCGCCAGCGCCTCGCCGGCACGGGCGGCGGCAATGAGGAGCTTTTCGATCTGGATGTCCGATATATCGTAAATCATTGATATTTTTTAGTTTGAGCGCGGGCGGCTTACAAGGCGGATCACAGTCGCGGCGCTTTTTACTTTCTCGGTGTCTACCCAAAATCCCGACGAGAAGACCGGTGGTTAAAGGTCGGGAGCCACGAGGGTCTTGGAAGCCCTGACTGTTTCCTCGGCAATATTGCGATGCGGTATAAACTTGCGCACTGCAATATGACGGGTATATACCCCCACCGAGAGCGACAAATTATCACACCTTCCGTTCGCCCTTCCATCTCCAGACGAAGATGAATTGGAGTTTACCCGTGAATATTATGGCAAATGGTCCTGCCACGGCACCGGACCAGAAAACCCGTTTGAAATCCATTATCGGCGGATCGGCGGGCAACCTCGTCGAATGGTACGACTGGTACGTCTATTCGGCCTTCACCCTTTATTTCGCGCCGGTGTTTTTCCCTTCCGGAAACCAGACCGCCGAACTCCTGAGTGCGGCCGCCGTTTTTGCTGTCGGATTTCTGATGCGGCCCATCGGGGCCTGGTTCATGGGCACCTATGCCGACCGCAAGGGCCGCAAGGCCGGCCTGACACTGTCAGTCACGCTGATGTGTCTCGGCTCGCTGCTGATCGCAATCACGCCCGGCCATGAGACGATCGGCATTGCCGCACCGGCCATTCTGGTTTTCGCCCGCCTTCTGCAGGGTATCAGCGTTGGTGGCGAATATGGCGCGAGCGCGACCTATCTCAGCGAAATGGCCGGAAAGAACCGCCGCGGTTTCTTCTCCAGTTTCCAGTATGTGACACTGATTTCCGGTCAGCTTCTGGCGCTGGCGGTGCTTTTGGTGCTGCAGCGGGCCTTGACACCGGAGCAGCTTGGCTCCTGGGGCTGGCGCATTCCCTTCTTCATCGGCGGCATCCTGGCGATCGCGGTGTTCTATATCCGCCGTGGCCTTGCCGAGACGCAGTCCTTCGAAAACGCCAAGAGCGGAGCCGCCGACAAGCCGAAATCCAGCGGATGGGCGCTGTTCAAGCACTATCCGAGGGAAGCGCTGATGGTGATGGCGCTGACATCAGGCGGCACGCTCGCCTTTTATGCCTATACGACCTATCTGCAGAAGTTCCTCGTCAACACGTCAGGTTTCAGCAAGGAAAGCGCCACCGAAATTACCACGGCTGCGCTCTTCGTCTTCATGCTGTGCCAGCCGATTGCCGGCGCGCTTTCGGACAAGATCGGCCGCAAGCCGCTGATGGTGGGCTTCGGCATTCTTGGCACGCTGTTCACCTACGCAATCTTCAGCACGCTTTCGACGACGACCGATCCGATCATGGCTTTCGCCCTCGTGCTGGTCGGTCTGTTGATCGTTACCGGCTACACTTCCATCAATGCGGTGGTGAAGGCGGAAATGTTCCCCGCCCATATCCGCGCGCTTGGCGTGGCTCTGCCCTATGCGCTGGCAAACACCATATTCGGCGGAACGGCGGAATTCGTGGCCCTGAAGTTCAAGCAGATCGGCCACGAAAACTGGTTCTTCTGGTATGTGACGATCATGATCGCGTTGTCGCTGGTGGTTTATGTGAAGATGCGCGATACGCGCGATCACAGCCATATCCACGAGGATTGAGCCCCTCCGCTCTATCCGAACCGATAAAAGCTCCGCCTTCCCGGCGGGGTTTTTGTTTTCAGCGCATTCAGGCGGCTTCGACCGGAAGAACGATGCGGGCCTCAAAACCGTCCTGCCGGCCCGGCGCCGGAGAGGAAAGCACCAGCTCTCCGCCGGTCTGCTCCACCAGGCTTTTGACGATGGCAAGGCCGAGCCCGGTGCCATCAGCCGAGGTCTGGCCTCGGGTAAAACGCGTCGTCAGCTTGGGTAGGAGCGCCCCGTCGATTGCCGGGCCGGAATTCACGACGCGGATCGTGCCGTCTGTTTCGGCGACGACCTGCACGGGGCTTTCCGGCGGGCTGTGGATCAGCGCGTTTTCGAGGAGGTTGCGGATGATGATGCCGAAGGCATCCGCGCCTATCTTGCAGGATAGGCCGCCTTCACAGCGATTGGTGAAGCGGATGCGGGATGAGCCGATTGCCGTTCTCATCATATCGTCGATGACGAGTTCGAGAACGGGAATGAGATCGTTCGCCTTGTCGGTAACCCCGATCCTTGCTTCCGCCCGCGACATCTGAAGCAGTTTTTCGGCGAGATGGCCGAGATGCTGCAGGGATTTTTCGATATTTTCCACGCGCGGCGCCAGTTCCGGCGGGATGTCGGCATGGAGCCGCTGCGCCTGCGCCAAGGCACCGGCAATCGGCGTGCGCAATTCATGGGCGCTGTTGGCGGTGAATTCCCGTTCCGCCTCGATTGCCGATCGCAACCGCCCGAGCAGCAGATTGACCGAACGGGCGATGGGATGAAGTTCGGCCGGAAAGGGCTGTGTTGGCAGCGGTGCGAGATTGCCTCCATCCTTCTTGCCGATGTCGTCGCGCAGGGTCTGTATCGGTCGCAATGTCCTGCGCACCACGACGATGACGGCGAAAATGCTGGCGGGAATGAGGATGAGAACGGGAAGCAGCAGCGCGGTGCCCGCCTCTTCGATCGCCTCGCGGCGATTGGCGAAGGCATCGGCGACCTGCAGGAAATAATTGCCGTCCGGTGTCGCAACCGTAAAGATGCGCTGGGTCGCGGTTTCGGAAAAACCGGGTTCGAGCGAGACCTCGAAAGGCTCCGTCGAACTGTCATGCGAATGCAGCACCACCTGTCCTTCCCGGTCGCGAACCTGATAGGTCAGATACTCCGCCCGTTCCGACGTCTGGTTGAGCTTTTGCGCGGCAGGCGCGGTATTGTTTTCCCTGAGGTCGTCCACCAGCAGGGGCAGCAGCCTTTCGGCGGTTTCCTTAACACCGGCGTCGAAAATCTCGGCGAATTCGTCCTGCATCACCATGACGCCCAATCCGCAGGCGAGAAGCCAGGATATGGCGACAACGCTCGTCAGCGCTGTGACGAGTTTGCGGGTCATGCTGGTCGGTCTGGCCATATCTGCCTGCCTGCCGTTCTTACCTGATGGTGTAGCCGACGCCGCGCACGGTCTCGACGCGGTCATGGCCGATTTTCTTGCGCAGCCGGCTGATATAGACCTCGACCGTGTTGCTTTCTATTTCCGCGCCGAATTCGTAAAGCGTGTCGTGCAATTGCGCTTTCGAGACGACCGCGCCGGGATGTTCGACGAGTTTTTCGAGCACGGCCCATTCCCGGGCGCTCAGCGTCTGCGCCGTTCCGTCAACGGTGATATTGCGCGCCACCTGGTTGATCTCGATGCCGGGCAGGCGGATGACGGGGGCCGAGCGCCCTTCGTAACGGCGCGAGACCGCCAGCATGCGCGCTGAAAGCTCGTTGAGATCGAAGGGCTTGACCAGATAGTCGTCGGCCCCGGCATTCAGCCCGGCAATCCGGTCGGAGACCTGATCATGGGCCGTCAGAATGATGACAGGTGTCGCGTCGTCGCGCCTGCGCAGGGTTTGCAGAAGGGTGATGCCTTCGCCATCCGGCAGGCGCATGTCGAGCAGGATCAGGCCATAACCCATGGTCAGCGTCGCCGCCATGGCGTCACCCAGCGTCTTGAACCAGTCGACAGCGTGACCCGCCGCGGCGACATGGTCTCGCAGCGCTTCCCCCAGCACATGATCGTCTTCAACAAGCAGAACCCGCAAGACAGCTCCCTCTATCGCTTCGTCCTGCGTATCTCTTTCTCCGGATAAGCGTCAAGCACGGTGTTTCAGCTGTTCTGGCGCTTGGTGCAGCCGCCGAATACATCGAGCGAGGGATCGTAGACCGAAGTGGAGACGTTCATCATTCCAAGGATGCTGTGGAAATAATTGTCGTGCGAGCGCCCGCCCTCTGCCGCGCTTTTTGCCAGGCAGGCTTTATCCAGCCCCATGGATCTGGCGAAATCGTCATCGAACCAGACGAGAAACGGCACATGGGTCTGCTGGTCGGGCGCAAGCAGATAGGGCGCACCATGCAGGTAGACGCCGTTTTCGCCAAGCGATTCGCCGTGGTCGGACGCATAGATCATGCCCGTCGCCAGCCTGTCGGAACGGGCCTTCAGCTTGTCGATCACGGTCGAAAGGAAGTGGTCGGTATAAAGAAGCGTGTTGTCGTAGGAGTTGACAATCTCCGCATCGGAGCAGTTGCCAAGCTCGGCCGTGCGGCAATCCGGGGTGAATTTGCGGAACTCGTCGGTGTAGCGCAGATAATAGGTCGGCCCATGGCTGCCCATCTGGTGCAGCACGATGACGCTGTCCTTGGTGACGTTGTTGAGCCAGGCGTCGAGCTTGTCGAAGAAGATGTCGTCGCGGCATTCCCCGCCAGTGCAGAAGCGGCTGTCATTGGTCGAGGGCAGATCGAAATAAGGGATGCGGTCGGCCACGTTCTTGCTGCCGGTATTGTTATCCAGCCATGTCGCGCTGACCCCGGCATGGACGAGAACATCCATGACGTTTTCATTGGCGAGCGCCTTGTTGTGACTATATTGCGAACGCGGGAACTTCGAGAACATGCAGGGAATGGAAATTGCCGTCGCAGTGCCGCAACTGGTCGTGTTCGGAAAATAGATCACGCCGCGTTTTGCGAGTTCGGGATTGGTATCGCGCCCATAACCGTTCAGGGAAAAGTTCGCGGCCCGCGCCGTCTCACCCGCCACGATGACGGTGATGCGGGGTTTGCGGACGCCGCCCAATGAAGGCAGAATTTTCGCATCCCTGCCGACCGGGCTGACCTGAATATCGACTTCCTTGCCGGCCAGCGTGAAATAATGAATGGCCGACATGATCGGCGACAGGGGATTGACGCTTTTGACGATATCCTTGTGCTGGCGCACGGCCGTGGTGAAGGTCTTGGAATTGGCGAAGCTGATGATGCCGGCGATGGAAAGACAGATCAGGATGCTGATCGTGTTCCACAAAAGCTTGTCGAGGATCTGCCGGTGTCTGATGCGGACGGCGATGATGACGAGGGACGGCACCAGTCCGTAAATCGCCATATGCCAGAGAAAGCCGGGCGTGATGAGATTGCCTGCCTCCGCCTGTGTCGTCTCCATGGCGTTGCGGATCATGTCGCTGTCGATGACGATGCCGTAACGATCCATGAACCAGGAAGCGGCCGCCGCGGCGAAGATCAGGAAGATCACAAACGGCTTGATGACATATTTGGCGGAAAAAATGATGATGAGCGCGCCGAGAAGGGCGGCCATGGCAACGTAAAGCGCGACGATGGCAACCGGATAGGCGGAAAGATAGGTGTGAACCTTCGACCAGAATGTCCGGTTCGTGAAAAACAGCAGATAGGCCGCCGTCAGCAGGCTGAGCGGCACGCTGCCGATCTCCGGACGATACGTTATTGTTCCCGTCGCTTTCGCGGTAAAAAGAGCCACTGCCATATCCACCAGATTTCCGATAGGCCGGCGGCAACGAAAAAGGGGCGGGAACGCCGCTGTCCAAGCTGCCGCATGGGCCGATCAATGGCGGATGCTTCATTTTGCTGACATCAACCTGAAAGCTTGTCATGAAAGTGTCACACTCCTTGGTGGGTGTCTGGCGGGGGCCGCGTTTCAGATCGATGATCGGCTGGCGATGGAGCGCTCAATTGAGCCCCAGAATGCCTGTGGCGGTGGTGCGGGTTGCAAATATGCGGGTGGCCCTGACCGGCAGCAGGCTGCCTGCGGGCAGGTTCTGGAAGGTCACCGTCGCGCCGGAAAGCAGGGTCAGGCAGAGATGACCACCATTGCCCACATAGATGGCCCGCGTGGGGGAAGGAAGCGGGTTCGTATCATCAGGAACAACCTCGAAAGCATGGGATGCCGGGGATTCGAGGCCTGCGGCGTGGTGTTCGTAAGTCTCAGCCATTGCTGTCTCCCGTAAATCGAAATCTGCCGCGATTATGCGGTGCGCCGCGGCCGCGGGGAAAAGCGGGAACAGAAAATATCTGGACGGGATTTAGGCCTTGCTTCCGGTTTGCCGAAAAGAGCGCCATTCTTTCCGTAATCTCATGTGGTTGCGTCGCCCGGCCTGTTGCCGCCGATGCCGCGTAAACGGACGATGACGGTTTTTTCGTCCACGGGTACTGTCGCGTCAATTGCGGGTATGGAGAATGAAGGCCCTGACCGCGGGAGAGGCTTCCGTTTTCCGGTGGGCGATGGCGAGGTCCGAAGTCGTGGCGCTCGCTGCAAGCGGCACGTAGCGCACGCCCGGCAACCGCAGACAATCGAGCGAGCGCGGCACCAGCGCCACACCGAGGCCGATCGCCACCATGCTGGTAATGGTGGTGTAATCCCGGCCTTCCGGGCTGATCGTCGGCTGGAACCCGGCCTCATTGCAGGCTTCTATCGTATTGTAATGAAAGCCGACATCCGGCGGCTGCCGCGGCGTGATGAAGGTCTCGTCGGCAAGATTCTTGAGATCGAGCTGCAGCGCAAAGGCCAGCGGATGGTTTTCAGGAAGTGCGGCCACCAGCGGTTCGCGCAGAACCACATGGGTTGTGACGCCTTCCGGAACGGGCGCAGGCGGGCGGATGAAGGCGAAATCCAGGTTGCCGTCGGCGATCTTGGCGAGCTGCAGCCGCATTTCCATCTCGATGAGCTGCAATTCCACGTCGGGATGGGAGGCGCGGAAACTGGCGATGGACTGGATCATCAGGCCGGAATAGGCGGCCGAAGCAACATAACCGATGGAGATGCGGCCCGTCTCGCCGCGATCGACGCGTTTGAGCGCCGCAAGCGTCGCCTCGGCATTGGCGAGAATTTTGCGGGCATCCTCATAAAGAAGCTGGCCGGGTGTGGTGAGCTTCACCGATCGCCGTGTCCGGTCAAGCAACGGCATGCCGACGATCTGCTCGAGCGCCATGATCTGTTGGCTCAAACCCGGCTGGGCAATGCCGAGGCGGGCGGCGGCGCGCTCGAAATTGCGCTCATCCACCAGCGTGGTGAAATAGCGCAGGTGCCGCAGCTCGAACGCGTCCGCCCGGTTTGCCGGTTTCCTGCCCATCATCACTGCCTTTCCTGACGGATTTGAATAATTCCAAGCTATTATCCGTAAGAATTTTCATAATCAGTAGTTCTGAAAAAATCCAGTTTCACTTATTGGATCACAATCCGCTCCTTGCGTAATAAGATGACTTAAATTCTCCAGAAAAATAACCGTCTCATGGCGGCGCGGTTGATGAAGGGTCTTGGCGTGCAGGGAAAATCTAAACACATTTCCATTCTGGCGGGCGGTTGCGCTGCCATCGCCTATGTGGCGTTCGTGACCTCCGGCGTTGCCCTTGCGCAGGAAGCCGGAACGACGGTGCTGCAGACCATCACCGTGGACGGCGCGAAAAATCAGGACCCCAAGGCGCCGGTGAAGGGCTATGTGGCAAAAACCAGCGCTAGCGCCACCAAGACGGGGCGATCCCTGATCGAGACGCCGCAATCGGTTTCCGTCATCACCAGGGATCAGATGGATGCGCAGAATGTCCGTAATCTCAGCGAGGCGCTGAATTATGTGCCTGGCGTCGTCGCGCAGCCGTTTGGGGCGGATCCACGTTTCGATGCGCCGCGCATTCGCGGCTTTCAGGGTAACCAGCTGCAGTTTCTCAACAGTCTGCGGCTGATGCGCACGGCCGGTGCGCCGTCTTATGAGGTCTACGGTCTGGAGCGGGTGGAAGTCATTCGCGGGCCGGCCTCGGTGCTTTACGGTCAGGGTAATCCCGGCGGTCTCATCAATCTCATCAGCAAGCGGCCGACCTTCGAGCGTTTCGGCGAAGTCGGAGCGCAGATCGGCAGCTTCGATTATTACCAATCGATGTTCGATATTGGTGGGCCGGTCGCGGATAGCGACAGTTTTGCCTATCGCCTGACGGGTGTGGCCCGCAACGCCCATCTTCAGACGGACAATCTGCAGAATGACCGTTATTTCATCGCCCCGGCGCTGACATGGCAGCCCGACGAGGATACGAAACTGACGGTTCTCGCCTCCTATCAGCACGACAATCCGAGTTCACCGTCTGGCCTGCCGCCGGCGCTGACCTATCTGAGACCAGGCAATATGCTGGACCGCAGCTTTTATGTCGGCGATCCCTCTTTCGATACCTCAAGCCGCAAGTTCACCAATATCGGCTATGAATTCGAGCACCGTTTCGACGAGACCTTCACCTTCCGGCAAAATGCGCGTTATTCCAATTTCGACTGGTCCTACCGGGCGCTTGGCATGTCTTCGACCAGCGGCGGCATGATCGGCAATCTCATCCGCCGCAATGCGACGTTCCAGGATGAATTGCTGAACACCTTCAACATCGACAACAGCCTGCAGGCGGAGTTCTCCACGGGACCAGTCGACCACACCCTGCTTGTCGGGCTGGATTACCGCTATTTCGACAATAACGTCAAAACCGAATTCTGGGCCGCGACGCCGCTCAATCCCGTCAATCCTGTTTATGGCGGGCCGATCAGCCTCACCTCGCGCACGCTTTATGCCGATGTGAAGACGGATATTTCCCAGATCGGTCTTTATGCGCAGGACGAGATGGCCTTTGAGAACTGGCGGGTCACCGCCGGTCTGCGGCAGGATTGGGCAAGCACCGGCGGCAAGACGTTCAACGGAACGACCTACCGCACTCTCGACAAGGACGACCATAAGCTGACGGGCCGTGTCGGGGTCAGCTATCTCTTCGATGGCGGCATCGCGCCGTATGTCAGCTACGCGACCTCCTTCGAGCCCGTGCCGCAGCCGGCTGTCGGTGATGCGCCGAAACCGACCACGGGCGAACAATGGGAAGTGGGCATCAAATATCAGCCCGAGGGCTTTGACGGTTTCTTTTCCGCGGCGATCTACGATCTGAAACAGAAGAACGTCACGACGACGGTGGGCGGGGTGACGCAGCAGATGGACGAGGCGCATGTGAGAGGCCTCGAACTGGAAGGCGTCGCAAGCCTTGCAGATGGGCTCGACCTGCGGGCGGCCTATACCTACATGGACAGCGAGGTCTCCGGCCGTGTGAACAACGGCAAGGAACTGGATAGTACGCCCCGGCACGCCGCCAGCCTCTGGCTCGACTACACCTTCCCGGAAGATACGGCGCTTGAAGGTTTCGGCATCGGCGGCGGTGTCCGTTATGTCGGAAAACGTTATGGCGATGCGGCCAATGCCTTCGAGATGAAGGGCCTCGCCCTGCTTGATCTCGGCGTGCATTACGAGAAGAACGGCTACCGCGCCTCGCTTCTGGTGCAAAACTTGACTGATAAAGAATATATTTCTAGTTGCTCCACTTTCGGATGCTATTACGGTGACGGCAGAACCGTTATGGGCAAGCTGACCTACCGTTGGTAACGCCATATCAAAGTGAAGCAGCAGGGGCATGACGCGTAAGGATCGATGGATTTCCTCCCTCTGGGGGCGGCGGGAATTTTTAAGCCTGCTCGCCGCCTCGGCTCTTGCGGGCAAGGCGCGGGCAGCGGTGACGCCGCGCATCGCCGCCATCGACTGGGCCATGCTGGAAACATCTGTGGCGCTCGGCGTCATGCCGGTGGCGGCGACCGAACTCATCCAGTTCCGGGCCGGCGCGGTCGAGCCTGATATCCCTGAAACCGTCGCCGATCTCGGCCTGCGCGGCGCTCCGAATTTCGAGCTTCTGCAGCTCACCCGGCCGGAGCTCATTCTGATTTCGCCTTTCTACACACGTTATACCGGCAGGCTGGAAGCGATCGCCCCCGTCTTTTCACTGCCCTTTTACGTGAAGGGTGAGCCGCCTTTCGAAAAGGCGCTGGCGGCGGTCACCGCGCTTGGTGAAAAGCTCGGGCGGGCCGAAGAGGCGCGCAAGGTTCTGGGTGAAACGGAAGCGGCACTGCAAGCCATGCGGACCCGTCTTGCCGGGTTTTCCGCACGGCCGACCTATGTCATCAACATAGGCGACGCCCGGCATTTTCGTGCCTTTGGTGCGGATAGCATGTTCGGGGATGTTCTTGGCCGTCTGGGGCTGACCAATGCCTGGGTGGATCGGTCGCAATTCACCTTCGCGGCCCCGGTGCCGCTTGAAAACCTCGCCGCCTCATCCGATGCGCGCATCGTCATCGTCTCCGATATTCCGGTGGAGGCGCGGGAAACTCTGCGCAACAGCGCCATCTGGCGCGCGCTGCCTGCCGTGCGCGAAAATCGGGTGGTGACGCTTGCCAATGTCGGCCCCTATGGCGGCATCACCGCCGGCATGCGTTTCGCGAGGCTTCTGACCGAGGCGCTCTCGGCACGGGGAGAAGCTCTGTGACGGTGCGGCCTCTCCCGCTTTTCTTCGGGCTTTTGTTCATTCTGGCCTGCGGTCTTTCCCTGCATGCCGGGCTGCTGCGGCTGCCTTTCGGTGCGTGGCCCGGCCTGCCTTTTGATGCCGCCGCCATGTCGATGGATCAGGTCATCCTCGCTTTCAGCCTGATGCCGCGTGTGGCGGTCGCCATTCTGGCGGGCGCGATGCTGGGTCTCTCGGGCGCGCTTTTTCAGCAATTGCTGCGCAACCCGATCGCTGATCCCTCGACGCTCGGCATCTCGGCTGGCGCGCAACTGGCCATCGTCATCGCCACGCTGTTCTTTCCCTCGGTGCTGGATGGCAACCGCGCTTTGGTGGCGCTTGCCGGCGCTGCCGCTGCCGCCGGTATTGTCTTCCTGCTTGGCTGGCGACGCTCCTTCGAACCGGTAACCATGGTGGTGGCAGGGCTCCTGGTCGGCATCACCGCCGCATCCGTTTCCGCGGCGCTGACGCTCGCGCAGGGCGAATATCTGATGTCGCTCGTGGTCTGGAATGGCGGCTCGCTCAGTCAGCAGGATTGGTCGAACGCCCTGTCTCTCACCTTTCAGCTTCTCGTGGGGCTTGTCCTGACGGGCCTGCTGGTTAGGCCGCTGACGGTTCTCGGTCTCGGCGATTCCGGCGCGCGATCGCTCGGCGTATCGCTGTTTTCGATCAGGCTCGCCGTCGCCGCCGTCGCCGTCATGCTGGCCGCCTTCGTCGCTTCGGCGGTTGGCCTCGTCAGCTTCATCGGCCTTGCGGCACCCGCGCTCACCCGGGCGCTTGGCGTGCGGCGCTCCTCTTCGGTGCTCTTCGTTTCCCCGCTTCTGGGCGGCTTGCTGCTCTGGTTCTGCGACGGTATCGTGCAACTTCTGGCAAACAAGACGGCGGAAGTTTTTCCGACCGGCGCGGTGACGGCCCTGATCGGCGGCCCGCTGCTTCTGTGGCTGCTGCCGAAAATCCGGCCGACCGACGTGCATCGCGGCGAAGGCGTCGATCTCGCGACAAGACGCGGGTTTACGGCCCTGCTGCCGATGCTCATCGTCATGGCCGCGCTGATCTTTGCAGCACTCGCCATCGGCAGGGGGCCTCAGGGCTGGACGATGCTGGGGGCGGGTGACCTGCAAAGCCTTCTGCCTTTCCGCTGGCCCCGGCTGATGGCGGCCATCGCCGCCGGCGGTCTTCTCGCCATGGCGGGTGCTCTTTTGCAGCGGCTCACCGGCAATCCGATGGCAAGCCCGGAGGTCATCGGCGTCAGCGGCGGCGCAGGCCTCGGTTTTGCCGCCGCCATCACGATTTTTCCGGCGGCCGGTCTGTTCGAGCTGTTTTGCGGCGCCGGCATTGGCTCGGCGGGCGTCATGATCCTCGTCCTGTTCTTTTCCGTGCGCCGGCATCTGGCGCCAGAAAAAATCCTGCTCGCCGGCATTGCTATCAGTTCGCTCTGCTCGGCGGTGCTTTCGGCGCTGCTTGCGATTGGTGACCAGCGGGCATGGCAGATTCTCGCCTGGCTCAGCGGCTCTGGTTCGAGCGCGACACCGGCTTCGGCAATCTTTCTTGCCATTCTTTCCATCGTGCTTCTGGCGACTGCCCTGTCGGTGACGCGCTGGTTGACGATCCTGCCGCTTGGCCGGGATGTGCCGCTCTCGCTCGGGCTGCCGCTCGGCCTGGCGCGTATCGCCGTCATCGCGGTGGCCGGCATCGCCACGGGGGCCGCCTCGCTGCTCGTCGGTCCCTTGAGCTTCGTCGGGCTGATGGCGCCGCATATTGCGCTTCGCGCCGGCTTCACCACGCCGCGCGATCACCTGTTGGCTTCCTTCCTGTTCGGTGCGGTGCTGATGGCGCTTTCCGATCTCGGGGCGCGAACGGTGACCTTTCCCTATGAACTGCCGCTCGGGCTTTTTGCGGCTCTGGCCGGCGCGCCCTATCTGATCTGGCTTTCAGGCAGGCGCCAATGATTTATTTGAACATTTACGGAGATGAGAACCATGGGTGAGGCAGCACTTGCCGTCGATTACGACGATATCCCGCTTTTTTCTCTTGATGGCGTCACGATGGAAGTGCCGGGCAGGACATTGCTGCACCCGCTGACGGCAAGTTTTGCGACCGGCAAGACCATCGGTCTGATCGGTCATAACGGTTCGGGAAAATCGACGCTGCTCAAGATTCTCGCACGCATTCAGGAACCGACGGCGGGCAAGGTCTCGTTCGAGGGAAAATCACTCGGCGCCTGGGGCAATCGCGAATTTGCGCGAAAGCTCGCCTATCTGCCGCAATATACGCCGGCTGCTTCCGGCATGCTGGCCAAGGAGCTGGTGGCGCTCGGCCGTTATCCCTGGCACGGGGCGCTCGGGCAATTTAGCAAGGCGGATCAGGAGAAGGTGGACGAGGCGATCGAGCTTACCGATACCGTCGCCTTCCGCGACCGGCTGGTCGATACGCTTTCCGGCGGCGAGCGCCAGCGCGTGTGGCTTGCCATGCTGGTGGCCCAGAACGCTGAAAGCCTGCTTCTCGATGAACCCATCTCCGCACTCGACATGGCGCACCAGATCGAAGTGCTTTCGCTGGTTCAGAGACTGTCGCGCGAAAAGGGTCTTGGCGTCATCGTGGTGCTGCATGACGTCAACATGGCAGCACGCTTCTGCGATGAGATCGTTGCGCTTCATTCCGGCCAGCTTATCGCACGGGGAACGCCGCAGGAGATCATGACGCCGGAGACGTTGCAGCGCATCTATGGCGTTCGCATGGATGTCATGACCCATGCCGCCACCGGCTTTCCCGTCGCTCTGCCGCTTTGAGTTGTTGCAGCAAAACAACGGCCGGCAACGCTGGCTGTTGATGGCGATTCCGCACGCATTTCCCGCCCTAACAATGTCTTAATGGCATCCTACCGCCATCAGACACTGTTAACCGTTCCGCTTTCATCGCCTCCAATTAAGTTGTTTTGGATCGATTTCAGGGAACAAACGTTAACAGTGCGGAATTCAATATCCGGAGAGGGCAAGAAGGGCTGCTGCGGGTAGGAATAAAACAGGAGAAAATCAGATGAAAAAGGCTGTTGCCGTAACTTTTGCCGCATTGACGATGGGCCTTGGCGGAACCGCATCCGCCCTCGCTGCCGACCTTGCAAGATATGAGCCGGCTCCGCAGGAGCAGGACGATCGCAACGGCGTCAAGATCGGTTACCTCACCTGCGATATCGGCGGCGGCGTCGGTTACGTTCTCGGCTCGGCCAAGGAACTGGATTGCACTTTCCAGTCCACCATGGGCGCCCGTCGCACCGACCATTACTCCGGCGCCATCCGCAAGATGGGTGTCGACCTCGGTTTCACCACGCAGGGCCGTCTGGTCTGGGCCGTTTTCGCCCCGACCGCCGGTTACCACCGCGGTTCGCTGGGTGGCCTTTATCAGGGCGCTACGGCTGAAGTCACCGTCGGTCTCGGCGTCGGCACCAACGTTCTCGTTGGCGGCACTTCCGGCTCCATCCAGCTGCAGACGGTCAGCGTGACCGGCCAGGTTGGTCTCAACCTCGCTGCCACCGGTACGTCCGTGACGCTGACGGCCACGAACTGATCGGCGAAATGCCCGGTGTTTTGACCGGGCATTCTGTCGCATGTCAAAAAACGCCCTCTTCGTTGTCAGACGGAGAGGGCGTTGTATTATCCGGACCATGATTTTCATGTCCCAACAAGCTGCAGCGGCGACCGCGTTCTTCCTCCTGTTTGCGTCGAGCGCCTTTGCCGAGGGCGATGCGGCCCATGGCGAGAAGGTCTTCAGCCGCTGCTCCACCTGCCACAGCGTTGACACGCCGCGCACCCGCATGGGGCCGCATCTGATGGGCGTGGTGGGCAGGCCGATGGCTTCCGTGGCTGATTACGGCCATTATTCGCAGGCGCTGAAGGATGCCGGTGCGGCTGACCGGGTATGGTCTGAGGAGGAACTGCAAAAATTCCTTTCCAGCCCGAAGAAGGCTATCCCGGGAAATGCGATGCGCTTTTTCGGCCTCTGGAGCGAAACGGATATAGCCGATCTGATCGCCTATCTGAAAACCCATCCCATGCCGCAATAGGTGTCAGAGCGGTGCTTCGGCGATAATCTCCTCGGCCTCCTCCGCCGTCATCGCCATCACTCTTGCGCCGATTTCAAAACTGAAGCCGTTGCGGGCGAAGGCGGAGAATTCCTTGGCCTTACGTTTTTCATCCAGCTCGACCCGGCGAAAAGGCCCGAAGGCGCGCTTGCGTGCAAAGATGACGGCGGCGACCAGATCATTGGTTTCCTGCAGCGCGACTGCAGCCGTTTCCCGGGCGACGCCCTTGATCTGAAGTTTTTGCGCAAGCCCGCGTTTCGACTTGCCGCTGCGCTGGCCGCTCCGCACGGCAATTTCCGCATAGGCGGTGTCGTCGAGCGCCTTGATGCCATAAGCAAAAGTGACGGCAAATTCGCCGAGCGCCTTCACCTGCGCCGGGGTGATATCCTCGAATTTTTCCCGCGCCTTGCGCATGATGGCGTCGCGCAGCTGCTTTTCCGTCATCATGCGCTGTTCCAGCCGGTAGAGAGCGGAATTGCGCGCCCAGGACTGCATGCGGCTGGTGGGCTCAACGGCCGGCGTTTCACCATCCAGGGCCATATCGTCGGTCAGGAAAGGGCTGGAATCATCGTTCATTCCGCTTTTATAGCGCGGTGAAGCCGTCTTGCCAGTTCCCTCCCGGCCCGTGTCCTCCGGTTTTTCACCACCTCAAGGCGTTTGCGCGCCGGTTGCGGCGACATAGACGGAGTAGAGCGATTTTGTTGCGGTGATGAAGAGGCGGTTCTTTTTCGGGCCGCCGAAGGTGAGGTTCGCGACTGTCTGCGGCACCTTGATCTTGCCGATGAGCGTACCATCAGGCGCAAAGCAGTGGACGCCATCACCGGCGCTGGTCCAGAGGTTTCCAGCCGTATCCAGACGGAAACCGTCCGGCAGGCCGCTGTCGAGATTGCAGAATTCCCGGCCATTGGCGAGCTTCACGCCATCCACCACGTCGAAAACGCGGATATGGCGCGGGCGGGAGACATCATGGCTGTAGGAGCTGTCGGCAACATAGAGCTTCGTTTCATCAGGTGAAAACGCGAGACCGTTCGGTTGCACGAAGTCGTCAATGGCGATGTCGATCTTTCCGGTTGCGGGATCGAGCCGGTAGACATTGCGCGTCTTCTGTTCTGGCTCTGCCTTGTATCCCTCATAGTCGGAAAGAATGCCGTAGGTGGGGTCGGTGAACCAGACACTGCCATCGGATTTGACCACCACGTCATTGGGGGAGTTTAGCCGCTTGCCGCCGTAGCTGTCGGCGAGAACGGTGATCGAGCCGTCGACTTCGGTGCGGGTGACGCGACGGCCGCCATGTTCGCAGGAGACAAGTCGCCCCTGCCGGTCGCGTGTGTTGCCATTGGTGAAGTTGGAAGGCTGGCGGAACACCGAGATCCCGCCATCCGGCACCCAGCGCAACATACGCTCATTGGGAATATCGCTGAACAGCAGGCAGTTCAGATCGGCAACCCACACCGGTCCTTCGGCCCAGCGGCAGCCGGAATAAAGCTCTTCCAGTTCCGCATTGCCGACGATCAGATGGCGGAAGCGGTCATCGTGGATTTCGTAAGGGGAGGTCTTGTCTGTGGTCATGAGCGTCGTCCGCTTGAGGGCTTGTCGTTCGGGGTTCAGCGCGTGGCCTTGGGGCCGCTTGCCAGAAGGATGACTGATATGATGATGAGGCCGGTGAGGATAAGGCGGATACCCGCGCCGAAACCATAGGTATTCAGCATCGATACCACCAGGAACATGAAGAGCGAAGCGCCCCAGATGCCGGGAACATTGGAATCGCCGCCCGCCACCGCCGTGCCGCCGATGACAACGACGGCGATGGACATCAGCAGGTATTCCGATCCCATGTTGAGCGCCGCACCGCCGGAGAAGCTGGCGAGCAGATAACCGGCAATCGCCGCCAGCACCGCGCAGAGCACATAGGTGATGAAACGTGTTCCATCCACCGGAATGCCTGTCATGCGGGCGGCGAAGGTGCTCTGGCCGATCGCGGAAATCCAGCGTCCGTAAAATGTGCGGTCGAGCAGCAGCCAGGCGATGACCGAGAGCAGCAGCGCGACGAGCGCCACGTTCGGAATGCCGAAAGAGCTCGACGTGGCGAATGTGGCCAGTGTCTCCGGCGGTTTGATGCGCAGGCCGCGGTTCGACCAGATGGCGATGGACTGCACGATGAAGCTCATGGAGAGTGTCGCGATGATTGGCGGGATGCGCAGGAGCTTGATCAGCGTGTAATTGCCGATGCCGATAGCGATGCCGATCAGAATGGCGATCAGCAATCCCGGCAGGATGAGACCATCGGACACATCCATGAATTTCAGCGCCAGCGTGCCTGATAGCGTCATCGTTGCGGGAACGCAGAGGTCGATATTGCCCGGCCCGAGCGTGATGACGAACATCTGGCCGATACCGACGATCACGGAAAAGGCCGCGAATGTCAGCGCTGCGTGCGACAGGCCGAAGGAGCTGGCGCCGCCGGTGAACATGACGGTCACGATCCACACCGCAGCCGTTGCGGCGAACGACCAGACCCATGGTTTTTTCGAGAAGGACGAAAGCCCGTTCATTGGTTTTTCTCCCGCTTTTCGAGACGGTTGAGCAGGATGCGCAGCGCAAGCACGATGATGAGGATCGCCCCTTGCGCGCCGATCTGCCAATCCGGGGAAATTCGCATGAAGGACAGGAAAGAGCCGGCGAGCGTCAGCGTCAGCGCGCCGATGACGGCGCCAATAGGCGAAACCCGGCCGCCGACGAATTCGCCTCCGCCCAGAATAACGCCTGCAATCGACAGCAGCGTGTAGCGAAGCGCGATATTGGCATCAGCCGATGTCGTCAGCCCGACAAGTGCGATACCAGACAGCACCGCGAAGAAACCGGCCAGCGCAAAGGTGGCGGCGCGGATGCCGACGACCGACCAGCCGGAGCGTTCGACCGAGCGGAAATTGCCGCCGACGCCGCGCATCAGCACGCCGAAGGAGGAGCGCATGACGATGTAATGGGCGACGACCGCAATCACGATGCTGGCGACAATGGCAATCGGCACGAGCGGCGGTTTTGCCGTCATCAGTGCGCGGATGAAGGCGGGTGCCTGGCCGCCGGGCGAGGGCAAAATGAGAACGGCAAGGCCGCCCCAGACGAAACTCATGCCAAGCGTGACGACAATGGATGGCAGGGCTCGGATATGGACGATGGCGCCAAGCAATGCATAAACCGCAATCGCACCGGCAAAAATCGCAATGCCGAGCAATGGCGTGGTTTGCAGGAAGGTGGCGGTGACGCAGGCGCAGAAACTGACGAAGGTGCCCATCGACAGATCGAGATCGTTGACGGACATGATCAGCATCTGCGCAATGGTGGCAAGCGCAATCGGTACCGCCAGATTGAACAGCAGGTTGAGGCCGTTATAGCTCATGGCGCGCGGCTGCATGTAGAATACGGCGGCGAGCAGGAAGGCGAGCGAGGCGGCGGGAATGATGAGGCGAAGGGCGCTGGCGGAGAGTTTCATGCGTGGTCTTCTCCGGAAAAGGAGGCGGCCAGCACATTCTGCTCGGTGATGTCCTCGCCCGAGAGTTCCGCCTGAATGGCGCCGTCACGGAAAACATAGACGCGGTCACAAAGACGGATTTCGTCCATTTCGGTCGAGTACCAGATGAAGGTGCGGCCGTGGGAGGCTTCGGTTCTCAAGATATCGTAGACTTCCTGTTTGGTGCCGATATCGACGCCACGCATCGGGTCGTCCATCAAAACGGTGCTGGCTGTAGTGGCGAGGGCGCGGGCGAACAGAACCTTCTGCTGGTTGCCGCCGGACAGCGAAAGAATTTTGTTGCCCATGTCGGGCGTGCGGATTTCGATGCGCTTTTTCCATTGCGCGCCGAGTTCGGTTTCCTTGCCCCTGTCCACCATGCCCGCGGATGAAATATCCCTGAGCGAAGCGATGGAAAGGTTCTTCAGGATGCTCCACAGCGGGAAGGTCCCGTTCAGGCTGCGGTCCCCCGCCACGAAGGCGATATCGGTCTTGCGCGCGGGCAGCCAGCTGCTGTTACGGGCAAGGTAAAGTTCGAGAAGCGCTTCGGTCTGGCCATGGCCGCCGAGACCGGCGAGGCCGATGATCTCGCCGCGAAATGCCTCGAAGGCAAGGCCTTCACCCCGACGCGGCGGCATGGAAAGTACTTTTTCGCCCGCCTTGCGGTTTTCGCTTTTTTGCCTGTCCTGTTCCTTGACGACGCTGCCCATGGCTTCCACCAGCGTGCGTGTCGTGAATTCGCCCGCCGGCCGATTGGCGACCACACGGCCGTCCTTCATCACCACGATGCGGGTGGCCGTCGAAAGAATTTCGCCGAGAATATGCGAGATCAGCAGAACGGAGCCGCCGGTGCGCACGAAACGGCGGACATAATCCATCAATTGCTCGGCAAGACCGGCATCGAGCGAGGACGTCGGCTCATCGAGAATGACAAGTCTCGGTGCATCAGGGGTTCGGCAGAAATTGATGGCGATTTCCACCATCTGCCGCTCGGCGATGGAAAGTTCGGCAATCGTCAGCTCGCAATCAATGCCGTGGCCGGGAAAAATCTCGTCCAGCGTCTGCCGGATCATGATGAGCGCGCGCCCGCGCCAGTTCCGCCCGCTGATTGCGGCATGCATGATGCGGACATTTTCGCTGATTGTGAGGTTGGGGCAGAGCGACAATTCCTGAAACACGCAGCGCACGCCGCTGGCGCGGGCGACCGCGATGCCGTGGCGACCTTGCTCGCCGCGATAGGAAATGGAACCCTCATGCGGCGTCAGCCCGCCATTGATGACGTTGACGATGGTGGATTTGCCCGCGCCATTGTGGCCCACGAGCCCGAGGCATTCTCCCGTGCGGATGACGAGATCGGCCCCATCAAGCGCCCTTACCGCGCCGAACACGACCTTCACGCCGCGCGCGGCGACGACTTCTTCCGCCTCGATGATGTCATTCATGAGCAATTACGCCAGTGATCTGAAAATCGGATAATATCGGTGGCTATTGCGGTGCCCGTTCCGGGAGCGCCGCAATATTCAGGCTCTAAGCCGATCCGGCCTATTTGGCCGATGCGATGGCCTTCTGCGCGTCTTCCTGCGAATATTCGACATTCGCGACGCCGCCTTTCTGGGTCGTCTTGAGATTTTCCTCAAGGTTGCCCTGGTCGATGCGCAGGAAAGGCACGGTCAGGTCCTTCTTCACGTCCTTGCCGTCGAGGATCTGCTGCGCCACCCAGAAAGCGAGTGTCGAGACGCCGGGAGCGATGGAGACGGACATGGTCTCGTAGCCGCTTGCGTCCTTCTGCTGTTTCCACCATTGCAGTTCGTCTTCACGGTTGCCCATCACAATGGTGGGTGTCGGGCGCTTGGCGGCGGCGAAAGCCTGTGCCGCGCCGTAACCATCGCCGCCCTGCGTCACGACGGCCGCGACTTCGGGAAGGCTCGGCAGAATGCCGGCGACGGCGCGCTGCGCGACGTCCTGCGCCCAGTCGCCATTGACGGAGCCGACGATCTTGAACTGCGGATTCTTTGCGACGGCGTCGACGATGCCGGCATGGATTTCGTCATCGACCGAAACGCCGGCCAGACCGCGGATTTCGAGTAGGTTGCCGCCCTTCGGCATGGCCTTGGCGAGATAGTCGATCTGGCTTGCGCCCATCGCCTTGAAATCAACAGCGATGCGCCAGGCGCAGGGCTCGGTGACGATGCCGTCGAAGGACACGACGGTGATGCCGGCGTCACAGGCTTCCTTCACCGCGCCGTTGAGGGCGGTGGGTGAGGCGGCATTGATGACGATCGCGTCATAACCCTGAAGAATGAGGTTCTGAATCTGCGCCGCCTGTTCGGTTGCCTGGTTTTCGGCGGTCGTGAAGGCGTCTGCGGCGGCAACCTGTTTGTCGGCAACCGCCTGTTTGGTGATCTTGTCCCAGCTGGTCAGCATCGCCTGACGCCAGGAATTGCCAGCGTAATTGTTTGAAAGCGCGATTTTTTTGGCCGACGTGTCGGCATGAGCGGTGATCGGCAGAGCTGCGCATGCGACAGCGGCCGATGCCAAAAGCATCTTCCTGAAAGCCATTTGATTTCCTCCCTCGTGGCTTGCCCTTTTCGAGCCCGGAATCCTTGCGCGCCGCAAATCTCCTCGGCGGCAGGCGGAATTCCTTTGCACTGGAGCTCCTTTCCCCAGTAGAAGCGAGAATGACCAAGAAGATTTGGCTTGTATAGGCGGATCGCGGCAATCTTCCTGCGGGTTTCCGCAAAAAGCTTGCGGGAACCCGCAGGACGAAACGCCACTGCCGGGCGCAGAATGAATGATGCGGCACCCAATGGGTTCAAACTTCGCCGCAGAGGTCGAAGGCAGACGCTTGGGAGGGCGTCCGCACATGCTGGATACGCCGAAAAGCGCTCTTTTTCACCATTATATGGGCATTTCGCGGCTGCTTGCTGGGCAGCTGGAATTTAATGCCATCATCCAGGCGGTCGCCACAGAGATCAGCCATATCATCCCGCATGACCATATGGATGTCTGTATCAAGCAGCTGGATGACAAATATCATATCGCCTATGAGAGCGGTCTCGTCAGCGCCTGGAGCCGGCAGCCGCCCGCCCTTCTCACCGGCAGCCCGATCCGTTCGCTGCTGTCAGGCGAGGTCGAGCACCTGTTAAGCGGTGACGCCTGCTCCGATCCTCGCTTCCACTTCGAAGGGGCGTTTTCCAGCCCGATCATCGAACTTAATCTGCATAGCCGTCTGCATGTGCCGATGAAGGTGCATGGCGACATCATTGGCGCGCTCAGTTGCTCGTCGCACCAGTCGAACGCCTATACGATGGAGGATGTGACGAATGCCCGCGCGGTTGCGGATCTGCTGGCGCCCTATTTCTACGCCATCCGTGCCGCCGAGCAGGCCAAACGCTCGGCCATTGAAGAGGCGCGCGCCAATGCCCGCGAGGAGGGTTTGAGGCTGGGCGCCTTGCAATTGACCGAGGCTCTGGAGGCCGAGCGGCAGCGTATCGGCATGGACCTGCATGACCAGACGCTGGCGGACCTGACCCGGCTGGCGCGGCGCATCGAACGCATGAGCCATACCCCGGACGTTTCGGGCGAAATGCTCGAGCCGGTGGTGCGCAGCCTGCAGCATTGCATGCAGGATCTGCGTGAAATCATCGAGGAGGCGAAACCCTCCATCCTGCAATTGTTCGGCGTTGTCGAGGCCATCGAGACCTATGTAGACCGCTCCGTGCGCGACAGCGGGTCGGCAATCGACTGGTCGGTGAGCGATGAGACGGAAGGGCTGGTGGAAAGGCTCGACAAGACGGTGGCGATATCGCTGTTCCGCATCGTACAGGAGGCAGTGAACAATGCCATTCGCCATGCCCAGCCGGAAACCATTGCCGTAACGCTTGTCGCCATCGATGGAGGCTTGCGGGTGACGGTGAGTGATGACGGCAGCGGCGGCGGCGAAGGCGGGGCGTCCGGCGGCCTCGGCATCGGCAACATGAAGACGCGGGCGCGGCTGATTTCAGCCAGGTTCGATATTGGCGGCAACGGCAAGGGGGCGGGAACCCGCATCACAGTGACCTTGCCGGCGGATGCTTTCGACCGGCGGGAGGATTTATGACATGGACGTGCTGATCGTTGAGGACGATGCGCTGCACCGCGCCTATCTGAACGAGGCGGTGAGAGCCGCCCTGCCGGAATGCGACAATGTGCTGGAGGCGGCCAACGGCAGAACCGGCGAAAAGCTCGCGCGGGAAAATCGCGCCGCCCATATCGTCATGGATTTGCAGATGAACGAGCGCAACGGCATCGAGGCGGCGCGCACCATCTGGAAGGAAAGGCCGGATACCCGCATCCTGTTCTGGTCCAACTATTCCGACGAGGCCTATGTGCGTGGTGTCTCCCGCATCGTGCCTGAGGGTGCTGCTTATGGTTACGTGCTGAAATCGGCCTCCGATGACCGCCTGCGACTGGCCTTGCGCAGCATCTTCATCGAGGCGCAATGCGTGATCGACCGGGAAGTGCGCGGGTTGCAGGAAAAGAGCCTCGGCAAGGCGCATGGCTTTACCGATTCCGAATATGAAATCCTTGTCGATGTCGCGCTTGGCCTCACCGACAAGGCGATTGCGCGCCGCCGTAATCTGTCACTGCGCAGCGTGCAGAACCGCCTGCAAAACCTGTATGAGAAACTGAACGTGCATCAGGCAGCCGGCGATGACGAGGCGGAAGGGCGATATAATCTTCGAACCCGCGCCGTCACCGTCGCTTTTCTGCGCAAGCTTTTGAATTACAGCGCGCTGGAAAGGGCCGAGCGCGAACTGGCGGAATGGGCGGGGAGCCGCTGACCCCTCAGGGCAGGAAGGCCAGCAGCCGTCTTTCATCCGCCCTGAGGCCGGAGACGGGCTTTGCCCCGACCTTCAAGATGCGGCCGAGTTTTTTCTGGGCTTTTTCCTCAGCCGCTATGTCGAGAACGGCGGGATGCACATAGCTCTTGCGGCAGATGGCGGGCGTATTGGAAAGCTCGACTGCCGCCGCCTGGCACATGCCTTTTATGCTCGGTTTTTCACCTGATGCCACATGCTCCATTGCGTTGCAGAAGGCCGCGAGCGTTCCACCCCAGGTGCGGAAGGTCTTGGCGGAAATGCCGGTGCCGCCGATGCGCGAGAGGTAGGCATTGAGATCGCTGGAATCGACCGAATGCACCCGGTTTTCGCTATCCTGCCAGACGAAGAGTTCCTTGCCGGGCAGATCGGCGATCTCCTCGAGGATTTTCTGCAGGCGCGGGTGGCGCAATTGCCGTCTTACCTTTTGCCCGCCCTTGGCGGCGAAGCGCAGTTCAATTGTTTCGCCGAAGGAAACGTGGCGCTTGAGCAATGTCGTTGCGCCATAGGTGCCGTTGGTTTCGAGATAGGAGCGATTGCCGACGCGCAGATAGGCGGCATCGAGCAGCAACGTGAGCGCGGCAAGCGTCATCTCCTGCCCGTGATCCTGTTTTTCGATATCGGCGATGGCACGGCGGCGGATGGCGGGCAGCGCCTTGCCGAAGCTTTTGAGTTGGAAGAACTTCGTTTCGCCCCTGAGCGCGTGCCAGTCGGGGTGATAGCGATACTGTTTTCGCCCGCGTGCATCAAAGCCGGTTGCCTGCAGATGCCCTGATGGGTCGATGCAGATCCAGACGTCCTTATAGGCGGGCGGCACACCGAGCGATTTGATGCGTTTCAGTTCGACGCTGTCGGAGAGAAGCTCGCCGCCCGGCAGGCGGTAACAGAAACCGCGCCCGCGTTTTTCGCGGGAAATACCCGGCTCCTGATCGTTGACATAGGCAAGTCCGATTTTGGCAAGAAGGCGGGTGGGCGGTTGTGGCATTGTTTTTTCCGGCAGGTTTCACGCTGCGGCAAACGAAAAACAGGCCGCCTTCGTTCCGGCGGCCTGTCGTTCCGGTCGTAGTTTTCTCAGCCGGCCTTGGCGATCCGCAGAATCTGCGATTCACCGCCACCACGCTCTTCAGTCACGGCATAAACCGCACCATCCGGCCCGACCTTCACGTCGCGGATGCGCGCCTCGAGGGGCAGACGGCTTTCGGTCGCGACCTTGTCGCCGTCGATGTGCAGGATCACGAGACCCTGGCTCACCAGACCGCCGACGATGAAGGCGCCCTTCCATTCGGGAATCAGGTCGCCATCATAATAGGCCATGCCGGAGGGGCCGATGACCGGGTCCCAATAATAGACCGGCTGCTCCATACCTTCTTTGGCGGTAGCGCCTTCGCCAACCGAGCGGCCGCTATATTCGACGCCATAGGTGATGACTGGCCAGCCGTAATTCAGGCCCGCTTTTGGCAGGTTCAGCTCATCGCCGCCCTTTGGTCCGTGTTCCACGGTCCAGAGCCTGCCCTGACCATCAAGTGCCGAGGCCTGCAGGTTGCGGTGGCCATAGCTCCATATTTCGGGAAGGGCGTTCTGCTGGCCGGCGAAGGGGTTGCCTTCAAAGGCCTTGCCTTCAGCATCGATGCGGAAGACCTTGCCAAGCCCGCTCGACAGATCCTGCGCCTGCACGCGCGGCTTTGAATCCGAACGCTCGCCGACGGTGACATAAAGCTCGTTGTCAGGTCCGAAGACGAGGCGCGAGCCGAAATGCTTGTCGCCGTCATAGGTCGGCATCTGGCGGAAAATCACCGAGACATTTTCCAGTTTCGTCGCGCCGCCATCTTCGGTCAGCTTGGCCGACGCGACGGAGGTGCCGTTGCCGCCATCGCGCGGTTCGGAAAAGGAGAAGAAGATGGTGCGCGATGTTTCGAAATCGGGCGCGAGCGCGATGTCGAGAAGTCCGCCCTGTCCGTCGGACGCCACCTCCGGTACGCCGGCAATCGCCGGGCCTGCCTTGCCGTCGGCGACGATATGCATGGCCCCTTCCTTGGCGGCGACAAGCATGCGGCCATCCGGCAGGAATTCCATGGACCACAGGTGCGGCAGCCCCTCGGCGACGATGGTTTTTTCGACATTCGGCTGGGAGGCGGCCTGCGGCGCGCGTGTCTGGCCCTCAAAAGCCGGCTTCTGATCCGGCGCATTCGGCCGTTTCGTTTCGGCAGCCGGGGCGGTCTGGGCGTGTGCAGCGCCGGCAAAGGGCAGGGCGAGCAGCGCACACAGGATCGTCGAACTCAGAAATCGGTTGTTGTGGAACATGGGTCTCCCTTCCATCGTTACATCAGGCAGAGAACCATTTGGGGAGGATTTCGTTTCCTGCGATAGTTTCAAGAAAACTTGATCGGTCCGTGTGCAGGCTGCACGCTCTTTTCTCATCCATGCGAATTCATAGGGAACCGCAAGGCGTGAGCGACGTTTGGCCTCTGTTATGAGGAGGGCGCCATGCAGATCATCGACAACAAGACCATAGACGGCAACAGAACCAAACCGATCCTGAACGTTGCGGAATTCTGCCGGCGTTACCGGCTGGACAAGGCGGAGGAGACCCGGCTCAGAAAGCTGTTCGGCGAGTTCGCCTCGCGGCACGAGCTTTTGATGAATGCGCAGCGCAAGCCGAGCTTCCGCTGATTATTCTTCCTCGTCGAGAGATTTTCCGAAGATCATGAAGACATCATAACGGGTGTTCTTGCCCATTATCTGATGCGAAGGCTTGCGAATGCCCGGCATCGGCTCGGCGCGCAGGGGCCATTTCAGGACCACCCGCTTTGTCGCATTCTCCAGTGCAGCCTCCATCAACTCCACCTGGTCCGGGTCGGCGCCAACCAGTTCTCTCAGCACCCGCATTTCCTTTTTTACCAGCGCCGTGTTGTGGCGTGGCGGATGCATGGGGTCGACAATCACCACCTCGGGTGAAAGCTCTTTCAGCAGATAGCGTGAATCGCCGTTAAGCAGCGTCATCCGTGCTGCCGCCTCGGCGTAGGCGCCGCCCGCTTCCAGGGCGCGGCGAATGCCATCGGCGAGATGGGCATGCATTTCCGCTGAGCGTTCGATGAGGGTGACGTCAGCCCCGAGGGATGCGAGCAGGAAGGCATCGCGCCCCAACCCGGCCGTGGCATCGACGATTTTTGGCGTTCGGCCTTTGGTGAAACCCGCGGCCTTGGGCAGAGCCTGTCCGCGCCCTTCGCCGGAGCGGAAACGGTGGCCCACCGCACCGCCGACAAAATCCACCACGAAGCTTTCGTTTTGTTCCTTCATCTGCGACCTCAGAACGGGCAGGGCACGGTATAGGTGACGTCACGCCCATCCGGATGACGGAAGCCAATCTCTTGCGCATGCAGCATCAGGCGCGGTGCGGCAGCGAGCGCCTTACCCTCGGCATAAAATTCATCGCCGAGAATGGGGTGGCCAAGCGCCTTCATATGCACCCGCAATTGGTGGGTGCGGCCGGTGAGGGGTGTCAGCGCCAGCCGTGTTGCCGGAAGCGGCAATCGTTCCAGCACCCGCCAAAGGCTTTGTGCCGGCTTGCCGTTTTCGTGGTCGACCCGGTGGCGGGGCTTGTTTTCGGGATCGATGGCGAGTGGCAGGTCCACTTCTCCCGCCTCTCCGGCAACCTCTCCCCAGACAATGGCGACATAGGATTTGCGCGTCTGGCGGTTTTCAAACTGCGACGCAATCGCCGCATGCGCCCTGCGGTTCAGGGACATCAGCACGATGCCTGACGTGTCTTTGTCCAGCCGGTTGATCATCAGTGCTTTCGGGAACTGTTTCTGCACGCGCGTCATCAGGCTGTCGGAAAGCGCCGGATCGCGCCCCGGCACCGAGAGAAGCCCGCTCGGCTTGTCCAGCACCAGCAGGTCCTCGTCGCGGTGCACGATGGTGAGCCAGGGGTCGAGTGGCGGATTATAGACAGGGTTGGAAAGCTCGGATGACATGTCGCTTCCTTAGCACGAATTGCACATTCGGACAGGCCGCTAGTCGGGAATATGGAGATTGACGCGCCCGCTGGTCAGGTCGCTCAGAAGCCGGGTGAGCCGTTCGGCTTCCTCGACCGGAACCGAGAGCACCATATCCGCGCCGGTGCCGGTGAAATCTTCCCTTTCCATCCGCAGGTTCTGCGTGGCGGACAGGCGTGATTTCACCAGCGCCAGATCGGAGAAGGGGCAGCTCAGCGTGGCGCTGACATAAGCGATGACCGGTGACGTCTCGCCTAACCGCAGGCAGGCCGCCGCCGTGCCGCCATAGGCGCGCATGAGCCCGCCGCTGCCGAGGAGAATGCCGCCGAACCAGCGGATGACGAGAACCGCGACATTATCCAGCGCCTGGCCGTCGATGGCCTGAAGGATCGGTTTCCCGGCCGTTCCCGAGGGTTCGCCGTCATCGCTGAAACGATAGGTCTGGCCGCTTCGCCATGCCCAGCAATTATGGTTCGCGTCGGGATCGGAATGCGCCGCGAGGAAGTTCTTCGCATCCTCTTCGCCCGTCACCGGCGCGGCAAAGGCGATGAAGCGGCTTTTCTTGATATCCTGCGAAAAGGAAACGGGGCGGTCGAGCGTGAACATGGGCGTTTCAATAACGCATATATTCGCATGCGGAAATCGGTATAAGGCTCGGAATGGCGAAGATGGCGATGGAGAAGGTTTTGAGCAAGGCGAGGCAGGTTGCTGTTATCGGCGGCGGGCCGGCGGGGCTGATGGCGGCCGAGGTGCTTTCGGCCGCGGGCCATGCCGTGACGGTGTTCGAAGCGATGCCGACCGTGGCGCGCAAATTGCTGATGGCCGGAAAATCCGGCCTCAACATCACCCATGCCGAAGACTACGACAGTTTCCGTCAGCGGTTTGGCGAGGCGGAACCGCGGCTGCGTGCCGCCCTCGATGATTTCACCCCCGATATGTTGCGCGAGTGGGCGCTGGGGCTGGGGCAGGAGACCTTTGTCGGCACCTCGGGCCGGGTGTTTCCCACGGTCATGAAGGCCTCACCGCTGCTGCGGGCATGGCTCGCCCGGCTGGAGGCGCAGGGCGTAACCATCAGAACGCGGCATCGCTGGACGGGTTTTTCCGGAGAGCACCTGGTTTTTTCGACCCCGGAGGGCGAGATCACTATCAACGCCGATGCCGTGCTGCTGGCGCTGGGCGGCGCCAGCTGGCCGCGTCTCGGCTCCGATGCCGCATGGGTTCCGGCGCTTGCGGCCAGAAGCGTCGAGTTCTCCCCGTTCCGCCCGGCCAATTGCGGTTTCGACGTCGACTGGAGTGATGTCTTCCGCGAGCGTTTTGCGGGTGAAGCGGTGAAATCCGCGATCACCATTTCGCCGGCAGGAGCCTTTCAGGGCGAATTCGTGATAACAAAGCATGGCATTGAGGGCAGCGTGATCTATGCCCATTCCGCCGCCCTGCGCCACCGGCTGGAACAGGTGGGCAAAGTATCGCTCGCGATTGATCTTGCACCGGCACGTACGGTGGAACGCCTCAGTCTGGATCTGGGGAAGCTCGGCCGGAAGGAGAGTTTTGCAAACCGTATGCGCAAGGCGGCTGGCTTATCGGCTGTGAAGGTCGGGCTTCTGCGGGAAATATTTCCCGATATCGCCGCCATGCCGGACGAGTTTGTCGCCGCGAGAATAAAACATGCGGAGATACCGCTTTTGCGGGCGAGACCGATTGCCGAGGCGATTTCGTCGGCCGGCGGTATCGCCTGGAGCGGCGTTGATGAAAGTTACATGCTGAAAAAGCTCCCCGGCATATTCGCTGCCGGGGAAATGCTGGATTGGGAAGCGCCGACCGGCGGTTATCTGCTCACCGCCTGTTTCGCCACCGGCAAGGCCGCCGCGAAGGGCATGGCCGGGTGGCTTGAAGGCTCAGCCTGAGAGCCGTTCCGCCGCGCCCGCTTCCTCACCCGAGGCGGTCCTGACGAGGCAGCGCATGATGGCGTCGGTGGTGACGGCGCCGAGCGCCTTGCCATTTTCTCCAACGACCGTGGCGCTGCTGACATTTTCCCGGACGAGCGCGCGCAGGCCCTCTTCAACCGTCATATCCGCATCGAGCTGAAGCCGCGACTGGCCGGAAAACTCCGGCTGCACGATGGCGCCGAGGCGAATGACCCTGCCGCGATTGACCTCCTCCACGAAGGCCTCGATATAACTGTCGGCCGGCGACATGACGATTTCGGCTGCCGTGCCCTGCTGGATGATTTCGCCATCGCGCAGAATGGCGATCTTGTCGCCCAGCCGCAGCGCCTCGTCGAGATCGTGGGTGATGAAGACCACGGTCTTTTTCAATTCCTTCTGCAGTTCCAGAAGCACTGTCTGCATGTCGACGCGGATGAGCGGATCGAGCGCAGAATAGGCTTCGTCCATCAAAAGGATTTCGGCATTATTGGTGAGCGCCCGCGCCAGACCCACACGCTGCTGCATGCCGCCGGAAAGCTGGTTGGGATAATGGTTGGAGAAGCCTTCCAGCCCCACGCGCCTGATCCAGACTTCCGCCCTTTCCTCCCGCTCGCGCTTGTCGACGCCCTGCACTTCAAGGCCATAGACGACATTCTGCAGCACGTTGCGGTGCGGCAAGAGGCCGAATTTCTGGAACACCATTGCCGTCTTGTGGCGGCGAAATTCCAGCAGGTCCGCTTCGTTGAGGCGACAGACATCGGTGCCGCCATAGAGGATTTCGCCGGCGGTCGGGTCGATCAGCCGGTTGACGTGGCGGATCAGCGTCGATTTGCCGGAGCCGGAAAGGCCCATGATAACGGTGATCTGCCCGCCCGGCATGGTGATGTTGATATCACGCAGGCCGAGCACGTGGCCATGTTTGGCATTGAGATCCGCCTTGGACATGCCGGCCTTGACGGGGTCGACATAGTCGGCCGCCTTGGGGCCGAAAATCTTGTAGAGGCTGCGAATTTCGATCGATTGACTAGCCATGCGCCACTTCCCGGTGTTTTTGCAGGCGAAGGCCATAGGCCTGGCTGATGCGGTCGAAGATGATGGCGATGCCGACGATGGCAAGCCCGTTGAATACGCCGAGCGTGAAATACTGGTTGGCGATGGCCTTCAGCACCGGCTGGCCAAGACCCTGCACGCCGATCATCGAGGCAATGACGACCATGGCGAGCGCCATCATGATGGTCTGGTTGATGCCGGCCATGATGGTGGGGAGTGCGAGCGGCAGCTGCACCTTGAAAAGCTTCTGGCGCTTCGAGGAGCCGAAGGCATCGGCAGCCTCCAGCACGTCGTGGTCGACCATGCGGATGCCGAGATTGGTGAGCCGGATCATCGGCGGAATGGCATAGATGACGACGGCGATGACGCCAGGCACGCGGCCGATGCCGAGCAGCATGACGACGGGAATGAGATAGACGAAACTCGGCATCGTCTGCATCACGTCGAGAACGGGATTGACCACGCTCTGCAGGCGGTTGGAGCGCGCCATGGCGATGCCGATAGGCAGGCCGACGACGATGGACAGCACCGCACAGACGAAGATCATCGAGACCGTCTTCATCGTGTCTTCCCACATGCCGAACCAGCCGATGGCGAAGAGAATGCCGCAACACAGCGAAACAATGGTGGCGCTGCGGCTGCCGAACCAGGCGAGCGCGGCGACAATAAGAATAACGACCGGCCAGGGTGCGCCGATCAAAAGCCTTTCCGCCCAGATGAGGAAGCTCTGAAGGGGGGTAAACAGCCCCTCGATTGCGCCGCCATAGGTTCGGGTAAAAGCCCGGAACCCCTCGTCGATGACTTTTTTCAGCGCGCGCAGAGCATCGTCATTCATGGTCGGAAATTTGAAAAGCCATTCCATATCCTGTTCTCCATGACGAACCGGAGGCGGGGATCGATGTCCTCCGCGCTCCGGGAGCAAAATCGCCAGAGCGCCGCGCATCCTTCAGGACGCAAGGCGGAACGCTCTGTTGAACCGGCGCATCGCCACCGAAAGCCTTGGGCATTTCGGAGCCGGTGCGGGCGCGGCGTCGCCGCTGGCGAACGCCGGTTGCCGGGCAGATATGTAAGGACCGGCTTTTAAAGGGCGGCCTTGACCTTTTCCGCGACCTCGGGAGAAACCCAGCCCGTCCAGAGAGCTTCGTTTTCCTTCAGGAACTGCTTGGCGCCATCTTCGCCGGTCGCCTGGTTATCCGTCATCCAGGCGATCAGCTTGTTGACGGTCGCGTTGGTCCAGGCGCGTTTGTTGAGATAGTCCATAGCGGGGCCGGCACGATCGGCAAAGGACTTGCTGACCAGCGTCTGCACGTCGTCCACCTGCCATGCGTTCGGCTTCGGGTCCGGACAATCGGCAACCGAGGTGCAGCGCTTCCATTCTGCCGCATCATAGTCCGTGCCGAATTCGAGCTTTACCATCTCGTATTTGCCGAGCAGCGAGGTGGGCGCCCAATAATAGCCGACCCATGGCTGCTTGGCTTCGTAAGCCTTGGCGATGGAACCGTCGAGACCTGCGGCGGAGCCGGTGTCAACGAGGGTGAAGCCGGCCTTTTCACCGCCGAAAGCCTTGAACAGCTGCGCGGTGACGACAGTGCCGCCCCAGCCCTGCGGGCCGTTGAACACGGCGCCCTTCGACTTGTCTTCCGGCGACGGGAAGAGTTCGGGATGTTTGAAGAGGTCCGGAATGGTCTTGAGATCGGGATTGGCCTCTGCGAGGTATTTCGGGATCCACCAGCCCTGAACAGCGCCATCGGAAAGGATTTTTGCGGCCGCGACCACTTTGCCGCCTTCCAGACCCTGCTTGACGATTTCCGGCTGCAGGCTGACCCATGCCTCGGGGGCAATATCCGGCTGGCCTTTTTCGGCCATGGAGGTCAGTGTCGGCACGGTGTCGCCGGTCACGATTTCGGCGGAGCATCCATAGCCCTTTTCAAGAATGAACTTGTCCAGGTTGGCGGCAACTTCGGCGGATTGCCAGTTCATGCTGGCGATTGTCACGTTTCCGCAGTCGGCAGCATAGGCTGCGCCGCCTGAAAAGGCGAAGCCGGCGGAAAGAATTGTGGCACCCAAAAGTATTTTCATTTTTGTTCCCTCTGGTCGCGGTGTGGCGAAGACCCGGGTGCTGACGGCACCGCGACCGCCAGCGCCTTTATTGAGGCTTAATAATTGCTTTCTGGCCGTTCCGTTTGCGGCAGATTCTGGCGTATTGAGGATGGCAATTATCAATCAATTATCCGGTCCCGCGAACGCGAGCCTGAAATCCGTGGTGTGGAGACACCGAATTCGCCGCGCCCCTGCGCTCGCGCATCCCAATATTTCGGAAGAACGGAACTTTTTCAGTATTTGAAGAAACCCGGGGGAACAATAAACGGAAGTTTCTGTTTTCTTGGACTTTTATCTTGTTCTGTATTACGGGAGATTTCCTCTCGGTTTTTGTGGTGATGTTGAATGACCAATCTTCGTGCTGCCCCGGTATGGCCGATCGGTGGTGGTGAAACGGGTGAGCTTGTGCGCCGCTTCGACTGGTCGAAGACATCGCTCGGTCCTATTTGCGAATGGCCGCAAAATCTGAGGCAAAAGGCTAATTCCGTCGTCAATTCCCCCATTCCGCAGGTGCTGATGTGGGGCAGGGATCACGTGATGATCTACAATGACGGCTATGCGGAGATCGCCGGCAATTATCACCCGCGGGCGCTGGGCGGAACGGTGCCCGGCATCTGGCCGGAAATATGGGACTGGAACAGCCGTATTCTGGAAGCCGGTTTTCGCGGTGAGGTCATGGCCTATCGCGACCAGCCGATGACGCTGATGCGACATGGCCTGCCGGAAGAGGTGATCTTCGATCTGTTCTACACGCCGATCTACAATGAGGGCGGCACGGTGGACGGCGTTTTGTGTACCGTGCTCGAAAATACCGACAAGGTGAAGGCCGTGGAGGCGCTGGAGCAGAGCCGCAAGGAACTAAGCCGGCTCACCAATGCCCTGCCCATTCTGGTCGGGTATGTCGATCGTGACTACGTTTATAAATTCGCCAATGACGGCTATCTGGAATGGTTCGGCCGCCGCGCCGAGGAGGTGATCGGCCGCAGCGTTCCCGAAATCGTCGGCGAGGCGTTTTTTGAGGCGCGCAGGGCCTATCTGGATCGTGCGCTCGCCGGCGAGAAGATCGTTTCCGACACCGTGATCCGCAGGCCCGACGGCACCATGCGCGCCGCCGAAATCCGCTATGTGCCGCGCTATATCACGGATGGCTCCATCGATGGCATCTATGTGCTGATCATCGATATCGAGGACCGCAAGCGCTCGGAACAGGAAATCCTCATCAGCAACAACCGTTTCCGTGCGGCGGTGGATGCGGTGCACGGCGTGCTGTGGACCAACAGCGCCGATGGCAGGATGCTGGGCGAGCAGCCTGCCTGGGCGGCGCTGACGGGCCAGACTCCGGAAGAATATCAGGGCTTTGGCTGGGCGGACGCCGTCCACCCGGAGGACAGGCAGGGGTCTGTCGAAAGCTGGAACAGCGCGGTCGCGGAAAAGTCGACCTATGTCTGGGAACACCGCGTGCGCCGTCACGACGGCGTCTACCGCACTTTTTTGATCCGCGGCGTGCCGATTTTCGACAAGTCCAGCGCCATTACCGAATGGGTCGGCGTTCACACTGACATAACCGAGCAGCGGCGGGCCGAAGACACCCTCAAGGAACATGCCAGCAATCTCGAGCGCGAAATCCGCCACCGCATCCGGGCGGAAGAGCAGCTTCGGCAATTGAACGAAAGCCTTGAAGCCCGTGTCGAGGCGGAAATGGCGGAGCGCCGCCAGACCGAAAAGGCCCTGCAACAGGCGCAGAAGATGGAATCCATTGGCCAGCTGACCGGCGGCGTCGCGCATGATTTCAACAATCTTCTGCAGGTGATCGCCGGCAATCTGCAATTGCTCTCCAAGGATGTGATCGGCAATGAGCGCGCCGAAAGGCGGCTGGAAAATGCGCTGGCCGGTGTCCATCGCGGTGCAAAGCTGGCCAACCAGCTGCTGGCCTTCGGCCGTCGCCAGGCGCTGGAACCGCGCGTCATCAATATTTCCCGTTTCGTGACCGGCATGGACGATCTGCTTCGCCGTTCGCTCGGTGAGGCGATCGAGGTGGAGGTTATCACCTCGGGCGGTCTCTGGAACACCTATGCCGATCCCAACCAGGTGGAAAATGCGCTTCTCAACCTCGCCATCAATGCGCGCGACGCCATGGAAGGGCACGGCAAGCTGACCATTGAAGTGGGCAATGCGGTGCTCGACCGCGATTATGCCCGCAAGCATTCGGAGGTTTCGGCGGGGCAATATGTCATGCTCGCCGTCACCGATACCGGGTCGGGCATGTCGCCGGAGATCCTCGAAAAAGTCTTCGAGCCGTTCTTTTCGACCAAACCGGAGGGCAAAGGCACCGGTCTCGGCCTTTCGATGGTCTATGGTTTTGCAAAACAGTCCAGCGGCCACGTCAACATCTATAGCGAGGTGGGGCAGGGCACGACGGTGAAGATGTATCTGCCGCGCTCCGCCGCCGATGAGGACCGGGAAGTAGTGATGCCGACCGGCCCCGTGGAGGGCGGAACGGAAACCATTCTTGTGGTGGAAGATGACGAGGAAGTGCGCAACACCGTCGTCGAGACGCTGAGCGATCTCGGTTACCGGGTGCTCACCGCCCGTGATGCGCAGGCCGGTTTGACGGTGGTGGAAAGCGGCATTCCGATCGATGTCATCTTCACCGACGTGGTAATGCCCGGGCCTTTGAAAAGCCGGGAAATGGCGCGCCGCGCGCAGGAAAGGCTGCCCAACCTCGCCGTTCTCTTCACCTCGGGTTACACCGAAAACTCCATCGTGCATGGCGGCAAGCTGGATGCCGGGGTGGAGCTTCTCTCCAAGCCCTATACGCGCGAAGCGCTGGCACGGCGCATCCGCCATGTGATTGCCAACCGCAAGCAGGTTTCTTTGGCGAGAGCGCGGCCGGCAGTTGCGCCGGGTTATTCCAAGCCTTCCGAACCGGTGAGGACGGTCGAAAACGAAAACCGGTCCATACGCGTCCTTCTGGTCGAAGATGACGAGCTGATCCGGATGAATTCGACGGAGATGCTGGCGGAGAGCGGCTTTGCCGTCGTCGAGGCCGGAAATGCGGCTCAGGCGCTGAAGGTGATCGAGGCAGACCGCATAGATGTTCTCGTCACCGATCTCGGTCTGCCCGACATGAAGGGCGGCGAGCTGGCGGTGGAGGCTCTGCGCCGCAAGCCGGGGCTTGCCATCGTGTTTGCGACGGGCGACAGCCATTTGCCGGAAGGGGCGCCCGAAAGCGCGGTGCTGCTCACCAAGCCCTATGACGAACAGCAGATCGTTTCGGCCGTCGAGCAGGCCCATACGGCAAAGAGCGCCGTGGCGGAATAGTACGCCCGCCGCTTTGTTGCCGGCTCAGTAACCTCTGATCATGTCAACCGTTTCCGGCAGCCTGCCGGTCTCGCGCCATGCGCGAACATTGCCCGCGACGATCCGCGCCGAACTTTCGCGGCTTGTCGGGGCGGAAATATGCGGCAGGACCGTGACTTTCGGGTGCTGCCAGAATGGCGAAGCCGTGGGCAGCGGCTCCTGTTCGAAGACATCGAGAACGGCATGCGAAAGGCGGCCGGAATCGAGCGCCGCGATCAGGTCGTCGGCGACGATGACCGCACCGCGGGCGAAGTTGATCAGCGCCGCCCCTTGTTTCATTGCGGCGAGACGGCCGGCATCGAGAAGGCCACGCGTCGCGTCGGTGAGCGGGACGAGGCAGACGAGAATGTCGCTTTTTTCCAGCAGGGCTTGCAGCCCGGCATCGCCGGTCAGCGTTTCCACGCCTTCGATCACCTTGGCCGAGCGGCTCCAGCCGACGACGTTGAAGCCCGCATGGGTGAGGCGTTCGGCTGCAGCGGTGCCAAGCGCTCCAAGGCCAAGGAGACCGATGGTCATCTCGCCGGGATGGCGGTAGTCCAGCTCCTGCCAAAGGGCCTTTTGCTGGTTTTCACGATAGGCCGGCATGTCGCGCTGCAGATAGTAGGTCCATGCCAGAACGGCTTCGGCCATCACGCGGGAAAGCTCCGGGTCCTTCAGCCGGACGATGGGGGGAGCCTTGTCGCCCAGCTCCAGCACCAGCCGCTCGACGCCCGCCCACAGGCTGTGAATCCATGTGAGGCCCGGAAGCGCGGCGATATCGGCGGGATCGGGATTGGCGACGATGGCAAAGTCCACTGCCCGTCGCTGTTCGTCCGTCAATTCGGAGAAGGAGAGGATGTCCTCCTGCGGCATGGCGGCGCGTAGCGCCTGTTTCCAGACGGCTTCCGTTTCCGCATTCATCCGTGAAACAAAGGCGATGGGTGATGGCATGGGACTGATCCTGCTTGCGATTTTAGCTTTACGCCATCAATGCGCAATTTCGGGGGGCAATACCATGGGTTTATCGTTCAAATCTTCCACAGAATAAAACGGCCCGGTTTTCACCGGGCCGTTTCACGATCACGCCTCTTCCTTCACCGGCGGCTTCGCATCGCCGTAATAGGCCGAGAATTTCTCGTGATAGTGCTCCGAACCGCCGGGGCCGGCATAACGCTGCAGTTCCGTCATGTCGGTCTTGTTCAGCACGATACCGAGCGTCTTGTTGGCGATCTGCGGCTCGTTGGCCATCAGGTTCTGCACCATCTGGATCGGCGTCTTGCCCCATTCGGTGACGAAGACGAAACCGTCCACCTGCGGTGCAAAGGCCTTGGCATCGATGACGGGGACGACAGGCGCCAGGTCGACGATGATGTAATCGCAGGCCTCGCGCGCCGAGTCGATGAATTTGCGCATGCCGGAGGAGGACAACAACTCGCTCGAATGGGCGAACTGGTTGCTGGTCGAAACCGGCAGGATGCCCATTTTCGTGCGCGTATCGACCTTTACCGCCTGCGTCCACGGAATTTCATCGAGCACAACTTCCACCAGACCGGCGGATTGCCGCGTCGTCAGCATGCGGCTGAGGCCGGGATTGCGGATATCCGCATCGACGACGAGGGTGCGCTTGCCGGTGGAGGCGATCAGACCGGCGAGATTGAGCGCCACGACCGACTTGCCCTCGTTCGGCAGGCAGGAAATGACGCCGATGACCCGGCATTGACGTTCCTGAATGACGACATCCGCGGTCAGCTTCACGTTGCGCAACGTTTCCGCGAAACTGGAGCGCGGGCTGTCGACGGCAAGGCGCAGCATTTTCTGGAACGAGACCTGCCCGCTTTCGTCAAGCGTGGCATGTTCGCCGCCTGGGGTGGCGGCGCTGGTGCCGGCCTTGGCGTTTTCCACGCCCCTTTCCCCGATGAAGGGGAGGTAGCCGAGAAAGCGCATGCGCAGATTGTCACGCACGTCATTGCCGGTGTGGAAGAAGCGGTCCCGGAACTCGAGAAGCGCCGCGATACCCCCGCCCAGCATCAGGCCGAGAACGACCGAAAGCGCCATGGTCATGGTCTTTTTCGGACTGGAAGGCGATGTCGGCAGGCCCGCTTCGGAGATGATGCGTGCCTTGGCGATCGGCAGCGACTGCTTTTGCGAGGCTTCCTCGAAGCGGCCGAGATAGGACTGATAGAGGGTGCGCAGCGCCGTGGACCGCTGTTCGAGTTCACGCAGCTGCACCATGGTGATGTTGGCTTGAGAATTGCGACCAGCTACCTTGTCGATACTGTCACGCAACGACTGCACGCGCGAATTGGCAACGTCGACCTCGTTCTTGAAGCTGCCGGTCAGCTGCTGCAATTCCTGGAAGATTTGCTGCGAAATCTCTTTTTTCTCGGCTTCGAGCGCGGCCGCCTGCGGATGGTCGGCGCCGAATTGCTGGACGATGCCGCGCTGCCTGTCGGAAATGGTGATGTAGCGCTTGCGCAAATCCTGAATGACCGAGTTGTCGGTATCACGGGCCGACACGACGGCATTGTCGACAGCTGTCTCCGGCCCGCGGTCGATAATCGACTTGTACTGGCTGTAGCGGGCAGAGGCAGTAGCTGCATCCGCCTGTGCGGAAATCAGTTGGCCATTAAGATCGGCAAGCTGGCTTTCCGACATAAGCTCACCGCGTGAGGATACGATATTGTTGTCAGACCTGTATTTCTGAACTGCAAGCTCGGCGGCCTGGGCGCGCTGGTTGAGGTCGGTCATGCGTTCCTGCAACCATACAGAAGCGCGCTCGCTGGCGTCGAAATTGGCGTTCAGCTGTTCGGTGAGGTAGGCCTGTGCATAGGTCTTGGCGATCTGCGCAGCCAGCTGACGGTCGGTCGAGCGGGTGGAGATGGCGATGACGGAGCTGCGGCCGACACGTTCCACCGTCAAGGACTGCTGCAGCACGGCGGCGGCCTTTTCGCGGCGTCCGGCGCGGATTGCGGCTTCGGAGACGGGCGGATCGCCCGGCAGGACGAGATCAAGGATACCACGCACGGAGGTTTTGACGAGTTCGACCGGCGACATCGGCGGATTGACGATGATGTCATTCTCGTCGAACTTGGCCTTGTCGACCACTGTCAGCGCCATTTCCTTGGATTTCAAAATTTCCACGGCGCTGGCGATGCGGTTGTCGACGATCTGGGCGGCGGGCACCGGCGATTCCTCTTCCGCATAACGGGAAAGGCTTTCATCCAGCAGCACCTGCGTCATCGCGGTGTAAACGGGGGTCGCAAGCACCAGATAAAGGCCGGCCAGAACCACGGCTGCAATGACGGAGGCGGCAATGACATTGGCACGACGCACCACGGCGGCCCACAGGCGGTCGAGGTCGATGAACGTGTCGGAATCCTTGCCGGACTCCGGAAAACCGATATTGGATTTAAAGGTCTTGTGGTGCATGGACCTACCTTGTGAATTAAAAATGGTACGCGGGAAGCCGAATAAACTCGCCTTCCCGCCCCCCGTTATTGGTGCGCCGGCCGCCTCCCCCGGCGGCGCGATTAAAGTCAGGCCGCCTGGACGCGGCTTTCGTGGTTCGCCACCAGTTCCTTCACCGAAGCGAGAACCTGGGCTTCCATGTCCGCGCGCAGCAGCGAGAAGGCGACGTTTGCGGCAATGAAGCCCTGCTTGCTGCCGCAGTCGAAGGTGCGACCGCTATATTTCTGCGCATGGAAAGACTGTTTTTCCGCAAGCCGCCTCATGCCGTCGGTCAACTGGATTTCATTGCCCGCGCCGCGCTCCTGCTTGGCGAGAATATCGAAGATTTCCGGCTGCAGGATGTAACGGCCATTCAGGTAATAATTCGAAGGCGCCTTGGATGGTTCCGGCTTTTCGACCATTTCGGTGACCGCAAAGCCATGATTGACCTTCTGGCCGACGCCGACGACGCCATAGGACGACACTTCCTGGGGCAGGCATTCCTCGACGCCGAGAATATTGCCGCCGACTTCGTCATAAAGCTCCATCAGCCCGGCAATGCAGCCGCGTGCGCCATAGGACACCATGTCAGGCAGAAGCAGCGCGAAAGGCTCCTTGCCCACCAGTTCGCGTGCACACCAGACGGCGTGGCCGAGACCGAGCGGCACCTGCTGGCGCGTATAGCTGACGGTGCCGGCAACCGGCAGCATCTTTTCCAGCTGCAACACCTGCACGGTCTTGCCGGAGCGGGTCAGCGTATTGATGAGTTCAGGCGCGCTGTCGAAATAGTCTTCGATGGCGGTCTTGTTGCGGCTCGTGACGAAAATGATGTGTTCGATACCGGCCTGCATGGCTTCGTCGACAGCATATTGCACGACCGGTCGATCGACGATCGTCAGCATTTCCTTTGGCATCGCCTTGGTGGCGGGCAAAAACCGCGTGCCGTTGCCGGCTACCGGAATGACGGCTTTTCTGACAGTTTTGTTCAGGTCCATCGCGTTCTCCTTCATCAAGGTTTGATCTGTCCCCAGTCCCCGCGCAGATTTCGTCTACGCGTAAATTTCACGAAATCTGTCTTTTCACCCCTGTATTCGCTCCGGGCGCAAAGATGGCGTCCCGCAGCCTCCTCAGCCGCACTGCAATCGGCATTCTTAAGTGCCCCAGCACGGCAGGATCTCGGATTGTGGTCTTCAAGGCGCCCAGTACCGAGCGGCTCTTGATGTTTTCCACCAATGTCAAAAAATTATGCGCCAGCCGCAGGCTGCGGGCTCTCGCCTGCTGCGCATCCATGGCGGCGGGCAGCAGAGTGTAATGGCTCAGGAATTCCTGATCCGCCCGCATCATCGCTTCGACGTGATGAAGTTCGAGCACGCGCGAAATCGAGCCTTCGCGGATATTGTAAATGTAACCCGGCTTCGGTTCGATGGCGCAGAGGCCGCCGGCGGCGAGCGCCGAGGCGAGCAGGATATAATCCTCGCCGATGCGGATATCCTCGCGGAAGCGCAGTGCCTCGCTATTGAGGAAATCGCGCCGGAACATCGGTTTCATGTAGCCGAAATTGAAGGTGGAACGGAACAGGATGTTGGAGGAAATGAAGTCCTCAAGCGTGAGGGTGGATCGTTCCTCCAGAAACTCTTCCGGAAACATCGTCTCCATCGGCCTGCCGTCGGTATAGACCACATCGAGATTATCGACAGCGATGTCAGCATTCGCGGCCTCCGCCCGGCACATCATGCAGGCAGAACGCTCCGGGCGGATGACGTCGTCGGAATCGAGCACGGCGATCCAGCGTCCCGTCGCGGCCTCGATGCCGGCATTGCGTGCACCACCCGGACCGCGGTTTTCTTCGAGCGCAAGCAGGCGGATGCGGGGATCGATGGCGGCAATCGCCTCAACGAAGGGGATGGTATCGTCGGCGGAACGATCGTCGACGACGATGACCTCCAGCGTCACACCCTGCTGGTCGAGCGCGCTTTGAACGGCGGCTTCGATCGTATCGGCGGCATTATAGGCGGCGATGACGAAGCTGATATCGGGCGGGGAGGTGAGATTTTCCATCAGGTCGCCTCCACCGCGCCATACTGGCGGATTTCGCGCACACCGAATGCGCCGCTCATCGAACCCATATGCAGCGCGCCACGCAGCGCATAACGGTTGCGGCGCACGGCGTTGAAGCCGTTCAAGGCGGCGAATACGCCACAATACAGCACTTTCGAACCTGCCTTCAGCACCTGAACCACACGGCGTGCACCGGGTTTCTTTTCAGCCAGCACGCGGCCGTGGGTCTGGCCGGAGCGGAAGCGGCGTTTGGCCAGCCACATGAAGCTTGCCCGATTTTCCGGAACCGGCTCCGACAAGACGGCGTCTTCAGCAAAGACGATACGGCCGCCTGCGGCGTGAAGATGCGAGAAGAAATGGGTGTCCTCGCCGCCGCTCTGGCCGAGCGCCAGCGCGAAGCGCCGGCCCTTGACCGAGGGCGCATCCATCTTGAGCAGCGTGTTGCAGGTATAGCCGGTGATGATCTCGCCATTCACCCACACCGGAACTGTCGAGTGGAAATCGCCGCGTTTCATCCAGCCCGGCGCATTGTCCCGGTAAACCGCCGTCACGGGGCCGAGGACGGTTTCCGCACCGGTCTCGTCGGCTTTTTCCAGAAGGGCGGCCAGCCAGTGCGGCGGGGCGGTCTCGTCATCATCGATAAAGGCGAGATAATCCGCGCTGCATTCCGACAGGCAGGCATTGCGGGCAATCGAAATATTCGATTTCGGGCAATGAACATAGGTGATCTCGAAGGGTGCGGTTTCACGCAGGCGATCGACGCTTGCCTTGGCGCTCGGCTCCTCGTCATTATCGGCCACAATCAGGCGAACTTTCACGCCTTCCGGCACGTCCAGCTCGAAGAGTGACAGAAGTGTGGCGACGAGTGCCGGGCGTCTGTAGGTGCAGATGCCGATATCGACGGTCTTGAGATTTTGCGTGCCGGTGACGGTGTTGTCGGTCATGAGACAGCCTTTCTTCCCCGGAATTTCAGGAGTTCCAGCCAGAAGCCGGTGGACCAGGCCAGATGCATCACCATCGCCGAAAAGGCGGCGAGCGGGCCGTATGGGTTTTGCTGACCTATTGCCATCCACAAGCCATAACCCACACATGCGGCGATCCAGAGGCCGAGCGGAATAAGTGCGGCCCAATGCACGAGCGACAGTAGCGCGAGGATGAAAACCGGCAGGACGGCGAGCGGAATCATCTGGCGGATTTTCGGGATCGAGCGATGTTTCAAGAGGTTCTTTGCCCGGCCACGGCCATAGGCGAGATATTGCCTGAACAGCGGCATGACGCTTGCGCGCGGATAATAGGTCATGCGGGTCTTGTCGGTCATCCAGAGGCGGAAACCGGATTTGCGTAGCCGGAAATCCAGTTCGGCATCCTCGTTATGGCTGAAGCTCTCGTCATAACCACCCACCGCATCGAAAGCGGCGATCCGCATCAGCGCGTGGTGGCCATGGTCTATCCAGTGGCCTTTGGCGCCTTCGCGGTGCTTGGAGCCGCCATTGCCGAGCTTGGAATTCTGGGCGATGGCCGTCGCCTTTTGGAACAGGCCGTGGCCGACCGTATCCATGGCGACGACGACGGAATCCGCGCCGGTGCGCTCGGCGTCCTCGATCAGCCTCTGGCAATAATCATCGGGATAATCGCCATGGGCGTCGATGCGGATGAGGTAATCAAAATCCTCGCCGAAGGTGGCGACGGCAAGATTGATGCCGGCGCTCTGGATGCGCTTCGGATTGGCGAGAAGCGTGACGCGATCGTCCTTTGCGGCAAAGGCGGAAACGATATCGCGGGTTCCATCCGTGCTGCCGCCATCGGCGACCACGATGCGGAAGAGACGCCCCTGCATCGCATCGGTAAATTTGACAAGCAGCCCCTCGATCGTCTTCGCCTCATTGAGGCAGGGTATGACGATCAGCGTTCTGATGCCGGAATGACCAAGACCTTCCATGATTTGCCCCCTACGCACTACACGGGTGAAAACTGCGCTTCGCGGGCGTGGCCGGAGGCGGATTTGGCGAGAGAGGACAAGTGCTGGACCAGCTGACGGCAATCGTCGCGGTCGGTCAGCCATTGTTTCCTGTCTGTTGTCGAGAGGGTGTTGAAGGCGTCCGCATAGATTTGCGGGGTCATCTCCGCAAACAGGGCGGCAAGATCGTCAGCGTCGGCATTCTGCAGGACAAAGCCGATACCACGCTTTTCGATGAAACGCGCAGTTTCCGTGCCGGCAAGTGCAATCGGCAGGGTGCCATAAAGGCAACCCTCATAAAGCCGGTTGGGCAGAAGCCAGCTCGAATTCTGGCCTTCCTCGAAAAAGTCGATCGCCCAGGTGAACTGCACCTCGTTATAGATGGCGGCGAGGTCCTCGGGGTTCTTGTAAGGCCCGTGGAAATGCACATCCGGGGCGGCGGCTACGAAACCGTCGAAATCTGAAAACTCCGAATAGGCCGGCCGGCCGCGCAGGATGATTTCGACCCTGCCTTCCATGCGTCCGGCAAATTCGGCAAGGATTTCAAGTGATTTGCGGCAGCGAAGCGCGCCGAACCAGCCGATTTTCCACGGCTCGCCGGGGGCGGGCGGGCGCGGTTGCGGGGCGGCGGCAACGGCGGTGTCGAGCGCCAGCACCTTGTTTTCCTGCAGCAGGACGGGAAGGTCGAGGCCCGACACGGGCTTGAAATAATGCTCCACGAAGGCCGGAGAACTGGTGATCAGCAGCTTCGCGTCGCGGGCGAAATAACGCTGGGCGGCATTCAGCATCTGCCCGGGCTTGCCCTTGTTGAGAAGCAGGCGGTGAATGTCGAGACATTCATAAACCAGTGCCGGCTGCCCGGCATAGATCGACATGGCCCGCTTTGCCAAAGCCAGCATTTCCAGGTTTCTGGCAAGAATGACATCGGGCGCGGGGATGTCGTTCAGGGTTTTGCCCAGCGAGAGGCTGGCTTTCGCCACCGCCGCCATACGCTGCAGAAACTGCCCGTCGGCGGTTTCCCCGAGCACAACGGGCACGACGCCTTCAATCTCCGCCAGCCGGTTCTGCCCGCGCCGGAAACCGGCCAGCGTGACCCGTGCCCCGCCCGCAAGCAAGGTCAGCACCCGCCGACGAATGGCGGGGTCCGACAGATCATGCGCGAGATAAAGAACATGGGTCATGCAGGGTTCCGGTTGGTTTCATGCGTCAGAGACGCCGCAGCTTAGGTTTTGGTGCAAAAAATCGGAGCGGTTCAAAAATGCGGTCAGTTAAGGGCGCAGGCGATGGACTCTGGAAACTGGCATTTGTCACCGAGCGCCGTGAAGGCAAACCGGTCAACGATCATTTGTGATGGTCCCGCATAGGAGAACCGGCCCATCCAGTCCTTCAGCGTGTCGGTGCCCCACAGGCTGAAGAAAATCTTCTGGGCGTTCTGGGGGATTTTCGTCTCGTCCGTCACTTCATGGACGAGCTTGCCGTTGACGTAATAACGCAGGCGTTGCGGCTCCCAGACGAAGGCGTAGTCGTTGAAGCCGGCATCGGCGCCGCCTTCCACAGGCACCAGCTTCTCATTACCGCCCTTGGCGGAAATATACTGGTTCAGCTGCACCTTGCCCGTGTTCTTGCCGAGAACCTCGAAGTCGATTTCATCGTGCGGCTTCTTGTCGGTCGGGCCGATATAGGTGAAGAAGGCGGAGTTCAGGCCGGAGCCGGTGGCGGCCTTCATCCGTGTTTCATAGGTGCCGTAGCGATAACGCCCCTTGGTCTGGATTTCACCGCAGGCGAAGTTGCGATCACCGGCCTTGGCTTCCTCGAAACCGAGCGTGAGCTGGCCGTTTTCCACCGTTGCCAGCTTCTTCGACCAGGTGCAGTTCTGATGCGCGCCGTTGTTCCAGCCGTCGGAAACGTACCAGAAAGATCGGTCCATGGAATCGAAGTTCTCGATGAAGGACGTGCCGTTGCCTTCCTGCGCGTGGATCGGCGTTGCAAAAGCTGCGGCCGAAAGGGCCGTGGCAAGAAGAATGCGTGTCTGAACGGGGGTGACAAATGTTGTCATTGGTTCACCTCTGTCGTTGCGAATAAACTGTTTCGGATGTGGGCGGGCCGATCATGGAGGCCCGTTTGGTCGCAAAATCGGTCATCGTCTTGCGTTTGCCGTTGCGGCTTCCGGTGAGCACGGAATAGACGGCCGGTAGATATTTCCGCGTCTGCGCGTTGCTGATGATCAGAATGACAAAGGCGGAAAGTGTCGCGGTGATATAGAAGGCGGGATAGAAGTCCGGCCCGCCCTTGTTCCAGACCATCCACATGATGACGAGCAGGGGATAGTGGGCGCAGAATATCCAGAAGCTCAGGCTGCCGGTTTCGGCAAGCCGCTGGCCAAGCCGGCTGCGGATCAACAGCGCGGAGGATGCCCAGAAGCCGAGCGCGCCGAAGACGGCAAGCAGATTGCGCGACATGTTGAGCCAGAAGGTGAATTCCGGCCCGGTGAAATAAAGTCCCGTCGCCAACATGGCCGAGGCGACAAAGGTCAGCGCCATGATCGGCACGGCGTAGGGGTCGAGCGCCTTGACGTCGATACGGTGGAGGGCAAGCGCGATACCGAGCGAGAAGCTGAAGAGAATGGATTTCTTCTGGACGATGAAGATCGTCAGGTCAGGCATGGCGGTGATGAAGAGCAGGATGGCGAGGGTCGGCAGTGCGAAGCGGCGCATCAGAAAGGCGAGCACCGGCGACAGCAGGATGCAGACGAACAGGTCGCGCAGGAAATAAAGCGGCACATTTACCGGCAGCTCTTCGAGTGCGGTTCCATGGCTGATGATTTCACGCGGGCTGGCATTCCACAGATCGGGGAAATACCCGATGCCGACATCGAAGAGCTGGATCAGCAATACGGCCGCAAACAGCGCGCCATTCCACAGAAGGAAAGGCAGCAGCACGGTTTTTGACTTGGAGCGGATCGTCGCCGGATAATCGAACCCGCTCATGCCGCGGCGAAACAGCAGATAGCCGGAAATGGCGCTGAGACAGGGAACGCCGATGCGAAACAGCGCATCGCCCAGAAAAACCCGCAGCCAGTCGAAGAAGCCGTAAAGGCCAAGAAACGGGCTGGTCTCGGCATCGTGCGGCACATGGACGAACACGATTCCTGATATCAGCAATATGCGCATCAAGTTGATACGGGAGGATAGGTTCTGATCGACAGTCACATCAGTCACCCCTATTGGGCGGCGTCCACCCACGCCGCGTTGCAACCAGAGCGAACGTAAGCCCGCACTGGAAAGTCTGGTTTCGACTTTGGGATAAAATGTGGCGACGCGGGAAAAACACAAGATTAGATTTTGCGGGTGAATGTCTGGCGTCAGCGCCATTTCTTCGCTGAATGGAAGTCAAATAATTGAAATAACTGCAATTTTTACAAACTCACACATCGTTAAAAATCGCTGAAGCGTGTGAATTTGTCATTTGCCGTGATGTTGCGCTGCAAAAAGACGGCTGACTTGACCTCGCCGCGGTGAATGAAAACCTCGCGGCGAGGGCGCTTAACGGCGGAAATGAGGCGCATTTTTCCGCTATATTTCTAACCTTGGGTTGCAGTGTCCCGCATACGCCGCGATTTGACCATGCCTAAGATTTTCCCAAGCAGCGCGCGTTCGGTGAGCAGGATCAGCACCCCGTAGATGACGCCGCCCACGGCTGCGCCGATGAGAACCTGAAGGGTGGCACTGGGAATGCGCTCAGCCAGAACGTGAAGCAGATAACGCACCGCAACGGCCATCACGAGTGCCGCGATCATCGGCCTGCTGCTGACATAAAGGCCGCGGAAGAACGGTGTGTCGCTCGCCTTGAACACCGCCCAGGAATATGCGACCAGCGTTACCGCATTGACGATGCAGAGCCAGACCATGGCGTCGATCAGCGTGCCGTAAAGTGCTGCGAGCCACACTGCCACCGTGGTGACGATGGCGCGGATCGTCGCCGACCAGAACAATACGCGGCCGTAACCTGCACCCTTCAGGTAGGGGATGAAGGTGCTGCATGGTGTCAGAATGGCCTTCGATAGCGCCAGCAGGCCGAGAACCGGCCAGGCATAGGCCCAGTTCTGCCCGAAGATGACAAGCATGGCGGGCTCGGCCACGGCCCAGAGGCCGAACATCATCGGCGCCAAGAGCACGGTCAGAACCTGCGTGCTGAACATCAGTGCATCACGACGGCGCTGCGGATCGTCCATCATGCGGCTGAAGGCGGGAAACAGAACGCCCATGACGGCGGACAGAACCACCTGATTGGGAATGCTGGCGAAACGATTGGAGGCGGAATAGGCGCCGGCATCCGCCAGACCCAGGTGTCGGGCAATGACCACCATCGGTGACTGGAAGGTGACGAAATTGGCGATTTCCGATCCCATCAGCCCCGAACTGAAGCCGAGAAGCGGCACGAGACGGCGCGGTTTCATGACGAAACGCGGGCAATAGCGCGAAACGGCATACAGCCCGACAAGCCGGATGAGGGCGGCGGCGAAAAGCTGGATGATGAGCGCCCAGACGCCGAAGCCGAGAAGGGCGAGCACCACGGCGACAACCGCGGCGATGCTTTCCGACGCCATGCTCCAAAGCGCGTCCTTGCTGAAATTCATGCGCCGGGCGAGCAGCGAATAGGCAACATCGCCAGCAAGCTGCAGCGGAATGAGGAAGGCCATGATGCGCAGCAGATAGGCGCTTTCCACTGCACCTAGCAGCCCGCCGAAAAACTCCGCCCAGATGTAGAGGACGGCAGCCATGGTGCAGGAGATCGCCAGATTGGCCCAGAAGACGGTATGGATCGTTTCCATATCCTCTTCCTTTTCGACGATGAGGGCAGAGGTGAGCCCCGCGCCGGCGATCATGGTCAGAAACTGTACAACCGTTAGTCCTACCGCCACCACCCCGAATTCCTCTGGGGAAAGCAACCGTGCAAGAATGGGGACCGTGACAAATTTAAGCCCGAATGTCCCTGTTTTTGATAAAACGCTCCAGCCGACATTCGTGGTGATGGTCTTTACATTTGGCGCTGGGGGCATACAAGCATCCTGTTTCTGGAGGCCGGCGGGAGGAAGCCGGTTGGGAGTTGCCGATACCATCGGGGCCGCTTTTAGGATCGGGCCCGACACTTCTTGATCAACGCAAGGGGCGAAACAATGGCAAGATTTACTGTCGTCATTCCCTACTACCAAAAGCAGCACGGTATCTTGGGACGTGCACTCGCATCGGTTTTTGCGCAGACTTACCAGGACTTCGATCTTGTCATCGTCGATGACGAATCGCCATACCCGATCGATCAGGAACTTGCGGAAATTTCGCAGGAACAGAAAGACCGGATTATCGTCATTAAACAGTCCAACGGCGGACCGGGCGGCGCCCGCAATACCGGTCTGGACAATATCCCTGATGGCACCGACTATGTCGCCTTTCTGGATTCCGACGATATCTGGACACCTGATCATCTGCGCAATGCTGCCTTCGCGCTTCAGACCTATGGCGGCGAGTGCTACTGGGCCTCAATGCAGGCAAGTGACGAATTTTATTATCATTTCGCCATTTCCGAGCTGGAAAAAAATGAGGGTGCGGCAAGGCTTTCCGAGAAGCCGCTGGTGATCGAACTGCCGGATCTGGCAAGTGTCATGCTGCGCAACTGGAGCTTCCTGCATCTCTCCTGCATGGTGATCGGCCGTCCTCTTTTCGAGAAGATCCGCTTCGACCCGGCGCTGCGTCTGGCGGCGGAAGACGTGCTGTTTTTCTGTGATTCCATCCTCGCATCGAAGCGGACGCTTCTGTGTGATGATGCCGGCGCGATGCGTGGCATGGGCGTCAATATCTTCCACAGCATCGACAATACCTCTCCGGAATTCCTGCGCCAGCAGTTCAATACCTGGGTGGCGCTCGATACGCTGGAGGGCCGTTTTTCACGCCGGCCGGACGATGTCGCCTCCATCGCTTCCTATAAAAACACGGCGCGCAAACAGGCGCTGTGGAGTCAGGCGGGCAATCTGAAACGGCGCAAGGCGCCCGAATTCGGACTGCTTCTGAAATGGGCGATGCGCGATCCCGCACTGCTGCGTGCTGCTTTCGAACTCGGTGCCGGAAAAATCGTCCGCTCGAGATGAGCGAATTCTCGCCCACAAGAATTTATATGTTTTTCACCCAGGAGTGACCTCATGAAACCTTACCACTGGGAATCTCATCACGGCAATTTCGGTGACGATCTCAACCTGTGGCTGTGGGACTTTCTGCTTCCGGGCCTGCGCGATGTGCATGACGATGTCATGCTGGTCGGCGTCGGCACCGTGCTGAACGATGTTCTTTTGCCCGCAAAGCAGCGCAAGCTGGTGATCGGCAGCGGCTATGGTTATGGCGCAGTGCCGGATACCAGCACCGAGTTCTGGGATATTCGCTGTGTGCGCGGCGACAAAACCGCCGCCAAGCTCGGGCTCGCCCCTGAAAAGGGCATTGTCGACCCGGCTGTCATGGTCACCGAGATGCCTGACTTCAAAGGCCTGCCGAAGCTCTACAAGAAGACCTTCGTTCCCCATTGGGAATCGGCGGAATTCGGCATGTGGGAAACGGTCTGCGAACCGGCCGGGCTGACCTATCTCGACCCGCGCGGCGAGGCGAAGGCTGTCATCCGCGCCATCGCGCAGTCGGAATTCATCGTCGCCGAATCCATGCATGGCGCAATCCTTGCCGATGCCTTCCGCGTGCCGTGGGTCGCGGTCAGCACCTCGCCGTCGATCAACAGCTTCAAATGGAGCGACTGGGCCGGCAGCGTGGGTGTCGAATATCAGCCGCGCTACGTGCCGGTTTCAACCCGCGCCGAGGCGGCGAAAAAGGGCTCGCGCTTCTGGGGCATGAGTTTCCCGCCGCCGCCAGGCCCGGTCATTGCCGAAACCGGTTCCGTCTCGGCGCATGGGGGCCCGGCGCATGAGGGCGATGTGCTGGTGCGGCCGCAGGAGAATCAGTCCCGATCGCTGCGCAAACTGGCCAAGCAGGTGCTGGCCGCGCCTTCCACGCTGGCGCTCTGGCAGGCAAGCCGTGCGGAGCCACGCCTCAGCCCGGACGGCCGGCTGGAGGAGCGCAAGGAGCGTTTCGCCGCCGTTCTGGAAACGGTGAAGCGGGACTATCTCTGAGGGTCTAAGATAGTCGGCGGCGGTGCTTCCGCTCGCGCCACGGATAAAGTGCAGCGGCACCTATGCGTTTGGCAAAGCGGAGCATCCGCAGGCCGTCACCCCGGGCTTGATCCGGGGTCCAGCGCGATCAAGTCATTGATCGCGAAAGACTCTTTCACGCGCAGGCGTGCCGTGGCTGGATGCCGGATCAAGTCCGACATGACGGAGGAGGGAACGGCGGACTTGTCGTCGTTCTTGCGCCAGTGGGTTCTACCCTCACGAAACCGGCGTGCCATCCAGCAGATAACGAACATCCCGCACCGGCGGCGGTTTGCGGAAGCGCGCGGTCTTGTCGGTCCAGATGCCGCGCGTGATGGCGGGCAGGGCGGGCAGCCGCGTCAGGGCGTGGCTCAGCGCACCGCCCATGCCCTTCTGATTTTTCGCATCGAGAAAATGACGGAGCTCGAATTTGGCGCGGATATGTTTTTCATGTTCGCGCAGGATCGCCGTTTCCTCTGCCGAGAGCCGGCAACCGGCGAGAATGGCCTTGTCCGCCTCATATAGGCGGCGAAGATCTTCGGTGCGGTGACGGCCGCTCAGCGAGTTGCCGCGCACGATCGCGCCGTAACCGCAATGGCGGATGACCTTGTAACGTGCACCGGCGGCAAGCGCCCGCACGTAAAGTTCGTAGTCTTCGCCAAGCCGCAGGCCGTCGTCATAACGCAATGCATGTTTGTCGAGAAATGCGCGGCGTATCACCGGTTTCAGAAAGCCGGTCTCCCCGCGCTCCACACCGGGCCTGGAAATATTGCCTTCCACAAATTCCGTGAGCGACAGAAACCGGGCCTGCGGTTCGAAACGGACCGGCTGTATGGAGGATGCGCCGGGGACCGATTGCTGGATGAAGGCAATATTGTCGGCCACGAGATCCCAGTCGTCATCGGCCAGCATGGCTGCGAAACGACCCCGGAAAAAGAAGTCGTCCGCATCGAGAATGCTGATCAACGGCGCGGATGAAATCGAGATGGCGTGGTTGCGCGCGGCCGAAGGGCCGCGATTGACATCGAATCGTACGACCCGCAGACGGCCCGTGCCATCATCCGCCGCATGCGCCACATCGCTCGTCGTATCGGTGGAACCGTCGTCGATAACCACGACTTCCCCGACCTCCGGCTCCACAAGGGCGGAGCGGATGGCTATATCGATCGTTTCGGATGCATTTTTCGCAGCGATGATGACGCAAATGGGCTGTGAACCACTCACCATGTGTTGTCCTTCTGCTTTGACCAACCGTCAGGATTTGGCCAGCAGAAAGTGTCAGGCGTGTGGATGCAAGCGATTTTTTTGCGGCGCAATAAAAGAAGCTGCGTAAAAACTCACATATCGGTCAGTTTGGCGCCATGCGGCGGCGGGCTTTTTACGGCGTCCGCCTGTATTGCCTCGGTGCCACGGTCCCCCGCGAAGGTTTCCCGCATGCGCCGTTTTTCCCGGGCGACCAGAACAAGAATCCCAATAAAATAACCGACTTGCAGAATGACCGCACAGATGAGGGTCTGGATGAATGCCGTATAGAAGGAGCCGTGGATGAAATATGTCGCAACCGCAAAGGCAAGCAATGCACCGATCATGCTGAAAAAAACACGAGGTGCATACATGGTGCTCTCCTCCCGAGAACGATTTCTCCATTTTTGACTGCGCTGCGGCATTTTTTTTCTTTGCAAGAAATATACGATGAGACCGGTGCTGTTTCAACACACATATACTTCTTCTAACGGTTGCGGCATGAAATTTCGGTAATCTTGATTGGTAAATTCCTCGGTAATTGCTGACTTCCCCCGATCGGGGCTGCCTTACCATGCGATTCCATGCTTTTGAGAGGCATAAAAGCCTTCTCTTGCGGCCATTGCTCGCTGTCTTACATCCTCTGCAGACTTCGTTAACCATCTCGCCTTTAAAAAGTCGGTATTGATTCCTCAGCAAGAGCAAGGTGCCCGCGTGACAACGAGTTCAGAAGTAATCGCCTTTCCGGCAAAGAACCGTATTGCCGACGTTAAACGATGTGCAACCATGCTCGACCGGCTACATGGTGTGGAGGCGAATGATTTCTGGCGCAGGGAGTGCCGTGAACTGGCCGCCTATCTGACGGAACTCGGTTATGAGGACGCTGCCATGCGGCGTGAAGTCATGGAGTTTCAAAATGCGGTGCAGGCGGAATTGTGGGCGGGTGACGCCACGCCGGAAGCACGCCGCGACAGCCATTGAGGCCTCATCGGTTTCCATAAAAAAGCCGGCGGGTGACAGACCCGCCGGCTTTTTTGTTCGTGCCCGTTTGATCAGGAGGCGCCGGCGCCGCGTGTGCGGGCAACGCCGTCAAGTGCCGGCTTATATTTCGGGTCGAGCCGGGCCGCATGCCCATAGGACTTGGCGGCCTTGGCCATCTCGCCGCGCCGCTCATAGACGAGCGCCTGGTTGGCCCAGGATTCTGCCACATTACCGTCAAGCGAAATGGCGTGGTTGAAATCCGCGAAGGCGTTTTCGTCGTCATTGAGTGCGACGTAAGAAAGACCGCGGCCATTATAGGGCTCCGGCGATGTCGACGACAGCGAGATCGCCTTGGAGAAGTCTTCGATGGCCTGGGCATGCTGGTTGCGCAGCTGGTAGATCAGGCCGCGATTGTGCCAGGCGCGTCCGTCGGTGGTTTCAAGCTCGATGGCGCGGGAGAAATCGTTGAAAGCCTCGTTCACGCGTCCGGACTGGCGGTAAAGATTGCCACGGCCGATCAGCGCCACGTCATAGCTCGGATTGATCTGCAGGGCGGCGTTGTAGTCCTGCAAGGCCTGCTGCTGCTGTCCGCTATTGCGGTAAACCAGCGCGCGGTTGGCATAGGCCTGGTAAAAGCGCGGGTTGAGCTGCAGCGCCTTGTTGAAATCTTCGATGGCGCGGCGCGAATCACCGGCGCGGCCGTAAGCCGAACCACGGACGTTATAGCCTTCGGGATCCTGCGGATTGGCGTTGATGACCGAGGTAAGCGAGGCGATATTTTCCTGCGAACCCTGGGCGCGGTCGATCCTGAACACATCTTCCGTCTGGTTGGAAGTCGCGCAGCCGGAAAGACCGGCAAGGACGGTACAGACGACCAGAGAAGCGCGGAACCCTCTGTTGTTTTTCAATGGCACCCGGCGCGTGGAGGCATCGGAGTTTTTCACAACACAGGCGTCGACAGCGATCATTCGGTGTGGGTTCCCTCGCAGGCCGGTCTCACGATCGTTCTCAAGAACATTCTCCGGCCACAAACACAAAGAGCGGCGGCGAATTGATCGCCCCCGCCCAACAAGCATTCAAAAACGTCCAAAAGACGGCCTATTAACGGCCTGCGCGGGGGCCTGCAACCAGACCTTCGCGCTGTGCACGCTTGCGTGCCAGCTTGCGAACGCGGCGAACGGCTTCAGCCTTTTCGCGGGCGCGCTTCTGGGAGGGCTTTTCGTAATAATCGCGCATTTTCATTTCACGGAAAATGCCTTCGCGCTGCATCTTTTTCTTCAGGGCGCGGAGCGCCTGATCAACGTTATTGTCGCGGACTAGTACCTGCACGTTAAACCCGTTCCTTTAGTTTGGTTATCTTGCTGTGTGAATAAAGGCATTCACACGCAAACAAAAAATGGTTCGTCCGGCTGTCGAGCTGGGCGATTGGTGACGTGCAATAACAGATCATTTGCAGCAAGTCCAGCCGCTAGCGCATAATCAACCAGCAAAATGCGGCCTGCCCGGAATTCCGCCTGCGATGTCGAAACAAAATCATTGCGACGTCGCAAAATGAATATTGCCTCCCATCCCGATTTGCCATGTGTATGATACGGGCCGGAACTATGTTTACGGCCTCTGGCCGGTTCTTGAGGAGCAGACTGCGAATGCGCAAATATTCCGTTTTTGCCGTGGCGCGTGAGGCGTTGCGGGGTCATAAAGGGTGGGATGCGCAATGGGCTTCACCCGAGCCGCGCAAGGATTATGATGTCGTCATCATCGGCGGCGGCGGGCATGGGCTCGGAGCGGCCTATTACCTTGCCAAGGAACACGGCATTACCAATGTCGCAGTTCTGGAAAAAGGCTGGCTCGGCGGCGGCAATACCGGCCGCAACACCACCATCATCCGCTCCAATTATCTCTATGAAGAGAGCATGGATATTTACGAGCATTCCCTGAAACTGTGGGAAGGCTTGAGCCAGGATCTCAATTACAACGTCATGTATTCGGCGCGCGGCGTGATGATGCTGTCGCACAATATCCATGATCGGCAATCCTTCAGCCGCCATATCAATGCCAACCGTCTTTATGGCATCGACAATGAGTGGCTGACGCCGGAGCAGGCGAAAGCCTATTGCCCACCACTCGATATATCCGGCAATGCGCGTTACCCGATCAATGGTGCAGCCCTTCAGCGCCGCGGCGGCACGGCCCGCCACGATGCGGTGGCCTGGGGTTATGCGCGCGCGGCTTCAGACCGTGGCGTGCACATCATCCAGAATTGTGAGGTCACGGGCATTCGCCGCGGGCCTGATGGCGCGGTGACGGGCGTGGAGACCAATCGCGGTTTCATTGGCGCGAAAAAAATCGGCGTTTCCGCCGCCGGTCATTCCTCGGTCATCATGAAGATGGCGGACGTGCGTGTTCCTCTGCATTCCAACCCGCTGCAGGCGCTGGTGTCGGAACCGCTGAAGCCGATCTTCCCCTGTGTCGTCATGTCCAACACGGTGCATGCCTATATTTCGCAGTCCGACAAGGGCGAGCTGGTTATCGGCGCTGGCACGGACCAATATAACTCCTATTCGCAGACCGGCGGCCTGCAGATCATCACCCACACGCTCGACGCCATCTGCGAGCTGTTCCCGATCTTCCGCCGCGTCAAGATGATGCGGCAATGGGGCGGGATCACCGACAACACGCCTGATCGTTCCGCTATCCAGAGCGTGACGCCGGTGCAGAACCTCTTCGTCAATTGCGGCTGGGGCACGGGCGGTTTCAAGGCGACGCCGGGTTCGGCCAATCTCTTCGCGCATCTCATCGCCCGTGGCGAACCGCATCGCCTGGCGGCCGGTTTGACGCTTGACCGCTTCCGCACCGGCCGTCTTATCGACGAGGCTGCCGCTGCCGCGGTGGCGCATTGATGCTGGCGGCGGCGGCTATGCTTGCGCTCAATATATCTGGCGCGGCTGCAGCCGTGCCCGCCGGCAGCGTCATTCCCGAGGCTAAGGATTTCCGCAGCCAGAAGATTGCGAAAATGCAGGGTGAGAAAGACTGGCCCTTCGTGGCGGAAAAGGGCCTGCTTCTCTGCGCGCCGAGCCTTACGACGAAGATGGTTTATTTCGTCGGCGAGCAGGACGACGGTAAGCAGGACTACCCCTTCGCGATCGACACCGACATGATGGCGGTTGCCATCGTCAATATGGGCCGGGCCTCGGCGCTGAGGCCATTCGATAATTTCGAGCAACTTTTAAAGCGGCTTTCTCCGTTCGTTTCGATGGGCAGACGGCTGTGTGACCAACCCGCCGGAACAGCGCTTCCGGAAAATTCTCTCTAGGTGGAGCGACGATGCTTCTGATCCATTGCCCCTATTGCGGGGAAGACCGTTCCGAACTGGAATTCCGCTGGGCGGGCGAAGCCCATATTGCCCGGCCGGAAAACATCGCCGATATTTCCGACGAGGCCTTCGCGGAGTATTTCTTCATCCGCGACAATGACAAGGGCCTCGTTTTCGAGCGCTGGCGTCACATTCACGGCTGCGGCCGCTTCTTCAACGCCGCCCGCGATTCGGTGAGCGACAAATTCCTGATGACCTACAAGGCGGGTGAACCGAAACCCGATGCTGAAACGGTCCTTTCCGCAGAAAAGGGAGCCGGGAAATGAGCGGCGATTATCGTATCAAGGGCGCTGGCCGTCTGACCCCCGCCAGAACCGCACGCTTCACCTTCGACGGCAAGATCTATCCGGCGCTGGAGGGCGACACGGTCGCGTCAGCGCTTCTGGCAAATGGCGTGCATCTGATCGGCCGCTCGTTCAAATATCACCGGCCGCGTGGTTTCCTTTCCGCCGGACCGGAAGAGCCGAATGCGCTGATCGATGTCTCACGCGACAGCCTGCGCAAGCAGCCCAATGTTCGCGCCACGGTGCAGGAGGTTTTCGACGGCGCCATCATCGCCTCGCAGAACCGTTTCCCGTCGCTGTCCTTCGATCTGAACGCCATCAACGACGTTCTGTCTCCGATGTTCGCGGCCGGTTTTTATTATAAGACCTTCATGTGGCCGAAGGCCGCCTGGCACAAGATTTACGAACCGCTGATCCGCCGCGCCGCCGGTCTCGGCAAGGCGCCGAGCGAACCGGATGCGGATCATTATTCCGGCCGTTATGCCCATTGCGACGTGCTCGTCGCCGGCGCCGGCGTTGCCGGCCTGACGGCGGCGCTTGCTGCTGCAAAGACCGGCGCCAGCGTCATTCTGGTGGACGAGAATGCCGAAGTCGGCGGTGTGCTGCGCTTCGATACCGGTGCGGTCATCGACGGTCTTTCCGGTTATGAATGGGCGCAGAAGGTCTTCGCCGAACTGAAGTCTCTGCCCAATGTGCGGGTTCTGACGCGCACCACCGCCTTTGGTTATTACAACCACAATTTCGTGGCGCTGGCCGAGCGCGTGACCGACCATCTCGCCACGCCCGCCAGACACCAGCCGCGTGAGCGGCTGTGGCAAGTGCGTGCGAAGAAGATCGTGCTCGCGGCGGGCGCAATCGAGCGCCACATGGTCTTCGCTAACAATGACCGCCCGGGCATCATGCTGGCTGCGGCCGCCCGCACCTACCTCAACCATTATGGTGTGGCCGTCGGCCATAATGTCGGGGTCTACACCGCCCATGATTCGGCCTATGAGACGGCCTTCGATCTCAAGAAGGCGGGGGTGAAGATCGCCGCCATCGTTGATTGCCGGGAGAACCCGGATCAGCGCCTGCTGGACGAAGCACGGGCGCTCGGCATTGAAGTGCTGGCGGGTCACAGTGTTTACAACACCGCCGGCCGCCTGCGCGTCTCCTCGATGACCGTTGGCCGCAATGGTGGCGCCAACAAGCGCAAGATCGCCATCGATGCGCTTGTCGTTTCCGCCGGCTGGACACCCTCGGTGCATCTCTTCTCGCAATCGCGCGGCAAGCTGAAGTTTGACGCGGCTAACCAGCGCTTCCTGCCGGATATCCATGTGCAGAACTGCGTTTCCATCGGCGCCTGCAACGGCACGGATGATCTTTCCGCAATCATTGCCGAGGCAGCAGCTGCCGGCGGCGGTTCTGTGGCGTTTTCCGGCGAGAATGCGCGCGCCTGGACGGGCGGCATGATCGGTACTGCCGAAGGCGCGGGTGAGGGCACCGGCGTCAAGGCCTTCATCGATTTCCAGCACGATGTCTGCGCCAAGGATATTCGCCTTGCCGTGCGCGAGGGCATGCATTCGGTCGAGCATATCAAACGCTTCACCACCAACGGCATGGCGTCGGATCAGGGCAAGATGTCCAACATGCATGGTCTCGCCATCGCATCGGAGGCGCTTGGTCGGGATTTGCCCAAGGTCGGCCTCACCACCTTCCGCCAGCCCTATACGCCGGTCACCTTCGGCACGCTCATCAACCATTCGCGCGGCGCGCTGTTTGACCCCACACGCAAGACGCCGATGCACGAGGAAGAGCTTGCAGCCGGCGCGGTGTTCGAGGATGTCGGCAACTGGAAACGCGCCTGGTTCTTCCCGCGGGCGGGCGAGGACATGCATGAGGCGATCAACCGCGAATGCAAGACGGTGCGTGAGAGCGTCGGCGTGTTCGATGCCTCCACGCTCGGCAAGATCGAGGTGGTTGGCCCGGATGCGGCGAAGTTCCTGAACCTCATCTACACCAATGCCTGGGATACTCTGAAACCCGGCCGCTGCCGTTATGGCATCATGACCCGTGAAGACGGTTTCGTTTACGATGACGGTGTTGTCGGCCGTCTTGCCGAAGACCGGTTCCATGTCACGACGACGACGGGCGGCGCGCCCCGCGTTCTCCAGCACATGGAAGATTATCTCCAGACCGAATTCCCCGATCTCGACGTCTGGCTCACCTCGGCAACCGAACAGTGGGCTGTCATTGCCGTGCAGGGGCCGAAGGCGCGGGAAGTCATCGCGCCCTTCGTTGAGGGTATCGATCTGTCGCCGGAAGCCTTCCCGCATATGGCGGTAGCCGAAGGCAAGTTCTGCGGCGTGCCAACGCGCCTCTTCCGCGTCTCCTTCACCGGCGAACTCGGCTTCGAAATCAATGTGCCGGCCGATTACGGCGCCGCCGTCTGGAGTGCGATCCGCGACAGGGCGGAAGCCGTCGGCGGCTGCCTTTATGGCACCGAAACCATGCATATCCTGCGTGCCGAGAAGGGTTACATCATCGTAGGGCAGGATACAGACGGAACGGTGACACCTGACGATGCCGGGCTTGCCTGGGCCGTTTCGAAAAAGAAGACGGATTTCGTCGGCATTCGTGGCCTGAAACGCCCCGATCTCACGCGCTCCGGCCGCAAGCAGCTTGTGGGCCTTAAGACGAAGGACCGGCTGACCGTTCCGGACGAGGGCGGCCAGATCGTCGTTGATCCGAACCAGCCGAAACCGATGACCATGCTCGGCCATGTCACCTCCGCCTACTGGTCGGAAAATCTCGGCCATTCCATCGCTTTTGCGCTGGTGGCGGATGGCAGGGCGCGCATGGGCGAAACACTCTATATTCCACTTGCCGATAAAACCATTGCCGTCGAAGTGACCGACATGGTCTTCCTCGACAAGGAAGGAGCCCGTCTCAATGGCTGACATGCTGCACGCAAAACGCAAATCCGTGCTTGAGGATTTTCACGGCGGCTCGCCCTTCGTATCGCTGAAGCCTGCTGCTTCCGCCTCGCGGCTGTCGCTACGCGCACGGGAAAGCGCCGTACCGGCGCTGTCCGAAGCGCTCGGTCTTGCGCTGCCCACCAGCCCGAAGAGCTCCGTCACCTCGGGCCTGCGGTCCGCCCTGTGGATTGGGCCGGATGAATGGCTGGTGATCGATCAGGGCGAAAGCGACCTGATGGCAGCGCTCGCCAATGTTTCGGGCCTGTTTTCGGCAACCGATGTTTCCCACCGTAACACGGCCGTCATCGTCTCCGGCGCTGGCGCGGAAGCAGCGCTCAATGCCGGCTGCCCGCAGGACCTTTCTCACGCAAAATTCCCTGTCGGCGCTTGCTCACGCACCGTCTTCGGCAAGGCGGAAGTGGTGCTGCTGCGCACCGCGGACGATACGTTCCGGGTGGAATGCTGGCGCTCCTTTGCCGAATATGTCGGCGGGCTGCTACAGGAGGCGGCGGCGGACGTGGCGGTTTAGACTCTTCACGCGCTTTAAAAAGAGAGCGGCTTATATCTGTCTGAAGACATGGAGTTTTTAAAGCCAAAGTCAGGCAGGGTGTTTAATTTAGAGGGTTTGGACATATGCAACGCCGGCCTCCAGTGCATCTTTGAACTTTAGGCGTTGACGATAGCTGGCAAGAAAACCGGCTTTTACGGCATTTCCGCGCTCGTCCGGCGTGCCGTGGTGCCCGGGATTATCAACTGCGTGATCTCCCACGCTGAATTGTGCCTGGGCGATAACCGCTGCCGGGAAATTTGCGTTATCTAGCTTGCGGTTGCCCGCAAAATATCCCGCTAGATAGTCCGCATGTAACTCTATTCTTTTTACGGTCGGCTGCCCGCGCAATCGGTCGTCTATTCCATATTTATATTGTGCGATATGCCCAAACTCATGAGCGCATACGGCTGCGATGTAAGCGGCGGGATAGGCTGGCTGATTGAGAAATTCCTGTAGAAAACGTAGGCCAAAAAGAACCGTACCGTCCGAGCGCCCCATATAGTTGGCTGAACTGGCATAGGCATTTTTCCCCTTCGCGTCGTCGAGATAAGTGAAGCCGGGCAGGACATCGAAAAGATTACTGAGATAGTTCAGCGTCTGCGCCAGCGCGTAGTCGAAGTCTTTGTCTCCAGACGTGGCGATTGGAGCCTGGCCGTCGACGTAGGAGAACTCCATCGTTTTGTTATCCGTTTCGGATGCAATCTCCGAGGCGGTTAGCGTGCATCCGTTATATGTCTGGCATCGGCATATCCCGGGTAGTGCGAGGCTTGCGCCGCATCCGACAATAAGACTGCGTCTCGTAATCATGGCGTTCACCTCAGGGGCAAAGTTCGGGAAATTTTTGACAGGCCTGATTATCCGAAGGTGGTTTTGGCACCGGATTCGGTGTGGGATTCGGGTTGGGATTGGGATTTGGCGTCGGATTCGGATTCGGATTCGGATTCGGATTCGGGTTTGGATTTGGGTTTCCACCAGGCACCGAATTGAACTGAAAATTCTCAAATCTCTGCGTCATTTGAGAAAATGCAAGCTGCCAATCCGCATATCCATTCTGATGAACGGTCCGGCAAGTCAAAAAACTGCCCAACGGAAGTACATTTTCCCCGCCTATCATAACGTTATGAACAGGTCCAAGTTGTACTAGGGGTAGATAGCGACCTGTTCCACCAGTTTGTTGAAAAATTGCAAATAATGCATGCTGCCCAAATGCAGATTGCAGTTGTGGCCCTCCCATCTGCAGTAAGGTGGCAATGTTTGCGCACGCATTCATGGCGGCTTGCGATCCCATTTGTTGCTGGGCGAGCGCCGGGGTCGAAATTAACGTCCAAAACATAAGAATATTTATGATTTTTGGGGTTTTGATACGCAATTAGAATCCCCCTCTAGATAAGGTCTCAAGAAGAGGAGCATGGTTGTATTCATTTTACAAGTACTAGTTGGATTTTGGGCAATCTCTTCGTCTAAATTTTTTGCCCTTATTTCCAGCCCCGCCATTGCACCCATCGCCCATGGAAATCGGCGCGGCCAATTTCCTGCTTCTCGCCGGTCGGCCAGATTTGCAGGGTAATGGCGGCACTGCCGGACGTCGTATCCGCCTCCATTTGCAGGCGGGCAAGCGGGGCCTCCAGCGTGGCACGGGTTCCGGCCTCGGCGATCAGTGCCTCGCCTGCCTGTTTCAAGGGATCGGGCAGATATTGCCAGGCGACGGTATGATAGACGACGTGGGCAGTACCCGGATATTGCCTGGCAAGGCGGCGTTTCAGCCAGTCTACGGCGTCGGCCTTTTCGACCTGCAGGCCGTTCTCCACCGCGATCCGCAACGCGGCGGCGATGCGCTCCAGACGGTCGGTCTGGTCGGCCCAGACATAGGACATCAGGCGCAGACGATCCTCGGCCGATGACGGATCGAGCGGGTTGAGATCGCAGCCGGCGCGCTCGATAACCTCGATCCGCCCATGGGGTGGGGTATTGTCGCGCCATTCTGGTGACAGGATAACATCGGATTGTTCGCCCCAGGTGAGTTTGCCGAGGTGATATTGGTAACGGTCGAATTGCAGGTTGAGGCCGGCGCTGGCTCCCACTTCGGAAAGCACCAGCGGTTTGCCGGTCAATTCCGCAATCGAAAGAAAGCCCGGCAGCAGCACGGCGGAACGGCGAACCTCGTTGGTCTGCGGTGGTGATTTCAACCTTTCAAGGATGAAGGCGGAATGAAAACGTAGGGCGCTGGCGCAAGCCTGCCAGAGAGCCTCCTCGTCTTCCGGCGGGATATCGACAAGCGGCGCGATCTTTTCCTTGATGGCAAGCGCATGCAGGGCGCCCGCCAACCGCAGGGGAACGGAATCGCCTGAGGGGCCGACATCGCCGGGCCAGGATAAAATCCGCTCGCCCACCTCCGTCTGGCGGTCGAGCCTTGCTGCCACCGCGCGGCATAGCCGTGCGGTAAAGGGCGAGCCAAGGCTGTCGCAGGCTCTTGCCTGCACGAGAAACGCATTCCTTACGGCGTCGTCATGCATGCGCTCTCTCCCTTGCGGTGGTTTCAGGCGTCTTGCGGCCTGTCCTCCGGGTTGAACTGGCTGATGGTGGTCCAGCGTGCGGTAAGCGCCGGTTTTTTCTCGTTTTCGATTTCCACCGTCACGTCATAAGTCGTCATCAGCATGGCGGCCCCGCGAAAACGCGCTTCCGCCAGCGTGAACCGGCCACGCACCCGCGCGCCGCTTTTGACCGGCGTGACGAAACGGATGGCATCGAAGCCGTAATTGATGCCCATGGTCTGTTCGCGAATGCGGGGCAGGGCATCGTAATTCAGGGCCGAAAGCAGGGAGAGCGTCAGGAAGCCATGGGCAATGGTGCCGCCGAAGGGGCTTTCCGCTTTGGCGCGTTCCGGGTCGGTGTGGATGAACTGTTCGTCCAGCGTCGCTTTTGCGAAGGCATCAATCATCGTCTGGTCAACGGTGATCCAGTTGGAAACGCCCATTTCCGTGCCGACGCGATCCTTCATTTCCGCCAGCGCAATTTCTTTTGTCATGTTACCTCGTCCGCATTGTTTCCCGCGACTTATACGGCTCGTGACGCGAAGGGATCAACTGCGCAGATAAAACACCACCGAACGGGCGGGCAGGAAGGCGGGATTGCCGAAATCCGTACCTATGGCGCGCCAGCCATCACCCGGCAGGGTGAAGGGAACGATCTCGCGGCCGCGATTGATAAGAACGGCAAGCTCGGTATCCTCGCCGGTCTCCCGGTCCGGGGTGGAAAGCAGCATGGCGAAGGCCTGCGCATCCGGTCTTTCCCAATCTGCTGTCGTCATCGGCTCTCCAGCGGGGGCAAGCCATGTCACATCGCCCCTGCCGGAAAAGAAGCCTGTCTCAGAAAACACGCCGAAACGTTTGCGCAATGCGGCAAGAAAGGCCGCGTGGTCGATCAGTTCGGGGACAAGCGATGACCAGTCGACCCAGTTGATCTCATTGTCCTGGCAATAGGCATTGTTGTTGCCCTGCTGGCTGCGGCCGCCCTCGTCGCCCGCCGTCAGCATCAGGGCGCCGCGGCTGACGAAAAGCGTGGAAAGCAGCGCTTTCACATCCGCAAGCCGGGCGGCGACAATGGCGGGATCATCGGTCAGGCCTTCAAAACCATTGTTCCAGGAATGGTTATCATTATGGCCGTCGCGATTGCTTTCGCCGTTCCTTTCATTGTGCTTGCGTTCATGGCTGACAAGATCGAACAGGGTAAAACCGTCATGGGCGGCAAGGAAATTGACGCTGCGGCTTCTCGCGCGGCCATGCCGGGAAAAGATCGGCGATGAGCCGGACAGCGCATTGGCCAGCGCCCCGGTCGTGCCGGCATCACCACGCCAGAAACGGCGCATGTCGTCGCGGGCGCGATCGTTCCACTCGAGGAAGCTTTCAGGGAAATTGCCGAGCTGATATCCGCCGGGACCGATATCCCAGGGTTCGGCGATCAATATCCGGTCGTAAAGCGCCGGGTCCGAATGCATGGCGGCCAGCGTCTCGCTCGCCATGTCGAAGCCGGCGGCCGTTCTCCCGAGCACGGGCGCGAGATCGAAACGGAAGCCGTCCACACCGGCATTCAGAACAAAATGCCTGAGGGAATCGACGATGAGCTGGCGAATATAGGGATGGTCGCAGGCAACCGTGTTGCCGGTGCCGGTATCGTTGACCAGCACGCCCGGTTTTCCCTGTGGGTGACGGAAGGCGGTGAGATTGTCGAGCCCGCGCAACGACAGGATCGAGCCCTCGATATCGCTTTCACCCGTATGGTTGAAGACGAGATCGAGAATGACGCCGATGCCTTCCGCATGCAGCGCCGCAACCGTATCTCGCAATTCCCGCACGCCGCCGGGGCAGAGGCGCGGATCGAGCGCCATGAAGCCGACGGGATTATAACCCCAGGCGTTGGAAAGGCCGAGAGGCGGCAGGTGGCGCTCGTCGATCCAAGCGGTGATCGGCATCAATTCCACCGCATCGACGCCGATTTTTTTCAGGTGTGCGAGAATGGCGGGATGGGCAAGTGCTGCGACGGTGCCTCTGATGTCTTTCGGCACCTCGGGATGCAACTGCGTGAAGGATTTGACGGCAAGCTCATAAATCAGCCCGCCTTCGGCAAAATGCGGCTGATGGCGCTTGACCGGTTCGTGCTCAGAAAGGATCGCCTTCGGCATGATCCCGCCGGTCTCCGCGCCAAAGGTGTAAAGCGCCGGATCGTGCCGGAAGGGGCGGTCGATCTCCGTGGCATAGGGATCGAGCAGCAGCTTTGCGGGATCGAACCAGAGGCCGTGTTCAGGGGCGTAAATGCCGTGAGCGCGAAAGCCGTATCGCGTGCCGAGGCCGACGTCGGCGACGATCAATCTGTGAATATCGTCTTCGCCGCGCACCATCGGCAGGCGCGCCGTTTCTTTTTCGCCGGTTTTATCGAAAAGGCAGAGATCGATCTGGGAGGCATGCCGGGAATAGACCGTGAATTCCGTTCCGTTTTCCGTCTGGATTGCGCCTTTGGGGAAAACGGAAGTTGTCTGCATGGTCTGTCTCTCCGGGGATGGTGTTTCTCTCCCAGAACGGAAAAGGGAGGCAAGGCCGAATGAGGGACGCTTTCAGTGCGTCCCTCATGAGCGGGCGACAAGCCCTTACGTAATAACGCTCGGCGCGTTGCGGCCGGTATGGGCCCTGATGCCGGCGATCGTATCGGCAACGGCAATCAGGTCGGAAAGCGCTTCCTGCGTTTCGATGCCATGACGGGCCGCATCCGCCTCGTAACGCTCGACATAAAGGCGAAGCGTCGCGCCCGCAGTACCGGTGCCGGAAAGGCGCAGCACGATGCGCGAACCGCCTTCGAAGAGGATGCGGATGCCCTGATTTTTGCTGACGGACTGATCGACCGGATCGTGATAGGCAAAATCATCCGCCGCCGCGACCTTCAGATTGCCGTAGCTGGTGCCGGGAAGCGTTGCGAGTTTTTCGCGCAGGGTGGCGACCAGCGTGTTCGCCGCATCCGAATCCACTTCCTCATAATCGTGGCGGGAATAATAGTTGCGGCCATATTCGGCCCAGTGCCTGGTGACGATGTCTTTCACGCTTTCCTTGCGCGCGGCGACGATGTTCAGCCAGTAAAGCACAGCCCAGAGGCCATCCTTTTCGCGCACATGGTTGGAACCGGTGCCAAAGCTTTCTTCGCCGCAGATCGTCACCTTGCCGGCGTCCATGAGGTTGCCGAAGAATTTCCAGCCGGTCGGCGTCTCATACATGCCAAGGCCGAGTTTTTCGGCGACACGGTCGGCTGCCGCACTTGTCGGCATGGAGCGGGCGATACCGGAAATGCCGGCCGCATAACCGGGGGCGAGTTTGGCATTGGCGGCGATGATGGCCAGACTGTCTGATGGCGTGACGAACATGCCCTTGCCGACGACCATGTTGCGGTCGCCATCGCCATCGGAAGCGGCGCCGAAATCGGGGCCTTCCGGGCTCATGACATCGTCATAAAGCTCCTTGGCGTGGACAAGGTTCGGGTCGGGATGATGGCCGCCGAAATCCGGCAGCGGTGTGGCGTTGCGGACGGAACCCTTCGGTGCGCCGAGGCGCTTTTCGATGATTTCCACGGCATAAGGGCCAGTGACGGCGCTCATGGAATCGACCACGACCTTGAAGCCGCCGGTGATAAGCGTGCGGATGGCGTCGAAATCGAACAGCTCTTCCATCAGGGCGGCGTAGTCGGCAACCGGATCGATCACCTCGACCGTCAGCTCGTCCACCTTGAAGCTGCCGATCTTGTCTAGATCGATATCGGCGGCATCCGAGATTTTGTAGCTGTCGATGACTTTCGAGCGGGCATAGATAGCGTCCGTGATCTTCTCAGGTGCGGGACCACCATTACCGATATTGTATTTGATGCCGAAATCTTCGGTCGGACCGCCGGGATTATGGCTGGCGGAAAGCACGATGCCGCCGAAGGCCTTGTATTTGCGGATGACGTTGGAGGCGGCGGGTGTGGAGAGAATGCCGCCCTGACCGACAAGCACCTTGCCGAAACCGGCAGCGGCGGCCATCTTGATCGCCTTCTGGATGACTTCGCGGTTGTAATAACGGCCGTCGCCACCAATCACCAGCGTCTGGCCCTCAAAGCCTTCGAGTGCGTCGAAGATCGACTGGATGAAGTTCTCCGCGTAATTTTCCTGGGCGAAGACCGGCACCTTCTTACGCAGGCCGGATGTGCCCGGCTTCTGGTCCTGATAGGGCGTCGTCTTGATGGTTTTGATCATTGTTTCAATGGCCTTTCGAAATAAGCTGGCTGTAAAGCGCGGCGTAGAGACCGGCGCTCTTTTCCCAGGAAACATCGGATTTCATTCCGAGTTTCTGCATTTGTGTCCACAGTTTCGGGTCGTGATAATAACGGACGGTCCGGCGGATCGCCTGTTTCAGACCATCAAGCGTGACGGGTGAAAATTGCACGCCTGTCGCCGATTTATTGGCGATGGCGGCATGGTTGGCGTCGATCACCGTATCGGCAAGGCCGCCGGTGCGGGCGACGACCGGAATGCAGCCATAACGCAGCGCGTAAAGCTGGGTGAGGCCGCAGGGTTCGAAACGCGAGGGAATGATGATCGCGTCGCAGCCCGCCTGCATGAGATGCGACAGGGGTTCGTTGTAACCGATGGCAACGCCGACGCGGCCATGGTGCCGGGATGCCGCCGCCAGAAGCGCGCCTTCCAGCGCCACATCGCCCGCGCCAAGCACCACGAGACGGCCGCCGAGCGAAACGATCTCATCCACGGCTTCCGCCATGAGGTCGATGCCCTTCTGCCAGGTGAGGCGGGAGATGACGCAGAACAGCGGGCTGTCATCATCATCGATGCGGAAATGTTCGGCGACCGCCTTCTTGTTCAGCGCGCGGTTCTTGAGATTGGCGGCCGAATAATTGTCGTGGATCAGATGGTCCGTTGCCGGGTTCCAGACATCGGCATCGATGCCGTTGACGATGCCGTGCAGCACATGGGCGCGGCTGCCGATGACGCCGTGCAGGCCCATGCCGAATTGCGGGGTGAGGATCTCCTCGGCATAGGACGGGCTGACGGTGCTGAGCGCCGTTGCCGTCTGCAGGCCGCCCTTCAGGAAGCTCACATCATTATAATATTCGATGCCTTCCATGCCGAAGGAATGCGGTGGCAGCGCCAGTTTGCTGAAGATATTGGCGCCGAACTGGCCCTGAAAGGCGATGTTGTGGATGGTGAGAAGGCTCGGAATCTCAGGCGTTTCGGCATAACGCATATAGACCGGCGCCATGGCGGCCTGCCAGTCATGGGCATGCACGATATCCGGCCGCCAGCCGGGAAGCGCGCCGGCGGCAATACGGGCTGCCGCGAGCGACAGTGCCGCGAAGCGCTTCCAATTGTCTGGATAGTCCTTGCCGGTCTGGTCGAGATAGGGGCCGCCGGAGCGCTCGTAATAGGCGGGCGCATCGAGAATGAGGAGATCGAGCCCCTCATGCCGTACTTCGAGCACATCGGCTTTTTCGCCGAGCAGATCGGTAAATTCCAGACATTTGACGGGGTCCGTCACGGCGGCTTTCACCGCCGGATATCCGGGTATCAATGTCCGCGTCCTGACGCCAAGGGCCTCGAGCGCGATGGGGAGCGCGCCGGCAACGTCGGCGAGCCCTCCGGTCTTGATCAGGGGATAGACTTCGGATGAAACCGAAAGGACATTCATGGGCTCTACAGGTCCAGCTTGTCGATCATCGATTGGGTGATAAGGCAGATGCCGTTTTCAGTGCGGCGGAAACGTTTGGCATCCAGTTCTGGGTCTTCTCCTACAATCAGTCCTTCCGGAATGACCACGCCATGGTCGATGACGACATTGCTGAGCTGGGCATGACGCCCGATCTTCACACTCGGCAGTACTACGGCATTCTCAAGGCGGGAGTATGAATTGGCGCGCACGCCGGTAAACAGGAGGCTGCGGGTGAGGGCCGCACCGGAAATGATGCAGTCCCCGGAAACAACCGAAGACACGGCCGAACCGCGGCGGTTCTCATCGTCATGCACGAATTTCGCCGGCGGGGTGATTTCCGCATAGGTCCAGATCGGCCAGGACTTGTCGTAGATATCAAGGTCAGGCACCACATCTGTGAGATCGATATTGGCCTGCCAGTAGGCATCGATGGTGCCCACATCGCGCCAGTAAGGACCATGCTCGAAATCCGAGCGGACGCAGGAGTCTGCGAAGCGGTGGGCGACGGCTTTGCCGTGCTTTACGATATAGGGAATGATGTCCTTGCCGAAGTCGCGGCTGGAGGTCGGATCGGCGGCGTCGCGGCGCAGCGCTTCCATCAGAAATTTCGTGTGGAAGACATAAATGCCCATGGAGGCAAGCGCAAAGCCTTCATTGCCGGGAATGCCTGGCGGATCGGCCGGCTTTTCGATGAAATCGATGATCTCGTCTTTTTCATTCACATGCATCACGCCGAAACCGGTCGCATCCATGCGCGGCACTTCAAGGCAGCCGATCGTCACGTCGGCGCCGGAATCGACATGCTGCTGCAGCATGTATTCGTAGTCCATCTTATAGATATGGTCGCCGGCGAGGATGACCATATATTCCGGCGCATAGGGCTCGATGATGTCGATATTCTGGTAAACCGCGTCGGCGGTGCCTTCATACCATTGCGTTTCGGAAACGCGCTGGGAGGCGGGAAGAATGTCGAAGCTCTCGTTCCGTTCAGGGCGGAAGAAGTCCCAGCCGCGCTGCAGGTGGCGAATGAGGGAGTGCGCCTTGTATTGCGTGGCGACGCCGATGCGGCGAATGCCGGAATTGAGCGCGTTGGAAAGCGCAAAATCGATGATACGCGCCTTGCCGCCGAAATAGACGGCGGGTTTTGCCCGGCGGTCCGTCAGTTCCTTCAGGCGGCTGCCTCTGCCGCCTGCGAGGACATAGGCCATTGCATCACGCGCCAAAGGCTGAACTCTTTTTTCCGACATGGTGTCCTCCCTCTCTGTCTGTCAGTTTTCCGGTTCGAGCATGATCGTGGCAAGCGGCGGCAGGACGAGCATCGCCCCGATATCGCCGCCGGCATCGACCGCCTGAACGCGTCCGCCATTTCCCTTGCCGCTGCCGCCATAAATTTCGGCATCGGTGTTGAGAATCTCCCGCCACCGCCCCGCCAGAGGCAGCGGCACATAATAATTTTCCCGATAGACCGGGGTGAGGTTGCAGATGACCGCCACCGGCTTTTCGCCGGGCGCCGTGCGCAGCCAGGCGAAGACGGAATTCTCGTGATCATCGACCACAAGCCAGCGGAAGCCGTCAGGTTCGCAGTCACGGGCGTGCAGGGCAGCTTTGGATCGATAGGTGAGGTTGAGATCGCGCACGAGGCGGCGCATGCCCTCATGCATCGGATATTGGCGCAGGTTCCAGTCGAGCGACCCCTTTTCGCTCCATTCGCTCCACTGTGCGAACTCCTGCCCCATGAACAGCAGCTTCTTGCCGGGATAACCCCACATGAAGCCGTAATAGGAGCGGAGATTGGCGAATTTCTGCCAGTCATCGCCGGACATCTTGGCGATCAGCGATCCCTTGCCGTGCACCACCTCGTCGTGGGAAAGCGGAAGCACGAAATTCTCGGTGAAGGCGTAAAGCAGGCCGAAGGTCAGTTCCTGATGGTGGAACTTGCGATGCACCGGCTCACGCGCGAAATAACTCAGCGTGTCGTGCATGAAGCCCATGTTCCATTTGAAGCCGAAACCGAGACCGCCCTCGTGGACGGGCTGGGACACTTTCGGCCACGAGGTGGATTCCTCCGCGATCGTCATGACGCCGGGATGGGTGCCGTAGACGAGCGAATTCATCTTCTGCAGGAAGCGGACGGATTCGAGATTTTCGCGTCCGCCATATTCATTGGGAATCCACTCGCCTTCCTTGCGGGAATAATCGAGATAGAGCATCGAGGCGACCGCATCGACGCGCAGGCCGTCGAGATGGAATTTCTCGGCCCAATAAAGCGCGTTGTTGATGAGGTAGGACATGACCTCGATACGGCCGAAATTGTAGATCGCCGTGTTCCAGTCGGGGTGAAAACCCTGACGCGGATCGGCGTGCTCGTAAAGCGCGGTGCCGTCGAACCAGCGCAACCCGTGCTCATCGGTCGGAAAATGCGCCGGAACCCAGTCGAGAAGAACGCCGATACCGACCTTGTGCGCGCCGTTGACGAAGCGGGCAAAGCCCTCGGGATCGCCGAAACGGGCGGATGGCGCATAAAGGCCGGTCGTCTGGTAACCCCAGGAGGGATCATAGGGATGTTCGGTGATGGGCAGAAATTCGATATGGGTGAAGCCCATATCCGTACAATAGGGAATGAGCTGGGCGGCGAGTTCATCCCAGCTGAGGAAGGTGCCGTCCTCGCGGCGCTGCCAGGAGCCGGCATGCACCTCATAGATGCTGATCGGTTGGCGGCGCTGATCCACCTGCGCCCAATGTTCCCGGTGGGCCTGATCTTCCCATTTCTGCGTCAGTTCCGGCGCGGTGACGGAAGCGTTCTTCGGCCGCAATTCGGCGCGGCGGGCATAGGGATCGGCCTTCAGGGGGAGAAGCTCGCCATTGGCGCCGAGGACTTCGAACTTGTAGGCGCAGCCGGCATAGACGTCAGGCGCGAAGATTTCCCAGATGCCGGTATCCTTGCGGAAGCGCATCACATGCCGGCGGCCATCCCAATTGTTGAAATCGCCGACGACGGAAACACGCCGCGCATTGGGCGCCCACACGGCGAAGTGAAAACCTTCGACGCCTTCGAGTTTCAGCGGATGCGCGCCCATCCTGTCGAAGAGCCTGAGATGCGATCCTTCACGGACGAAATAATCGTCCATGGGGCCGAGAACAGGGCCGAAGCTGTAGGGGTCGGTCACCGCCCATTCGGCATCGTCGCGGCTGGCGCGGTACCGCACCGGCTGGCGCTTTGAAAGATCGATCCGGCCTTCGAAAAAACCATCAGGATCAAGCCGCTTCAATTCACCTACGAAATTTCCATCCAGCGTGAGGACGGAAACCTCCTCGGCGCCCGGAATGAAACAGCGGGCGGAAAACCCTTCCGGCGTCTCGTGAACGCCGAGAAGGGCAAAGGGATTGGAATGCAAACCGCTCTTGATCGCCTCGATTTCAGCCTTCGTGATTTCGCCAGTCTTTTTCTCTTCGGCCGAATTGAGCGGTTTTTTCATCAGGCTCTCCAGATCTCGGTGGCATACTGGCGGATCGTCCTGTCGGACGAGAACCAGCCCATACGCGCCGTGTTGCGCACTGCTTTGGTGTTCCAGCTATCCTGATCGCTCCAGATCGCGTCCACCTTGCGCTGTGCGTCGGCATAGGCGTCGAAATCGGCGGCGACCATGAACCAGTCGCTGTTGTATATGCCGTCGATGAGGGCGGAAAACCGCGAACGATCATCTGGTGAAAACACACCCGACGCGATGGACGACAGAGCCTGCGACAATTCCGCAGACCCTTCGATGATGGCACGCGGATTGTGGCCCTCGGCGCGAGCTCTGGCCACTTCTTCCGCCGTCATGCCGAAGATGACGATGTTCTCAGCGCCGACATGTTCGAGCATTTCCACATTCGCGCCATCGAGCGTGCCGATGGTCAGCGCGCCGTTTAGCGCGAATTTCATGTTGCCGGTGCCGGAGGCTTCCATGCCGGCCGTCGAAATCTGTTCCGAAAGATCGGCGGCGGGAACCATGATTTCGGCAAGCGAGACGTTATAGTTCGGAACAAACACCACTTTGAGAAGCCCGCGCACGGCCGGATCGTTGTTGATGACCCGGGCAATATCGTTGGCAAGCTTGATGATCAGCTTCGCGTTGTGATAACTCGGCGCCGCCTTGCCTGCGAAGAACTTAACGCGCGGCACCCAATCCAGTTCCGGGTGGGAACGGATCTGGTCGTAAAGGGCGACAGTCTCAACAAGGTTCAGAAGCTGGCGCTTATATTCGTGGATGCGCTTGATCTGGATGTCGAACATGGCCGAGGGATCGACGCGGATGCCCATGCGCTGCGCCACCGTATTGGCAAGCCGCACCTTGTTCAGACGCTTCACCTCGGCAAATTTCTCGCGGAAACCGGCATCGTCGGCGAAACGGTCGAGTGCCGTCAGCTTTTCCGCATCATCGAGGAAATCGTCGCCGATCGCTTCCCTGATCAATCCCGTCAGGCCGGGGTTGCACTGCATCAGCCAGCGGCGCGGCGTGATGCCGTTGGTCTTGTTGTTGATACGATCAGGATAAAGGCTGTGCAGGTCGGCAAAGACCGTTTCCTTCATCAGCTCGGTATGAAGTGCGGAAACGCCGTTGATGGAATGCGAGCCGATGAAGGCGAGGTTGCCCATGCGCACCCGGCGCTCGCCGCCTTCATCGATGAGAGAGATGGAACGGATCTGTTGATCCGCCATCTTCTTTTCCTTGCGGGCGAACAGCAGCGTATTGGCGTTGATGGCGTAAACGATCTGCATGTGCCGGGGCAAAAGGCGCTCGAGCAGCGGCACCGGCCAGCTTTCCAGCGCTTCCGGCAGAAGCGTGTGGTTGGTGTAGGAGAAGGTGCCCTGTGTGATCTTCCAGGCTTCGTCGAATTCAAGGCCATGGACATCGCAGAGAAGGCGCATCATTTCGCAGATGGAAATGGCCGGATGCGTGTCGTTAAGCTGGATCGAAACCTTGTCGGGCAGCGAGGTGAAATCCGGGTACTGCTGCAGATGGCGGCGCAGAATGTCCTGCAGCGAAGCGGAGGAGAAGAAGAACTCCTGCCGCAGGCGCAGTTCCTGACCGGCCGGCGTCGCATCGGCGGGGTAGAGAACCCGCGTCAGGCTTTCCGCCTTGTTGCTTTCGCGCAATGCGCCGATATGGTCGCCGGCATTGAAGGCGGCCAGAAGAATGGGATCTATCGGCTGCGCCGACCACAGGCGAAGCGTGTTGACGCGGGTACCGCGCCAGCCGACGACCGGCGTGTCGTAAGCCATGGCGATGACGCGTTCGGCCGGTTTCCAGACGAAGCGCTGCGGATCTTCATAACCGCCGATCGTCTCCACCGATCCGCCGAAGCCGATTTCATAGGAGCTTTCGCGGCGTTCGAATTCCCAGGGGTTGCCATGCGCCAGCCAGGTTTCCGGCAGTTCCACCTGCCAGCCATCCGCCATCTGCTGGCGGAAGAGGCCGTGCACGTAACGGATGCCATAGCCATAGGCGGGAATATCGACGGTCGCCATGGATTCCATGAAACAGGCGGCGAGACGGCCAAGGCCGCCATTGCCAAGGGCTGCATCCGGCTCCAGACCGGCGATGACGTCAAGATCGACGCCGAGCGAGGACAGCGCATCGCGGATTTCGTGCATCAGGCCGATATTGGAGATGGCGTCGCGCATCAGGCGGCCGATCAGGAATTCGAGCGACAGGTAATAAACGCGCTTGGAATTGTTGTGATAGGCCTTGCGGGTGGATTCCATCCATTTGTCGATGATGCGGTCGCGGACGACGAGGATGGTTGCGGTCAGCCAGTCGTGCGGCTTGGCGACCTTGACGTCCTTACCGATGCGGTAGGTGAGGCGTTCGATGATTTCCGACGCCATGATTTCCGGGTTGGAACTGCGCGGGGCGGGGCGGGGAAGATCGGCGGCGTTTAGATTATTGATCATTGGTCGGTCAGCACCTTGGTGGGAGGAGAGGGTCTGATGAGGTCGATCCGTGTTGCCTTTGCTGATGCCAGTTTATGCATCGATATGGAGGTGTGGCAACAGCATTTTTTGCGGAAAGTTGAACGGCTTAGGTTTATGAAAAATAAGAATTTTTCTTCCGCGTCCCAAGGATCGCCGAAGGCATTGCCGGCCCTTTATCCGCCGTTCCTGAAGAGGTTTGCGTGGTGGTCGCGATGCCGGGCATCGTTCAAAAAAGGGAGAGAGGCTGCAACACTTTTAAATGGTTCACCGGTCCTGAAATCTGTTTCGCTCTATTATCTTTACACACCAGACCGAAAACCGCGCATATGTTTCGGTCCGATGCTCTAAATCACACACTAGCCTTCGCGGCCGCAAAAATTCAATGAAAATAAACGGGTCGCCGCCACAGCCATGTTTGTCTCGCGTGGCGGCGGTGTGAAAACGGAGTAACACCGTCCTCGAAGACGATGTTTACGGCAGGAAAAAAGGCTCTGTCGTCATTTCCCCGGCGCGGATCGTCACGCGGGTATTCGGCGGAACGGCGCACCAGGGAGTGCAATCGAAGGAAAAGGGCTCCGAACTCAACGCGATGCCTTCTTCCAGGCCGCGCCAGTAGAGCGTCGGCGGCTTGTCATCGCTCGACCAGCGGAAGGCGTGCACGCAATCGCCGTCCATCAGCACGGCGCTGAAGCGCAGTGCGGAGGAAACGCCCGCCGCGACCATCTTTTCCTGACAGAGACGAAGGGCGGTGGAAATTGCGCGCACGGGATCGGCATCAAGGCCAAGGCCGGCGGCGATGAGGAATATTGCTTCGCTGTCGCCGGTGCCGCGTCGGGATGCATAGATATCGTCGGGGATAAGGGAGTCGATGTCGCGCCTGATCTGCTCGTAGCCGCCGATCTGGCCGTTATGCATGAAGAGATATTGGCCATGGGCAAAGGGGTGGCAATTGGCGCGGGATACTTCGCCTGAGGTGGCGGAGCGGACATGTGCCATGAACATGCCCGAGCGAAGCTGGTGGCAGAGTGCCGCGAGATTGGCATCCGACCAGGCGGGCCTGGTATCACGAAAGACGCCGGGCGTTCCTCGGTCACCATACCAGCCAAGGCCGCAACCATCGCCATTGACGACGGTTTTCGCTTCCCTTGCGGCCATGGACTGGCTGACCAGTGATGCTTCCGGCTCGATCAGCAGGCTGTCGAGCCAGACGGGTTTACCGGAATAGGCAAAGAGGCGGCACATTCATGCGGCTCTGTCGAAAGCCTTGTTTCCGAGCGCGAAGCCGACGGCGGCCTTCGCGTGAATGGCGGTCGAATCGTAACCCGGCAGCGGCAGGGCGTCGGGGTCGATCAGCAGCGAAATTTCGGTGCAGCCGAGAATGACGGAATCGACGCCGAGTGCGCGAGCCTTGTCGATGACCGCGAGATAGCGTTCACGCGAGCAGGACTTGATCTCGCCCTGGCAGAGTTCGCCGAAGATGATGTCGTGGATCGCAGCCCTGTCTTCCGCATCGGGCACGACCACCTCGACGCCGTGGCGGCGCATGCGGTCGGTGTAGAAGCCGTGCTCCATCGTGTAACGGGTGGCGAGCAGAAGCGGCTTGCGGCGTCCATCCGCCTTCAGGGCTGCTGCGGTTTCATCGATGATGTCGATCAGCGCCACGCCGGACATTTTCGCTACGGTGTCAGCGACAAGATGCATGGTGTTGGTGCAGATCAGCACGCAATCGGCGCCCGCATTGGCAAGGCGTGCACCGGCAGCGCCCAGAAGTGCGCCTGCCTCATCCCAGCGATCGGCTTTCTGAAGGGCGACGACCTCGGAAAAATCGAGCGAATGCATGACGATATCGGCCGAGACCAGGCCGCCGCGGCTGTCGCGCACGGCCTCATTGATCATGCGGTAATAGGTTGCGGTAGATTCCCAGCTCATGCCGCCGATCAGGCCGATCCGTTTCATAAGAGTTCCCTTATCAAGTTTGATTGAAGACAAGAATGCCACCACCGAAACGAAAACGGCATGCGTTTTTTAGAGGATTGCGCGGCAAGTATGCAAATGCAACGCGCCATATTAGATAATATCGCAAATTTCTTGCGCCGTTGCGTTAACCGGTGCATTCTTAACGGATGATTGACGACCGTGACCGCCGAATCCTTGCGATTCTCCAGGAGAATGCCGAGACCCCACTCGCGGATATCGCAGAGGAGGTTTCCCTGTCGCTATCGGCCTGTTCGCGCCGCATCACGCGGCTGCGAACGGAAGGTTATGTGACGGGCACGATGGCGCTGCTGGACCGACGGAAGATCAACCTGCCGACCACGGTTTTTCTGCTGGTGAGAACGGGCCTGCATGCGGAGGACTGGCTGGACCGGTTCCATGCCGCCGTCAGCACCATACCTGAGATCGTCGAGGTTCACCGGCTGACCGGCAATTTCGACTATATTCTGAAGCTGGTGCTGCCGAATGTCGAATATTACGACACGGTCTATAAACAGATCCTGCGCCGCGTGCAGCTTTACGACATGTCCGCCTATATCTCCATGGAGACGGTTAAGCTGTCGTCTTCGCTGCCGACGACGCATATCTGAGGGCTTATCGAGCCTTATCAGCGCGCCGCCTTGAAACGGACGCCAAAGCGGAAGCCTCTAGTCTCGCCGGGTTGCAGGGTAATCGCATCCGCGAGTTCCTGGTGGTTGAAGGCGTTGGTTGGTGTTTCCACGGGTTCAAGCGCGATGGAGTGCCGCCTGTCGCGGGCGAGCGTATCGCCGGTGAAGACATGCATGTGCCCACGCTCCTGCCATACCGTCAGGCTCGAACCATCGTGCCGGTTTTCGAGCCTCGTCTCGTAAAGCCCGTTTTCGGATGCGACCAGATCGGTGAAGCAGACATCGAGTACATGGCCGGCCAGCGGCGCATAGAGAAAGCGGGTGTCGTCCCGTTTGACTATCCCGCCCTGTGGGTCGCGAAGGGGGATCAGATCGTTGTCTGTTTCAATCGCCGTTCGCGAGGGCAGCGTGAGAAGAAGGTCGTCGATAGACGTTGTGCCGGGCAGGCGGAAATAGGGATGCCAGCCGGCGGCGAAAGGCAGGGGCCGGTCGTCGCGATTGATGCCGCGTATGTCGATGGTGACCTCATGGCCGGCGAAGCGATATTCCACCTCGATGGCGAGACGGTAGGGATAACCCTTGAAATCCGCAGGCGATATTTCAGTGCGGAAGATGAGGATGCGAGCGCCGTTTTCCTCAAGAGATTGCGCGAGGGCGAAGGGCAGGGCTCTGGCAAATCCGTGGAAGACGAGAGTTTCATGGGCAAGCACCGGTTCAATGCGGTGCGCCTGCCCGCCAAAACTGAATTGGCCATCCGGAATGCGATTGGTGAAGGGTGCGAGAATGCCGTTTCTCACGCCGTTTTGCGATTGCAGTTCGGCGGGCGTCGAATATCCGTCGACAAGATCTTCGCCTTCTCCGCCATCGGCAGAGATCGGCCGCCAGCTCAGAAGCGTCGCGCCCTCAAAAGCGATTTCGGCAATGAAACCGTTTCCGGAAACGGTCAAACCGGCAATCCCCGTGCCTGTCGTGGAGGTAGTCATCGGGAAATTGTCCTTTGCATGCATCTGCGATGATCGGGGCAACTGCCGTGCCGATTCGCCCGATCATCTTCGCTGAAGGACAATTTCGCAATGGCCCGTGGGGGCCGTATCAACAGGCTCCTGCCATTTCATGCCCATCGGGCAATCAGTCCGGAAAGGTGCGTTTCGCGCCGCTGAAAAACTCCATCAGTGCGGCCTGATCCTCTCCACCCAGCCCTGCCGCCGTCAGCATGCGGTGCACTTCGGCGCAAAGTGCCGTCAGCGGCATGGCCGTGTTGGTGCGCCGGGCGAGATCCTGCGCGCCGTTGAGGTCTTTCACCATATTGTCGATACGGCCGGTGCGCCGGTAATCCTTCGCCAGGTAACGCGGCATATATTCCTGCAGGATGGCGCTATCGGCGCGGCCGCCCTTCAGCGCCTGCGGGATTTTGGCGGCATTGACGCCAGCATCCAGCGCAAGCTGTGTTGCTTCCGCCACCGCAAGGAAATTCAGCCCGCAGAGAACCTGATTGATGAGTTTCGTCGTCTGTCCCGCGCCGCAGGGTCCCATGTGGGTATAGTTGCTGGCCACATGCCGCAGCACGCGATGCGCATCGGCGACATCCTTTTCGCTGCCGCCGGCCATCAGCGTCAACTGGCCGACAAGCGCCTTGGGCGCACCGCCCGAAAGCGGGCTGTCCACCCAGCGCAGGCCCTTTTCCGCAGCATCGGCCGCTAGCTCCTTGGTCGCCTCCGGATCGATGGAGGACATGTCGATGATGAGTGTGCCGGGCTTTGCCCCCGCCGCCACGCCATCCTTGCCGAAGACGGCGATGCGAACGATTTTCGGGGAATTGAGGCTGAGGATCACCACATCGGAAACTGAAGCCGCTTCCGCCGCCGTGCCGGCGCTCTGCGCGCCGAGGCTCGTCAACGCCGCCACCTTTTCCGCATCCAGATCGAAAACCGTCAGCTGATTGCCGGTCTCGATGAGCCGTGTGCCGATCGCGCCGCCCATGGCGCCGGCGCCGATCAGCGCGACTTTGTTCTTCTCGGTCATGGTGTTCACGGCCTCCTCCCAAAGTGTCGTGGTGTCATCGGTTCAAAACCGGATGGCGGCCGCAGCCGGCCATCCGGTTTTGGTGTTTGTTAAAGCGAAGCGGTGATGCCGCCATCGACGTAAAGAATATGCCCGTTCACGAAGGACGAGGCATCGGATGACAGGAAGATGCAGGCGCCGACGAGCTCTTCGACCTTGCCCCAACGGCCGGCCGGCGTGCGCTTTTCAAGCCATGCCGAAAAGGTGGGATCGGCAACCAGAGCCGCATTGAGCGGCGTATCGAAATAGCCGGGCGCGATGGCGTTGCATTGCAGGCCGTATTTGGCCCAGTCCGTCGCCATGCCTTTCGTCAGATTGCCGACGGCGCCCTTGGTGGCGGTGTAGGGCGCGATGCCGGGGCGGGCAAGGGCGGTCTGAACGCTGGCGATGTTGATGATCTTGCCACGGCCACGGCTGATCATGTGGCGCGCGGCCGCCTGTCCGGCATGGAACACAGAGGCGATGTTGGTCTGCAGCAGGCGCTCGAAGGCATCCGCCGGAAAATCCTCGAGCGGCGTGCGATGCTGCATGCCGGCATTGTTGACGAGAATATCGATGGGGCCGACCTCCGCTTCGAAACGGTCGATGGCCTCGCGCACCGCGCCATGATCGGTAGCGTCGAAGGCAAGTGTTTTCGCACCCTTGATGCCAGCGGCGGCGGCCTTCAGCTTCGCTTCATCGCGCCCGTTCAGCACCACTTCCGCTCCGGCTTCCGCCAGCCCCTGCGCCAGCGCGAAGCCGATGCCCTGGGACGAACCCGTGATCAGGGCGCGGCGGCCGGAAAGATCGAACAAATTAAGGCCCACTGTTTCCTCCAGTCTCTCGACATTGCATTCATACCGGTTTATGTTATCGATAACATTCATCCCTTTCAGACGTGGATGTCAAGGCTTAAACGCCCGGTTTCGGTACGGATCGGGCGGGCGGGGAGGCTGCACGGCGTGCAAATGCACGGCAGGCGGCGGTGACAGGGATGCGGATTATTTGTCGTGCTGCTCAGGCGCGATGTCGAACGGGAGATATTTATGAGAGCGATTGTTGCCCATGGGGCCAAGGATGTGCGCATCGAGGAACGGCCCGAGGAAGCGCCGGGAGCGGGAGAAGTGCGGCTTCGTCTGGTCCGGGGCGGAATTTGCGGCAGCGATCTGCATTATTACAATCACGGAGGCTTCGGCGCGGTGCGGCTTCGTGAGCCGATGGTGCTGGGCCATGAGGTCTCGGCCGTCATCGAAGAACTGGGCGAGGGCGTCGAAGGGCTGAAGGTCGGCGGTCTGGTCGCCGTTTCGCCGTCCCGTCCCTGCAGAACCTGCCGCTTCTGCCAGGAAGGACTGCACAACCAGTGCCTCAACATGCGCTTTTATGGCAGCGCCATGCCTTTCCCGCATATTCAGGGTGCTTTCCGTGAGGTTCTGGTGGCGGACGCCCTGCAATGCGTGCCGGCCGATGGCCTGAGCGCCGGCGAGGCCGCCATGGCCGAGCCGCTCGCGGTGACGCTGCATGCCACCCGCCGCGCCGGTGATTTGCTGGGAAAACGTGTGCTTGTCACGGGTTGTGGCCCGATCGGAATCCTCTCCATTCTGGCCGCGCGCCGTGCCGGCGCGGCTGAAATCGTCGCCACCGATCTTTCCGATTTCACGCTCGCTAAGGCGCGTGAGGCGGGTGCGGACCGTGTTATCAACAGCAAGGATGAGCCCGACGCGCTTGCCGCCTATGGGGCAAACAAGGGAACTTTCGATGTTCTCTATGAATGCTCGGGTGCCGCCGTGGCGCTTGCCGGCGGTATCGCGGCGCTTCGTCCGCGCGGCATCATCGTCCAGCTCGGTCTTGGCGGCGATATGAACCTGCCGATGATGGCGATCACCGCCAAGGAACTGGATCTGCGCGGTTCTTTCCGCTTCCATGAGGAATTCGCCACTGGTGTGGAATTGATGCGCAAGGGCCTGATCGACGTCAAGCCGTTCATCACCCAGACCGTCGATCTCGACGACGCCATCTCGGCCTTCGAATTCGCCTCCGACCGCAGTCGCGCCATGAAGGTGCAGATCGCTTTTTCGTAAGCGCTTTTGCCGCACGGGGAATGTGCGGACGTTTCGATCGGCGGCGGATCTTTCCGCCGCCGATTTTTTATGGGTGGATTTTTGCCTGCGGCGGCCTGCAGCTATGTTATCGATATCATCAGCTGCTTTGGAGTGCGTTATTCCAGCTCAAGGCCGGAATGACGGAGAGAGGGTGACGAACCCGAGCAAACGCCCAGCCTGTCATAAAGCCCCAACACGACTGCCGCATATTTTGCCCTGGCTGCGCCCACGAGCATCTTCACCGATGTCGTCTCTGCCCATTTGCACATTTTGACGCAGGTCAAAAAGGTGATTTGCCGCCTGTCTTTTTTTGCGTTATCGAAATTTCAGAAATTACTGAAAATTCAGGAAACAAAGAAATGCCAACCAATCTCTCCCCGCTCGTTCAGTCCTTTGTGCTGCATTTCGGTGAGATGGGCAGCCGCTGGGGCATTAACCGCACCGTCGGCCAAGTCTATGCTTTGCTTTACATTTCGCCGCAGCCGTTGTGTGCGGACGATATCGTGGAGGCGCTTGGCATTTCCCGTTCCAACGTGTCGATGAGCCTGAAGGAGCTGCAGGCGTGGAACCTTGCAATTCTCAAGCATTTTCCCGGCGACCGGCGCGATTTTTTCACGACGCCTGACGATGTCTGGCAAATTCTCCGCACCCTTGCCGAGGAGCGCAAGAAACGCGAGATCGATCCGACGCTCAGCGTGCTGCGTGAAATTCTGATGGAGACGCCGGAAAACGAAGATGAGCGGCATGCGCAAAAGCGCATCGATGAGATGAAGACGCTGATCGAGCAGCTCACCGGCTGGTATGACGATGTGAAGCGGCTGGAGACGGAAAGGCTGGCGTCGCTTCTCGCGCTCGGTTCGAAGGTCACGAAGCTGCTGGAGGCCAAGGACAGGATCGTCTCCCTCGCCAGACCCCGTGGCGCGAAGAAGGACGGGTGAGGAGAGCGGCCGTGAGCATGTCAGTGGAAATCCGCCAGGGGGCCGACGGTGACGGCGCAGTCTGTCCCGCGCCGGCTGCAATCTCGCCCGATGCGATGCGTCGGCGCAACGCCAACCGCAGAACCTCCCGCAACAGAGCCGACGGGCGGGCGAAAATGACACGCGCGCCGGTGGTGGGGAGATCCGTTGCCCTGCTGCATGTGCTGGCGGCTTTACTGTGGCTGCCGCAGGCGGCTTTGCTTGCCTTTTCCGTCGGAAGAATTGCCGATGGCGCGCCGATGATGGCGATCGTGCCGGCCGCCGCTGCGGTTCTCATCCTCGGCCTCGTCAAGGCGTGGCTGGAAAAGATGGCGGCGCGGCTGTCGTTTCGTGCCGCCCGCGCGGTGCTGTCGCAACGGCGGCTGGAAGCGCTGCAGGCTGTGGCGAAGGTTTCCCCGCTCGATCTGTCGCGCACCGCCTCGGGTGAGGCGGCGGGCGTCGTGGCTGAGGCGGCGGAAGCGCTGGTGCCCTATCTTTCCCGTTTCCAGCCGGCGCGGATGAAGGCCACCATCATTCCCCTGGTTTTCGTGCTGGCGATCCTGCCATTTACCTGGATCGCGGCGCTGGTGCTGTTGCTCGCCATGCCAACCATCCCTCTTTTCATGGCGCTCATCGGCTGGCAGGCGAAGGCCGCCAGTGAAAAGCAGCTTGCCGAGACGGGCAATATGAATGCCTTCCTGCTTGATCGCCTGCGCGGGCTGGAAACGATCCGCACGCTCGAAGCCGTCGATCTGACGGCGGAGCGTCTCAGCGCCGATGCGCAGAACCTCAAGAAGCGGACGATGGCGGTGCTCAGGATCGCCTTTCTCTCCTCTGCGGTGCTGGAGCTTTTCGCAGCGCTCGGCGTTGCCATGACCGCCGTCTATATCGGTTTTCATCTGCTCGGTTTTCTGGATTTCGGCGCCTGGGGCCACAAGCTGACGCTAGCCGAAGGTCTCTTCATCCTGCTTCTGGCGCCGGCCTTTTTCGAGCCGCTGCGGGAACTCTCCGCCGTCTGGCACGACCGCGCGGCCGGCGAAGCGGCGCTTGATGCGCTCGGCAAACTGACGGCTGGTGGTGCGGCCATCGCGGGAGAGGGTGCGGATGTGGCGTCTGTCCCATCCCCGACGCCCGGCCTCTTGGAGATCGACAATCTTTCCTTTGCTTATCCGAACGCCCGGTCTGTCATCCAAAATCTCAACCTGACGGTTCAACAGGGTGAGCGAGTTGCGATTCTCGGGCCTTCCGGTTGTGGCAAATCCACTGTACTCTCCTTGATTGCCGGGTTGGCCGAGGCTGGAGAGGGTTCGATCAGGATCGGCGGCGTAAAGCTCGACAATGCGACGGCCGATGGGCTGCGCAGGACGATCGGCTGGGTCAGCCAGAAGCCGTTCTTTTTTGCCGGTTCGCTGAAGGCGAATATTCGTTTCGGTCGTTCCGGTGTCAGTGATGGCATGGTGGAAGAGACGCTGCGCCGCACAGGGCTCGATGAATTGACGCATGCACGCCGGCATCTGCAGATCGGTGATGGCGGATATGGCATTTCAGGCGGGGAGGCGGTGCGGCTTGCCATTGCGCGCGCTTTCGCAGACCCCGCCACGCAGCTTGTTCTGGCCGATGAGCCGACAGCCCATCTCGACCGGGAAACGGCTGCTCTCGTCACGGATAACCTGCTGCAACTGGCAAATGGCAGGACATTGATCGTCGCGACCCATGATCCGGTGCTTGCGGCGCGCATGGACAGGATCGTGGATATGACGGCGATCCATTCGAGGGGGCAGCCATGATCGCGCGTTTTGCGATATTGAGACCCGTTATCGCCCTGTTCTGGTCGGCGCGGCGCGGCATGCTGCTGGCGGGCGCGGTTCTGGCGGTAACGACGGTGTTGGCGGGCATTGGCCTTCTCGGCGTTTCCGGTTGGTTCATCACCGCAACGGCGATTGCCGGTCTTCTGCCCGCAACGGCCTATGCTTTCGATGTCTTTGCCCCTTCGGCCGCCATTCGTCTTCTGGCGCTGGCGCGCACCGCCGCCCGCTATGGCGAGCGCATGACCACCCATGAAGCCACGCTTTCCGTGCTTGCAGCCCTTCGGGAAAAACTGTTTCGCGGTTTTGCCGCGCCGCAGGCCGCGAAATCCCTGGAGGCAAGGCCTGCCCGCCTGCTGAACCGGTTGACGGCGGATATAGACGCGCTTGATTCGCTTTATCTGCGCGTGCTGGTTCCCGCCGCCGTGGCGATCCTCGCCGCGATTGCAACAGGCTTCGGGCTTGCTTTTCTCCATCCGATGGCCGGCATTCTGGCGGCAGCTTTCCTGATCGTGGCGGGGCTTGGAATTTCGGCGCGCTCCGCCCTGCGCGCGGAAACATTCTCGCGCCGCCGGGCAATCGGGCTTGAAGCGCTTCGGGCCAGCACGGCCGACCTCGTGAGCGGACAGACGGAGCTCTTGACCACCGGCCGCCTTTCCGCGCAGGTCGCGGCGGTGAAACGGGCGGATGATTACCTCTCTGCCTGTGACGATAGCCTGAACCGTATCGAGACCAATGCCGGTTTTTCCTTCGGAGTTGCAGCGGCCGTTCTTTTGAGCGCAGCCCTTCTCGGCATGGCCTGGCTTGCGGAACAGGGGGCGGTGAGCGCGCCTGCTGCGGCGCTCGGGCTGCTCGTCTGTTTTGCTGCGCTGGAGCCTTTCACGGCGCTGCGTCGTGGGGCGATGGAACTTGGGCGTACGCTATTCTCCGCACGGCGCATCGCGCCGCGTCTCTCGGCAACGGTTGAGGGTCGCTGTCCCGTCTTGCCGGTCAGCGGGATGGCGGCAAAACTCGAAGATGTGCGTCTGGAGCGGGAGGGGAACGACAATCCGGTCCTGACGAATATCAACCTTGCAATCGCTGCCGGGGAGAGGGTTGCGATCGTCGGCCCGAGCGGCGCGGGCAAGACGAGCCTCATCCAGCTTCTGGCGGGTGAATTGCGGCCGGCTGCGGGCACGGTTAGCGCGCTGCCGTCCACTCTTATGACGCAACGCAGCCAGCTTTTTCGCGATAGCATCGCCGACAATCTGCGGCTGGCGAAACCCGCCGCAACCGCGGATGAATTGTGGGATGCGCTGACGGCGGCAGGCCTTGCCGAACATGTCAAATCCTTGGCCGCCGGGCTGGAGACAAGGCTTGGTGAGGCAGGCCAGGGGCTTTCCGGCGGCCAGTCGCGCCGGCTGGCGCTCGCCCGTTTCCTGCTCGCCGACCGGCCGCTCTGGCTTCTCGACGAGGTGACGGAGGGGCTCGACGGCGAGACTGCCCGCGACGTCCTCACCCGGCTGTTTGCCAGGGCGCAGGGAAAGACTGTCGTGATGATCACCCATAATCGCCGCGAGGCGGAATTTGCCGAGCGCATCATCGTGCTGAAAGAGGGGCGTCAATTTGATGAATGTCAAAGCGGCGCCCCGGAATACGGCGTAGTGCTGAAGACACTGCGCCCGGACTGAGATTTTTTGAGAGCCGGCGTCGTCTTTGAAATGGAAGGCCGGCCTTCCGGAAAAGGTGGGTAAGACTATGGAACTCGACATAGTGGCGCTGTCGCGCCTGCAATTTGCGGTGACGGCTTTGTATCACTTTCTGTTCGTTCCCCTGACGATCGGACTGTCGGTGGTGATCGCCATCATGGAAACGGTCTATGTCATGACCGGCCGCGCGATCTGGCGGCAGATGACGAAATTCTGGGGCACGTTGTTCGGCATCAACTTCGTGCTTGGCGTTTCCACCGGCATCGTCATGGAATTCCAGTTCGGCATGAACTGGAGCTACTACAGCCACTATGTCGGCGATATTTTCGGTGCGCCGCTGGCGATCGAGGGCATGATGGCCTTCTTCCTGGAAGCCACCTTCGTCGGGCTGTTCTTTTTCGGCTGGGATAAATTATCAAAACTCGGCCATCTCGTCGCGACATGGTGCGTGGCGCTCGGCTCGAATTTTTCGGCGCTATGGATATTGATCGCCAATGGCTGGATGCAGAACCCCACGGGCTCCGCCTTCAATCCCCAGACCATGCGCATGGAAGTGACTGACTTCTTCGAGGTCCTGTTCAACCCGGTGGCGCAGGCGAAGTTCGTTCACACGGTTTCCGCCGGTTACGTGACGGCCTCCATCTTCGTGCTCGGCGTTTCGGCCTGGTATGTGCTGAAAGGCCGCCATGTCGATTTGGCCAAGCGTTCGATGACGGTCGCCGCTTCCTTCGGTCTCGCATCGGCGCTGTCGGTCGTCGTGCTGGGTGACGAAAGCGGCTATCTCTCGACCGAACACCAGAAGATGAAGCTCGCCTCCATCGAGGCCATGTGGGAAACCGAGCCGGCCCCGGCACCCTTCACGGTCATCGGTTTTCCCGATCAGGAAGCGCGCGAGACGCATTTCGCGGTGAAGATCCCGTGGGTGATGGGTCTTATCGGCACCCGCTCGCTCGATACGCAAATTCCGGGCATCAACGATCTGGTGGAGCAGGCCAAGACCCGCATCCGCGACGGCATCAAGGCCTATGACGCGCTGATGCAGATACGCGCCACCGGTAAAGGCGCGCAACTGCCCGAAGAGGTGCGCGGCACCTTTGCGGAACTCGGCCACGAGCTTGGTTATGCCCTGCTGCTGAAACGATATGTCGATGATCCGCGCCAGGCGAGCGAAGAGCAGATTGCGAAAGCTGCGGCGGATACCATTCCGCATGTGCCGACACTGTTCTGGGCGTTCCGCATCATGGTCGGCCTTGGCATGTTCTTCATCCTTCTGACGGCGACGTTCTTTTATCTTTCGGCCCGCCGCCGGCTGGATCATTATCCGTTGCTGCTGAAAGTGGCGGTCTTCGCCATTCCGCTGCCGTGGATCGCGGCGGAAATGGGCTGGGTCGTGGCCGAATTCGGCCGCCAGCCATGGATTATCGAGGGCGTGTTGCCAACAGCGGCGGCCGTTTCCAGCCTCAGCGCCTCTACGGTCCTCATCACGCTCCTGTGTTTCATCGCCATCTACACGGTGCTGTTCATCGTCGAGATGGGGCTGATGCTGAAGGCGATCCGCAAGGGGCCTGATCCGGACCATGAGCCGGAAGCGCCGCTCGTTCCTGAAAAACTCGTCGCTGCGGAGTAAACGATCATGATATTGCACCAACTCATCGACTACGAAATCCTCCGCGTTATCTGGTGGCTGCTGCTCGGCGTGGTGCTGATCGGTTTCGCCGTTACCGGCGGTTTCGATCTCGGCACCGGCGCGCTGCTGCCCTTCGTTGCGAAAACGGATATCGAGCGGCGTGTCGTCATCAATTCCATCGGCCCGGTCTGGGAAGGCAATCAGGTCTGGCTCATCCTTGGCGGCGGCGCGATCTTCGCCGCCTGGCCGCCGCTTTATGCGGTGTCGTTTTCAGGTTTTTACCTGGCGATGTTCGCCACCCTGTTTGCGCTGATCCTGCGGCCGGTCGGTTTCAAATATCGCTCCAAGCGTGAAAGCACCGCATGGCGCACCGGCTGGGACTGGGCGCTCTTTATCGGCGGCTTCGTTCCCACGCTGATCTTCGGCGTGGCGATCGGCAATGTGCTGCAGGGCGTTCCCTTCCACCTGAATGACGACCTCAGGATTTTCTACGACGGCACGACGCTGTTCGAACTTCTGAACCCCTACGCCATCCTCTGCGGCCTCGTATCCGTCGCCATGCTCATCATGCATGGTGCGGCATGGCTGGTGCTGAAGACGGATGGTCCGGTGGCGGCCCGCGCCCGCGCTTTTGGCAGCATCGCGGCCCTTGCCACGTCAGTTCTGTTTGCGCTCGGCGGCGTCTTTCTGTGGCTCGGTATCGATGGATATCGCTTCACCTCTGACATCGTGACCGATGGTCCGTCCAATCCGCTGTCGAAGACGGTCGAGGTCGCAAGCGGCGTCTGGTTTTCCAACTATGCGGCGCATCCATGGATGATGCTGGCGCCGGCGCTCGGTCTTGTCTTCCCGCTCGTGGCCTTCATCTTGTTCAGGGCCCGCAAGGAGGTGCTGGCGCTGCTTTCCAGCTCGCTCGCCATTTTCGGCATCATCTCAACGGTAGGGCTAGCGATGTTTCCCTTCATCCTGCCGTCCTCGGTTGATCCGAAATCGAGCCTGACGGTATGGGATGCATCGTCCAGCCATATGACGCTGTTCATCATGCTGGTCGTCGCCCTCATCTTCATCCCGATCATCGTCGCCTATACATCATGGGTCTATCGCGTGCTGTGGGGCAAGGTGGACGAAAAGGCGATCCGCGACGACAGCGGTCACGCTTATTGATCAAGAAAGAAGGAGATCGAACATGTGGTATTTCGCCTGGCTGCTCGGCCTGCCTCTCGCCGCCATCTTCGCCGTCATGAACGCGATGTGGTATGAGCTGATGGAAGAAAACGCGAAAAAGGCCGAAGCGAAGCTGGATAAATAAAGCTTTGGCGAAAACCTCTCCTCCGTCATGCCGGACTAGATCCGGCATCCAGCCACGGCGCGTCTGCGCCGTGAGAAGAGTCTTTTTGCGATCAAGGACTTGATCGCGCTGGACCCCGGATCTGGTCCGGGGTGACGGAGTGCGGATGATGCAACTCTGCCAAATATACAAGGGCGGCATCCGGTTAGGATGCCGCCCTTTTGTTACAACAGCCGTGCCTGCGATGCGCGGCTTCAGTGGATCGCGATGCCGCGCTTGTCCGCTTCTTCCTTGATGATGTCTTCGACGATGACTCTGTTGAGATTTGGATTTCCCAGAAGATAGTCGTCGGCGATCTCGAAGATCGACTTCGGATGCTCGGTCCTGTGCAGGGTGTCGAGGTCCTGGCCGATCTGCTCTCGGAGGCTGGAATAGTCGTCCATCGCGGCTCTCCCGTTTATCGGTTCAATCCAGAAGGTCGGCCGGAACCTTGCCACCGTTCTCGGACAGTTTCTTGATGACGGTCTTGTGCAGCCAGATGTTCATGGTCGCCGAATCCGAGGTGTCGCCGGTATAACCGAGCTCGCCGGCGAGTTCCTTTCTGGCCGTCAGGCTGCTGTCGAGGTCGAGAGCCTTGAGAAGATCGACGATGGAGCGTTTCCAGTCGAGCTTCTGGCCGTTCTTCTTGACAGCCGCATCCAGAATCGAAGCGACGTCGACATTGCCGGCAGGTGCCGGAGCCGCCGCTGTCGGAGCGGGCGCGGCCGGGCTTGCTGTGGTCGGGCTGGCGGTGGTCGACGGTGTTCCGGCCGGAGCCGAAGTCTGAGGTGCGGCCTCGGCCTTGCCGAAAATCGCGTTCTTGATCTTGTCGAAAAAGCTCATGGTGTCCTCCCCTTAGCGGCGAAATGCCCGCCCGATGGCGATGAGAATGCAGGCGCCGATGAAACCGGCGATGAGATAGCCAATCCAGCCTCCGAGCGAAATGCCCACGAGCCCCAGAAGGAAATTGGCGACGATGGCGCCGATAATGCCGAGAATAATGTTCATGAAAACACCCATATTGCTTTTCATGAACTGTTCCGCGAGCCATCCGGCTACGCCGCCGATGATGATTGCTGCAATCCAGCCAACTTGTGCGTCTTCCATAACAGGCCTTTCCTTTCTAAAGAGGTCAGAAGGCACTGGACCCGCATTTTTTGCGCACGTCCCCCCGCCTTGAATTGACCCCAGGCGGGATACTAACGATGACGCGGAACTTTTGTTCCGTGCGGCGTGCACGCTATCGCAAACTCAACCCTGGCTCTCAAAATCCAGCCCGATATCGAGAACCGGTGCGCTATGGGTCAGCCAGCCGACGGAAATGAGGTCGATGCCGGTTGCGGCGATGGCCGCGGCCGTTTGCGGATTGATGCGGCCGGACGCTTCGGTAATGGCGCGACCGGCGACGATCCCTACGGCCTCGCGCAGCTGTTCGGGGGCCATATTGTCGAGGAGAACCGCATCGACGCCCTCGTCCATGACGTCACGCAGCTGCGCAAGCGTATCGACTTCCACCTCGATCTTGACGAGATGCCCCACGCCCTGCCGGGCGCGGCGGATGGCGTCGCGCACGCCGCCGGCCACGGCGATATGGTTGTCCTTGATGAGAACGGCGTCATAGAGCGCAAAACGATGGTTCATGCCGCCGCCGGCGCGCACGGCATATTTTTCCAGTGCTCTCAGCCCCGGCGTCGTCTTACGGGTGCAGGCGGCCGAGGCTTTGCTGCCGGCAATGGCGGCAACGATTTTTGCGGTGACGGAGGCGATGCCCGACAGGTGGCCAAGGAAATTCAGCGCCGTGCGCTCCGCCGTCAGAAGGCCGCGCGAGGGGCCTTCGATCGTCGCGATGATATCGCCGGGGGCCACGGTTGCCCCATCCTGCACATGCCGTTTCATCGCGATGGCCGGGTCTACCAGCTGGAAAGCAAGGTCCGCCGCATCGAGACCGGCAATAACGCCCGGTTCGCGCGCAGCCATGACGACGACCGAGCGATGATCGGCGGGAATGACGGCGGCGGAGGTGATATCGCCCGCCAGCCCGAGGTCTTCCAGGAGGGCGTTGCGCACGAGCGGTTCGATGATGAGGCGTGGCAGGGGAGAAAGGATCATGTCAGGCGCTCCGCGCAAGGCTGGCCGAAGAATGGCTGGAAGAGGAAAATTCGTGGGCGATGGCGAGGACGTCGCTGAGGCTCAGCCTGCGCCTTGTCGCCGCTGCGCCCTTTTCGGGAAAATCGTCGCGGAAATGCGCACCGCGAGATTCCGTGCGCAGCGCCGCGAAGACGGCGATGGCAAGGGCAACAAGGGCGGGATCGGATGCCGCGCCGTTCCGCTCCGCCAATGGCAGGAGGTCACGGATCGCACCGGCCAATCCTTCCGCATGTCTTACGATGCCGAGATGGCGGGAAACGATGGGCCGGACGGGAGAGAGGTCGACTGCCGGGAAGTCAGGTGTGGGGAAAGTTGCGATATCAGCTGGCTGTTTTCCAGCATAAGTACGTCTGCCGGCGATGTCTTCCGCTGCGCGCATGCCCATGGCGGCCGCTTCCAGCAGGGAATTGCTGGCAAGCCGGTTCGCGCCATGCAGCCCCGTGCAGGCGGTTTCGCCGGCAACCCAAAGGCCCGGCAACGAGCTTCGGCCTCTGCCATCGGTGGCGACGCCGCCCATATGATAATGCACCGCCGGGCGGACCGGCACGAGTTCGCGGGCGGGGTCTATCCCTGCCTCCCGGCAGAGCAGGTTGATCGAGGGGAAACGGGTGGAAAAGCCCGAGCCGAGCGCCTTGCGGGCATCGAGAAAGACCCTGCCGCCGCGCAGCATTTCGCGGTCGATGGCGCGGGCGACAATATCGCGCGAGGCAAGTTCCGCACCCGGAACATCAGCCATGAAACGTTCGCCGTTCTCATTAAGTAGAAGCGCGCCTTCGCCCCGCACGGCCTCGCTCACCAGCGCCAGCGGCCGTCGTGGCGAGGAAAGCGCCGTCGGGTGAAACTGGACGAATTCCATATCGGCGAGGATGGCGCCGGCGCGGGCGGCGAGCATGATGCCCTGTCCGAAATTGCCGGATGGATTGGTCGTCGCCTCATAAAGCCCGCCGAGGCCGCCGGTGGCGAGAACGACCTGTGTGGCCGGCAAAGTGAAGCAGCCTTTGGGGCCGATGCAGGCGAGACCGGCGATGGCGCCGTTTTCCGTCAGCAGGCGGCGCACTTCCGTGCCTTCCAGAACAGTGACGGAGGGCGTGCGAAGAACGCTGGCGGCGAGAGCCCTGACGATGGCCGCGCCCGAACCGTCACCTTCGGCATGCAGGATGCGCCTTCTGCCATGGGCGGCCTCCAGCCCGAAGAGGAGCCTGCCCGCGGCATCACGGTCAAAGCGCACCCCCGCCTGCTCCAGCGCCTCGATGACGGCGGGGGCGGCGGAAACGATCTCTGCGGCCATTTCAGCATCGCAGAGGCCGTCACCCGCGGCGAGCGTATCGGCAAGGTGGAGGGCTGCACTATCGTCGGGGCCGAGGCTTGCCGCAATACCGCCCTGCGCCCAGGCGCTGGACGTCTCGCCGCCGAGAACGCCGCGTGTGATAAGCAGCACAGGCTGCGGCGCAAGCGTCAGCGCCGCCATCAGGCCGGCAATGCCGCTGCCGACAATGACCGTCCAGCCCGCATGCGACGAGAGGCGCTCGCTCATATTTCCAGCATCCTTTCCACGGCGCGGCGGGCGGCGACGGCGATGGCCGGATCGACCGTCACTTCGTGGCGGTTTTCCTCAAGGGCTGTGCGGATGTTGCCAAGCGTGATGCGCTTCATATGCGGGCAGAGATTGCAGGGACGGATGAATTCGACATCCGGGTGATGCACGGCGACATTGTCGCTCATCGAGCATTCCGTCAGAAGCACCACGCGGGCGGGGCGCTCGCGCCCGACATAGTCAGACATGACGGCGGTGGAGCCGGAAAAATCTGCAGCCTCCACGACATCGGGCGGACATTCCGGATGCGCCAGCACGGTGACGCCGGGATGGCTCTCCCTGAGTTCTCTGATGTCATCGGCGGTGAAAAGCTCATGCACCTCGCAATGGCCACGCCAGGCGATCAGCTCGACATTGGTTTCCTTCGCCACGTTCTTCGCCAGATATTCATCCGGCAGCATCAGCACGCGCGGCACGCCGAGCGATTCCACCACCTGGCGGGCATTGCCTGACGTGCAGCAGATGTCGGAGGCCGCCTTCACCGCAGCGGACGTGTTCACATAGGTGACAACCGGAACGCCGGGATAGGCCTTGCGCAGAAGGGCAATGTCCTCGGGCGTGATGGAGTCCGCCAGCGAGCAGCCCGCGCCCATATCCGGAATGAGCACGGTTTTTTGCGGATTGAGCAACTTTGCCGTCTCGGCCATGAAATGCACGCCGGCGAGAACGATCACATCCGCCTCCACCTCCATCGCCTTGCGGGCAAGGGCAAGGCTGTCGCCGACGATGTCGGCGACGCCATGGAAGATTTCCGGTGTCTGGTAATTATGGGCGAGGATGACCGCGTTACGTTTGCGCTTCAACTCGAGGATCGCATCCACATCGTCCTGAAAGCCCATCCATTCGGCCTTGGGAATCACCCGGGCGACGCGATCATAGAGGCTTGCGGCGGATATCTGTTCGTTCACGGCACTCTCCCATTTATACTCTGTTTGAGTATATCCAGGACAAAGAGATATTCTCATTGTGAGTATATGTCAATTGCGGGAGAGGGGCAGTTTTGTACCCGAGAGGGCGCGCTCATCGAGAACGGTCTGGCGGAAGCGGAAAAGCTTTGCCGGGCGGCCGCCGGTTTCGGTCGCCATGTCGCCGGTTTCTTCCACCAGCTGCTGCTGTTCAATCAGCCGGCGGAAATTCTGCTTGTGCAGCGTCAGTCCGGCCAGCGCCTCGATGGCGCGCTGCAGCTGCAGGAGCGTGAAGGCATCGGGCATCAATTCGAACACCACCGGCCGGTATTTGATCTTGGCCCTCAATCGCGCAATGCCGGTGGCGAGAATGCGGCGGTGATCGGCAAACATCGGCCTGCCGAAATTGACCCGCGGATCGCCCTGCGCTTCCTCGACCAGCCCGGCTTCATACAGCAGCTCATAGCGCTGCAGGGTCAGTTCCTCGTTCCAGCCGCCGCCATCTAGGCCGAAGGTGAAGTCCGCCCGCAAATGGCGCTGGCTTTTGCAGGCGGGATCGGAATCCGCCCAGGCACGCAGCCTGTCGATGATGCTGTCCAAAACCTCAGGGCGTCCCTGGCGATGATCTTCCCAGGGGAAATATTCGTACCAGCCGTGCCAGAGGGCGCGTTTGCCGCCTGATGCTTCCTGCTCGCGAACCAGCCCGAGATAACCGATGGAGATGGTTCTTCCGCCTAAAATGTCGTTGTTACGGTCGCGATCGGCGAAGGTGTAGAGTTGTTCGAGATAACCGACGGGGTGGTGGGTCTGTTCGTGGATCCATTCCCGCAACCCGCTCTGGAGCGTTCTGTGCCCGAATTCGAACGGCCCCGACGGAAGTGCTGCGCCTTCGCGAACGGTCATGACCCGCGGCTCATCCGTGGTGATGGCGGTGACGACGGCGATGAGTTCGGCATGGGCAAGCCCGATGGTCACGGCGGCTCCTCTGGTCGTTGGCTCTAGGGTCAACCTTCTTTGGCACAGGAAGGTTGGTTCGCCAACATGGCGGCCGAAATGGGCTGTCGATAATCCGCCGCCCACAAAACCGCGTCTCATCAGACAAAAGGATGAATTCTTGTGGTTAGCCGTCTATCGTCTGGTATGTTACAGACCCGCACAAGCATTTCAGACGGTAGAAGGCCGATGTTGGAGAACATATCGCTCGAAGAGACACTTGTGGGTTATTATACCTGGAACATCGGGCAGAACCTGATCTATCTCGATGCCGTGTCGGCCCGCCTGCGCGAATTCTCGCCGGAAAAAGCCGCCTGCGGCATTCCGGTCGAAGATTTCATCGCGCAGATCGAAAGCGGCTCGCGCGCACGCGTCGCCAAGGCGGTTTATAATTCGCTGACAAATGGCGTGTTCTATGATCAGGAATATCGCATTCAGCTCAAATCCGGCGGTTTCCGCTGGTTGCGGACAACCGGACGGGTGATCCTGGATAACGACCAGCTTCCGATCATGGCCATGGGCACCGTGCGGGATGTTAATGCGTGCAAGGTTTTATTGATGTGATATGCGGCTAAAGACAGCCGATCTAATTTATGTCGTTCATTGTTTTGATGTTGCGGTGACATGGTCAGGCAGATCGCAATTTTGCTGTTTCAGGTCGTCCTTGCCATAGGCCTCGGCATAGCCGGCATCCGCATCGCCTCGCTCGTCAATGGCGAGGCGACTTCCGCACCGGCAGGACTTGCCGCCAATACGGAACTGCTGTGGACCACCTCGCCGGTGCGGGTCGATCCCCGTAGCCAAAATTACGAGCGCATTCCGACGCCGCCCGATCTCTATCCGCTGAAAATGCATGCGGACCAGCGCCTGCGTGTGATTTCCAGCAACCGCTTTACCTTCAAGGGCCAGGAATTCCGCCTCGCCGGCGTGGAGGAGGTCGAACGCAACCGCGTCTGCACCGGCCCCGACGGCCGCCGTTACGCCTGCGGCCTCAACGCCTTCAAGGCGCTGGAGAACCGGCTGCGCGGCAGATATCTCGAATGTCGGGTGGTGGAGGAGGTGAGTGCGCCGGGTTCCCTGGAGTGCCGTATCAACGGGCAGGATGTGCGGGCGCTGCTGCAATAGGCGATGACGTCAAATGGCCTAAAAGATGAATAGGACCGGTTGGCCGAAAGCAGAATTTATTGTCTGAGAAGATTTGGTGGAGCTAAGCGGGTTAGAACGAGCCATCCAAATTATCCGTTGAAAATCAATTTTGTCGCTGTATAACAACGCCATAGTGGTACGTCAATGGGGTACGTACTGGGGTACGTAGGGCACATTTATGGCGAGATCGGCAGCGAATGACCGGCAGTATCTAGAGCAGCACCGGGGAAAGTGGAGGGTCACTATGGCCGTCCCGAAAACTCTCCATGGACGGCTACCGACGCGGCTGAAACATCCACTCAATACTGACAGCTTGGCCATCGCCAATCAGCTCAAGTGGCCGGTGGTAAATGAAATGCGGGCAAGGATTGCTGATGCAGCCGGAAGAGATGGTCGTCCCGATTTACGCGCAATCGCAGAGGAATTTCGCCGCCAGCATGCCAAGGCTGAAACTGACCGAGAAGTTGATGAGATTGATGCGGGTATAGCTGTGACAATCGATGCTGTGCTCGGGAAGCCTGTAGGCGTTGAGTTAGACCCGGTAACGGGTGAAGAAGAGCCTGTTTTTGAGCCATCAAAGGTCAAGCAGGCGCAGCAATTCACGAAGATGGTATCAGGGAACGCAACACTCATCGACCATTTCCATTCACAATACGTGGCCCAATTGACCGTAAAGCCCCGCACTAAGGGAGATGATGAGCGGGCCATAAAGCTTTTGAAGCGCTGGTGTGCTGAAAAGAATGTCGAGCCGTTCCTACAGTCTTTCCCGTCAAAGAAACTCGCCGTTCGTTTTGTTGATGATTTGCGGTCGCTAGAGCCGAAGCTGTCTCCCGTGACGTTGAACAAGTACATCAACCGGTTGTCGAGGTACTGGCAATGGCTGGAGAAGAGAGAGGAAGTGCCTCTGGATGTCTGGAGAGGTCTGGCTTTGGCAACGCCCTCAGTCGCCCATGATGAAAGAGAGCGTCCCTTCACGAAGGACGAAATGGTGAAGCTTCTCTCTGGAGACACGTCTCAGGCGATGCATGATCTAATGCGTATAGCAGCTTTAACGGGTTGTCGCTTGGACCCAATTGTGTGTCTCCGGGTTAGAGACTGCCGCGACGATGGTGTATTTGTTTTCAAGCCTCAAAAGAAGGAGAAGGCAGAGCGTCTATGTCCCATCCATTCCGATCTTGCTGAAATCGTGGAGCGTCGAACGAAAGGTAAAGGGCCAGATGCCCCATTCTTTCCCGAGTGGCCGGGTCCAAGAAGCACAGAGAGCCAACGAGAACGATCATTCAAGACTTCGAACCAATTCACCGCCTATGCTCGGTCGATTGGTGTCCGTGAGGAACTGGAAGGCCGTAGACGCTCTCTGGTAAACTTCCATTCATTTCGCCGTTGGTTCATCACCCAGGCTGAGCGAGCCTCACAACCGGAAAGCCTGATCGCGGCTGTGGTGGGGCATAAGAGGCAGGGCATGACGCTGGGTGTGTATTCGGCAGGACCGCTGATTGAACAGGCGCGTATTTGTGTTGAAGCTGTTCGGTTGCCCATGATAACTCGGGCCAAGTAATTCCCTGCAAAAACTTTTAAACGCTAATATAGGCACCTTTACGCCCCGTACTTTTTTCGCTCGATAGCTGCTAGAAAATCATCTTTAGTTTTAAAAAAATTTGCGTTTGATACAGCAGAACTGATCGCTGCCCGAATGTTAGTAAACGCTTCGTCAAGCTCCCTTACATCAAGTTCAGTAAGGCGGTGATGTATATACTGCGACCTCATTCGGTACGCTTCGCGGAAGTTTTCCACGACACGCTGTCTCTTCGATGGGTCTGTCTGAGTTAGAAATGCTACCCGGTCTCCGACATTTTGTTGTATCGACTCACTCGCATTCCGCAACATGAGCCCCTCTATCGCAGAGAAAGCAAAAACTAGTCGATCTGCCATCTCCGGGAATGTTGTCGCACGGGAGAACGCCAAGAGACTTGATCTAACAGCCCTTTGAAAGTCGTTGAGTTCATCTGCGTCTAGAAGGGCCGCAACCTCATCAAGGCCGTATTGCTGTAAATCGTTTATATTAGCCCGACTTATGATCCAATTGTCCACCTCGCTCATTGCTATGCCGGTGGAGTACCTGAATTTTCCATTCGCAGAGTTGAGGATTATATGTTTTTGAGGGACTATTAGAGACGATAAAAGTGATGTCGGAGACATCCGTGTTGAAGTAATTGTCGCAAGGGAAAAAAATCGGAGCAGTCCTACAGCGTCCCCAGCCAAGCTCAGCGCGGCTTCTTGGGTGTATCCGGGTTCGGCCTTAATAACGATCTCAATTCCCGCGCACCGTTTCATAGTGCTCCGCATTTTTGAGATCAACGCGCTTGTTTCCTCAATTTGAGTGGGGCTGTACTCCGTGAGTGTCCGCGAAAGATCGTCAAAGAACTCATCATTTAGAGGAATGATGTTAGCTTTTCCGAATGCGAATCTTTCTTCAATTGCAAGATGCTGAATTGGAATGATCGCTTTCCACTCCATAATCTCTGTATCGCATTTCCGAATAAAGTATGAGCAAAAATTATCTGTATTACCTTCGCGAAGCCGAGAACATGCCCATTCCACAAACGCGTTGCAGATAAAATTCGAGCTGATGGATTTTTTTGCCCACTTAACCTTCAGTATCGCGCGCGCTAACTTTGATAAATATTCGTAGTCTTCTTCTTTGAATCCGAAGGCATCCTGTTTGTCCCACATGAAAACGAATGCCATTTTCCCGTCGTCCTGTGGTAACCAGGCCGTAGGATCACCCACAATGTCTTCGTCTCTTATGGTGGTTATATCGCGCGATAGCAGCCAATCTGGCGTTGGTTGTTTTGTTTTCGCTAGACTTATTTTCCCAACTGCTAATAAGGCATCTTTCGCCAACGCCTCGATGGAGTTTTCCGCGCTAGGGTGGAATTGATAAACGTTCGTCATGTTTACCCAAGTTGAACCGCTAAGACGCGACAATCTTTAGATGATTCTTTGCGTCTGGACTACATCTTGAGGGACGAGCTATGGCGTGGTTGTTCCGAAATGTCGGCTGTCAGCGTAGGAACCATTCTGCGGAAAACGTAAAAAATTGACGAGGTTAATGCCTTTCATGCGGTAACTCAAAAACAGCGCGCCCTGACGTTTCCTCCACCAGAGAAAGAGTTGTGTAGTTGAGTGTCCACCCGAACGTTGCCCCCTCGAAAAAAGGGAAGGAGAATTCAGAGCAAACTTTCTGTCTCCCTTGCGCATTTCGAATGAGAGGCTCCCACTGCTCAATACAGTCAGCTATCTTATCGGCATGAATCCGATGGTCCATTGATGTCAAGGCTGATGAAAGAAAACTCGGCGCTGCGTAGTGCCCATTAGATTGAGTAAGCGAATTTATGGCTTGCCGTGCGAGGGCTTCGCCTTGCCGCGCATCAACTTCGCCAGATACGCCCGAAATTCCTCGGATGTATTTACCAGAGGCAACCTCTAGGTCAGAAACTGCTTGCCTGAGCGTCCCATCATCAAAACTTGCGTGGTTACCGCACATTACAAAAAGCACATGGTCGCGTCTCACCTTGACGAACAGGAGGTCTTTACTGTGGCCTTTTCGCTTTCCCTTCTCGTTACTAGAAACGAGATGCAAGTGATGGGTGCCATATGCGTTCAACGCCCTATCTTTCCCCGCAGTTACAAGGCCTGAGCGTGTTTTAGAATATGGTGAGTAGCCACTAATATTCACACGAGGAGACAGATAAGGCTTTAGGTCTCCACCTTGCGTGAACAGTTGTGCTATCGCGGAAATCTTATCAGCATGGGACGCGGCGCGCGATGAAAAGAAGCCATCCCACGCCCTCACTTCTCGGGGGCGCGGTTCGATGAAGCGATCAATCCATCCAATATATACCGCGAGCAAATCTGAGAAGGGCATACTGCGTAGCTCACGTCGAGCGGCATCTGGATCGCAGGGTATAGCGTTTATCAGGCTATTCCGAATTGACGTGAGATTGATCGAAGTAGCTACGAGACGATCTACACATTGATCTTCGTCCAGCATTATTACCCCTGCAAAACAAGTAGACGCCCCGACAAAGAGGCAGACGTGAGTAATCGCTCACTATCGAACGCCTTCCATCATGCGATAAACCGTGGAACGCGCAACATTAAAACGCTTAGCCACTGCCATGGGTTTATCCCCGGCAGCCAAGGCCGCCCTTATAGCATCCCCATCGACCGTCACAGGACGGCCCTTGTATCTGCCTTCCTCTTTCGCCTTGGCGATACCCTCAAGCTGCCGCTCCTTTCTGAGGTCGGTCTCGAACTCGGCAATCGCACCCAGCATGTTGAACATGAGGCGTCCCGTGGGAGTCGTGGTATCGATGTTCTGTTCCGTCGCAATCAGGTCCACACCTTTGACCTGTAGCTCCTGAGAGATTGCGTGCAGGTCGGGCACAGAGCGGGCTAGGCGATCAAGGCGGGTCACAACCAAGGCATCCCCCTTCCTAGCAAAGCGGATGGCCTCCGCGAGCTTTATGCGGCCCTCACGGGTGGTCCCGCTTGCCTTGTCGATGAAGACCTCCTCAACACCATGACGGGTAAGGATATCGACCTGAGCGGTTTCATTCTGGCCGGTGGAAGATACGCGGGCATAGCCGATTTTCATAAGACACCTTTTGTCCGATAAAGTCTAAGATGAAATCGGAATAACGTCCGATAAATTACATGTCAATCCATATCGGACATAATTCATTTCATTTAGATCGTCCGGCGTGGGTATACCTTATCGGACCACTCCTAGTTGACTCAGCGTGAGAAACTTGGCGAAGTACCAATAAGAAAATCGGGGGTGTGTGATGGTGAAATGGCGTGATGATGTTGTTGCCGCGTTGGAAGACATCGGAGGGAAGGGGACACTTTCAGAAATCTACGACGCTGTGCGCAAGCGCCGCCAAACGAAGCTGCCTAAAACCTGGGAGGCAGTCGTCCGGCGAGAGCTTGAATACAACTCCAGTGACAGCGAGAGCTTTCAAGGGCGCTTTGATCTGTTCTCAAGTGATGGAATCGGCACTGGAATTTGGTCGCTGCGAGATGGCGTGACCGCAGAGCGCCCTTGGTCAGATGCAGAAGTTTCGGACTTGGTTTCCGATTATTTCAGCATGTTGTCCGAGGAACTTCGCGGGCACAAATACAACAAAACAGCTCACCGAGAGCAATTGATGGAAACCATTTCACGGACCAATGGCGCGATAGAGCGGAAGCACCAGAACGTCAGTGCAGTTCTGCGCAAGCTCGGCTATCCCTGGATTCAGGGGTATAAGCCTTTGAAAAATGTTCAAGAGGCGCTCACGCAAGAGGTACTGAGACAGCTTGAAGCGGACAACCCTCGCCCTTCGGACGCTTTAGCAAAACCGAAGGTGACACGGAAAACGCTCGATACGGTTTTCGTTGACCGACCGGAGGTCAAAGAACGTCAAACCCAGAAGCGAGATAACAAGTTTGTCGCGAGAAAAGTTGATTTCGCCGCTATTGATGCAAGGAACGAGGCACTTGGACATGCCGGGGAAAAATTCGTTGTCGCCGTTGAGAAGGCTCGCTTACGTGACCTGGGATTACACGAGCAAGCGAAACTTGTGCGATGGGTGGCTCGCGACGATGGAGATGGGCTGGGCTATGATGTCCTGTCGTATGATGACAACGGTGAACGGATTTTTATTGAAGTCAAATCGACACGCGGAGACAGCTACACGCCATTCTATTTGACAGAGACAGAGCGATTGTTCGCGATCATGAACGCTGAAAGGTATCGGTTATATCGAGTGTTCCGATTCGGAAAACATCCGATGATTTATGTTCTTCCTGGTCCGCTGGAAGGCGTAGTTAAACTCGAACCCACGGCTTATCGTGTGTCCATATCACCTCTGGAAACTCCGTCCGTGATAGCCGCTGCACCCGGCGCAAATTGACCAAACAAGCAACATCACAGCAACCGCTTTGCCAATTCTCGACCAGTCTTCGTCAGGTGTATCTCGGGTGATCTAGCTCCTGTGGGTCCACACCGCTGCTCCACGAGGCCCAGTCCCGGCTTGCCATGCCTATCATACTTACCGAGGGCGTAGACGTTTCGCGAGACGGATGACTGGCTAATGCCGACAAGTTCCGGGAGGTCGCACTGGAGAACGCCGGGACGCATTGCCACAGCCAAGAATACCGAGACCATGTGTATCGGCATATCAGCCCGAAACTCCCGCAGTACCTCAATGCGGTCACTCAGGGTACGCAGTGCACTCACCCGCTTGGGCGTCCTCCGCCTCTCAATCGCTAGTTCCATATGGTCTCCCTTTGCATGTTATGAAGATGCCGGAAGGAATGCCAAGGTCAAGACTTGATCTTCACCAAGAGGGAGCTTAGCCGCGCCTGCACATCCGCCCGAGCTATTCCGTGCGTCCGTGGGGGCACGGGGGAACGCGCGTGAGCATTTCCATCGATTGCCGCCTTGGATTTTTTCGGCAAAATAGCCACTGGTAATGTGGGCGCTGGAGGCTCTTCACCCTAAATGGTAACCTTGTTGGCGTCTTCGATGAGGTATCATTAACGCGAGACCAAGTGACCAAGATGCAGATATTACGAAAGGCTCAAGCGCGGTCCAGAACAACCAAGATTGCGGCCTATGGAGTATAACCTCACTCCGCGCTTTTTGGTGTTCATCACTGGCATATTGTAGATCGTTAGCCCACACGCGAAACACAAGGCTCTTAATTGAACTTAGACCGACATTTGGAGGTGTGAACTCACTTTGCGGGTCCCATTCTTGACTCCCATACAATTCGAGACGCGTGAACATGTCGCACATCGATTTGCGGTCCGTTTCTATTTCGATGAAGTTAGGGGGAGAATCCGGGCCGCTAATGAAGCTGAGTCCGCACACGGTATTTTTGGTAGCGGAGATCGCCCGTTTCACCTCAACCCCGGCTCTGTCCACCCGCTCCGAAGCTAATTTCATTTTGGCCGCGCTCATGGCACTCGACGCAGAATGAAAGCTGGTTAGCAAAGCTGCGCCGCCCATGAAGATTGCCGCGTAGGTAAGCAAGAATCTGACCTTCTCGCTTTTGAGAAAGTAGGAAATCAGATGGCTTATGATAAAGAAAACACAGGTAAAGTATGTTAGCGCCCAGCCATTACCCATCCATTCCGGAAACATTGCGAAACTCTCAACAGCTATAATGAAAACTGGCATTTTTCTAGAAATGTCACCACAGCGTGGCCTATCCCCAGCGTATTGAAGGATATACCCACTCGCGTCGGTGAGTGTCCATACAGTTTGGCCCGAGGGCTTGGCTTTAAAAGATAAGTTGCATAACTTAACTCCCGGTAGCGGTGGCTACCACCGGGCCTCATTACGCTAGAGGGGCTGAAACACGAGGGTCGCGGTGATCGAGACTGCGGCCCTCATCCCTCTACCGTCAGGGCTGCTTGGGTTTCCCATAACGATTATAGCTGTCCAGCCCGACACCGCCGATCTTGAGCGCTGCTGCGAAGGGGCTGGGTCCGGTTGCCCACGGCATGGAGTTGATGCGGTCCTGGGCTTTCGCCTTGAGGCCGTCCATCTCCCTTGTGAGGTTAGCGGTGGTGAAACCTGAGTTCTGGCTGATGCGGTCCTTGGCGGTCGCCTCCTTGCCGTAAACGTCCGCAAGGAGAGCATCGACCGAGAGGCCGGACACACCGGCTTCCCCGGCTGCGGCCGTGGTGGTGGCTCGGGCAGCACGGGCTTCACGGGAAATGTCCTGCTTCTGGACAGCCGCCGCATCCTCTTCCTGAATTTGCCGTGTCTGTACGTCAGCATATTCACGGACAAGGTTCGCGTTGGCGGCCTTCTGGTTCTCACGGACCATTGCGTTCTGAGCTGCTGCGGCCTGCCGTTCGCCAATGTATCCGGTAACTGTCTGTGCAGTACCGAGCGCCGCAGCGACCATCGTTATTGGATCACACATGCGGCGCTCCTGATCTTGAATGCTTCTTGGAAATTGTGTCCGCTGGGGCTTTTGGCGATCTTGCCGAAATCAAAACCACAACGTCGCAACATCCGTTTCCGAGGACGATCACGGCAATCCATGAAACTCGACAGGATTGGATATTTTCCGTGGAAAGTTTCAACGTAGTGACTGGCTGTAATGGTCAAGCGTTCGGCGTCGATGCTCAAACCATCAGCCATCAGAAACCAAACGTTCCCCACGGTGCTGTCTTGGCGATACGGAACGCTCCCGAACATCACTACCGGCAAACCCTCGTCATCCAAGGCGGTCAGGCAAATGTCGGAATGTTGAAGACCGCGGGTGAGACTGACTTCGGCGGAAGGCGATGCACATGCCACGAGGCTTGCGAGGTCGGCCTTGCGAAGTCTTGGGGCGAGATAGGCAACGTCGTCGGGGCGGGATGGCCGGACCTTAAGACAAGCCGGTGATGGCGTTGGTTTGCGTTTCATGGAATATCCTTGCGGGTGTCGCAGACATAAAGCCGCCCCTCAAAGATGAGGCGGTGCTGTTGGGATGGGTGATGGAGGTGAGTTTGCGCTGGAGCGTTTGATGACCAGCGAAGGCAATCTATCTCGGCAGCGATGGAGGCGGACAAACCTGCCGAGGGACATAGGCGACCATGGGTCAACATGGAGACGCCAGAAGGTTCCCATAGGTATTACCTATGATTATGCTTTTATAATCATCCTATGAATAAATATCTTAGGTTTTACCTAGGGAAGACCATCTCTCCTCCTATGGTGGGCTATAACATCATCCTCCTATGGTGAGGTGTAATTGACGGTCTGTTTTTTCGGTCTGGAAATCATGGGTCTCGGAAAGAACCAATCCGGGTGCAATCTACCGATCGAAAGCCGTCCTTTTGGGAAACCTCCGTTCGCTGCGTCATTCGCTAGAGTGTCAGCCATCTCATTGAGGTGATGACCGGAATGACCAAGCACCTTCTCCCAATAGATGGTCTTCGCAGCACAAGCAGCATCGAGCCTTTCCCATAGCTCTTTGTTCTTCACCCTGCCGCTAGACGACTTCCAGCCCTTGACCTTCCACTGGGGCAGGTAGAGCGTGAAACCTTTAAGGACATAGTCGCTATCGGTTTGAATGATGGTCGGCGTTTCCGTTTCCCGGATGCTTTCCACGGCCATGATAACTGCTGTCATTTCCATGCGGTTGTTGGTGCTTTCCAGCTCTTCCGAGCGGGCTGCATTGGGTGCCTGCTGGAGAAGCTGTTCACCGTCCCAAAGCTGTTTGATGTAAGCCCAGCCACCGGGGCCGGGATTGGGAATGGCAGCGCCATCGGTGGCGATGATGTAATGCCTGCCCGCTTTGATGCTGGTTAGGCTGATATCGGGGATTATGGTCATGTTGTTTCCATCGGTTGTTGATCGCGCATAAGCGCTGGAAAAAGAAAACCCCCGGCCTGCGAGGACCGAGGGTAGAAATTGCCAGAGGCGACAAAAGTCATCCGATTGTTGACGTTACCGCCTTGTATCGCGAGATCGCTCTGGTAGCGGGCTAATGAACGTGGAGAGAAGCTGAGCGACCCCGTTGAGGTTCTGGAATGGCAGCACCCGCGCAATCGCTCGGGCGTCCTGCTGAGAGAACCGCTTACCGTGCAATTGCTTTCCGACCACGCCCAAGGCATCAAGACCGGACTGGGCGAGATCGGCAGAGGGGTTCCCAAAGATCGCATCAGCTCCCATCGCTGTGGAACGGGCGTCAAACAGCGGGTTTCCTTTCTCACGGAACCGTGCGGCGGCCGTATCCACAGCCACCGGCATAATGGTCGCCCAAGAGCCGTTCTGGACGCCAGCAGCCGCAATGCTGCCAAGCGAAAGGCGCTTTTCCAGAAACTCCTCCCGGTCACTGCGGCCCACCGAGTTGGCATAGGTCCGCATCATGTAACTCATGGAGGCAGCAAAGGTGGTTGTGATGAACGCCGTGGCTGTCGTGGCGTCTCGGAAGTTGAACCCCTGTAGCGTCTGCTTGGTGTAAGCCGCCAGCACGAAGGAACGGAACTGGAGGAACGTCCGGGCCAAGGGATGTGACATCCACATGGCCATCTGGCCGATGTCATTCTCCTGTATAATGGAGCGGCTAAGGCGGAACGCAGCGAACTCGAAGTTTGCCACGGCCTCCTGATCGGCCCACTTGGAGAAGTTCATTGACTTGAGCCGACCATCCTTGAACGTCGCATGGTTGCGGATGTTTTCATAGATCGCATCCACGCGGCGCTGATCGAGGTTAAGCGCAGCCAGTCGCCTTGGGTTCATCGTAGTTTTCCCTCGGGCCATCAAGGCGAACTTGTTCATGATCGCCCTGCCTGTCCAACGCTGGAGCGCGGTGTTCACCGGAGCCATGCCGGACATTGCGGAAACCGCACGTTTCCCGGCTTGAAGCCCATCGTCCAGCTTCTGGAGCATAGGGTTATTGAAGGCGTCCAGAGGATTATCGAAGAGGTCTTCCCTGCGGTGGGTCGCATGGCGCACCCAGTCCGCACCTATGCCGGTCATATCTTCCCATTCACGCGCCAAGGCATCGTCTAGCATCCCGGTCTTGGCATTGCGCCACATCGCCCGGAATGAAGGGACATTCGTGAACGACGCCTTAAGACCGAGTTGGGAAACCGTGTTCATGGTCTCCGACAACTGGGCAAAGCCCACCTGTCCCATTACGCGGATGAAGTTGTAGTCCCGCACCATCCGAAGGAACTGGCTCCACCTATCGCCTTCGTTCCGCGTTGGCTTCCCGACGATGGTGTTATAGACCCAGTTGAGGCGCTCAATGTCCTCCTTGGTGGTAGCCTGGATGCCCTTCTGGTCACCCACGTCACGCACCTTGTCCATCAAGGTTTGCCACTCGCCATCCGAGGTGATGCCTTTGACGAAGTGTTCATCGGCCATGTCCCCGATCTGCCACTTCGGGTTCCTGAGCTCCATGCGAGCCATGGCAATCCGGCCCGACATTTGGCGGGAATAGGACCGCATGAGCGTATCTGCATCATTGACGAACAGGTCCGAGATGCGGACGAACTGTGTCCCCGGCTGGCCATTGGAATACGGAAGCATGAGGCCGAAGTTCTCATCATAGAACATACGGCTTTTCCCGTGGCGGCTGGCACCATCCTTCTTCCCCGGCTTCATGTGACTGACAACCGCGTCGATGTCGGCCTCGGAGAGATCGGTGTCCCTCGTGAGGTTTGCCTTGAGGGCATCAAGGTCTTCCCCGGAGAACACACGGGACATTCCCTGTAGCTCACCAGCAGAAAGCGAGTGGAGCTTCCTGATGTAGTTCGTGGCGAACTTCCCTGCCAGCTCTTCGCTGATCTCGTCATTGACCTCACGCATCGCACGGGCAACCAAACCAGAGAGGGTTTTATGACCGAACTTGGTGAGGTGTTCTTGGATGGAGCCGAGGTCGAAGATGCGCGGGACATAGAAGTCGTTCCGGGTCATCCCCTCGAAACCCCGAACGGGGCGCAAGGTGCGACCATCAATGAGGCCGGGGTTTGCGGCAGTTTCGGCATAGGTTCCCAAGACATCCCGGAGGACTGCGCCCTGGGCTTTAACGGCAGGGTCATATTCCACCATCAGGTCGCGATCACGGACGAACGCGGTCACCTGCCGATGAAATTCATCACGACTGATTTCCGGGTTCCGTTCCTTGAACTGCTTCCAGTTGGCTTGATTGGTAGCCGCCCAGCGGGCCTCGGCGCGTTGATGAAGGAGCGCCTGAACTTCCGAAGCTCCAATGGGGGTTAGGCCGGTCTTGTTGCGGGCACCGTCCTCAACGATCACGTTGCCGATCATGGAGGTGAGATCGTTGTCGGAACTCTTGAGCGAGTAAGCGCTGTCATAGCGCGCCCCACCAGCGTGAAAGACATCGGGCCTCTCAGCATCACGGATGATATCCGCAGTGTCCATTCTGAGGGGTTCCCTTGGGCTAATCTGCATCGCACCCGTGGTGGACCCACCGGGCGGTGATAAGGCTGTCCCGTTCTGCATGTTTCTGCCGATCTGCTGGAGCTGCTGGGCTTCCTCACGGGTGGCCGGGTTTCTGGCAAGCGCACCGAAGGCACCCCCGAGGAGCATTCCGGTTCCCACGCCCCACCAGAGATCAGCGCTCTCGGCGGTGGGCTTGTTCGCGTACAGAATGCCTTCGGAGACGGCAGCACCAGCACCGCCTTCGGCAGCGGCCAAGGCAACCTGTCCGATCTTTCCGAACCGAGCAGCCATCGCAGCCGGTGCCCCTGCACCCATGGACGCAACAGAGATACCAGCCGCTGCGGCCCAAGCCAGAGGGTCCGTTACGCCTGCTGCTACCCGGAGGCCGACACCACCCCAGCCCATTGAGGACAAGCGCTGTTCGGCTTCGAGCTGCTTCATGAGAGAAGCCCGCATACCCTCGGCATGAGGGAGAGATTGAGCATCCGCGAAGCGGTCCCAGTATTGCTCCGGGATACCCTTCGTCAGTTCCTCGGTGAGCTTCTGGTCCAGCCGGAAGTTGGGGTCGGGCTTGGCCTCCGGTCGGTCCTGCCAGACCGCAGATAACGACCAGTCGGTGTTCACGGCGTCCTTCACACCCTGCCAAAGGGAGACACCCCGCATCGCATCCTCACGGGCCTGCGCAGCTTCCCGGTCATCTTGCATGGTGGTCGGAAGCATCGGCTGGGTCGCATCCATGACGGACACGGAGTTTTCGGGCTGGCCCATGGTGAACTTGGATTGCGGCTGGTCGGGACCGGGGTTTGAGAAGGTAAGCCTCGTCGGTTCCTTGCTTGCAGGAGGTGATGAGGAAGGGGCGCGATTGTAAGCTTCACGGAGCCATTGAGCGGCGTTGTCGCCATTCCCATCTGCTCCCCATACTCCGGGGTTACCATAGCCGATGTGCATGGAACCCGGCTGCATATAGCCCTGTCCTGCGCCGAAGCCGGTCACCCCCGCTCCACGGGCACGCTGGACGATCTCTTGGAAAACCGGAACGTCAGAGGGGTTTGACCAGTCGAGCTTTCTGCCGTTCTGGTAGAAGAAAACATCGGCGGCGCTGCCGTGGTCGTGACGAACGGAACCCGTGCGCTGGCCTTTGCCTGCCTTTGCTTCTTCCTTGGTTACCTGCCCGCCGCTGAACACTTCCATCTCGACGCCCATGTCCTCAAGGAACCCAAGGGCGCTGACGAGATCGCCGCTGATCGGAAGGTTACGCTTTGCGCCACGGTTGGCGTACCGCAGCCACGAGGGTGCGTTGTTACTGTCTGACATAGGTGGTCCTTAGAAATGGAAAGGGCCACCCGAAGGTGACCCAATGATGGTTATGGAACAAAGTGCTTCTCGATATCGAACCGCTCTTTTGAAATGGCGCGCTCTTTCTGTTTGCTATCCTGTGCATCCACCACGCCTTGCGCCTTCTCGGTCCGGCGCTTCTGGTCCAGCTCGTACAGAGACCTGAGGGTGAGGTTTGCTCTGGCTAAATTTTCCACAGGGTATTGACCGGATTGGTGGACAATCACCCATGATTGACCGTTGGTTGCGGGGCGGATTGTGAGGTCTTCCGCCTCAAGGTCTTCGGCGTCCCCGAAATCGGCCACATATTTTTCGATGGCATATCCCGCGAGGTCGGCGAAATTTTGAGGTACGTCGCGGCCAGCGGTGTAAACGAAGTTTCCCCGGACGGCTGTGTGCGTGGCCTCGAAACGCTTCTTGGCTTCGTCCAGCGCGTCCTCCGTATCCATGCCGTTTTGGACGTAGAACTTTCCAAGTCGGGTTATCTCGGAGGCAACATAACTCTTGTTGGATGGGGAATATTTACTGCCCCAGTAACCACCATACCGGACGGAATCCACGCGCTCTTCAATTTGCTCGGTGCGCATCGCTGCTGCGGGTGACCGGACTTTATCAGGGTCCGAGGTCTGCATCATGGCCACCTGCATGGCCTGCTCCGGGCCGAGCTTGCTGTATTGCGTGGCGATGCGATACGCCTCGTAGAAATCCCGGTCGGAGCTGTCTTTGACATGCGTATCCAAGAGCTTCGGGTTGGCGGCGTGGAGCTTCATGTAGAGGTCAACGCTATCCTGTAGAGTCGGTGGAACGGCTCCCCCTGAAAGAGTGAACGGGGTGGCTGCTTTCGGCCCCCCTTTAAGGATGTTTTCCCATTTCGGGTTTGTCAGATTTCCGACTGAGAAGCTTTCCACCTGCATGCCAAAAGCCTGCTCGGGGGTCGCCTTTCCCTTCCCTACAAGCCATTCCGTCTGATCGACCAAGCGCTTGGCAACGGCCTTCTTCTGGTCATCCACGGAGATCGTTCGGGTTTCCCCTGTCTTCGTTGGGACGGTGGCCTCTTCGATGTACGGCAGCATGCCCCTACCGGTAGCGTCAAGGTTTCGGGAAACGAGTTCCTCCTCGGCCTGATCAGCGGCTTTCTGCCATGCAATCTTCTGTTCCGCCTTGGCCAACTCCTTGGCCTGCTGCTCATTGAAGGTATCGTTCTGGTTGATCAGGGAGAGAACCTGAGCTTCCGAATAAGCGCCGGGGTTCGCTTTGTGCCACCCCACCAGCTTTTCCCGGTTGAGCTTGCCGGTACGTGCATCATCCCAAAACACCATCCGAATATCGCGGGTGGCCTCTTCATTCTGCTCGAAGTTCTGCCTCTTGGCACCATTCTGGATACGAACGGCATCCGTCTGAAATTCGCGGTTAGCTGACAGGGGACCGAGAACAGTGCCATCGGCCCCCTTGCGGTCGGAGTTGAGGATGGCATTGACCATCTCCATGTCGCCCTTGGCCGCGAACGCTTCGGCCAGCCGGACCATCTCCCTGTCCTGCTCCTTGAAGTCCACATGGAGCAGCGAGCGGTTCCCCTCGTATTTCCCCCGGAGAGCGGTAACGATTGCCTGCGGGGTTTTACCGGCTTCCCGGAGCGATGTGGCTTCACCATGGAAGGTGTCGTAGACCCCGCTAACAGTGTCCTGTTTCACCTGCTCGGTCTTGTATTGAGCTTGGGCGGTCTTTGCCCTAGCACCGAAGCCATCCATGACCTTGGTGTACGCCCCGGTGAAATGAGGGTCATTACCGTACTGGTCCAAGTCATCCGAGGTTCGGCCCCGGATAAGACCATCGACATCACCGGAGTTCTTGTCGAAGTTGGTCTCATATTCCGTGGAAAGCTCATTGACGCGCTCATAGGCCAGCCGCTCGCCATACTGCTTCATGAAAGCAGCCTTGAACCACGGGTTATCCATCTCGGTCATCTTGCCGCTATTCACAGCATCACGAGCCTCTTGGAAGCTCATGCCGCCAATCCGTCGCATAGCGCGGTCCTCGGCGTCCTTCTGTGCCTTAGCGGCTGAGTTGTCGAGAAAGTTGGTGAGCGCTGGGCTGATTTGAGCAAGCGCCCCGGCAAGCTGCTGGAGGCCGTTAGGTCTGGATGGTGCGGCCTGAGGGCGGCTATAGGTATCCACCGGGCGAGCCTGCGGCTGCAAGGCTACGTCCCCGAAGGGGTTACGAACCTGCACACGGCCACGGTTCGAACCACCCACGGAGGGGCGGTCATCTTGTCGGGTCAATCCCGGTAGTTTTGTCATGGGGGTTCCTTCTGGCAGCCGAAGGGGTGCCGAGCGTTTGATGGATGAGACCGGAGGTCGGTGATAGAAATGGAAAAGATCACTGCCAGCTTTCGTGAGGAAAACCGGGGGTCGCCATGGGTTTGCCGGTAGCGACCGAATTGAACAGAGGCCGCAGCAGGGGGGGATTATTCCGGCTTGGTTACGGAGGTGAGCAACGGCAGGAAGCCGCCACCGCTTTTCGCTATCGACATATAGCTGTCTGCCTGATGGTGGCCGAAATGGCAGAACGCCTCGACCCAAGCGTCAAACTTGCTGTCCGGCACCATCGTACTCACGGCAAGCAAGGCGTCCCCCGCACGTATGGCATGCAGTGTTCCCTCGGAAGAGCGTCTGGTGGTTTTTTCATGAGCATCGTTTGTTACAGCCGCGAGGACTGATAGGACGGATATCGTTTCGGAGGTCATTTCGTTTTTCCTGTTGCCCCTTCGCAAACGAGGTGGCCTTTGAGCGATGTCTATGGTGGGTTGTAATTGAACAATGCGAGGACCACCGGCACTGCAACCCGATCATCACGAGTGGTGCGGCGTGGGTGGTCTATGGTGAGGGGTAATCGCTGGAGGCGACGTCCTATCACGCTCTACCAATTCAAAAGACGGCGTCGCAGAGAGGAATAGTCATTGTGTAGAGGTCGTCGTCCCTGAATTACGAAGTGGTGGAAATGGAGGACATTTCAACCTAAGGTGAGTTTGAACACTTGGGGGAATTTGATGGCGATACGGAATCTTTTACTGGCTTCTCTTGAGGTCAATCGAGCGAATGACCGCCACGGGGAACTTGAGAATGAAACCTCCGCTATCGCTTGGCTTTTCAAGGAACGCGAGACGCATATGCGGAACCTTGCGAAAGACATCGTTGATCGAGGAGAGATTTACGAATTCCCGTTAGTATCGCCTGACGGCGACAAGTTCATCGTGTTCGATGGAAACCGAAGAGTTACTTGCCTCAAGTTGCTTGATGAGCCTCGTCGCGCTCCCACTGTTGAGTTGCAGGGATTTTTCCGTGAGCAGCGTGAGCGTTGGAAAGGGACGTTTCCTACGAGTTTCCAATGTCAAGTTGAGACAGATCGCGATCGGATAGACGAAATCCTGTATCGACGGCATACGGGGACACAAAGCGGGGTGGGGCAGACTACGTGGGACGACCGTATGAAGGCTACGTTCGTAGCTCGGACAGGCAAGAGCAATGGGCCAAGCATTGCAGATGAGATTGAGCAGAGGCTGGCCCGTGCACATTTGCTACCATCTCGCAGGAAAATACCGCGCTCCACATTGAATCGTCTGCTTTCTGCTGAGCCGTTACGTGCGCGAGTAGGTGTAACCATGAAGGGAGGACGGTTCGAATTTACAAGGGATGAGACAGCTTCCTTAGGAGCGTTGGCGCGCATTGCTAATGACCTAGCAACGCGGAATGTTGTGCTGAACGATGTGTGGGACTTGGATGGAAAAGACCGATATCTAAGTGCTCTCCAAGATGAGGGTGTTTTGCCAGCAGCCGCACCTATGCCAAAAATCAGCCAGCCGGTAGCGCCCGTGTCGAAGCCGGTTAGGTTAAAGCCAACCGCCAAGGCCGCTCCGACCGTTCGCGCCAATCTTATACCGCATAAAGATTTCGGCCTGATCTGGCCCGGACGGCTTCAACGCCATCACCAGATTTGGGAAGAACTCCAGTTCCATCTTGATCTCAAAAAACACCCTAATGCGGTGTCCGTGCTGCTGCGGGTTTTGATTGAGTTGGCGTTGGAAAACTACATCAAGGAAGCCGCTGTCACCGTTTACGACAACGACAAACTAGCGACCCGTTTTGAAAAGGCTGCCCTGCATCTGCTTGCGGCTGGCAAGATCGATGCAAAGCAAGCCGAAGTCGTGAAAAAGTTCAAACAGGGTGACAAGCTGATCTCTGCCGATACACTTAACCGCTACGTTCATTCCCCAAACTTTGCACCGTCTCCAGAGCATCTAATGTCCATGTGGGACAGCTTGGCAGACATTATCGTCCTGCTTTTGGCAGTATAGTCGATGCAAAGTGGTATCGAATCGTCCCCCACCTGTTAAAGCACAAAGGTGGTTGTCACCGCGCCTGCCTTGCGGCCTTCGTTTCAATCGAGACTACGCCACGGACTTTCCCCAAAAAAAACTCAACGTTTCCGCTGGTGCGCTCATAACTGAAACCGACATTCAAGTTTGACCGCTCAACGAACAGCTCAAGTCCTGTTCCCGGCATCTTGAGATAGACCGAATTCAGCGTGTTGGTCCCCGGCTCAACGAACATGTCAAAATGGGATCTAATCCAGTCACGAAAATCCGATGCTAGAACACGGGCCGTTTCAATGATGCTGATGATGATGTTGCGCATGAAAAATATCCCCTGATAAGCGCTGCGCCTTCCGCACTGTTCGGAAGGCCTGGAAGCGAAGCCCCCAGGAAGGACCACGGGGAAGAGCAGGAGGTGAGCGAAAGGAACATGCCAGCCGCGCCTATGGTTGCCCCATGATTCTTCCTGGAGGCTTCTAGGCGGTCTCTGTCCGTTGCGGGTCGGGCTGATTTCCATGCGGGGTACCCAAATGGGGTACGAGGCGGGGTACGCAACGAAATCTGCAGCAAGTGTATAGTATTGTTTTTAAAAGGAAAATATCACTATCAAAGTGATTGGTGGAGCTAAGCGGGATCGAACCGCTGACCTCTTGCATGCCATGCAAGCGCTCTCCCAGCTGAGCTATAGCCCCATAAGGGTTCCGGCATTTCTTCCGGTTCCGGGAACCGAAGCGGTTGTTGTTCCGTTCGGTGGCGGCTTACTACTGCGGCTTTCCGACGAGTGCAAGCATAAAAAACGGCCCGGCGTCATTTTTTTGTCGTCGGGCCGAATTATCGAGTAAAATCAAGCTTCTTCGTCGTCGCCCGATACGCCGATGATGCCGGACATGTCGTCGTCGTCATCTTCGTCGTCGGTTTCGAGGAAGGTGTCGTCATCGTCGTCGATTTCGACGTCATCGTCGTCACCCAGATCAGGGATTTCGTCGCCGCTGTTGTCGCCATCGGCATCTTCCAGCGAGACGAGTTCGACTTCCGTGTTTTCGGTATCGACTTCCGCCACTTCCTCTTCTTCAGCCTGCTCCATCTTGGCCTGGGCGGTGCTTTCCTCGAAGAAGGACAGCGGCCAGGACTTGCCGGTGTAGGGAGAAACGACCGGGTCGCGGTTCAGATCGTAGAACTTCTTGCCGGTATCGGGGTCTGTGCGCTTGGTACCAAGTTCCGCTTTTGCCACTGTCTAAGCCTCAAATTGTCGGATGAGTTTCGGTGTGTACGCCGTAAAACCGGCATAGACGGTAAAATTTATAGCCGGTCCCCTTAATCGTTGCGCTCTTTCGTGTCAAAGACAAACTTCGGGTGCCGCCTGCCTCGGCGCAACCCCTATGCGGGGATGCTGATATAAATAGGGAGGCATGACACACTCTATTATATCAATGACGGATGCACAGGCGGAAAGCTTCATGACCTTCACGATCGCCATAGACGGGCCGGCCGCGGCGGGCAAAGGAACCCTATCACGCAGGATCGCCGAGACCTATGGTTTCCACCATCTCGATACCGGGCTGACCTACAGGGCGACCGCCAAGGCGCTTCTCGATGCCGGCCTGCCGCTCGATGACGAGGCCGTGGCCGAGAAGATGGCGCTGGAAGTCGATCTTGCGGGGCTCGATCGCGCCGTTCTTTCCCGGCACGATATTGGTGAGGCGGCGTCCAAAATAGCGGTGATGACGCCGGTGAGACGCGCGCTCGTCAAGGCGCAGCAGCGTTTTGCCTTGAAGGAGCCGGGCACGGTGCTTGACGGACGCGACATCGGCACGGTGGTGTGCCCGCAGGCGCCGGTGAAGCTTTACGTCACGGCCTCTGCCGACGTGCGGGCGCGACGCCGTTACGACGAAATTCTGGCCAATGGCGGCAGCGGCGATTATGATGCCATCTTCACCGAGGTGAAAAAACGCGACGAGCGCGACATGGGCCGCGCCGACAGCCCGTTGAAGCCGGCTGAAGACGCGCACTTGCTAGATACGTCGGAAATGAGTATAGAGGCGGCGTTTCAGGCCGCGCGGACGATCATCGACGCCGCCCTGGAGAAACAGGTTTCTCGCGGAACCGCTTGAATTCGGTCCGCGTTTAGTCCGGAATTGCCCGAAGTCATGTCCTTGCGCCGGAAAGCCTTTTGAAAAGGCGGGCATGGGGTCGGGTATCAACAACACTAGCCCACCGGCGCTTTTGTATTCGCCATAGTGCGGATGCAATCAGGAGATTTCATGTCAGTATCTACCCCCACGCGCGAAGATTTCGCAGCGCTTCTCGAAGAATCCTTTGCCTCTAACGATCTTGCCGAAGGCTATGTTGCCAAGGGTATCGTAACGGCAATCGAGAAGGACGTTGCCATCGTCGACGTCGGCCTCAAGGTTGAAGGCCGCGTACCGTTGAAGGAATTCGGCGCGAAGTCCAAGGACGGCACGCTGAAGGTCGGCGACGAAGTCGAAGTTTACGTCGAGCGCATCGAAAACGCTCTCGGCGAAGCCGTTCTGTCGCGCGAGAAGGCTCGCCGCGAAGAAAGCTGGGTCAAGCTCGAAGCCAAGTTCGAAGCTGGCGAACGCGTCGAAGGCGTTATCTTCAACCAGGTCAAGGGTGGTTTCACCGTCGATCTGGACGGCGCTGTTGCCTTCCTTCCGCGTTCGCAGGTCGACATCCGTCCGATCCGCGACGTTACCCCGCTGATGCACAACCCGCAGCCCTTCGAAATCCTCAAGATGGACAAGCGTCGCGGCAACATCGTTGTTTCGCGCCGCACGGTTCTCGAAGAGTCCCGCGCCGAGCAGCGTTCTGAAATCGTTCAGAACCTCGAAGAAGGCCAGGTTGTTGACGGCGTCGTCAAGAACATCACCGATTACGGTGCGTTCGTTGACCTCGGCGGCATCGACGGCCTGCTGCACGTTACCGACATGGCATGGCGCCGCGTCAACCATCCTTCGGAAATCCTCAACATTGGCCAGCAGGTCAAGGTTCAGATCATCCGCATCAACCAGGAAACCCACCGTATCTCGCTCGGCATGAAGCAGCTCGAGTCCGATCCGTGGGATGGCATCTCCGCCAAGTACCCGGTTGGCAAGAAGATCTCCGGTACGGTCACGAACATCACCGACTACGGTGCATTCGTTGAGCTGGAGCCGGGCATCGAAGGCCTGATCCACATTTCCGAAATGTCCTGGACCAAGAAGAACGTACATCCCGGCAAGATCCTGTCCACGAGCCAGGAAGTCGACGTTGTCGTTCTCGAAGTCGATCCGTCCAAGCGCCGTATCTCGCTCGGCCTCAAGCAGACGCTGGAAAACCCGTGGCAGGCATTTGCCTACAGCCATCCGGCCGGCACTGAAGTTGAAGGCGAAGTCAAGAACAAGACCGAATTCGGCCTGTTCATTGGCCTCGAAGGCGATGTTGACGGCATGGTTCACCTGTCGGATCTCGACTGGAACCGTCCGGGCGAACAGGTCATCGAAGAGTTCAACAAGGGTGACGTGGTCAAGGCCGTCGTTCTCGATGTTGACGTCGAGAAGGAACGCATCTCGCTCGGCATCAAGCAGCTCGGCAAGGATGCTGTCGGCGAAGCCGCTTCTTCCGGCGACCTGCGCAAGAACGCAGTCGTTTCCGCTGAAGTCATCGGCGTCAACGATGGCGGCATCGAAGTGAAGCTCGTCAACCACGAAGACCTCACCTCGTTCATCCGTCGCGCTGACCTTTCCCGTGACCGTGACGAGCAGCGCCCTGAGCGCTTCTCCGTTGGCCAGGTTGTCGACGCCCGCGTCGTCAACTTCTCGAAGAAGGACCGCAAGGTCATGCTTTCGATCAAGGCTCTGGAAATCGCTGAAGAGAAGGAAGCCGTCGCACAGTTCGGTTCTTCCGACTCGGGCGCTTCGCTCGGCGACATCCTCGGCGCGGCTCTGAAGAACCGCGGCGAATAATCGCCAAGATCTTTGAAATGAAGAACCCGCCGGAATTTTCCGGCGGGTTTTTTATTGCTTTCAGGTTGCGCCGGCGGGCGGGCAGCGGCGCTCTTCTCAGAGCATGCCGCTCATCTTGAGATAATAATTTTCCGCGCTGTCGTCGGAAGCCGCCGCAGGCGTGCTTTCCCGCTCGTCTGTCGTGTCATTGGCAGCAATGCGTTCTTCCGTATCGTCCTGACCATCGGAGTTTTCAGCGCCGGCCTCGGCTTCACCTTCAGCCTCATCCTCGGAAAAGGGGCCGCCTCCCCGCGGCGGGGTTTCCGATTCATAGTCCTCATCCGCCGGCGGATAGGCGACGAGCGGCAGCGGCGTGCCGTCTTTTACCAGAGCGGCTGCGATCAATGATTGCGAAGCCGATTGCTCCAGCATCGCCATTCTTGCTTCCGGGTCCAGCGTGGCCCGCGGCTGCAGCTGGGTTTCGGGACGATGGGTCGCCGTTTCCGTTTCTTCGCCGGAGGGGCGGGCGGCGGCCGTTGCGAGGGCGGGTTTTTCCACGGCCTGATCGTCGGAGGACTGCTGCGCGCCACTTTTCGGCGCGGGCAGAGGCTGCTGTGTGCCGGCTGCCTTGGCAGGAAGTTTGCCGGCCGTAGCGGCAAGCAGCGGGGTGTTCATGGTCTCGGCGTCGTCCGCGAGCGGACCGGACGGTGGGTTAAAGCCCGTGCGGGGCTCTTTCTGCTCCGCCTTCGTTATCTCTCGATGCGGCAGGGCAGGGCGCGTTTCACCGGTTTCGGCGCGAGGCGGGTTTGCCGGGCGGGTTTCGGCCGGCACTTCCTTTGTCACGTTGCCGGTCTGTGGCAGAAGCGGACGTGCCGTGTTTTCGGCTCTTCCATCCGGCTTTGCGGCATTGCTCGGCGTATCATGTGTGTCGGCAGGCGGGGTGGAAAGCGTGGGCCGAGGGTCCAGCTGCGCGGTTAGCGCCGCCACCGTGGCTTTCACCGCTGCGCCACTGAGGGCGAGCGGGCCGATCAGCAGAGGCAGAAGCCGGCTGGCGGTCGAGGAATTTGCCGCCTGTGCGGTCACGGCCGGAGAGGGGCGACCTTCGGCATTCTGGCTCGGCGCGTTCTGTTGTTTCGGCGGGGCCGATTGCGCGGGGGTGGGATTGGAGGAATTGTTTTGCTGATAGGAAGAGACCACCGCCTTTGCTGCCAGATCCGCTCCCTTGTAACGGGAGAGCTCGATCAGCAGCGCGAGGCGGGCAGCATCCGGCCCGGTCGGCTGTTTCAGGATTTCGGCGAGCATTGAAAGTGTCAGGCCCTGCAGGGCTTTGCCGACCTGTTGTTCAAGCGCCAGACGTTGTGGCGCCGGCAGGGTGCGGAGCGCCTCTGTCAGTCGCGTCACATAGGTCTGGATCGCTTCGCCATCCCGCCGCGGTAGGTTCATCAGCTTGCCGAGCGCTTCCGCCAGAACGGCGGTGCTGCGGGAGAGCTGAAATTCGCTGGTGAGGGAGGCGATTGCCGCCCGGGCAAAAAGGCTGCCGCTATTTTCAGGGACGGGATTGCTCGGTTGCGGCGGTGTGGTCTCTTTCACCTGCCCGCGCGGCATCAGCGGGACCGTGGTTCCATAGGCGGCATCGGTTGCCGCAATTTTCGGTACAGGCGGTAACATGCTGCGCTCCGTTTCTATCGGTGACCGCCGCTGGCTGCGAAAGGGCCAATCCCCATTGGCTCTCTGGTCCGCATCTGGCTTAAATGTTGAAAAATCGCCGCGCCGGTGATGGACAGGTGTCATCTCGCCCGCTCATGCGGGAGCGCCGTATACGCCTCTGGCCGCAAATGTCGGTTGCAGCGCATACAGAATCATCTGGTTCAATCTTGGCTTGCAGATATTAAGATTTGGCTAACCAAAGAATTGCCTGTGCGGGCGCAATCAGGGTGAGACGCCGATGAACATGCGGTAAAGGCCGTTATCGTCGGAATTGACAGAGGAAATATGATCGGGGTCGCTGGTTGCGGCCTCAAAAGCCTCCGGTGGCATCGCATCCAGCCAGCTTGCCTTGGGAAGGCTTCGCTCTGGCTGCATTTCAATGGGGGCGATGGGATTGTCCTCTTCGCCGGCTGCGGTGAAGGCCCCGTCATCGGGAACAAGCGGCGGGGCGGCCATGGACAGCAGGGCCTGCGCCGCATTGGGCTCATTGTCGTAAACGACGCTGCCGGATAGGCCGGAAATATCGGTCATGTCTGAACTCACATCATGTTTCGCTCAAGTGACTTTCGGAAGCGGCAATCATGCCGCCTTTTTCTTCAGCAGTTCATAAAGGCCATTGTCATCGATCGAAACCGGCAGAATGGCATTGCGGGTCTCTTCGACAAGTGTCTGCGCATCGAGCAGTTTTTCGGCGTCGTCTTCCGCATCGGCCGGATTGGTGGCTGCGTCTGTCTCGGCAGGTTCATCTTCGTTCTTCGCCGGCTCGGCTTCATCCGCAGGCGCAGCCGCAAGCACGGAGATCAGGGCGGTTTCCGATGATATGTCGGCCGACGCCTGCGGATCGGCGTCTACCGTCTTTTCCTCGCCGGAAGCATCGATATGCTCCTTCACGACGTCCTGGAGTTCCTGCACGTCTTCAAGCTTGCCCTGCGCATCGAGGGCCTGGATATCCTCTTCCCGCTCGGCCTTCACTTCGGCATCGTTGATTTCGCCAATGCGCTCCTTACCGCGTTCGGCCTGCAACTCTTCCTTGGTTTTGGGATCGGCGACATCTTCGAGGCGCTGAATGACTTTCAGGGTCTCCCGCGTCATGAAGCGTGTGCCCTGCGCCTGCGTGTCCAGCGCACCTTTCACGGCGCGCGCCTCGTCGCCATAGGGGTTGGCGATGGCGGCGATCATCTGTCTGGCGGAGATTCCGAGTTGCTTGAGGCCGGTGGTTTCTTCCAGTTCACTGACATTTTTCGGCAAAGTCGCGCGCATCGCCATGATGGCTTTCGACATCTCATCGCCGAAATTATCTTCGTTGCCCGTCAGGCCGGCGCCCTTGGCGATGCGGGCGGCGAGGGCGGCCATGGGATCGGTCTTGGTGGTGGCGCCGTTATTCAGCACCTCGACGACCTGTCCCTCCGAAACACCGAAAGATGTCAGGGAAATTTTCGTGGCTTTTCCCTGCGCATCGGTTTTTTCGAAACTGTCCGTCAGCGTCAGGGCATCCTGAAGTCTTTTGGCGAAGGAGAAGCTAGACTCGTCGGCTTCCTGTGTGATGCCGAGGGCGGAGGAAAAGCGGGAAACAAGTGAGGCGAAAGCATCGGCGTCCGGTTTCATGATGCCGAACAGATAGGCGCTTATCTTTTCATTGGCGGCGCGATGGCTTTCGTCCGGCTGCGGGTTGGTCTTGACCGCATCGTCCTTTTGGGTGCCGTTCGCCTTTTCCTGCTCTTCGCGCTGGCGGTCCTCGATGGCTTCCACCATCGAGCGCATGAGGTCGCTGACTGCAATGCCCGCCGTCTGCTGTAGCGGAGTGATCATCTTCAAAGTTCCCGACCGCCCAAAGTTGCGGCCGAGAATAGGCAATTCTGGTAAATCAGTGCTTAAACGAAGCGGCGGAACGCTCAGCTATGGGCGAAAATATCGGTTTCTTCCCAGCCGAGGAGATCGAGTTTCGCGCGGGTCGGCAGGAAGGCGAAACAGGCGTCGGCATGGTCGAGGCGGCCGTCGCGGATGAGGCGCGCCGTCAGCTTGTCACGCAGCGCGTGCAGGTAGAGCACGTCGGAGGCGGCATATTCGAGCTGGGCGGGCGACAGCGGCTGGGCCGCCCAGTCGGAGGATTGCTGCGCCTTGGAGATGTCGACTTCCAGCATTTCCTTGAGATTGTCCTTAAGACCATGCCGGTCCGTGTAGGTGCGGGTCAGCCGCGAGGCGATCTTGGTGCAGAAGACCGGTGTGGTCGTCACGCCGAAGGTATGGAACAGAACGGCGATATCGAAACGGCCGTAGTGAAAAATCTTCTGGTGGGCGGGATCGGCCAGCATGCGGACGAGGTTCGGGGCCTGCGTCTGGCCGGCGGCGATGCGGATGACGTCAGCCGTGCCATCGCCCGGCGAAAGCTGGACGACGCAGAGACGGTCGCGGCGCGGCACCAGCCCCAGCGTTTCCGTGTCGATGGCGATAGCACCGGTGTAGCGGGCTGCATCTTCGGCGGAAATATCGCCTTCGTGATAGCGGATGGTGGCTGCCATGTCTTGCTCCGGAAATTTCCTGTTTATGGCACCGGCTATAACGGAAAGAGTGTCTGGACGATACCGTTTTATGGGTCGTTTCCGTCCTCCTTCGGCTTGCCTTTGCGAAACAGCCCGGGTTAGGTTCGGAACATCCTTTCCTGACAGATCGCATGAATTCCCGATGACAAAGAAAATCTATCTCGCCGGCCCGGAAGTCTTCCTCCCGAATGCGCGTGAAATGCTCGACCTCAAGGCCTCGCTGGCGCGGGAAGCCGGTTTCATACCGCTTTCGCCGGGTGATCTGCAGATTCCGCCGGCGGACACCAGGATCGGCCACGGTTGCAACATCAATGCCGTCGATGAGCAGATGATGCTGGAAGCGGACGCGATCATTGCTAATCTCACGCCGTTCCGCGGCATCGCCGCCGATACGGGAACGAGCTACGAGCTGGGCTTCATGTGCGCGCTGGGCAAGCCGGTTTTCGCCTATACCAATGTCGCGGCCAATCATTTCACCCGTATCAAGGCGCATTATGGCGGCGTTGCCACCCTGGATGAAACGGGCCGCTATCGCGGACCGGACGGGCTGTCGATCGAGAATTTCGACATGGTCGACAATCTCATGCTGCATGGCGGGATTTTGCGGCGCGGCGGTATCATCATCGTCGGCGATGCGCCGGAAGACGCTCTGTATACGGATCTGGACGCCTATAGACGCTGCCTCACGGCGGCGGCTGAAAAATTATTGACACCGATTGACCCCGAACGAACTGATATAGTGGAGGCATCATCATGAGCGGAACCATCCTCATCACCGGCGCGACATCCGGTTTCGGACAGGCCACGGCGCAGCGCTTCGTCAAGGAAGGCTGGAAGGTCATCGGCACGGGCCGGCGGGCGGAACGGCTGGAGGCGCTTTCGGCTGAACTCGGTTCCGCCTTTCATGGCGTCGCCTTCGATATCACCGACGAGGAGGCGACAAAAAAGGCGCTGGCTGGCTTGCCTGATGGATTCAGGGATATCGACATTCTCGTCAATAATGCCGGTCTTGCACTCGGCACGGCGCCTGCGCCGCAGGTGCCTTTGAAAGACTGGCAGACCATGGTGGACACCAACATCACCGGTCTCCTGAACGTCACCCACCATCTGCTGCCGACGCTGATCGAGCGCAAGGGTATTGTTATCAACCTTTCGTCTGTTGCTGCGCACTACCCCTATCTGGGCGGCAATGTGTATGGCGGTACCAAAGCGTTCCTGCGGCAATTCTCGCTCGGCCTGCGTTCCGACCTGCATGGCAAGGGCGTCAGGGTAACCTCGATCGAACCGGGCATGTGCGAAACGGAATTCACGCTGGTGCGCACCGGCGGCAATCAGGAAGCCTCGGATAATCTCTATAAGGGCGTCAATCCGATCACGGCAGACGATATTGCCAACACCATCCACTGGGTCGCCTCGCAGCCCAAACATATCAACATCAACAGCCTCGAACTGATGCCGGTCAACCAGTCCTTTGCCGGTTTCCAGGTCTATCGGGAAAGCTGATTTTCTCACGATTTTGGGGAGTGCTGAAAAACCGGGCAGGAATTCTTGAGCTATGCAGAAATGCAATGCTGCATTGCGAGACTTGCTCTGTTAAAAATCGCCGATACCGCTATATTCAAATCATCGAAGCGACGCACTCCTCCTCCCAGTGTCGCTCGATGTGGATCGGTGGTACTCCTCCTCCCAATCACCGATCAAGTTTGAAGCCTGCCGCACCTCCTCCCGCGGCAGGCTTTTTCCTTTTCTGGGCGTCTTTTCTTGAGCGCCTCTCGCTGTCGTCCTCTGGTGTGCCCGCTCCGCGTTGAAGGCTGGCCGCAAACTCCCCTTGAATTTCCGGGGGATTTTGATTTTTTGCGTCAAGGCAATGAGGGCTTAAATCGGGCGTGTGTTGATCACATTTTCGTTATGTCTAGATGAATTTGCACAGTTTTGTGGTGGCGCGCCCCGCCGGGCCATTGCCTAGCCCCCGCCCTGTGTTTAAGCATGAGCAAAAGAACGCTTGGGAGGTTGCCGGCACGCTTGTGTCTGCGGCCCGAAAGCGGCGGGGAGAGAATGGCAGACTTTCAAGAGGCGCTGAAGCGGTTTCAGCCGATCGCGGTTTCATCGATCGCTGAAGACGAGTTCAGATTGCGGCTACGTGGCCTGCAAGCGCGGATGATCCAGCAAAATGTGAAGGCGGTCTGGCTCGATGCATCATCGTCGCTGACCTATTATACCGGTCTGTCGCTTGGCCTTTCCGAGCGCATTCATGGCGCTCTCGTTCCTGCCGAGGGTGCGCCGGTCTATGTCAGCCCGACCTTCGAGGAGCCTAAGCTTCAGACGCTCATCCGCATTCCGGGTGAGGTCGCCGTCTGGGAAGAGGATGAAAGTCCCTTCGACCTGATGGCAGGACGCATTGGCGCACTTTCCTGTCCCGGTCATTTTGTCGCCATCGATCCCGCAACACCCTTTGTTTTCGCATCGGCCCTGATGCAGCGTCTCGAAGGACGGATCATTTCCGCCCAGCCGATGATCGTTGCCCAGCGGCAGGTCAAATCCGCGGCCGAAATCGCTCTCATCCAGACCGCGATGGACGCCAGCTACGGTGTGCAGAAAGCCGTGTTCGAAGGGCTTCGCGCGGGTGTTTCCACCACCGAAGTGGCCGATTTCGTCAACGCCGCCCATATTGCGCTGGGCCTGAAGCCGCTTTTCGTGGCGGTGCAGTTCGGTGAGGCGACGGCCTATCCGCATGGCGTACCCTATGCGCAGACGCTGAACGAGGGTGACATGGTGCTGGTCGATCTCGGCGGCATTCTTCATGGCTATCGTTCCGATATCACCCGCACCTATGTCTTCGGCAAGCCGACGGAACGGCAGCGTTTTCTCTGGAACGCCGAGCGCGATGCCCAGGCTGCGGCCTTTGCGGCTGCGAGCCTCGGCGCTGCCTGCTCGGATGTGGACAAGGCGGCGCGCGACAGCCTGATAGCGGCTGGTTTTGGGCCGGATTATCAGGTTCCCGGCCTGCCGCACCGCACCGGTCACGGGCTTGGGCTGGATATTCACGAAGAACCCTATATCGTTGCAGGAAATGCCACGGCGCTTGAGCCGGGCATGTGTTTTTCCATCGAGCCGATGCTGTGCGTTTATGGCGAATGCGGCGTCCGTCTCGAGGATATTGCTTATATGACGGAGGCGGGGCCGCGCTGGTTCTGTCCACCGGAGACGAACCTCGACCGGCTGTTTCAGCCGGTCGCCGGGTAATTGGTCGGGAGGCAAAAGACCGAACGGCGACACGGGTCTCCGCGTCGCCGCTGACCAGAAGAGGTAGGCCCCAAAGGGGGCCGCAGGAACTCAGAAAAAGAGGGAAAGGACCACCAGATGAAAACGCTGACCCGCAGTTTGCTTATCGCCTCTGCGCTTGCGATGGCTTCCGCCATGCCAGCCATGGCGAAGACCTTCGTTTATTGCTCCGAGGCATCGCCGGAAGGCTTCGATCCGTCGCCCTACACCGCAGGCGGCACCTTCGACGCTTCCGCGCATCCGGTCTACAACCGTCTGACCGAGTTCAAGAAGGGCACGACCGAAGTTGAGCCCGGTCTCGCTGAAAAATGGGATGTTTCGAGCGATGGCCTCGAATACACGTTCCACCTGCGCAAGGGTGTGAAGTGGCACTCCAACGAGAAGTTCACGCCGAGCCGCGATTTCAACGCCGACGACGTGATCTTCAGCTACAACCGCCAGGGCGACGCGAAGAACCCGTGGAACCAGTATATCGCAGGCATCACCTACGAATATTACAACTCCATGGAAATGCCGTCGCTGATCAAGGAAATCGTCAAGGTTGACGATTACACCGTCAAGTTCGTGCTGACCCGTCCGGAAGCGCCTTTCCTCGCCAATATCGCGATGCCTTTCGCTTCGATCGTGTCGAAGGAATATGCCGATACGCTTGATAAGGCCGGCACCAAGGAAGACTTCAACAACCTGCCGATCGGCACCGGTCCGTTCAAGTTCGTCGCCTATCAGAAGGACGCGGTCATCCGCTACCAGAAGAACGCCGACTACTGGGGCGAAGCTCCGAAGATCGACGATCTGATCTTCGCGATCACGCCTGACGCCGCCGTTCGCCTGCAGAAGCTGAAGGCCGGCGAATGCCACCTGATGCCTTATCCGGCTCCTGCTGATCTGGCCACCATCCGCGCCGACAAGAACCTCAAGCTCGACGAGCAGCCCGGTCTGAACGTCGCCTATTTCGCCTACAACACGACCGTTGCGCCTTTCGACAAGCCGGAAGTCCGCAAGGCGCTGAACATGGCGATGAACAAGCAGGCGATCATCGACGCCGTGTTCCAGGGCGCCGGCACGGTTGCCAAGAACCCGATCCCGCCGACAATGTGGTCCTACAACGACAGCATCAAGGACGATCCTTACGATCCGGAAGCAGCCAAGAAGGCTCTCGAAGCCGCTGGCGTCAAGGATCTGACGATGAAGATCTGGGCGATGCCGGTTCAGCGTCCCTACATGCCGAACGCCCGCCGCACCGCCGAGCTGATCCAGTCGGATTTCGCGAAGGTTGGCGTCAAGGCCGAGATCGTCTCCTTCGAATGGGGTGAATACCTCAAGAAGTCGACTGAAGTGAACCGCGACGGTTCCGTCATCCTCGGCTGGACCGGCGACAACGGTGACCCTGACAACTTCATGGGCGTTCTGCTCTCCTGCGCTGCAACCGGCGAAGGCGGTGCAAACCGTGCCCAGTGGTGCAACAAGGAGTTCTCCGAACTGCTGTCCAAGGCAAAGCAGACCACTGACGTTGCCGAACGCACCAAGCTTTATGAGCAGGCGCAGGTGATCTTCAAGGAACAGGCTCCGTGGGCGACGCTTGCGCACTCCACGCAGTTCGTTCCGATGTCCGCCAAGGTTTCCGGCTTCACCATGAGCCCGCTTGGTGACTTCACCTTCGAAAACGTCGACATCGCGGAATAATCCCAAACAACGGACGCGCGGAAGGACCCTGTTCTTCCGCGCGTCTTTTCAGGAAAAAACCATGATCCGGTTCATTCTCGGCAAACTCCTCTACCTCGTTCCGACATTTCTCGGGATTACCTTCGTCGCCTTCGCCTTCGTGCGCGTCCTGCCGGGCGATCCCGTGCTGTTGATGGCGGGCGAGCGTGGCATTTCGCCTGAGCGGCATGCGCAGCTTGCCGAACAGCTCGGCTTCAGCCAGCCCGTCTGGCAGCAATATCTTCATTTCCTCGGACGGCTGCTTCAGGGCGATCTCGGCAATTCGCTGGTCACCAAGAAGCCGGTTCTCACCGAGTTCCTGTCGCTTTTCCCCGCGACAGTCGAGCTTGGTCTCGTCGCCATCATCATCGCAACATTGATCGGCGTACCGGTCGGCGTCATTGCCGCCATCCGTCGTGGTTCATGGTTCGACCAGATTTCCATGACGACCGCGCTCGTCGGCTTCTCCATGCCGATCTTCTGGTGGGGCCTGCTGCTGATCATCATGTTCTCCGGCATCCTGCAATGGACGCCGGTGTCGGGCCGCATTTCGCTGATGTATTTCTTCCCCTCCGTTACCGGTTTCATGCTGATCGACAGCCTGATTTCGGGGCAGAAGGGCGCCTTCCTGTCGGCCTTTTCGCATCTCATCCTGCCGTCGGTCGTGCTTGCCACCATTCCGCTGGCGGTGATTGCCCGCCAGACGCGCTCGGCCATGCTGGAAGTCATGGGCGAGGACTATGTGCGGACCGCACGCGCCAAGGGCATGTCGCCCGCCCGCGTTGTCGGCGTCCATGCGCTTCGCAACGCCATGATCCCGGTCATCACCACCATCGGCCTCCAGATCGGCGTGCTGATGGCTGGCGCCATCCTGACCGAAACCATCTTTTCCTGGCCGGGCATCGGCAAGTGGATGATCGATTCCATCTCGCGCCGCGACTATCCAGTCGTGCAGAGCGGCCTGCTTCTGATCGCGGGTCTGGTAATGGTCGTCAACCTGCTTGTCGATCTGACCTATGGCCTCATCAATCCGAGGATCCGTCACAAATGACCGATGTGATCACCACCCCCGGCGTCCGCCTTTCGGACGCCGCCATCCGCCGCCGGATGATCGCCGATTTCTGGTTCTACTTCCGTCAGAACCGCGGCGCCGTCATCGGCCTTGCCGTCTTCATTCTCCTCGTCCTCATCGCGGTCTTTGCGCCCCTGATCGCGCCGCATGATCCGACCCAGCAATATCGCGATGCGCTGCTCGTCCCGCCGGTCTGGCAGGAAGGCGGTCGTGCCGGCTTCTTCTTCGGCACCGATGCGGTCGGGCGCGACATGCTGTCCCGCCTGATCTATGGCGCACAATATTCGCTGTTCATCGGCGTCGTTGTCGTCTCCATCGCCCTTGTCGGCGGCATCGTTATCGGTCTCGTCGCCGGCTTTTTCGGCGGCTGGGTCGATACCGTCATCATGCGCGTCATGGACGTCATTCTGGCGTTTCCGTCACTGCTTCTGGCGCTGGTCCTGGTCGCGGTCCTCGGGCCGGGGCTCACCAATGCGATGATTGCCATTGCCATCGTCTACCAGCCGCATTTCGCCCGCCTGACGCGTGCTGCCGTCATGAGCGAACTCCGGCGCGAATATGTCACCGCCGCCCGCGTGGCCGGCGCCGGCAATTTACGGCTGATGTTCAAGACCATCCTGCCGAACTGCCTTGCGCCGCTGATCGTTCAGGCAACGCTCTCCTTCTCGTCTGCGGTTCTCGATGCCGCAGCCCTCGGCTTCCTCGGCATGGGTGCACAGCCGCCCGCTTCCGAATGGGGCACGATGCTGGCGGAAGCGCGTGAATTCATCCTGCGCGCCTGGTGGGTTGTCACCCTTCCGGGCCTGACGATCCTGATCTCGGTGCTCGCCATCAACCTCATGGGTGACGGCCTGCGCGATGCGCTCGATCCCAAACTGAAGCGGAGCTGAGCAATGAGCCTGCTGAAAATCAAGAACCTCACCGTCAAATTCGCCACCGCCACCGGCGCCTTCACGGCCGTCGACGGCATCGATGTCTCCGTCGACAAGCACGAAGTGCTGGCGATCGTCGGCGAATCCGGTTCCGGCAAGTCGGTTTCGATGCTCGCCGTCATGGGGCTTCTGCCCGATACGGCGACGATCACCGCCGATGAGATGACCTTTGACGGCATCAACCTGCTCGCCATGTCGCCGCAGGAGCGCCGCAAGCTGATCGGCCGCGAGATCACCATGATCTTCCAGGAGCCGGTCGCCTCGCTCAACCCGTCATTTACGGTCGGTTTCCAGATCGAGGAGGTTCTGCGCCTCAATCTCGGCATGAGCGGCGCTGCCGCGCGTGCCCGGGCTCTGGAACTGTTTCGTGCCGTGGGTATTCCCGAGCCGGAAACCAAGCTCAAGGCTTATCCGCACCAGATGTCGGGTGGCCAGTGCCAGCGCGTGATGATAGCGATTGCGATCGCCTCCAAGCCGCGCCTGCTGATCGCCGACGAGCCGACCACCGCGCTCGACGTGACGATCCAGAAGCAGATCCTCGATCTCCTGATGAATCTGCAGACGGAATATGGCATGGCGCTGATCCTCATCACCCACGACATGGGCGTCGTGGCGGAAACCGCGGATCGCGTCGTCGTGCAATATAAGGGCCGCAAGATGGAGGAGGCGGATGTCTTAAGCCTGTTCGAGGCCCCGCAGCATCCCTATACCAAGGCACTGCTTTCGGCCCTGCCGGAAAATGCCACCGGCGACCGTCTGCCCACGGTTTCCGATTTCTTCGGCAAGGAGGGCGTTCAATGAGTATCGTTGTCGAAGGCAAGGGCATTACCCGCCATTATCACGTTCCCGGCGGCATCTTTGGCGGCGCCAAGACGGTTCAGGCCCTCAAAGGCATCGATTTTGCCGTCGAGCGTGGCAAGACGCTCGCCATCGTCGGTGAGTCCGGTTCGGGCAAGTCGACGCTTGCCCGCATCATCGCGCTGATCGACCCGGCATCCGGCGGTGAACTCAAGATCGAAGGCAAGCCGGTCGATATCGCCAAGCGCCGCCCCGATACGGTAATGCGCTCCAAGGTGCAGATGGTGTTCCAGAACCCCTATGGCAGCCTCAACCCGCGCCAGAAGGTGGGTGATGTGCTGATGGAGCCGCTGCTCATCAACACGAAAATGCCGGCTTCCGAGCGCCGCGAGCGCGCCGAAGCCATGCTGGTGAAGGTCGGCCTCGGTCCTGAGCATTTCAACCGCTATCCGCACATGTTCTCGGGCGGTCAGCGCCAGCGTATCGCCATCGCGCGCGCACTGATGCTGAACCCGGCGCTGCTGGTGCTGGATGAACCGGTCTCCGCGCTCGATCTTTCGGTGCAGGCGCAGGTGCTGAACCTGCTCCGAGATCTGCAGGAAGAATTCGAACTGACCTATGTTTTTGTCAGCCACGATCTTTCCGTGGTGCGCTACATCGCCGATGACGTGCTGGTCATTTCCAAGGGCGAGGCAGTGGAGCAGGGCACGCGCGAGGAACTTTTCGCCAACCCTAAGCACCCCTATACGCGCCAGCTTTTTGCCGCGACACCGATCACGGATGCCGACGCCATCCGCGCCCGCGTGGAGCGCCGCAAGGCGGCACGGCAGGCCGCGACGGCTTAAACGCGAGACGCCAAAGTTGAGAACAGGCCGGATTTCCGGCCTGTTCGTCTTTCAGGACTTCAAAAATATGCCGATGGCGGCGAGTGCGCCAAGTTCCCTGACGTTGCGATAGGCGGCCTTCAGGTTCGAGACGAAGGTCTCATTGCCGGGCAGATCATCGCCGAACGTGCGTTTGAACGCGAGAAAGCGGTCGATAACATCGTCCGGTGCCATTGCCAGCTGATCCGGCGCATCCCACTCCCTGAAGGCCGGATCGAGAATCGTGATCTGCTCTCCCTTTTCGTTCCTGTCCGCGCAGGACCTGATCCAAAGGGCCACGGCAAAAATGACAGCGCCGCTTCCGGCGTTTTCCTCCAGCAATTCGCGTAAGGGCGCAAGAATACGCAGCGGCACCTTCTGCGAAGCGTCGGAGGCGATCTGCATGGTCTTGTGCTGCAGAGAGGGATTGGCGAAACGTTCCCGCAGGCCGGCTGCGAATTCCGCACCATCGACGACAGGGTCCAGCGTCCGGCCGACCTCGCGCCAATAGGCGTCGATGAAATCGCGCACGGTCTTTTCACCCCAGGCATCGGCCACCGTCGCAAGGCTGGCAATCTGGCCAATGGCGGCTATGGCGCTGTGGGAACCGTTCAGCATCCTGAGCTTCATATGCTCATACGGTTCGACATTGCCGACAAATTCCACGCCCGATTTCTCGAGCTTCGGCCTTCCATGCGGAAAGCGGTCTTCGATGACGAAACGGAAATAGGGTTCGGCAACGACCGGCCACGCATCACGCAAGCCGAGTGCGACCGAAATCGCATCCCGGTCCGCATCCGTGGTGGCGGGTACGATCCGGTCCACCATCGAGCAGGGGCAGGTGATATTGGCTTCGATGAAGGAGGCCAGCTCCGGATCGGCCAGTTCCGCAAATTCCAGCAGCAGCTTTTGCAGCACATGGCCGTTGGCGGGCAGGTTGTCGCAGGACAGCAGCGTCAGGGGCCGAGAACCCTCTTTGCGCCTGCGCCGCGTGGCCGCAAGGATGAAGCCGAAGATGGAACGTGGCCTGTCCGGGTTTTCGAGATCATGGACGATATCAGGGTGTTCGCGCAGCAGGCTGCGGGAGGCGAGATTGGTCAGGTAGCCCTTCTCTGTCACGGTCAGGGTGACGATGAGAACGCGCGGATCGGCCATCCGCTCCACCAGCCGTTCGGGGTCTTCCGGGGCAACGATGGTTTCCAGAATGGAGCCGATGATGCGCAGGCGCTCGCTTTGGCCGTCTCGCAGGCAAAAGGTGTAGAGATTGTCCTGCGGTTCGATGGCGTCGCGTGTGTCCGGACTGCGCAGCGACGCGGCGACGATGCCCCATTGCGTCTCACCGCGGTTGAGGCAATCATCGATGAAAACCGCCTGATGCGCTCGGTGAAAGGCGCCGACGCCGAGATGCACGATGCCGGGCGTGATCTTCTCACGCTCATAGGCGGGTGTTGCTACTGTTTGCGGCAGGCGGGGCAGGGTCGCAGCGGAAAGCCGGTCTGTCATCGACGCGAAATCCCCGTGCGGAGCGAGATGGTCGCGGCTCGCGCCGATGGAGTTGCGACGCTCGGGTTTTCGCGCATGTCAGTTCCTCCCATTGTCTTTTGAATGGATCAGACGCCGGCCTCTTTGAGCAGCCGGACCTGGCGCAGCGTGTTCTGCCGGCTGCGCTCGAGATGCCGCCACAGGGCATCGATGATCTGGACCTTGCTGCCGGCGGCAATGGCGTCGGCGATATTCTGGTGTTCCTCGACCGAGCGGGCGTAATCGCCGAGGATCGAGACGAAAACCGTGTGGGTCTGGTCGAGAATGCGCCCATGCGAGCCGGAAATGACGGGAATGCGCGCCGCCGAAACAAGAGTCGTATGGAAGCTGCGATCGTAAAAAAGCGCTTTCGACAATTCGTCCAGCGTCGAGCCCTTGGCGAATTCACGATGTTTCGCCAGGCTTTCCAGAAGTTCCGCGTGCAGCGCTCCATCCAGTTGGCCGGCGTCGAAAGCCACTTCCACCGCGCCTTTTTCGAGCAGCATTCTGGCGGCGTAGAGCTCTTCCACATCCTCCACAGTGAAATCGCGCACCACCATGCCCCGCCGGGAGGAATTGACCACCAGCCCGTCAGCTTCGAGTTTCAGGCAGGCTTCCTTCACCGGCGTGGGGCTGATGCCGAGATCGGCGGCAAGCTCATTGGGCAACAGGCGTTCGCCGCCGCGCAATCTGCCGCTGACGATGCGTGCGCGCAGTTCCTGATGCGCCTGTTCGGCGAGCGTGATTTTGACCAGCGTGTTCATGGCTGCATCATTGCCCAGCTTCGCGGGACAGGCAATGGCTGAATATTAAAAATAAAAAATTTTTTATTTTACAAAAGCCGATTTTCCTTTAGCTCTATCTGCCAGCGGAAGCGGGCTGCTGGAGGAGGGTGGCCTGCAAATTCCCGAAAGCCATCCGCGCGATCTCTGATCGCGGGGCGGTGGCGTTTGTTCCTCCCCGGAAGCAATCAGCATCGAGGAATGACCGATCATGAAAATTACCGCCGTCGAACCTTTCATCCTGCACCTGCCGCTGACCTCGGAGTCCATTTCCGATTCCACCCACAGCATCACCCATTGGGGCGTCGTCGGCGCGAAGATCACCACCAGTGACGGCCTTGAGGGCTATGGTTTCACCGGCACCCATGCGCATCTGCCGTCCGACAGGCTGATCACATCCTGCATCAGCGATTGTTATGCGCCCTTGCTGGTGGGAGAGGATGCGTCGGACCATTCAAGGCTGTGGACGAAACTTGCCCGTTGTCCCTCGCTGCAGTGGGTTGGCCGCGCCGGCATCACGCATCTGGCGCTGGCCGCGATCGACGTGGCGCTCTGGGACCTGAAGGCGAAAAAGGCGGGCGTGCCGCTCTGGCAATATCTCGGCGGCGCGCGCACGGCGGCGGTGGAAGCCTACAATACCGATATAGGCTGGCTTTCCTTCACGCTGGAGGATTTGCTGGCGGGCAGCACGAGGGCGGTTGAGGAAGACGGCTTCACCCGCCTGAAGATCAAGGTCGGGCATGATGATCCGACTATCGATATCGCCCGCCTTGCCGCCGTCCGCAAGCGTGTCGGTTCGTCCATTCGCATCGCCATTGACGGCAACGGCAAATGGGATTTGCCGACCTGCCAGCGTTTCTGCGCGGCGGCGAAGGATCTGGATATCTACTGGTTCGAGGAGCCGTTGTGGTATGACGATGTGACGAGCCACGCGCGGCTGGCGCGCAATACGTCCATTCCGATTGCGCTCGGGGAGCAGCTCTACACGGTGGATGCGTTCCGCTCATTCATCGATGCCGGCGCGGTGGCCTATGTCCAGCCGGATGTGACCCGGCTCGGCGGCATAACCGAATATATCCAGGTTGCCGATCTCGCGCTCGCCCATCGCCTGCCGGTGGTGCCGCATGCCGGCGAAATGAGCCAGGTGCATGTGCATCTGAGCTACTGGCACCCGGCATCGACCATTCTCGAATATATTCCGTGGATCAAAGATCATTTCGAAGAACCGATCCATGTCCGTGACGGTGTTTACAAGCGCCCGGAACACCCCGGCGCCAGCACCACGCCTCTGGCTGAAAGCTTTGCCCGCTATGGCAAATCGGTAAAATGAGCAGCGGTATACAGCCCGGATTTTAAGGGAGGGAAAGCCCGTCCTCCGTCATGCCGGACTAGATCCGGCATCCAGCCACGGCGCGTCTGCGCCATGAAAAGAGTCTTTCGCGATCAAAGACTTGATCGCGCTGGACCCCGGATCAAGTCCGGGGTGACGGAGTGTGGATGATGCAATTTTTCCAAATTTAGCGCCAGCCGAGTGCCGGTGCTACCTGCTTGAGGATCGTCTCGATCACATGGGCGTTGTAGTCGACGCCCAGCTGGTTCGGCACGGTCAGGAGCAGCGTGTCGGCTTCGGCGATGGCTTCGTCGGCCTTCAGCTGTTCAATCAGCTGCTCCGGCTCGGCGGCATAGCTGCGCCCGAAGATCGCACGTGTCTTGTCGTCGATGTAGCCGATCTTGTCATCACCTTCGTTGCCGTAACCGAAATACGACCGGTCGCGATCGTTGACGAGGGCGAAGATGCTGCGGCTGACCGATACACGGGGCTCGCGGGCATGTCCGGCTTCCTTCCAGGCTTCCCGGAAGGTGCGGATCTGCTGCGCCTGCTGGACATGGAAAGGCTCGCCCGTTTCGTCCGTCTTCAAGGTGGAGCTTTGCAGGTTCATGCCAAGCTTTGCCGCCCACACCGCCGTTGCATTGGAACTCGAACCCCACCAGATGCGCTCGCGCAGCCCTTCGGAATGCGGTTCCAGCCGCAGCAAGCCGGGCGGGTTCGGGAACATCGGACGCGGGTTCGGCTCAGCGAAACCTTCGCCCTTCAGAAGTTCGAGGAAGACTTCGGTGTGCTGACGCGCCATGTCTTCTTCGCTCTGGCCTTCGGCCGGACGGTAACCGAAATAACGCCAGCCATCGATCACCTGTTCCGGCGAGCCGCGGCTGATGCCGAGCTGCAGGCGGCCGCCGGCGATGAGGTCGGCCGAACCGGCATCCTCGGCCATGTAGAACGGGTTTTCATAACGCATGTCGATGACGCCGGTGCCGATTTCGATCTTTTTCGTGCGGGCGCCGACGGCAGCCAGAAGCGGGAAGGGCGAGGCAAGCTGGCGGGCGAAATGATGCACGCGGAAATAGGCGCCGTCGGCTCCCAGTTCTTCCGCTGCGACGGCGAGGTCGATCGATTGCAGCAGCGTGTCCGCAGCCGAGCGGGTCTGCGACTGGGGCGACGGCGTCCAGTGGCCGAAGGAGAGGAATCCGATCTTTTTCATGATGACCTTCCAGATGTCGGAGGATGCCGGTCGTCACAAACCGGCTTCGTTGTTGTCAGTCATATAGGCAACCGTGCGCATCCTCCAATCGGCCACCCGTAAACACGGTGTCGCCGAAATGTGAACGATGACCGCGTCAGGCGATTGTTCTGCGGTCCAGGATGAAGAGATTTTCATGCGCGCGTGCGGTCGCGAGGATGAAATCCATCAGAGAGCGTACCCGCGGCACATTGGCGAGATCGTGGTGGCTGGTCAGCCAGTAGCCGCGCCGCAGTTCCACCTCACCGGCAAGCACCATCTGCAGGTCCGGAAAACGTGCCGCGATGAAATTCGGCAGGATGCACAGGCCCCTGCCGCTCAGCGTGGCCGTCAGCTGCGCGAAAATGCTCGAGGACTGAAAGCCCGGACGCAGGCCGGGCATCACGTCGCGCATATAATCGAGGCCCGGTGAGAAGATCAGGTCCTGCACGTAGCCGATAAAGAAATGATCGGGCAAATCCTCGCGCCGGGTGATTTTCGGGTGGCTGGCGAGATAGGAGCGCGAGGCATAGATATGCAGCGTGTAATCGATGATCTGTTCGTTGATGTAGGGACCGGCTTTCGGCGGGTCGAGCGTGACCGCCACATCCGCCTCCTTCCTCGACAGCGCCATGATCTGCTGGATCGTCACCATCTCCACCATGATGTGAGGATGGGTGATGGCGAAGTCTTTCAGCCTTTCCACGAAGAAAAAATTGGAAAAACCCTCGGGCGCACTGAGCCGCACCACGCCGCGCAGCAGGCTGCCGCTTTCGGAAATATCCGATTGCAATCTTTCCGCTTCCGCCTCGATGCGCTCGACGGTATCGACCAGCCGCCGCCCGACCGTGGTTAGCTCGTAACCACGCGGGTTTCTCTCGAACAGCTTGGTTTTAAGCGAGAATTCCAGCCGGTCGATGTGGCGGGAGACGGTGGCGTGGCTGGTGCGCAGGCTTCTCGCCGCCGAGGAGAGCTGTCCGGTGCGGGCCACGGCCAGAAAATATTGCAGGTCGTCCCAGGTGAAAGGGGTGGCCATATTTGTCTCCAATCAAGAGTTCTGTTCAAAAATGAACAGTTCCTGTTCGCAATTTGATGATGCCCAGCTCTTGTGTCAACGACCGAATTCGAGAAGTCTAGGCTCAGGATGCATCGCTTTGAGGAGGGCGGTGTGACCGTTCAGGTGCAATGGCATGGAAACCCCCCACGCGGTTTCGTTCACCGTTGCACAGACCCATCTGAGGCTCGCAATCATCTCTGGGAGGAGAAGTCATGCGCAAGAGTATCCTTTTATCCACGGCCATGGCACTGGCCGCGGGCACCGCCGCTTATGCCGCCGAGATTTCAGACGGCAAGGTCAAGATCGGCATCCTGAACGACCAGTCGGGTGTCTACGCCAATTTCGGCGGCAAGTACTCTTATGAAGCCGCGAAGATGGCGGTTGAGGATTTCGGCGGCAAGGTGCTGAACGCGCCGGTTGAGGTGGTGACCGCCGACCACCAGAACAAGGCGGATGTGGCCTCCAATATCGCCCGCCAATGGTACGATACCGAACAGGTCGATTCGATCATGGAACTGACCTCGTCGTCGGTCGGCCTTGCCGTGCAGGCGCTCTCCAAGGACAAGAAGAAGATCACCGTCAACACCGGGGCGGCAACCACCGAACTGACCGGCAAGCAGTGCAGCCCCTATGGTTTCCATTGGGCCTATGACACCTATTCGCTGGCGGTCGGCACCGGCGGCGCGCTGGTGAAGCAGGGCGGCGACAGCTGGTTCTTCCTGACCGCAGATTATGCCTTCGGTTATTCGCTGGAAGAAAATACCGCGAATTTCGTCAAGGCCAATGGCGGCAAGGTGCTGGGCTCCGTGCGCCATCCGCTTGCCACGACGGATTATTCCTCCTTCCTGCTGCAGGCGCAGTCCTCGGGCGCGAAGGTCATCGGTCTTGCCAATGCCGGTCTCGATACCTCCAACGCCATCAAGCAGGCGGCCGAATTCGGCATCGTCGCCGGCGGCCAGCGGCTTGCGGCCCTTCTCTTCACGCTCGCCGAAGTCCACGGCCTCGGTCTTGAAGCGGCCCAGGGACTGACGCTGACGGAAGGCTTTTATTGGGACCGCGACGATGAATCGCGCAAATTCGGCGAACGCTTCAAGGAACGCACCGGCGCCATGCCGAACATGGTGCATGCCGGCACCTATTCCGCCGTGCTGCATTACCTGAAAGCCATCGAAAAGGCCGGCACCGACGATGCTGATGCCGTCGCCAAGGCCATGAAGGAAATGCCCGTCAACGACGTCTTCTCGAAGGATGGCCATGTGGCCGCCAATGGCCGCATGATCCACGACATGTATCTCATGGAAGTGAAGAAGCCGGACGAGAGCAAGCAGCCGTGGGATTATTACAAGGTGCTCGCCACCATTCCCGGCAAGGAAGCCTTCATGGACCCCGCAAAAAGCGGTTGCCCGCTGGTAACGCAATAAAAGACTGACGCAATAAAGGGGAAAGTTTCATGACGATCGCTCCCGCCCCCGCCGGGCAGGCCGAACCTCGCGTCGTTCTTTCGGCGCGTGGTCTCACCAAGACCTTCGGTGCATTCGCAGCCGTGAAAAACGTCGATCTCGACGTGCATCACGCCCGCGTGCATGCGCTGATCGGCCCGAACGGCGCCGGCAAGACTACGGTCTTCAATTTGTTGACCAAGTTTCTCCAGCCGACGGGCGGGGCGATCACCTTCATGGAAACGGACATAACAAGGACGCCGCCGGACAAGGTGGCGCGTCTCGGCCTCGTCAGGTCCTTCCAGATATCGGCGGTGTTTCCGCATCTAACGGTTCTGGAGAATGTGCGGGTGGCGTTGCAAAGGCCCAACAACCTTTCAACGCAATTCTGGTTACCCCTGTCGTCGCTCGACAGGCTCAATGCGCGCGCCGAGGAGCTGATCGCAACGGTTGGCCTGACGCGGGAAAAACATGCGCTTGCGGCCGATCTTTCCTATGGTCGCAAGCGCGTTCTCGAAATCGCCACCACGCTGGCGCTCGACCCGAAGGTGCTGCTGCTTGATGAGCCGATGGCCGGTATGGGCGGGGAAGATGTCTCGCATGTCGCCGAGCTCATCCGCGAGGTGGCCAAAACCCGTGCGGTGCTGATGGTCGAACACAATCTGAAGGTCGTGGCCGATATCTGCCACCACGTCACGGTGCTGCAGCGGGGGGAAATTCTGGCGGAAGGCGATTATGCCGCCGTTTCCGCTGATCCGCGCGTGCGCACGGCTTACATGGGCACGGAGGAGGCTTGATATGGCGGCAATGCTCGAAGTCTCCAACCTGAAATCCTGGTACGGCGAAAGCCAGGCCCTGCACGGCGTCGACCTAACCGTCGGCGAAGGCGAAACCATCACCATTCTCGGACGCAACGGCGTGGGCAAGACCACGACGCTGCGCACCATCATGGGCATCATCCGCAACCGCAAGGGCGTCATCAAGCTCGGCGGCAAGGATCTGATGCCGGTGCCGCTGCATCGCACGGCGAAATACGGTCTTGGTTTTGTGCCGGAAGAGCGCGGCATCTTCGCGACGCTGAGCGTCGAGGAAAACCTGAAGCTACCGCCCGTCGTCGCATCCGGTGGCATGACGCTCGATGAAATCTACGAGCTGTTTCCCAATCTCTACGAACGCCGTACCAGCCCCGGCACCAAGCTTTCCGGCGGCGAGCAGCAGATGCTGGCCATGGCGCGCATCCTGCGCACCGGGGTAAAGGTGCTGCTGCTGGACGAACCGACTGAGGGACTTGCCCCTGTCATCGTGCAGCGCATCGGCGAGGTGCTGCAGAAACTGAAGAGCCGCGGCATGACCGTGGTTCTGGTCGAACAGAATTTCCGTTTTGCGAGCCGCATCGCTGACCGTTTCTATCTGATGGATCACGGCCAGATGGTCAGCAATTTTCCGGTCGGCGAGCTTTCCGGCCGCATGGGCGAGCTCAACAAGGTGCTGGGGGTTTAACCATGACAATGATCTTCGGCGTTCCAATTCAGGCACTGCTCGGGCAATTGCTGGTGGGCCTCATCAATGGGTCCTTTTATGCGCTGCTGTCGCTCGGCCTTGCCGTCATTTTCGGCCTGCTGCGCGTCATCAATTTTGCCCATGGCGCGCAATATATGCTCGGCGCTTTCGTGGCCTTTCTCGGCCTTCAGTATTTCGGCATCACTTTCTGGGTGGCGCTCATCGTCACGCCGCTTGTCGTCGCGCTTTTCGGCGCGATCATCGAACGCTTCCTGCTGTCGCGGCTTTATGATCTCGATCCGCTTTACGGGCTGCTTTTCACCTTCGGCCTGGCGCTGGTGGTGGAAGGCACGTTCCGCTGGCTTTATGGCGCGGCGGGCCAGCCCTATTCGGTTCCCCGCGAGCTTGCCGGCGGCACCAATCTCGGCTTCATGTTCCTGCCGAATTACCGCGCTTTCGTCGTCGTGATTTCACTCATCGTCTGCATTGCCACCTGGGCTTTGATCGAAAAGACGCGTCTTGGCTCCTATCTGCGCGCTGCCACCGAAAACCCGACATTGGTGCAGGCTTTCGGCATCAATGTGCCCGTTCTCCTGACGCTGACCTACGCGCTGGGTGCGGGCCTTGCCGGGTTCACCGGGGTTCTCGCCGCGCCCATCTATCAGGTCTCGCCGCTGATGGGCACCAACCTCATCATCGTCGTCTTCGCGGTTGTCGTGGTCGGCGGCATGGGGTCGATCATGGGCGCCATCGTCACCGGTTACATGCTGGGCGTCGCAGAGGGCCTCACCAAGGTGTTCTACCCGGAAGCCTCCAATATCGTCATCTTCGTCATCATGGCCTTTGTGCTGCTCATCCGCCCCGCCGGACTTTTCGGAAAGGACGCCTGATATGTCCAAAGCCACCCATAGCCCCACTGCCGGCACGCTGCCGCAGACGGAAGTTTCCGCGACCGCCGGAACCATCAAGACCGTTCTCATACTGGCGGGTCTTGCCGTGTTGATCGCCGCGCCGATGTTCGTTTACCCGATCTTTCTGATGAAGCTTCTGTGCTTTGCGCTGTTCGCCTGCGCCTTCAACCTGCTGATCGGTTATACGGGGCTGTTGTCCTTCGGCCATGCGGCGTTTTTCGGCGGCGCCGCCTATTTCACCGCCTATTCGGTGAAGGAATGGGGCGTTACGCCGGAGATCGGCCTTGTCATCGGCATGGCGGGCGCGGCCCTTCTCGGCCTCGTCATCGGCTTTTTCGCCATTCGCCGTCAGGGCATCTATTTCGCCATGATTACGCTCGCGCTATCGCAGATGTTTTATTTCTTCTGCCTTCAGGCGCCGTTTACCCATGGCGAGGACGGCTTGCAGGGCGTGCCGCGCGGCCATCTTTTCGGCCTTCTCGATCTCAATGCGCCGCTCAATATTTATTACACGGTGCTGGCCGCCTTTGTCCTGGCACTTCTGGTCATCTGGCGTTTCGTCAACTCGCCCTTCGGCATGATCCTGAAGTCGATCCGTGAAAACGAGCAGCGCGCCATTTCGCTGGGTTACAGCGTGCAGCGTTACAAGCTGGGTGCTTTCGTCATGTCGGCGGCGCTGGCCGGTCTTGCGGGCGGTCTGAAGGCGCTGGTCTTCCAGTTCGCGACGCTGACCGACGTCACCTGGCAGATGTCGGGCGAGGTGATCCTGATGACGCTGCTCGGCGGCATCGGCACCATGATCGGCCCTATCTTCGGCGCGGGTCTCGTTGTCACCCTGCAGAACTATCTCGCGACATCGGATTTCCCGGTCACCATCATCACCGGGCTTGTCTTCATGGCCTGCGTTCTGGTGTTCCGGCGTGGTCTGATCGGCGAATTTTATGCGTCGTGGCTCGGGAGAAAACTCGGCTTCCAGCACCGCGGCTAGAGATTTTTGAAAACACGTGAAAGGCTTCCCCCGCGTCCGGGACGGTGCGGCAAGGGCGGCGCATGGAGAAAAGCATGGGCGAATATGACTATATCGTCATCGGAGCGGGGAGTGCCGGATGTGTCCTCGCCAACCGCCTTTCGAAAGATCCGAACAACCGCGTGCTGCTGCTGGAGGCTGGCGGCAACGACAACTACCACTGGATCCATATTCCGGTCGGTTATCTCTATTGCATCAACAATCCGCGCACCGACTGGTGTTTCAAGACGGCGGAAGAGCCGGGGCTTAACGGCCGTTCGCTGATCTATCCGCGCGGCAAGGTGCTGGGCGGCTGCTCCTCCATCAACGGCATGATCTATATGCGCGGGCAGGCGCGGGACTATGATCTCTGGCGGCAGCTTGGTTGCGAGGGCTGGGGGTGGGACGACATCCTGCCCTATTTCCTGAAATCGGAAGATTTTTATCGCGGCAAAAGCGACTTGCACTCTGCCGGCGGTGAATGGCGCGTGGAGAAGGCGCGCGTGCGCTGGGATGTGCTTGACGCCTTCCAGAGGGCGGCAGGAGAAGCCGGCATTCCCGCGACCGATGATTTCAACCGGGGCGACAATGAAGGCGCCGGTTATTTCGATGTGAACCAGCGGGCCGGCTGGCGCTGGAACACGGCAAAAGCCTTCCTGAAGCCGGCGCTTGGCCGCAAGAACCTGACGGTTCTGACCAAGGCGCATGTCAAGCGTCTCATCATCGAAGAAGGCCGGGTGACGGGCGTGGAGTTCCACCATGACGGCGTCTTGAAAAAGATGCGCGCCCGGCGCGAGACGGTGCTGTCCGCCGGTGCGATCGGCTCGCCGCATATTCTGGAGCTTTCCGGTGTCGGTCGTGGCGATGTGTTGCAGGCTGCCGGTATCGATACGGTGGCGGAGGTCCAGGGTGTGGGCGAGAACCTGCAGGACCATCTGCAGCTGCGCATGGTCTACAAGGTCTCCGGCGTCCTGACGTTGAATGAAAGGGCCTCCACCCTGTTCGGCAAGGCGAGGATCGGTCTCGAATATGCGCTCACCCGCTCCGGGCCGATGTCGATGGCGCCGAGCCAGCTCGGCGTCTTCACCCGCTCCTCGCCGGAAAAGGAAACAGCCGATCTGGAATATCATGTCCAGCCGGTTTCGCTCGACAAGTTTGGTGATCCGGTTCACACTTTTCCGGCCATTACCGCAAGTGTCTGCAATCTGCGGCCGGAAAGCCGCGGCTCAGTGCATGTGAAAGGACCGGATTTCGCCATGCAGCCGGAAATCCGCCCGAACTATCTTTCCACCGAAGGCGACCGTCAGGTGGCGATCGACGCCATGCGGCTGACGCGCCGCATCGTCGCCCAGCCGGCCTTCGCACGCTTCAAGCCGGAGGAATACCGGCCCGGCTCCTCCTTTGAAAACGACAATGATCTCGCCAAAGCGGCGGGCGATATCGGCACCACCATCTTCCACCCCGTCGGCACGCTGCGCATGGGGTCGGATATGGAAAGCGTTGTCGATGCGCGGCTGAAGTTCCGGCGGCTTGCCGGGCTGCGTGTCGCCGATGCCTCGGTGATGCCGCGCATCACATCCGGAAATACCAATTCGCCGACGATCATGATTGCCGAAAAGGCCGCCGACATGATCCTTGCGGATAATCGCTGAAAGGAGCGCACCGATGAAGACCGTCGCTTTTCTCGGGCTGGGACATATGGGCCTGCCGATGGCCGCCAATCTCGTCAAGGCGGGTTATGCCGTCAGGGGTTACGATCTTGCCGACGCCTGCCGCGCGGCGGCGAAAGAGGCGGGCATTCCCGTTGCCGCGGATTCCGCCGAGGCCATCGAAGCGGCTGAGGTGATCATCACCATGCTGCCGAAGGGCGAACATGTCGTTTCCGCCTATGGCGATCTGGTTAAAAAGGTATCTGCCGGCACGCTGCTCATCGATTGCTCGACGGTGGATATGGAAAGCGCGCTGAAGGCGCATGAACTGGCCGCTTCCGCCGGTTGCCCCTCTGTTGACGCGCCGGTCTCCGGGGGCACGGGTGGCGCTGCTGCCGGCACCCTGACCTTCATGTGCGGCGGCGAGGGGCAAGCCTTTGCGTCCGCAAAGCCGGTGCTGGAAGCGATGGGCAAGAAGATCGTGCATTGCGGCAAGGGCGGCAACGGGCAGGCTGCCAAGATCTGCAACAACATGATCCTCGGTATTTCCATGATCGCCGTTTCCGAAGCCTTCGTGCTGGGCGAAAAACTCGGCCTTTCGCATCAGGCGCTGTTCGATGTCGCCTCCACCTCTTCGGGGCAATGCTGGTCGCTCACCACCTATTGCCCGGTGCCGGGACCGGTGCCGACATCACCAGCCAACAAGGACTACCAGCCCGGATTTGCGGCGGCCTTGATGCTCAAGGATCTGAAGCTTTCGCAGGAGGCTGCGAACGGTGCCGGGGCCACCACCCCGCTCGGTGCAGCTGCGGCGGCGCTTTATGAGAATTTCGTTGATGACGGGAGCGGCGGGCGCGATTTTTCCGCTATCGTCGAAATGCTGCGCGGGGGCAAAGCATGACGGACGCCGCGCCATCCGACATCTTATGGGTGCCGCCGGAGAAGAGGGTGAAGCACTCGGCTCTGTTTTCATTCGCGGCCAGAACTGCAGAGCTGCACAAGCAGGCGGCTGATGACTACGCCGGCCTGCTGCATTGGTCGATCGACGCGCCGAACGAATTTTACGATGCGCTTTGGGACGAACTCGGCATTATCGGAACCCGCAGCGAGATGGCATTCAAACCCGGCAAGACTATACGAGACGCTGAGTTCTATCCGGGCGCAAGGCTCAATTACGCCGAAAATCTGCTGCGCGATGCCGACGATCGGCTGGCCATCATCGCCCATCGCGACGATGGCACACGGCGCGAGATCAGCCGCAGACAGCTTTACGACGAAGTGTCCCTGATGGTGCAGGCGCTCGTTGATGCGGGCGTGAAGGAAGGCGACCGCGTCGGCGCCATCGTCACCCATGATATCGAGGCGATCGTCAGCTATCTGGCTGTCAGCGCCATTGGAGCCATCTGGTCTTCCTGCTCGCCGGATTTCGGCCCGGCCGGCGCTTCCGACCGCCTGTCGCAGATCGACCCGAAAATCCTCATCGCCGTGTCGGAATATGGTTATGCCGGCAAACGCATCGATGTCGGCCCGACCATCCGTGCGGTGGCGGAAAGTGCGGCTCCTGAAAAGATCGTGCTGATCGGCGATGCCGTTCCCGAAAGCCTCGCCGATCTCGACTGTGTGACGCTCAAGGATTTCGTCGCGCCTTATGCGGCGGGCGAGATTGCCTTCAACCGTCTGCCCGTCAAGGCGCCGCTGGCGATCCTTTATTCCTCCGGCACAACAGGCAAGCCGAAATGCATCACCCATTCCGGCGGCGGCCTGCTTCTTCAGCATATGAAAGAGCTGAAACTGCAATGCGATATTCAGGAAGGTGAGCGCTTTTTCTATTTCACCACCTGCGGCTGGATGATGTGGAACTGGCAGGTTTCGGGTCTGGCGCTCGGCGCAACGCTTGTCACCTATGACGGCAATCCCGGTTATCCAACATCCGCGCGGCTGATCGATCTCATCGATGCCGAACGGATCGCCACTTTCGGCACATCGGCGAAGTTTATCGATGCCTGCCTGAAGGCCGGGTTGAAACCGCGCGAAAGCCATGACCTTTCGTCGCTCAGAACGATCCTTTCCACAGGCTCGCCGCTCATCCCGCAATCCTTCGATTATATCTATCGCGACTGGAAGCCCGATGTGCATCTCGCCTCCATTTCCGGCGGTACTGATATCTGCGCGTGTTTCCTCGGCGGCAATCCTCTACAGCCCGTGCATCGCGGCGAATTGCAGGGTGCGATGCTCGGTATGGATATTGACACGCTGGATGATGATGGCCGTTCGGTTCGCGGTGTCGCCGGCGAACTCGTCTGCCGCAACGCGCATCTGTCCATGCCGGTGAAGTTCTGGGGCGACGAGGACGGTTCGCGGTATCAGGCCGCCTATTTCGATCGGTTCCCCGGCATCTGGGCGCATGGCGATTTCGCCGAAATGCGCCCCTCGGGCGGATATGTCATCCATGGGCGTTCGGACACGACCCTCAATCCCGGCGGGGTCCGCATCGGGACTGCGGAAATCTACCGGCAGGTGGAAACCGTGCCTGAAGTCGAGGAGGCGATTGCCGTCGGGCAGGATATTGACGGTGACCAGAGGGTCATCCTCTTCCTGCGCATGAAGGGCGGCGCGACCCTGACGGAAGAGCTGGAAAAAACCATCCGCAGCCGCATCCGCTCGGGCGCCACGCCGCGGCATGTCCCGGCAAAAATCATTGCCGTCAGCGCCATTCCCCGCACCCGTTCGGGGAAGATTTCCGAAATCGCGGTCCGCGATACCATCCATGGCCGCGCGGTGAAGAATGCCGATGCGCTTGCAAATCCTGAAGCGCTCGAACTTTTCCGCAACCTGCCGCAGCTGAAGGACTAGGCCGATGGAGGATCAACCAAAAACCGTGCTGGTCACGGGTTCCACCAGCGGCATTGGGCTCGCCATCGCCAGGCGTTTCGCCGAAGCGGGATATCTGGTCGCGGTGCATGGCATAGAGACGACGGAGGAGGCGACGCAGGCCCTGGAGATGGTGGCACAGGCGGCGCGGCACAGGCCGGTCTATTTTTCCGCCAATCTCGCCAATTATGATGAAAGCGCGCATCTGCCGGAAACCGTCATCGCCGAATTTGGTCATATCGACGTCCTCGTCAACAATGCGGGCATCCAGAAGGTTGCGCCGATCGACGAGTTCGATTTCGCCGATTTCTCCCGCATCGTCGCCATCTCGCTCGACAGCGCCTTTCACACCATCCATGCGGCGCTGCCCGGCATGAAGGAAAGGGGCTGGGGCCGCATCGTCAACATCGCCTCCGCCCATGGTCTGCGCGCGTCACCCTTCAAGGGGCCTTATGTGGCGACCAAACATGCGGTGGTGGGCCTGACGAAAAGCGTGGCGCTGGAAGTCGCCGAACTCGGCATTACCTGCAACGCCATCTGCCCCGGTTATGTCTGGACCCCGCTTGTCGCCGCCCAGGTCGCCGATCAGGCGCGCGTGCACGGCATGAGCGAGGAGGAAGTGGTGAAGAAGGTGATGCTTGCGCCGCAGCCGACCAGACGGTTTGTGCAACCGGAAGAAGTGGCGGAAATGGCGCTTTATCTCGCTGGTGATATGGCGCGCTCCATCACCGGCACCACCATTTCCATCGATGGCGGCTGGACGGCGAAATAAATTTCGCGCACGCGCCTGAAGCGAACGATCGCGCTGGTTTCTGGTATTGTTAGGCGATTTCAATCCTGTATAGTTTTCGGGAACGGTGGGGTTAGCGCCGTGTTCACGGAAAAGCGGCATGATCAACACAGGGTCTTTTGAAGCGCCGCTGGCGCGTTCGCGCTTCGATACGCGTCAGGTGCCGAAACGCGACGCCATGGCGTTGTGGCGGGATTCAATCAACGTGCTTTTTGATGCTCGCCTGCGCCGCTCGCAGGATGATGGTTTTTTCGCCAGCGTGGACGCCGCTTTCATCGGTAATGTTGCGCTCGGTCGCACCCAGTCTTCGGCGCAGGATTTCGACCGTTCGCGCCACAAGCTTGCCCGCGACGGCATGGACGGTTTTCTCCTGCAATTTTATGCCAGCGGGAAGAGCATGTCGCGGCGCGGATCGGGCGAGACCGCTGGTCCGGGCGACCTCTATCTCATCGATATGGCGCAGCCGCTGGCCACTGCCACCTCGGATCACGATCATCTCAGCCTCGTCGTGCCGCGCCGGCTGCTGGAAGGCAGGCTTGCCGGTTCCGGCAATCATCATGAACGCGTGCTGCCGGCCGGCTTGCCGCTGGTATCGCTGCTGCGCGAAACGATGACGAGCATCTACCGCCATTTCGACGTCATGAACGCCAGCGAGGGTGCAGCCACGGTCTCGCCGCTTCTGGAACTGGCTGCGGCCGCCATCAACAATCATGTCCGGGAAGACAATGCGCAGGGCGTGCAGCGGGCGCTCAGGGCATCCATCCGCCGTTATATCGACAGTCACCTTCTCGATCCGGCCCTGTCGGTGGAAAAGGTCATGGGCGAATTCGGTGTGTCGCGACGCACCGTCTACCGGCTCTTCGAGCCGCTTGGCGGGTTTTCGGCCTGTATCACCCACCGACGTCTCGAACGCGCGATGGATTTCCTGCGGGCGCCGCAATCGGCGCATATGACGATTGCCGAGGTGGCCGCGTCCTATGGTTTCACCAATCCGGAAAATTTCAGCCGCGTCTTCAAGAAGACTTTCGGCCTTTCGCCGCGTCAAATGCGGCATTTCGCTTCGGAAAACCGCGACCTCACGTCGGATATTCTGAAGCCGGATAGCGCGGAATGGACACGCTGGATCGTGCAGCTCGGCCGCTGATGACGATTGGCCGTGCGCCGTTCTGACACTTTATGACGGTTTGTTGGCACAATCCGACCATTCGCTGCGGCTGCGGCGCGATGGGGATGCGCATGTCTTCCAGACGTGCCAAACAGGGCGCGTTATTTTTATCAATATATTGCCTGACAATCATGATGCTGAGAATCCTCGCTTTTCTGGACCTGTGTCGCCAATGGCGCCATGCGGTAAAACAACACCTCTCCTTTTCCGGCGCCACATTTCACAGGTCGCCATCGCCCCTGCCATCGGCGAATTCAGACAGCCCCGCAGACGATCCGTCGGAAACGGATGACGGCGAAGCACGCCTGCCGGTTTCCTGGCTCGGGCTTGGGCAAAGCTTCAGCGCGCTGGATGCGGAAGACTGTGACAGGGCGCGTTTGCCGGCCGAGTGCAGTTAACGTCGTTCTCCAGCGATCTGGAACAAAACCCTGACCCCAAGGATTAGATCAACAGGGTTACAGGGAGTGAAAGACATGGCCAGAGAAAATGCCAGCTATCTCGACAGTCGGGATGCTCCGAAAAGCGAAACGGCAACGCGTGCGCGGCAGGGATCGCGCGGACGTCCCGTCCTTGTCATTCTGATCGTCAGCGTGCTTCTTGCATTGGTGGTCTGGGCTGTCGTCGAATATTCCGTTTTCGAACCCGACCAAAACCTGCCGCAGAACCCGCAGACCGAGACTGCGCCCGTGCCGCAGCAGCCGTCCGGATCGGGAAGCTTCGACAACAATCCCGCGAATGGCCGCGTCCAACCGCCGTCATCGACAGAGACAAACCCCTCGCCACAGGATTCGACAGGGGCGCCGCAAAACCCGTGACCACCCTAGCGTGAAGTTTTTTCGCGATGATGATAATTTCCATGGAACCAGATTGCGCCCGATTTCATTTCACGCAAAGTGACAGGAATCGGGGGTTTCATTCATGGCAGTCACCGTCACTGCAGTTGTTCTTACGCTGATCGGTCTTGGGCTGTTCGGTTTCGGCTCTCAGCTCATCATGCTGGGCGGGAGCTTCTATTACGTGCTTTCCGGACTGGCCTTCCTGTTGACGGCCGTTCTGCTGTTCAAGCGCAATCGCGCAGCCCTTCACGTCTATGCCGTCTTCATTGTCGCCACGCTCGCCTGGGCTATCTGGGAAGTCGGCTTCGACTGGTGGCAGCTTGGCCCGCGCGGCGGCATCGTCATTCTCATCGGCCTTTGGCTTCTGGTTCCATGGGTCCGGAAGCCGCTCGGTTTTGCGAGCCCCACCGGGCTTCGCTACGGGCCGAACGCCTGGCCGCTTGCGCTCTCCGTGCTCGCCTCCATCGTCGTGGCCGGATATTCCATGGCGCAGGATCCACACGACACGGCAGGTTCCCTGCCGCAGGAAACCGCCTCCGCCACGCCCGCCTATGGCGGCAATGTGCCTGACGGTGACTGGCATCAATATGGCCGCACGCCCTATGGACAGCGTTATTCGCCGCTGACCCAGGTCAATGTCGAGAATGTCTCGCAGCTCAAGGAAGCCTGGCGTTACCAGACTGGTGATGTGAAGCTGCCTGATGATGTGGGGGAAACCACCTATCAGGTGACGCCGCTCAAGATCGGCAATACGCTTTATATCTGCACACCGCATAATTGGGCGATTGCCATCGATGCCGCCACCGGCAAGGAAAAGTGGAAATATGACCCGAATGTCGGTCTTAATCCGGACCGCCAGCACCAGACCTGCCGCGGCGTGTCCTATTATGCCGAGCCCAATGCTGCTGAAGGCACGGCCTGCGCCCAACGCGTCTACCTGCCGACCTCGGATGCGCGGTTGATCGCGCTTGACGCGGCCACCGGTCAGGTCTGCACGTCTTTTGCCGATCAGGGTGTGCTGCATCTTGAGCAGGGCATGAAATACAATCCTGCCGGCTATTATTATTCGACCTCGCCGCCGGTCATCGCGGCGGGCAAGATCATCATCGGCGGCGCGGTGAACGACAACTATTCCACGCAGGAACAGTCCGGTGTCATCCGCGCTTTCGATGTGAATAGCGGTGCGCTCGTCTGGAACTGGGATTCCGGCAATCCGGCGAAAACCGAACCGATTGCGGCGGGTGAAACCTACACCACCAATTCGCCCAACAGCTGGTCGGTCTTCAGTTATGATGAAGGCCTCGGTCTCGTTTATATACCGCTCGGCAATCAGGTGCCCGATCAGCTCGGCATGGGCCGCAGCGAGAATGTGGAGAAATATTCTTCCTCCATCGTCGCGCTCGATATTAACACCGGCAAGGATCGCTGGGTGCGCCAGACGGTTCATCACGATCTCTGGGACATGGACGTGCCGGCCCAGCCGGTGCTGCTCGACATCACCAAGGACGGCCAGACCATCCCGGCTCTCGTCGGCCCGACCAAGCAGGGCGATATCTACGTTCTCGACCGGCGCACCGGCGAGCCGCTTCTGCCGATCACGGAGGAGCCGGCGCCGGGCGGTGCGATCCCTGAGGATTTCACCTCACCGACGCAGCCGACGACGGCCTTGTCGTTCAAGCCGGAGCCATTGCAGGAAAAGGACATGTGGGGCGTCTCCATGTTCGACCAACTCGCCTGCCGCATCCGCTTCCATCAGCTGAACTACAAGGGCCGCTATACGCCGCCGTCACTGACCGGCTCGATCATCTATCCCGGCAATTTCGGCACCTTCAACTGGGGCAGCGTGGCGGTTGATCCCGAACGCCAGGTCATGTTCGGCATGCCGACATATCTCGCCTTCACCTCGCAGCTCGTGCCGCGCGCCGACATTCCGCCGAAGGGGCAGGACGAGAAGGGTAGCGAACAGGGACTGAACCGCAATGACGGCGCACCCTACGGCGTGTTCATGGGTCCGTTCCTCGGTCCGCTGAAAATTCCCTGCCAGGCCCCGCCATGGGGTTATGTCACGGGTGCCGACCTGCGCACCGGCGATATCGCCTACAAGCACAAGAACGGCACGGTCTATGACATGACGCCGCTGCCACTGCCCTTCAAGGTGGGTGTGCCTGGTATTGGCGGGCCGATGATCACCAAGGGTGGCGTGGCCTTCCTCGGCGCTGCCGTCGACAACTATCTGCGCGCCTATGACCTCACCACCGGCAAGCAGCTATGGGAAGCGCGCCTGCCGGCCGGCGGCCAGGCAACGCCCATGACCTATGCGCTGGAGGGCGGCAAGCAATATGTGGTGATGGTTGCAGGTGGTCACGGTTCCGTCGGAACCAAGCCGGGCGATTATGTGATCGCCTATACCCTGCCGTAATCTCTGCAGTCTTCAAGACACATAAAAACCGGAATGGGTGACCATTCCGGTTTTTGTTGTTGAGGGTATTACGCGGCCTTTTTCTGGGCGGCGGCGTTGACCGAAGTCTCGGCGAGCGCGGTCAGCGCATCGTCGGTCTTTGCCTCTTCCTTGAGCGTGGCATCCATCAGCGAAACCGCCTTCGTGTGGCCCAGCTTTTCCGCCCAGGCCTTCAGCGTGCCGTAGCGGGCGATCTCATAGTGTTCGACCGCCTGTGCCGACGAAACGAGACCGGCATCAAGCGCGGGTGTGCCCTTGAAGTCCTCCATGATCTCCTCGCCCTCGGCGATAATGCCCTGGATGGCTTCGCAGGTCTTGCCCTGTGCGCGCTTGCCAATGATCTCGAACACTTCCTGCAGGCGTTCGACGTGGCCCTGGGTTTCTTCCTTGTGCTTTTCAAAGGCCTGTTTCAGCTTCGGATCTGTCGCCGCCCGCGCCATTTTCGGCAGGGCCTTCAGGATCTGCCTTTCGGCGTAGTAGATGTCCTTCAGCGTGTCGTAAAACAGGTCGTCGAGTTTCTTCTCGGCCATTGGTCCTTCTCCCATGTGTGAAAATGCATGATGTGCGCCCATGCGCACGGGAGACAAACCCTTTGCCGCTGCCATGGTTCCGGCTCGGTTGCGCGCAACGTTTATATTGCTGCGCGGAACCAACGCAGCCTTTCCGAACTTAGTGGGAATAAATGTCGGGAGGAGACATGACGTGCCCCAGAGCCTTGCAGAAGAATTTTCCATGAATATTTCCATCCCCTTCGAGGTACTGCTGGTGCGCGTGTTCGGCGCGGTCATCCTGTGCGGCCTGATCGGTCTGGAGCGGGAGTTTCACAAGAACACGGCCGGTTTGCGCACCAACATGCTCATCGGCCTTGCTGCCGTCACCTTCTGCATCATCACCATTCATATGATGGAGACGATGGCGGAAGGTCATGAGGCCGCGCGGCTCGATCCTATCCGTCTGGTGGAAGCCGTGACGGCGGGCATCGCCTTTCTCGCAGCGGGTGTGGTCGTTTATACGAGAGGGGATGTCAAAGGCCTGACGACGGGCGCCAGCATGTGGCTTTCGGCGGCAATCGGCCTCTCGGCAGGTCTCGGCATGTGGCCGCTTGCCCTTGTTGCCGCAGGCGCCGGTATCGTTGTCCTTTGGACGCTCCGTCGCTTGCAGGTGGCCACCGGAATCAAGGAGGATTGACGGGCATCAGCCGAAACGGAAGAGATCGGCGTCCGGGTCCTTGCCGCCATTAACGGCGGCCGCCACGATTTCGGCGGCGATCTGGCTGAAGGTGATGCCATTGCCGCCGAAACCCATCACGGCATAGACGTTTTTCATGCCCGGCACCGCGCCGATCAGCGGCAGGCCGGTGGTGGTTGTGCCGAAGGCCGCGGCCCAGCGATAGTCCGGCTCTCCCATATCGATGCCAAGAAGCCTTTCGATCTTGCGGCTGATCGTCTTCGCCTTCGCGGAAAGCTTGCGCTCCGACAGATAGGCGGTGGGGTTTTCCTCGTCCTCGCCTCCGGCGATCATCCTCCCATCGCGGTCGGTGCGCAGGTAAAGATAGGGATCGGACGCTTCCCAGACGATATGGTTCTCCAGCCAGCCGGGTAGATCGAGCCGCTTTTTGCTCGCCAGCGCCCAGGTGGAGATGATCTGGTGTTTCGGGCTCTCCAGCATTTTCAGGAATTCATAGCCGGTGCAGAAAACGACATTGCGCGCGGAAAGGATCTTGCCGCCGGCGGTGGCGAGGACAACCTCGTTGCCGAGGTTTCTAAGATCGGTGATCTCAAGCTGGGAGACGATTTCGGCACCTGCGCCGGCCGTATGGCGCAAAAGGCCGGCCGTCAGCTGTGCGGGATTGGCGGAGGCCGAGATATCGCTGAGGATGGCGGCGGTCCGGTCCAGCCCATATTGCTCTCGCAGTTCTGCAGCGGAGAGGAAGCGGGCTTCGATGCCAGCTTCTTCGCGCGCGGCCGCTTCGGCTTTCAACGCGCGCGATCCCATTTCGTCTCCGGCGAGATAAAGCGCCTGCTTGCGCTTCATGCTGCAGGAGATGCCAAGCGAGGAGACGATTTCCTCCAGACGCAGGACGGCGCGTGCGGAACGCTGCCATGCCCTGTCGGCCGCGGGCCTGCCGATCATCTTTCTGAGTTCCGTCAGCGGCGTGTCGATCTCGTGCTGTATCATTGCGGTGCTGGCCACGCTGCTGCCCATGACCGGTTCGCGCCGGTCGATGATGAGCATGGATTGACCCGGCCTTTGCAGGGCATGGGCTACGAGTGCGCCGCTGATGCCGGCGCCGACCACGATCGTGTCGTAATGGTCGGCGGCGGGTGTGTGCCCGCTGCGGATGCCGATGCGCGGGCTATCGGCCCAGACCGGTTTTGAATCCCTGAGATCGCGTTCTTTCGTCAGTTCCGGTGTCGTCATGAAGATGTCCTGAATGGGTCAAGGCTCGGTATAACCGGCGACAGTGAGGGTGAGCGTTCCGCTGCGGGGATCGCTGCGGAAGAAAAGCGTGCCGCTGTCCTTCGATTCCGAGGCGACATAATCGAAGGTCACATCGGCGTTTTCCGGCGCGGCGTCATTCCGCTGCAGGTCGCCGCGCACCTGCACCTGCGCTGCGGTGGTCATGGAGAGGTTGAGGATGTCGAATTTCACCCGATATTGCCCGGGCTGCCCCTCCACGCTGGTGACGGCGATGTCGAAGCGGGCATCCTCGGGTACATAGCGATAGATGTCATAGGCGATCCAGCCGAGCATCGCGGCGACGAGCAAGGTGCAGATGGTTCCCGTCACCCATTCTATCCAATGCGGATCGGCGCTTTCCGTCTGTTTTCCGTCTTTCGATATCGTCATCTTGTCCTCACAGGATCAGCCGGGCCGACGCCGCGCCGATCGAGGCGGGAACACCGAGAATGACGGCGGCATTCATGATCTGCGACAGCGAGGTGTGGTCGAGGCGCTCGAAGGTCCAGAGCGTATAGATGCTGATGGCGATGGCGATGACATAGCCGGGCAGGGTGAAGCGGATGAAGGATTGCCACCATTGCTGTCCTTCATGCAGCTGATGCGAGCCCTTGAAGTGAAGCGCATAGACAAAGCCATGCATGATGGCGATCGACAGCAGACAAAGGGCCAGAACGTGATAGGGCGTCACCTTGTAGGCGATCAGGATCATTTCCTCCGTCGGGGCGACATTGAGGTTGAGGAAGAGCGCGCCCACCACCATCATGAAAAGCTCGTGCAGATAACCTGTCTCGCCGGAATACTCGCCTTCCTCTTCATCCTCTGCGTCGGAATGCTGGCCGAGCTGGCTGCGACCGAGCAGCGCGCCGATGCTGGCGGGAACGGATTGCAGCGCGACCTTGGCGACGATATTGGAGGCGGTGAGCTGGTCGTTCAGAATGCCGAACAGCAGGAGCACGCCCGCGCTGACAGCGATGCCCAGCCCATAGGCGGTTATCGCGTCTCGCAGGGCCTGGCTCCAGGAATTGATATTCTCAAAACCGATGCGGCGGGCGAGAAGAAGAAGCAGCGGCAGGTTGAGGATGCAGAGCAGCAGAAGCCGCCATGAGTTGACGTAAAGACCGAGGAACCACATTTCCATGGTCATCAGCATGGGCAGGGCAAACAGCAATGCACCCGCTGTGCCGCGCGCAAGGCCGATCAGGAACTGCCTGACCTCGTCATCTTCCCCATGTTTTTGATTGACCGTAGCCGCCATGCCGTCCCCTCGTGCGAAGGATAACGCAATGGCGTTTTTCCGGTTCCGTTGGGTCTATTTCGCAGGGTCAATAAGGGCGATGCCGAATTCCCTGTTATAGCTGCGCCGCAATTCTGCGGGCGTTTCGCGAATGACGACTTCCAGAGTGGGACGAACCACGCCCTTCAGAAAATGGCCGCCTTTTGTGGACCCGTCGGCAAAACCCAGAACCACATGCAGGTGCGGATTGGGCGTGTCGTTCTCGTCAAGCGTAATGTCGCCAAGCAGGCTCAGGACCTCGCTCTGTTCGGTGACCGGTATTTCCTTGTAGTCCTGCGTGGACAGATCAAAAAAGGCGAGCGTTGCCGTGGCGAAGGCGCCGATCGCGGTGACAGAGGCGGCGTTGATGTTCTCGGCCCGGGCAAAACGCCTGATGGCCTCGAAGGCTTCTTCCTCGGGATCGATGACGAGGATGAAGGTGCGCTCCGCGCCGCTTGCCAGCAATCTGCTTTTCATATTCTTCCTCCAAAATAAAAGTGCCGCCGGAAACCGGCGGCACGGGAATGTCGTTCGTGTCTTAAGCGGCGCGACGTTCGTGACGGCCTTCCTCAATCTCTTCCACGATCTTGGCGACGAAGGCATCGAGATCGTCAGGGCTGCGGGAGGTGATGATACCCTTGTCGGTTACCACCTTTTCATCCTTCCAGTTGGCACCGGCATTCTTGAGGTCGGTCTTGATCGACCAATAGGAAGTGGCGTCGCGGCCGCGCAGGGCGTCCGCTTCGACAAGCAGCCACGGCGCATGGCAGATGGCGGCAACCACCTTGCCCGATTTGACGAAATCGCGAACCACCCGCATCGCATCCTCGTCATGGCGCAGAATATCCGGGTTGATCTGGCCACCGGGAAGAACCAGCGCGTCAAAATCTTCGGTTTTTACGGTCTTGGCCGAGAGATTGACGGTGATGCTGTCGCCCCAGTTCTTCTTATCCCAGCTCTTGATTTCGCCCTCCTTGATGGCGGCGATCTTCACGTCCGCACCCTTGGCCTTCAACTGGTCATACGGCACCCGCAGCTCGGAACGCTCGTATCCGTCCGTTGCGAGAATGAGGATTTTTGCGGCGTTGATGGCAGTCATATCTGTCTCCTTGTGGGTTCAGTCGTCCTTGTCGGAATTCATGGAGGGGAGGAAAAATTCCACGTCCTTGAGGCGCTTCTCATCGAGATTTTCGATGTTGGTTTGCCAAAATCGCTCGGCTTCCGCCGGTTCGGCTTTCCATTGGCGCACGAAGGTCTTGTTGTCGTCGATCATGACCTTGCGGGTGCCGCCGAGCCGCAGATATTCTTCCGCAAGTTTGCGTGTTTCGGTCTTTTCCATGTCGCAGCTCCTTGTGCGTGGAAAGCGGGAACGGAGGGGCGCCGGATGGGTAAGAAGCTCGGCTGCCATTTCGTTGGCCACCGGGAGAAAACGGAAAAATCCCGGTGTTCTTCGGCACCATCGTGTCCGTTTGACACGGCGGCCCTCCTGCTGGAACAACGTGAGCTTTAAAGGATGGTTCCGCAGTTTTTTCGGGCGGCATCATTGCCAGGCACAAATGAATAGTGCGCAATTTTTTACCGGAACAAACGGACATGTCGTGTTGTTTTATCCCCGATGCAGGGAGGCAGCATGGCAGCCACACAGAGTGACGGCGAATACCGGGGTAACAACGAAAACAGGGGCTTCTGGTCGATCGATTTCGGCAATTCGCCCGTTATCGGCACGGCCATCCATGACGGTCATTTCATCCGCATGGATATAGCCGATCTGATGGCTCTTTCGCCGGAAAAGCGGCTGAGAGAGGAGGATCCCTTTACCGGCGAGATGGTCGCCGGATTGACGAACCGGATCGTTGTTCACCATTCCCGTTTTGAAGTCGATCTCAATCGCGCCACCGATCAGGCGATCTATCTGAAGCCGGAACAATCCTGGGGGCTGGAGGTCTGGAACCAGACGCCGCCGGAAGAGGCCAGCCGGCAATCGCTCGATTTCCACGCCGATTATTACGCGATGCTTGAAACCGTTCTCTCAACGCTCGAGCGACGGCATGGTGCTTTCGTGGTGCTGGATGTGCACAGTTACAATCATCGCCGGCAGGGCGCCGACGCACCGGCGACGGCGCAGGCGGAAGCACCCGATATCAATATCGGCACCTTTTCCATGGATCGCAGCCGCTGGGGTGATGTCGTCAGCGCGGTCGGTCATCATTTCGCGTCTGCGACCATCGGCGGACGCCGTCTCGATGTTCGCGAGAATGTGGCGTTTCAGGGCAAGGGCGAGCAGACACGCTTCATCCACGAGCGTTTCGCCGAAAATGGCTGCGCCATCGCAATCGAGTTCAAGAAATTCTTCATGGACGAGTGGACGGGAAAGCCGGATGCGCGCGTGGTGGCGGATATTCGTGAAGCGATCGCAACGCTCCAGCCGGTTCTTGAAGAATGTCTGAGGGCGCGGCGATGAACCTCTCATCCGTCCGCAGCGCGCCTTCCCCCATCGCCGATCTGGTCGACGACGTCGTGTCATGCCTGGAAGCCGGCAAGGCCATCCGCCGCGATGTCGGAAAAGACGGCCGTTTGCACATCGACCGGCCGCTGCCGTTCCTCTGTCTGCATCTGACGGGCGGCACGAAAGATCTCGCCGCGCGCGACATCGCCGCCGCCCATGCCTCCTATCTCATCGCTTCGAACATTCAGGAGGCCGCGCCGCTGATCGAGGCGGTCGGCGCGGTGATGCGCGAGCGTTTCGGCGCCTTTATTGTTCTCGATATTGGCGAGCTTGAACACGACATCCTGCTCGCCGACGACTCTCCCTTCCTGCCGCATTATGAGGTTTCGGTCTCCGCGACGTCAGAACCGGAAACCCAGAAAGCGCGTCGGGTCTTCATCAAGGCGGTCTGTGATGCCGAAGTGCGCTTTCGCACGCCGCGCATCACCCGGCCGGAGCCGGAAGCCGACCCGGTCCTCCGGTTTCAGAATGCCGGACTGGATTTTCCCTGCATCAGCGTGCGCTTCGCGCCGATCTATCGCCAGCCGGAATCCGGTGCGGATTATCCCGGTCTGCGCGAGACGATGATTGCCGATCTCTTCGATGCCGGTCTGCAGGCCTTTTCGTCCTTTTCCTCCGGCATGGATGCGCTGAAGGTCACCAGTCACCGGGCGCTTGGCCGCAAGGCCTTTGTCGATGCGGTCAAACGTGCCGACCGGTCGATCGACGAGATTGTCTCCTCCTTCGATTTTCTTCTCTCCGTCACGCCCATCAATGCGCGGCGGGCGTTCGAGGAATTTCGCGATGGCAGCTTCCAGTACGCGCCGCGCCTGCTTTACCGGCCGCTGGGCGTGGATGTGGAGGAGCAGAAGCGCAAGCTCTATTCCGTCGTCTTCGACCATCTTGAAGACCCGGTGCTCTATCATCTCTACCGGGAGAAACAGCGGGAGATCGATCTGCAGCTGACGATGCTGGCGAGCCTGCATCATCGCACCTTCACCGATTTTTCACGCGCCCTCTATGGCGCCGTCGAACCCGCTCTTCTGACGCTGGCGCTTCGCGTGCTTGAGGATTGCCCGCACAGGCAAGAAAGCGGCGAAATCGCCATGGTGGATTGTTACGTGGTCGCCAGGAAGTCGCGCGAAATGGTCGAGACCTATCTGGGCGAGGAGCCGGAATTCAAGGCCCGCGTCGAAATCCGTGATGACCTGCCACCCGGCCTGATGGTGACGGGCGAGAAGCTCTTGATCTCCCGCCATACCGTCATGGAACAGCGCCGTGTCGAGGCGCTCCTGTCGCATGAGATCGGTGTGCATCTTCTTACCTATTTCAACGGCTCGTTTCAGGGGCTGCGGCTCTTCCGCACCGGCCTTTCCGGTTATGAGGGCGTGCAGGAAGGGCTGGCGGTACTGGCGGAACATCTGGCCGGCGGCATGACGCGCGAGCGCCTGCGGCTGATCGCCGGCCGCGTCGTCGGCTGCGCCGCCATGCTGGATGGTGCGACTTTCGTGGACACTTTCCGCATCATGACCCGCGAACACGGTTTCGACGAGGCCGCGGCCTTCAACATGGTGCTGCGCATCTATCGCGGCGGGGGTCTCTCCAAGGATGCGATTTATCTGCGCGGGTTGGCCGAGGTGATGGACCATCTGCGCAGGGGCGGCGCGCTCGATCCTTTCTGGATGGGCAAGATCGCCGCCGCCCATTTTCCTGTCATGCAGGAGCTCGCCCTGCGCGGCCTGCTTCGTCCGCCGGGTGTCCGACCCGCATTTCTGCTGCCCGCCAAGGCCAATGAGCGGCTGGAAAAAATACGGGCGGGATTATCCATTGCCGAACTGGCGACTTTATAGGAGGGGCTTCATGCGTATCGCATTTTTCGTCAATTCCATCGAAACCGAGGGGCCGAACTACGCGACCGGCCTGCTTGCCATGGCGGCACTCAATCGCGGCCATGAGGTGGTCTATCTGACACCAGGGGATTTTACCCTGCGCGCGGATGACAGCCTCACCATCCATGCCACCGTATTGCCGAAGACAAAATACAAGAAATCGGAAGGCTTCCATGCCGCCCTTCAGGACAAGGCGCTGGAGCGGCGCACCATGGATGTGGAGGAAATCGATGCGCTGATGCTGCGCAACGACCCCTCGCTCGACCAGACAACGCGGCCGTGGGCGGTGCATGCCGGCATCCTGTTCGGGCGGCTTGCAGAACAGCGCGGCGTCGTGGTGCTGAATGATCCCGAAGGCTTGGCGCTGGCGCAAAACAAGCTCTATTTCCAGAGCTTTCCTGAAATCGTCCGCCCCACCACGATCATCTCGCGCAATGTCGATGAAATACGCGCCTTTGCCGATGGCCACCCCAAGGGCGTCATCGTCAAGCCGCTGCAGGGTTCCGGCGGTAAGAACGTCTTCAAGATCGGCTCCAGCAAGGAGGCCAATCTCAACCAGATTTTCGAGGCGGTCAGCCTTGAGGGTTATCTGATCGCGCAGGCCTATCTGCCGGCTGCGAAGGATGGTGATATCCGCTTCTTCATGATGAATGGCCGGCCGCTGATGCGTGACGGCAAATATGCCGCCCTTCGCCGCGTGCCGGCCAAGGGCGACTTGCGCTCCAACATCCATGCCAAAGGCACCGCCGAGGCGGTGAAGGTGACGGATGAAATCGTGGCGCTTGCCGAGATGGTGCGGCCGAAGCTTGTGGAGGACGGCATGTTCCTCGTCGGGCTCGACATTGTCGGTGACAAGATACTGGAAGTGAACGTGTTTTCGCCGGGCGGCCTTTCCAATATCCGCGATCTCACCGAGATGGATTTCAGCGACACGATCATCGAGGCCGTGGAAACCAAGATCAGCATGCAGAGCGCGTCCGGCGGCACCATCTCCAACCGCCTGCTGGCGACGCTGTGAGCTTATTCCCGTAATTCGGCCGGGTGCATCTCGCGATACCAGGCGACGAGGGCCCTGATGCCCTCCTCGACCGGGGTTTGCGGCACGTAGCCGGTCAGGGCCTTCAAAAGATCAGGCGAGGCGAAGGTGCGGGGCACATCGCCCTGCTGCATCGGCAGCATGTTGCGGATAGCCGGCCTGCCGACCGCCTTTTCCACCGTTTCGACAAAGCGCATCAGCTCCACCGGCTGGCCGCCGCCGATATTGACGATGCGGAACGGCGCATGGTGCGAGAGCGTGTCGGTGACACCTTCCTGCGTGACCCGGTTTTCCTCGGAAGGGATGACCGTGCTCAGCCGGACGATGCCTTCGACCAGATCGTCGATATAGGTGAAATCGCGGCTCATATTACCTTGCCCGTAAATATCGATCGCTCTGCCGTTGGAGACGGCGTCGACGAATTTGATCGGCGCCATGTCCGGCCGTCCCCACGGGCCATAGACCGTGAAGAAACGGAAGGCGGTGGTGGGCAGCTTGTGCAGATGGGCATAGCTGTGCGCCATCAGCTCCATCGATTTTTTGGTGGCCGCATAGAGCGTCATCGGCTCGTCGGCCTTGTCGCTCTCCGCGAAGGGGATTTTCTCGTTGGCGCCGTAGATGGAGGAGGTCGATGCCAGCATCAGGTGCTTGACATCAAGGCTTCTGGCGAGCTCCAGCATGTTGAACGAGCCGATGAGATTGGAATCGATATAGGCGCGCGGATTTTCAAGGCTGTAACGAACACCCGCCTGGGCTGCGAGGTGGATGATGATCTCAGGCTCGGCGGCCTCTGCCGCTCGCTTCAGCGCATCCGTATCTTCCAGCATGCCGATCTCGGCCCGGAAGCCGTTGGAGCGGGAAAGAATGGCGTGGCGTTTTTCCTTGAGACTGACATCGTAATATTTCGTCATGCCGTCGAAGCCGGTCACGAAATGGCCGGCGTCCAGCAGCCGTTTCGCAACGTAAAAGCCGATGAAGCCAGCCGTACCGGTAATCAGATAACGCATGATGATTATATCCCGAATCCGTTGGTGCGTTTTCGGTCTGACCGAAGCGCAGAAAACCTTTTAATGAAATTGAGAAAACGAAACCTCTATGCGCCTTCGTGCGGACGACCGACTGCGGCATAGATGAAGCCATGCGCGGCGACTTCATCCGTGCGGTAGATATTGCGCAGGTCCACCAGAACAGGGCTTTTCATTATCGCCTTCAGGCGCGGCAGGTCGAGCGCGCGGAACTGGTTCCATTCCGTCACGATCACCACGGCGTCGGCGTCTTCCGCTGCCTCGTAAGGGCCGTCCGCATAGTCGATGTCTTCCATCAGGTGGCGGGCATTCGCCATGCCTTCCGGATCGTAACCGACCACTTTCGCGCCGCCATCCTGCAGGGTCTGGATGATGGCGATTGCCGGGCTGTCGCGCATGTCGTCGGTATTCGGCTTGAAGGTGAGGCCAAGCACGGCGATCTTCTTGCCGCGCACATCACCGCCCATCGCGTTGATGACCTTGCGGCCCATGGCGCGCTTGCGGTTGTCGTTGATGGCGATGGTGGTCTCGATCAGCCGCACCGGGGCGTCATAGTCCTGTGCGGTCTTGGCGAGCGCCAGCGTGTCCTTGGGAAAACAGGAGCCGCCATAACCGGGGCCGGCATGCAGGAATTTCGGGCCGATACGGCCATCGAGCCCGATGCCGCGCGAGACATCCTGCACATTGGCGCCGACCTTTTCGCACAGATCAGCCATCTCGTTGATGAAGGTGATCTTCATCGCCAGAAAAGCGTTGGCGGCATATTTGATGAGTTCGGACGCACGTCTGGTGGTGAAGAGCAGCGGCGACTGGTTGAGATAAAGCGGGCGGTAAACCTCGGTCATGACGGGGCGGGCGCGCTCATCCGAAAGGCCGACGACGATGCGGTCCGGCCGCTTGAAATCCTCAATGGCGGCACCTTCGCGCAGGAATTCCGGGTTGGAGACCACGGCGAAATCGGCCGAGGGGTTTTCCTCGTGGATGATGCGTTCCACCTCGTCACCGGTGCCGACGGGAACGGTGGATTTGGTGACGATGACGGTAAATCCGTCGAGTGCATGGGCGATCTCTTTCGCCGCCGCATAGACATAACCGAGATCGGCATGGCCATCGCCGCGCCGCGAGGGGGTGCCGACCGCGATGAAGACGACCTCGGCATTGGCGACCGCGGCGGAAAGATCCGTCGTGAAGCTCAATCGGCCAGCCTTGGCATTGTTGGCGACGATGACATCGAGACCCGGCTCGAAGATCGGGATATGGCCGTTTTTCAGAGCTTCGATCTTCTCCGGCATCTTGTCGACGCAGACCACGTCATGGCCGAAATCTGCAAAACACGCGCCGGACACGAGGCCGACATAACCCGAACCGATCATCACAATCCGCATTCTTTTTCCTTTCGGTTAGCAAGGTCATGTTAACGCAGCGGCACCGGCCGGGGAAATCGGCGGGTGAAAAATTCCATGACATACTTAGCCGCCTTCATGCCCGTCGCCAAGCGCCACCATCAACACCGGCTAACCTCTTTCCATGACGGTGATGTGATGGCCGCGGCGGGACAAATTTGCCGCACCTTGCAGCCGATTGCATCAATGCGGTGCGATCGCGCATTTTTGCCTGTTTTGCGGCTTGCACTCATAGGTAGCCGGGTCTAGCCATAGGGTGAGGATCAAATCTGCCAGACTGTCTGTCCCTTAAAGGGGCGTCCGGGTCGCGTTCCACGCGGCCGGGGGAAGCTTTGCCTTGCGGTCGGTGTTCGGGGACGTTCAAATGCAAAAGGGTTTTCTGCTCGGCCTGTTCGCTTATGCGACCTTTTCCTTGGGCGATGCCACCATCAAGTCGCTTGGATCGCAGATCAGCGTTTTCGAAATCGGCTTCTTCAGCATCCTCTTTTCCGGCATCTTCATCTTCTTCAGCAAGCCGCGCGAGGAAAGATGGCGTGAATTCTGGCGCATGAGCCGGCCTTTCGCCGTGCATGGCCGGGCCATTTCCGGCCTCTTCGCCGGTATGTTAGGCATCTATGCCTTCACCACCATTCCGCTGGCGGAAGCCTATGCGCTGATCTTCCTGTCACCGCTCTTCGTGACCGTCCTTTCCGCCGTCGTGCTGAAGGAGAATATCGGCCCCTGGCGCTGGGCGGCGGTTCTGGCCGGCATCGTCGGTGTCATCCTCGTCGTGCGGCCGGGCTTCAAGACGCTGGAACTTGGGCATATCGCCGCCATCGGCGTCGCCTTCCTGGCGGCCATGACCATCGTGCTTTTGCGCTCACTTGCGGGCAAGGAAAAGCGGACTTCGATCATGGGCGTGCTGTTGATCTATGGCCTCACCTTCAACGGTATTGCCTCCATCCCCGATTTCGTCATGCCCGATCTGCACCAGCTTCTGGCCTTCGCCTTCATCGGGCTTTGCACGGCAACGGGGCAGGTCACCCTTCTGGTCGCAACCCGTATCGCGCCGGCGAGCCAGATTGCGCCGTCGCATTATTCGCAAATCCTCTGGGCCGTGGCGATCGGCATGGCCTTCTTCCACGAATATCCTGACGCCATGGCGGTGCTGGGATTGAGCGTCATCGCCGCGTCGGGGCTGCTCACGATGATCCGCGAAAAGGTGAGGCTGGGCACCGTGCGCTGGAACCCGTTTTTCCGCAATCGCCTTTGAGTCCATCCGCCGATCGGAAACAGTGCGTCAACCGAAGCGCGGCTTGTGAAGCGGTGGTGACCCGGCCCATAAGGCTTTCATCTTTAGATGAACGGGGAGCCGCAAATGCTCGTGGATGGAAAATGGACCGCTGACTGGCATCCGGTGCAGGCGACCGACAAGAAAGGCGGCTTTGTCCGCCAGACCTCGGGCTTCCGCAACTGGGTGACACCTGACGGTTCGGCTGGACCAACGGGTGAGGGCGGTTTTGCCGCCGAGCCCGGCCGCTATCATCTTTACGTCGCGCTGATTTGCCCCTGGGCATCGCGCACGCTGATTGGCCGGAAGTTGAAGAAGCTGGAAGAGGTGATTTCGGTCTCCGTTGTCGAGCCCGCCCTTTCCGACGAGGGCTGGAAATTCGGCGACTATCCGGGCTCGGATCGCGATACGCTCAACGGCTTTACCTATATGCATGAGGTCTATACCAGCGCGGATCCGCACTATACCGGTCGCGCCACCGTGCCCGTGCTCTGGGACAAAAAGACGAAAACCATCGTCAACAACGAATCCGCCGATATTCTGCGCATGCTGAATTCCGGTTTCGGCGCTCTGGCCGACAATGGCGTGGACCTGTATCCGGAAGCGCTGCGCGATGAGATCGATGCTCTCAACGACCACATCTATCCGCGGCTCAACAACGGCGTTTACAGAACCGGTTTTGCCACCACGCAGGTCGCTTATGAAGAAGCCTTCGCCGACGTGTTCGCGACGCTTCAGGAGCTTGAAAGCCGCCTCGTCTCAGGCGGGCCTTTCCTTTTCGGCGATCTCCTGACCGAAACGGATGTCCGGCTTTTTGTGACGCTGGTGCGTTTCGATGCCGCCTATTACGGCCTGTTCAAATGCAATCTCCGCCGCATCGCCGATTATCCCGCCCTGCAGGCCTATATGATGCGGGTGCTGAACGTTCCGGGCGTGCGTGACACGGTCAATATCGACCATATCAAGCGCGGTTATTATTCCATCAAGGCGCTCAACCCGACCCGCATCGTGCCTGTCGGTCCTGATCTTCCGGGGCTGGATGACGTTTCGCTGTGAGGTGAACGGATAACGGACTAAACCGGCTTGCCGACCTGATCGAGAAGCCAGGCCTGAAAGGCGCGGGCCAGCGCATTGTCCTGCCGTCCTTCCGGCAGGGCCACGTAATAGCTCTTGTCGGTCTGCAGCGGGATGTCGAAGACGATTTCGAGGCGGCCGGAGGCGATCTCCGCTTCGATGAGATATTTCGGCAGAAGGGCAAAACCGATGCCGCTCGCCGCAGCCTCGATGATCATTGAGAACTGGTCGAAACGGCTGCCCTGATAGGCATTCTCCGCCGTCACCCCGTTCATCTCCAGCCATTCCGTCCATAGTTTCGGTCGCGTCGTCACATGCAGGAGCGGTTGCCCGGTCAGACCCTGCGGCTGGCTCACGCCGGTGCGGCGCAGCAGGGCGGGGCTCGCGACCGGCACGATCACCTCATTGCATAAAAATGTGCAGGTGCCATGGGCCCAGACCGGCTGGCCATAATGAATGGCGAGATCGAACCCTTCCTCGTCGAAATCGAAGGGGTGCGATCGTGAGCCGATCGTGATCGTCATATCAGGATTGGTCTCGATGAAGCGGGAGAGGCGCGGCATCAGCCAGCGGCTGCCGAATGTCGGCAGTGTCGCGACCGAAAGCGATGCCTGCGATGTTCCTGCCGAAACCGCGCGCACCATCAGCTGCTCGGATTGCTGCAGGAGGCGCCGCACATCGGGCAGGAATTTGCGCCCCGCCTCTGAAAGCACGACCCGCCTGCGGATGCGCTCGAACAGCTGCATTCCCGTCTGCGCTTCGAGTTCGCCGATCTGCCGGCTCACCGCGCTCTGCGTGAGGTTGAGTTCTTCCGCAGCACGCGTAAAATTGCCGTGCCGTGCCGCGCATTCGAACGCCTGCAGGGTAACGATGTCAGGGACCAGTCTTCTGCGCGGATCCATTCCATTCTCGCATCAACTTACCCGCTTTCCTCATTGGAAAAGGGTCATTATGGCCATATATGATTACGGGAAAGAATGGAACGGTGCAAAACGCCAGTTTCAAAGAACGAATGACAAATTCGGGGAAAGACGAGTGACGGGAGTTGAAAGCGCCGTATCAAAACGGCCTTTCCTCCCCTTTCAGCCAAAAGGACGATGGACATGGATGCGACCACGAAGCTCGACGTGAAACAGGAAGCCGCGGCCCTGCTCGACAGGATGGGCGTTGCCCGCGATCTCTATACCGGCGGCGATATGGCCTCCTTCAGCCCGGTGACCGGTGAACAGGTCGCGAGCCTCAAGACCATTTCGGTCGAAGGTGTCGCCGCCGTGGTCGACAGGGCCGATGCCGCCTTCAAGGTATGGCGCAATGTACCGGCGCCCCGCCGTGGCGAACTGATCCGGCTGCTCGGCGAAGAGCTGCGGGCCTTCAAGGCCGATCTCGGACGTCTCGTCTCGCTGGAAGCAGGCAAGGTTCCCTCCGAAGGTCTCGGCGAAGTGCAGGAAATGATCGATATCTGCGATTTCGCGGTCGGCCTTTCCCGCCAGCTTTATGGCCTCACCATCGCCACCGAACGCCCCGGCCACCGGATGATGGAAACCTGGCATCCGCTCGGCGTCGTCGGCGTCATCTCCGCCTTCAATTTCCCGGTCGCGGTGTGGTCGTGGAATGCGGCACTCGCCATCGTCTGCGGCAACTCGGTTGTCTGGAAGCCTTCGGAAAAGACGCCGCTCACGGCGCTGGCCGTTCAGGGCATCTTCGAACGCGCCGCCGCCCGTTTCGGTGATGCGCCGGAAGGCCTGTCCCAGCTGCTGATCGGCGACCGCGCCGTGGGTGAGGCATTGGTGGACAATCCCAAGGTGCCGCTCGTCTCGGCCACCGGCTCCACCCGCATGGGCCGCGATGTCGGCCCGCGTCTGGCGAAACGCTTCGCCCGCGCCATTCTGGAGCTTGGCGGCAACAATGCCGGCATCGTCTGCCCGTCCGCCGATCTCGACATGGCGCTGCGCGCCATCGCCTTCGGCGCCATGGGTACGGCCGGCCAGCGCTGCACCACGCTTCGCCGTCTCTTCGTGCATGACAGCGTTTATGACCAGCTCGTGCCGCGTCTGAAAAAGGCCTATGCCTCCGTTTCTGTCGGCAACCCGCTGGAAACCTCCGCACTCGTCGGCCCGCTGGTCGACAAGGCGGCTTTCGACGGCATGCAGAAGGCCCTCGAAGCGGCGAAAGCCCATGATGGCGTGGTAAATGGCGGCGGCCGTGTGGATACGGGTGCGCCGGATGCCTATTACGTCAAGCCGGCGCTTGTCGAAATGCCGAAGCAGGCGGGACCGGTGCTGGAAGAAACCTTCGCGCCGATCCTCTATGTCATGAAATACAGCGATCTCGACCAGGCGATTGACGACCATAACGCCGTCGCGGCTGGTCTTTCCTCATCGATCTTCACCCGCGATATGCAGGAATCGGAACGGTTCCTGTCGTCGGAAGGCTCCGATTGCGGCATTGCCAATGTCAATATCGGCACCTCGGGTGCGGAAATCGGTGGCGCCTTCGGCGGTGAGAAGGAAACCGGCGGCGGCCGTGAATCCGGTTCGGATGCGTGGAAGGCCTATATGCGCCGCGCCACCAACACCATCAACTACTCCAAGGCGCTGCCGCTGGCGCAGGGCGTTTCCTTCGATATCGAATAATCGCCTCGGCGATAGAAAAATTGATCCATCGTGCCGGCGCGGCGTCATCCGCGCCGGCATTTCTATTTGATGGGTCAGACGAGGGTGCCCGAGACGATTTGCGGAAAAGACGCATTTGCGCGGAATTTTATTCCCGCAATATCGCTCATATTGAATTATCGTCTCTCTATCGTTTTACTGGAAAACCCTAGCATTGCTCCATATCGTGAACCGGCCAGAGGGGCTGGTGACAAGGAGATGAAATGCCAGCCATCACCCGCCGTGCGCTTTCCGCCAGCCTTTTTGTTGCCGCCGCATTCTCCGTCCTGCCGCTGCAGGCGCAGGCGGCGGAAGAGCTGAAGATCGGTTATCAGAAAACCGGCCTGCCGGTTATCGCCCGGCAGCAGGGCGTCATTGAAAAGGCGCTCGAGGCCAAGGGCGTGAAGGTTTCCTGGGTCGAATTCACCGCAGGCCCGCCGCTGGTGGAGGCTTTGAATGTCGGCTCAATCAATGTCGGCTGGACCGGCGATGCGCCGCCGATCTTCGGGCAGGCGGCGGGTTCGGCCATCGTTTATGTCGCGGCTCTTCCCTCTAACGGCAAGGGCGAGGCGATCTTCACCAAGCCTGAAAGCGGCATCAAGTCGGTCGCCGATTTGAAGGGCAGGAAGGTCGGCGTCGGCAAAGGCACCAGCGCCCACAATCTGCTGGTCGCGGCGCTGGAGAAGAACGGCCTGAAATTCAGCGATATCGAGGTGGTCTATCTCAGCCCCGCCGATGCCGCGGCCGCTTTCGCCAGCGACAAGATCGACGCCTGGGCCGTTTGGGATCCCTTCTACGCGATCGCCGAAACCCGCTACAAGCCGGTGACGCTTGCCCGCACCAGCGATGTGCTTGCGGTCAGCACCTATTTCCTCGCCAATCGTGATTATGCGAAATCCCATGCGGACACCATCAACACCACCATTGATGCGCTGGGCGAGGCGGCGAAATGGTCCGCCGCCAATCGCGACAAGGTTGCTGCCGCCCTGCATGAGGTGACGGGTGTTCCGCTGGAGGCGCAGACGCTGGCCGCGAACCGCTCGGAATTCGGCATTACCAAGATCGATGACAAGATCGTCGCCAGCCAGCAGGAAACCGCCGACCGCTTTTATCGTCTTGGCCTGATCCCGAAACAGATCAGCATCAAGGATGCCGTCTGGTCGGGCGCGACCAACTGAGCCGGAGGAAGCGCCGTGAGCACCGGAAAGCGTATCGAGATTGGCGGCATCACAGGCTGGCTGCTCCCCGCACTCATTCTTGCAGGCTGGGAGGCGGCGGCGCGCGCCGGTCTGATTTCCGCCAATGTGCTTCCGGCCCCTTCCGCTGTCGCGGAAGCCTTCTGGCGGCTTTTGCTCTCGGGTGAGCTTGTCGCCAATATCGGCGTCAGTTCCGCCCGCGCACTCGCCGGTTTCGCCATCGGCGGTTCCATCGGCTTCATTTTCGGGCTGGCCAACGGCCTCTCCAAATTCTCCCGCAGCTTCACCGATACGACGCTGCAGATGATCCGCAACATTCCGCATCTGGCGCTCATTCCGCTCGTCATCCTGTGGTTCGGCATCGATGAGGAGGCGAAGCTCTTTCTCGTTGCGCTGGGAGTGTTTTTCCCGATCTACATCAACACGCTGCTGGGCATTCAGGGTGTCGATCCACAATTAGTGGAGATGGGCCGTACCTATGGCATGTCGCCCTTTACGCTTTTCCGGCGAGTCATTCTGCCCGGCGCGCTGCCCGCCATCTTCACCGGCCTGCGTTATGCGCTCGGTATCATGTGGCTGACGCTTATCGTGGCGGAAACCATCTCTTCCTCCTCCGGCCTCGGCTACATGGCCATGCAGGCGCGCGAGTTCCTGCTGATCGATGTCGTCGTGCTGTCGATCCTCATCTATGCGCTTCTCGGCAAGCTGGCCGACAGTTTCGCCCGCTTCCTCGAAAGCATCTTCCTGCAATGGCATCCAGCCTTCAAGAAAGTCTGAGGTAACCCATGTCGACCGGTAATGTGACGACGCTGAGACGCCCCGATGCCCGGCCACCCATTCCGCCTGAAACGGAGGCGAAGACCGAACACCGCACGAAATCGACCGATGGCAAGGTCGCCTTCAGCTTCCGCAACGTCACGAAGAGCTTTGGTGACAAGCCGGTTCTGCGCGGCATCGATCTCGATGTGCGGGAAGGCGAGTTTCTGGCCGTCATCGGCAAAAGCGGCTGCGGCAAGAGCACGCTCCTGCGTATTCTGGCCGGTCTCGACACGCCGACGACCGGAACCGTCTCGAAAGACCCATCGAGCCGCACCCGTATGATGTTTCAGGAGCCGCGTCTTCTGCCGTGGGAGCGTATCGCGAATAACGTGTCCGTGGGGCTGACCGGCATCGCCAAAGGAGAGGCGGCAAAGGAGCAGGCCCTTGCCATTCTCGATGAGGTGGGCCTGAAGGACCGGGCGGGCGAATGGCCCTATGTGCTCTCGGGCGGCCAGAAGCAGCGCGTGGCGCTGGCGCGCGCTCTTGTCGCCCATCCGCAGATCCTGGCGCTGGATGAGCCGCTTGGCGCGCTCGATGCACTTACCCGCATCGAAATGCAGCTTCTGCTGGAGCGCATCTGGCGCAAGCAGAAATTCACCGCCGTCCTCGTCACCCATGATGTTTCCGAGGCCGTTGCTCTCGCGGATCGCATCGTCGTCATCGATGAGGGGCGCATCGCGCTCGATCTCGATGTGAAACTGCCGCGCCCGCGCCGCCACGGCACGGCGGAATTTGCGAGACTGGAAGAGCAGGTTCTGAACCAGCTCTTCGGCCGTGGTGATGTCAGCTGATAAAGGATGAACCGGCAGGGCCGAAGGCCCCGCCGGACAATATCATCAGCCAATGCTCATCAGGCTGGCATTGCCGCCGGCGGCTGTGGTGTTGACGCTGACGGAGACTTCTTCGACCAGCCAGTCGAGATTATAGGGCTGGCTTTCACTGGTAAGCGCTTCCGTTGTCGCGGCCTGAACGAGAACCAGCGGGCCGGGCAGGGCGGCAATCTTTTTGTTGACCGCCACGATACGCTCCGCATCGCCCTCGACCAGTGCGCCGGCGAAGGGACCGGACTTTGCCCAGTCATCCGCCCAGACAATCCGTGAGGTCACGGTTGCGGGCAGTCCGTAAATGGATTTTTCCAGTCCCGACGCATTGTCGATGACAACCGAGTTACCCGTGGAAAGCGCCGCGGCAAGCTGGCGGTAGAGCCCCTGTTCAGTTGCCGGCACCAGCAGGATTTTGCCGCGTGGATGCAGCGCATAGACGTTGCGTTCGCCGACAGGACCCGCCAGCTCGGTTTCGAAGCCAAGGCCGGAAAGTGCTGCCGCCTGCCGTGCGGCTTCGGCCGCGACGGTTTCGCCGTTTTCGTCCAGCCAGCGGGCGAGATCGACGGCTGCCTGATCCTGCTGGCTCGCAACGCGGTCGATCCTCGGCGCTTCCTGCGTCATGCGGCCGAGATAGAGCGGGCCGCCAGCCTTGGGACCGGTACCGGAAAGGCCGCGTCCGCCAAAGGGCTGTACGCCGACCACCGCGCCGATGATGTTGCGGTTCACATAAAGATTGCCGGCCGCGACACGCGACAGGACGTGCTGGATCGTATCGTCAAGACGCGTATGCAGGCCGAAGGTCAGGCCATAGCCGGTGGCGTTGATCTGGTCGATCAGCCGGTCGAGATTGTCGCGCTTGAAGCGGATGACATGCAGCACCGGCCCGAAGACTTCGCGCTTCAGATCGGCCAGCGATTTCATCTCGATGATCGTCGGCGGCACGAAGGTGCCCTTGCCGGTTTCTCCAGCAAGCTCGATCTGTTCGATCCGGTGGCCGAGCCCGCGCATGCCCTCGATGTGCTTTTCGATGATGCCCTTCGCCTCGGCGGTGATGACAGGGCCGACATCGACGGAAAGCCGGTCGGTACGGCCGATGCGCAGCTCATGCAGCGCGCCCTTCAGCATGGTCAGCGTGCGATCCGCCACATCTTCCTGCAGGCAGAGAATGCGCAGCGCCGAGCAGCGCTGGCCGGCGCTGTCGAAGGCAGACGCGATGACATCGGCGACGACCTGCTCGGCAAGCGCCGAGGAATCGACGATCATGGCGTTCTGGCCGCCAGTCTCGGCAATCAGCGGAACCGGCTGGCCATTGGCCAGAACCCGGCCGGCAAGCTGGCCCTGAATGAGCCGTGCCACTTCCGTCGAGCCGGTGAACATCACGCCCGCCGTCAGCGGGGAGCCGACGAGTGCCGCACCCGTTTTGCCGTCGCCCGGCAGAAGCTGCACGGCATCCTGCGGAACGCCGGCCTCATGCAGCAGGCGCACGCCCTGGGCCGCGATCAGCGGCGTTTCTTCGGCGGGCTTCGCCAGAACCGGATTGCCGGCAACCAGCGCCGCCGTGACCTGACCGATGAAGATGGCGAGCGGGAAATTCCAGGGGCTGATACAGACGACCGGACCGAGCGGCATCTCGCCGGTCTTGAAGTTCCTGCGGGCTTCCGCCGCATAATAACGCAGGAAGTCGATGGCCTCGCGCACTTCGGCAATGGCGTTCGGCATGGATTTTCCCGCCTCGCGCATGATGAGGCCGAGCAGGGCGGGCATTTCGGCCTGCATGGCGTCGGCGGCGCGCTCCAGGCAGGCGGCGCGTTCTTCCACCGGGGTGGAAGGCCAGTTCGAGGCTGCTGCCCGCTGCATGGCGGTTTCGACATCGGCCTGCGTCGGTTCTGTCACATGGCCGACGATATCATTGTGGTCGCCGGGATTGAGAACCGGGCGCGTGTTGCCACCTGCCTGTGGCGCTGTGGCTTTCCATTCGGTCGCAGCACCTGCTTTCAGGGTATTGTCCAGTGCAGAGAGCGTCGTTTCACTGGAAAGATCGAGGCCGGCGGAGTTTTTACGTTCCGGGCCGAACAGGTCGGCGGGCGCGGCGATGCGGTCATGCCGTGCGCCGGGAACGGCATAGGCCTTGACCACCGCGACCGGGTCTTCCAGCAGGGAGTCCACTGGTACAGCGGGATCGGCAATGCGGTTGACGAAGGAAGAGTTCGCGCCGTTTTCCAGCAGGCGGCGGACGAGATAGGCCAGCAGCGTCTCATGGGTGCCGACGGGGGCATAAAAACGGCAGGGCCGGTCGAGCTTCTTCTTGCCGACGACTTCGCTGTAAAGCGGTTCGCCCATGCCATGCAGGCACTGGAACTCGTAGTCGCCGAGTTTGAAGTCAGGACCGGCGAGATGGTAGATCGTCGCCATGGACTGCGCGTTATGGGTCGCAAATTGCGGGAAGACCAGATCGCGCGCGGCGAGCAGCTTGCGGGCGCAGGCGATGTAGGAGACGTCAGTGTGGACCTTGCGGGTGAAGACCGGGAAATCTTCCAGCCCTTCCACCTGCGCGCGCTTGATTTCCGCATCCCAGTAAGCGCCCTTGACGAGGCGCACCATGATGCGGCGTCCCGAACGGCGGGCGAGATCAATGATGTAATCCAGAACGAAGGGGCAGCGGCGGCCATAGGCCTGCACGACGAAACCGAGGCCGTTCCAGTCGGCGAGGTCCTTGTCGAGCGCCAGTTCCTCCAGAAGGTCAAGCGACAGTTCCAGCCGGTCGGCTTCCTCCGCGTCGATATTGAGGCCGATATCGTATTTCTTGCTGAGCAGCATCAGCGATTTGACGCGCGGCAAAAGCTCCGCCATCACCCGCTCGGCCTGGGCACGGGCGTAACGCGGATGCAGCGCCGAAAGCTTGATCGAAATGCCTGGCCCGCCATAGATGCCGCGGCCGGCAGACGCCTTGCCGATGGCGTGGATGGCGTTTTCGTAATCCTTGTAATAACGCTCCGCATCCTTCGCGGTGGTCGCGGCTTCGCCCAGCATGTCGTAGGAATATTGGAAGCCCTGTTCTTCCAGCGGCTTCGAACGCTTGATCGCTTCGCCGATCGTCTCCCCGGTCACGAATTGCTCGCCCATCATGCGCATGGCCATGTCGACGCCACGGCGGATGACGGGTTCGCCGGCCCGGGCGATCAGCTTGGTGAGCGCCGCCGAAAGGCCGCTGTCATTGACCGTCGAGGTCAGCTTGCCGGTGATGACGAGCCCCCAGGTTGCGGCATTGACGAAGAGCGAGCGCCCGCCGCCAATATGGGATTTCCAGTCACCGCGCGCGATCTTGTCGCGGATCAGCGCGTCGCGGGTGGCGGTGTCGGGAATGCGCAGCAGCGCTTCGGCAAGGCACATCAGCGCCACGCCCTCATGGCTGGAAAGCGAGTATTCCTGCACCAGCCCCTCGACGCCGGTGCCCTTGGTCTTGGCACGCAATGCCTCGATCAGTTTTCGGGCAGTGTCGCGAATGGCTTTCGCCTCTTCAGCCGTCACCGTTGCCGCGTCGAGCAGTGGCGCAAGGCATTCTTCTTCGGGGCGGCGATAGGCGGCGGTGATTGCCTTGCGTAGCAGGCTCTGCTCGCGCACCGGCGGTGCAAAATTCTGGAAGATACCGTTCGCCATTACACCGGCGTTGCTTGCACCATCGGCCATTCTGAAAATCCTGAAAAAGCTGTTGAAGACAGACCGTCGGCGGCAGCGTGTCCTCCGCCCGCCGCTTGTCATCCTGTCGCAGACAATATCATCATCGCAGAAATTGCTATGGCCCTATTTTCAGGATAAAACAGGCAATATGAACTTTTATTTTTCAGATTTTGCGTGAAATCACATGGCAAACAGTCAGAAAACAGACGGTCTGGACCACTTCGATCTCAAGATTCTCGAGGCGCTAAGCGAGGATGGGCGCATGTCCGTTCTGCAATTGTCGAAAAGGGTCGGCCTTTCCAAGACGCCCTGCCAGACGCGGCTTAAGCGGCTGGTGGATGAGGGCTATATTCTCGGCTTCCGCGCCATGCTCAACCCGGAGAAGCTCGGCGTCGATCACATCGCCTTCGCTGAGGTGAAACTCTCCGATACGCGGGAAAAGGCGCTGGAGGAGTTCAACACGGCGGTGCGCAAGATCAAGGAAGTGGAGGAGTGCCACATGATCGCCGGCGCCTTCGATTATCTTCTGAAGGTGCGCACCAGCGATATCCGCAAATACCGAAGGGTACTCGGTGAGAAGATCTCCAGCCTGCCATCCGTCTCTAACACCTCGACATTCGTGGTCATGCAATCGGTGAAGGAAACCGGCATCTGAAAAGCGGACATAAAAAAACGGGCAGGCGCCTGCCTGCCCGTTTTGCCGTTCAGTTTCCTCAGCGCGCCGTGGCGGCGGCGGTGACCGCGCTCATCTGCGCGTCCGGACCAAACTCGTTTTCGTTTTCGATGCCCAGCAGTTCCTGCAGGCGCAGTCTTGCGCGGCTGACACGGCTCTTGATCGTGCCGACCGGGCAGCCGCAGATTTCGGCGGCTTCCTCATAGGCAAAACCCGAGGCGCCGATCAGCAGGATGGCTTCACGCTGGTCATCCGGCAACTTTGCGAGTGCTGCCCGGAAATCCTGAAGATCCACCGAACCATGCTGTTCGGGCGGGACTGACAGGCGCGAGGTATAGACCCCGTCCGTATCCTGCACCTCACGGCCGGATTTGCGGATCTGGCTATAGAACTCGTTGCGCAGGATCGTCACCAGCCATGCGCGCATGTTGGTGCCCGGCTGGTAGCTGTCCTGTTTGGCCCAGGCCTTCATGATCGTGTCCTGCACGAGGTCGTCAGCACGATCCCTCGAGCGGATGAGCGATATAGCGAATGCCCGCAGGTTTGGCAGCGCCGCCAGCATTTCCCGCTTGAAATTGTATTCTGTCTGCTCTGGCTCTTTCGCCATCATTCCTCCGAAGCCTTGGCTTTGGCTTTATTTTCGGCTTCATCGAGTTTCTCGAGAAGATCGAGGAATTTGTCAGGGATGCCCTCTTCCTGAACGGCATCGTAGAGCTCCCTGAGCTTACGGGAAATCACCGCCCGCCCGGAGTGCGGGACCTGGGGGGCGGCTGGATTGTCCGGAGATTCTTGGTCCGATTGAAATATGTTCATAACGTCCGGTATTCCTTTTGTGTCGTGGCAAATAATGCGCGGTAAAAAAAATAGTTCCGGCGATCCGGAACTATTTTTGCGATGCGCACGTTGCTATCGTGGGTTTGCGCTGCAGACCGCATGAAAGGGGAGAATTCCATGTCAGTTTCTACACGCATCGCACCGCACCTGCCATATCTGCGCAGGTTCGCGCGTGCCGTTTGCGGCTCACAATCAACGGGCGATGCCTATGTTGCGGCAACACTCGAAGCTCTGATCGCCGATATCAGCATTTTTCCGCAGACAAGCGGCGATCGCGTTTCGCTCTATCAATTGTTCGTATCGATCTTTAGTTCCGTCACGATCAATATTAAGACCGATGAAAACCTGTCTGGATGGGAAAAACGCGCCTCGGCCAACCTCTCCGCCGTGCCGGCGCTGGCCCGTCAGGCTTTCCTTTTGACGACTGTTGAAGAATTCACGCCATCGGAAACCGCAGAGGTTCTGAAGGTCTCCGAAGATCAGGTCGGCAAGCTGATCGACGAGGCGGCGTCTGAAATCGCCCGGCAGGTGGCGACCGATATCATGATCATCGAGGACGAGCCTCTGATCGCCATGGATATCGAACAGATGGTCACCGATCTCGGCCACCGTGTCACGGGCATTGCCCGCACCCACACGGAAGCGCTCGAGCTCTTCCATCGCACCCAGCCGAAGATGATCCTCGCCGATATCCAGCTCGCCGATGGCAGCTCCGGTCTCGATGCGATGAAGGACATCCTGCAGATGACCACCCTCCCGGTGATCTTCATCACGGCTTTCCCCGAACGTCTTCTGACGGGCGAGCGGCCGGAGCCGACCTTCCTTGTGACGAAGCCGTTTAATCCGGACATGGTGAAAGCGCTTATCAGCCAAGCCCTGTTTTTCAACGAAAGCTCACGCGTCGCGGCGTGAATTTTGCCGAAACCGCGGACTGACCGGGAACCAGTCTGGTACCCGGGCGTTGGCGGTTACGGTCGTGGGGATGCCCCGCGGCTTTCTGCAAGGAGATGAATTTGCATCGGCTGGCATGGCATAACGCGGAGAGGAACGAAAGCGAACTTCACGACTCGCTCGTCCTCGCCTTGCTCGATTCGGGTGAGACAGTCATGCTGCAGGACTGGAACCGCGACTATATATTCGTGGCCAATCTGCCGGATGTCTGGAAACTTCCGGCAGATTCCCACCCGACAGATGAAAATCTGTTTGGCAACGATCTCTCAGCGCGGCTTGCCGAACTCAAGAAGGACATGCACACGGCGGGCAGCCGCGGCATGCTGGAAGTCAATGCCGGCAATGATCGCGTCTTCCAGTTTCAAGTCCATTCCACCTTCAACCAAACGGACCAGGTGGTGATGAAAACCACCATTCGCGAGGTGACGGCGGAAAGGCGGCGCGAGCAGCTTCTGCGCTCGCTGTTGCGCGAAGTCAGCCACCGCTCCAAGAACCTGCTGGCGATCATCCAGAGCCTCGCCGGCCAGACGGCCCGCTTCAGCCTCACCAAGGATGATTTCCTGCGCAAGTTCCGGGGGCGGCTGCACGCTCTTGCCCAAAGTCAGGATCTCATCACGGATTCGGACTGGCGGGGTGCGCGTATATTCGAGCTGCTGCGCCAGCAATTTGATCTTTACGTGCCGGAATATCCGAACCTCATCCATATGGAAGGGGAGAACCTTCTCCTCAACCCGAATGGTGCGCTCTATATCGGACTTGCCTTCCATGAGCTGGTTGTCAACACCGTCAGCCATAGCGGCAATCTTGCCTACCACCCGCCCATAACCCTGCAATGTCGCCAGGAGGGTGATTTTTATGTCGTCGAATGGAATGAGCCGATGATGCCGTCGAAAGAGCCGGCGGAGGCCCGGCGCGGCAGCTTCGGCAGTGTCGTGCTGGAAAAGGTGGTTCCGTCCGCATTGGGGGGAAGCGCCGAGTATCAGTTGACGCCTGAACGGATCGTCTACCGGCTGAGATTTCCCTCCGGCGACAGCGCGGACGCCTGAAATCCGTCTGTTCCTCGCAGAGCCGGGTCTAACTTCCATTTCGTGAAGATAAAAAACAAAAAGCACGGCCCATGAAAGAGCCGTGCTATTTTTATGACAGGTTTTCAGGGGTGAAACCTGTTTATTTTCAGCCAAGCTTCAGGCGGGGACGGGGGAATTGCTTGGCCTGCAGTAAAAACACGCATGGCTGGATTCGGTTCCCGAAAAATGCGTTTTTTTAACATTACGCAAGATATCAGCCATTTTTCGCTGCTTTTTGCTATCCGTATGGCGGAGACGGCCCGCCAGCGGACGGCCTCAGTGCGTGCCTGTCTGTTCCGATCGTTTTGGCGTGAAATAACGGATCGGCGCTTCCAGAGACCACTCGAAGCCGGATTCGCGATATTCCGTCACCACCTGCCCGCCGAAGGCGCCTTCCGCATGCCTTTTGATGACCGTGGTGCCGAAGCCCTTGCGGCTTGGCTCTCTCGCCGGTGGTCCGCCCGTTTCGGTCCAGACGAGATGGATCATCTGCCGCCCGTCCTTTTCAAGCGACTGCCATCGCACCGTGATTTTTCCTGATGGAACCGACAATGAGCCATATTTGATGGAATTCGTTGTCAGCTCATGGATTACCAGGCCGAAATTCTGCGCCGCCTCCGGAGAGAGCATGAAATCATCTCCCACCAGCATGATGCGCTGCGCCACGGTGCCGAAAACATCGAGGTGGGTCTCGATCAGCTTGCGGATAGGCAGGCCCTGCCATTGAACCTCCGCCAACGCCCGGATCGACATTCCAAGACCGCGCAGGCGGTGATCCACCTCCTTCTGGAATTCCGGAATGCTTTTATTCTCGCGCCCCAATTGCCGTATCATCGCCTGAACCAGCGTCAGAATGTTCTTGGAGCGGTGCACCAGTTCGTGCAGCAGCAATTGCAGCCGCTCTTCCGACTGGCTTCTGTCGAAAGACGCGTTGGAGAGTGCGATGGCGACCTGGTTCGCTTCCTTTATCTTGGTATCGACAGGGGCGACGATTTCGCCTTCGCCGATGCGCTCGGCCATCAGGGTCAGGTCACGAATGGAGCTGCGCAATTGCCGGCCGACCAGATAGGCGCCACCAATGGCGATCAGCACCAGCACAAGGCTGCCGATCATCATCTGTCGCCATGTATCCACCAGCACCGCCTGGCTCGCCGCAAGCGGCCCCCACATCACGGTCCTCCATTGCCAGCCCGGCAATTGGGCATAGGCATAGAGATTACCTTTGCCGTCAAAAAAATTGCCGCTGAAGGCCTGCATTTCCGAGAGTACGTCAGGGTTGACGAAGGGTTTGCCCACTTCCGCCTCATCCTGCGCGCTGGAAACGACGACGCGATTGGTCCCGTCGATAATGGCGACCGCCCAGTTGCGCGGCAGGTTTTCCGTGGGGATCAGCCGGCTGAGGTCGCTGGCATTCTGCGTCAGGATTAGGGCATCCCCGGCCGAATCCAGTTCCGGGCCAAGCGGCAAGGTAACGTTGAACACCCATTCCTTGCTGGTCGAGCCGAAAAACATGTCCGAGACGGTGATGCGACGGGAGTCGACCGCCCTGGCCAGATTGGCTTCCTCCGGCACCTTGCCGAGTGGCTGGCCATAGGGCACCCGGGTGTTGAGACGCTGCTGGCCGTCTTTGGTGGCGAGAATGGCGTAGAGGCCCTCCCGCTTCAGGCTGTCTGCGACGCGTCCCTGAAATGCGGCAAGGTTGCCGTTCTCGAGTTCCGGAAATTGCGACAGGAGATTGAGCGAGGTGGCGATTTCCTGCAGGCGGCGGTCGATGTTGCGGGAGACCACCCGCACATCCTCGATGGTTTCCCGCTGCAGGTCGTCGCGTTTTTCCGCCTCGAGGCGGAGCATCAGATAGCCGCCGAAAAGAATGAGCGGGAGCGTGATGACAGTCGCCATCACCACCAGATAGGTGCCGATGGAGGCGGTGGGGAAAAAATTCGCACTGCGCCGACGCAAAGCCGAGATCATGTCTTTCAGTCTGTCGCCGGGTCGAGGCATACAAAAAACTCCGGCAGTTATGGCATTGTTACGACACGGATAATACCGTGCCATCCCCCTTTAGCAATGCCTGATTTTTACCTTCGGTTGTTGCGGCAGGCCGCAATTGCGTCGGTGTGATTGAAAAAATCGGAACTATTTCAACGACCAACCCGTTTGCCAGACGAACCGGCCGAAAAGCGGACATGAAATTCATCCCCGCCGGCCAGTTGAGAACGATGAAAGGAAGGTACGAAATGGCTAAGAAACTTACGATACTCGTCACCGCCGCCCTGATGGGCACGACGGCTTTCGCGCCGCTGGCCATCGCTCAGGGCACCACCCAGCCTGCGCCGGCAAATCCGAGCGCGCAGACGGAGCCGGCGACCCCTGCCACCCCGATGACGCCTGCAGCTCCCGCGGCCGATGACAGCGCGGCTGCAACGACGGGCGGCGCCTATCTGACCGAACAGGGAGAAACGCAGGTCAGCGCCAACGACTATATCGGCAAGTCGGTCTATACAGCGGCCGATGAAAGCATCGGTAACGTCACCAACCTGATCATGGAAGAAGATGGTGGTCTCGTTGCGGCTGTGATTGGCGTCGGCGGCTTCCTGGGCATCGGCGCAAAGGACGTTGCCGTTCCCATGGACAAGGTAACGATGACGCGTAATGCGCAGGACGGCACGATCCGCCTGACGACGACGGAAACGGCGGAAACGCTGAAGGCCGCTCCCGAATTCAAGACGCTGGAACAGAAGGCCAGCGAAAAGAATGCGGCAGTGCCGGCGGCTCCCGACAGCACGACGACGTCCGCCACCAAGCCCTAATTCCTATACCTGGGAGGCAGGAGCGGGACCGGCTTTCATCAGCCGTCCCGCGGGAGGCACCGGCCAGAAGGCCGGTGTCTTTTTTGTATCTGGTCGCTGATTACTCAGTCCCCGGCATTGCGGGAGGAATGCCACGCCCAGGCGGATTTGATGATGTCGGCCAGGGAATAACGCGGTTCCCAGCCCAGAACTTCTTTCGCCTTGTCATTATTCGCGACAAGCGTCGTGGAATCGCCGTCGCGGCGTCCGGTATATTCAACGGGGAAGGGGCGGCCGGAGACTTCCGAAATCGCCGCCAGCAGTTCCTTCACCGTGGTGCCGGTGCCGGTGCCGAGGTTGAGTTCGACTGTTTCTCCGCCGGCGAGCAGATAATCCACCGCCCGTACATGCGCATCGGCGAGATCGAGAATGTGGATATAGTCGCGCACGCAGGTGCCGTCGCGCGTGTCGTAATCCGTGCCGAACACCTTGAAGCCCTGACGCCGGCCGAGCGCTGCCTCGATGGCAAGCGGGATCGCGTGGGTTTCCGGCTTGTGCCATTCGCCGATGCGGCCTTCGAAATCCGCGCCCGCGGCATTGAAGTAGCGCAGCATGACGGAGCGAAGCCCCTTATAGGTGCTGTAATCCTTCAGCGCCTGCTCCACCACCCATTTGGTGCGGCCATAGGGGTTGATCGGCGCCTGCCGGTGCGTCTCGTCGATCGGCACCTGTTCCGGCAATCCATACGTGGCGCAGGTGGAGGAGAAAACGAATGACGTGACGCCGGCATCAATGGCGGCGGAGAGCAGGTTGAGCGAGCCGATGACATTGTTGTCGTAGAAAGCCACGGGTTGCTTGACCGATTCACCGACTTCGATCAGTGCGGCGAAGTGGAGAACGGCTTCCGGCCGGTGTTTGGCGAAGACCTCGTCCAGCCGCGCCCGGTCGCGAATATCGCCCTGTTCGAAGGGTCCCCAGCGGACGAATTCCTCATGGCCGTTGGACAGATTGTCGAAAACGACAGGTTCATATCCTCGCTCAGACAGGAGAAGGCAGGTGTGCGAACCGATATAGCCGGCACCGCCGACGACAAGGACTTTCTTCTTCATCAATTGCCTTTCAGAAAATTACGGACGCGCCGAGACTCTATGTCACTTTGTTCAAATAAGGGCGGCGTGGCGCAGGATGCCATCAACCAGTCTATCCTTCGCGGGTAACATAAAAAAAACCGCGCATCCATCGTCTGGATGCGCGGTTTGCCTTGCCGTGTCGCCAAGAAATTACTTGGACTTTTTCGTATTGACCCTGGTGGCCAGAAAACCGGCCGCGACAGCCACGGCGAGCGTTGCATAGGGACGCGCCTGGATCGCCAGTGTCAGCAGCGATTGCAGGGCCAGCGGTGCTGCGGCAAGCGGCGCTGCCGTGAAAGGTGCGACTGCAGGCCGTGCGGCATAGACTCTCGGGCGTTTGACGATCGCCAGCGCCACCAGCATGATGACGCCGAGCAGAAATGCCGTGCCGGCGACGACCAGCGCCGCGGGGCCTGCACCCACATGCCGGGCAAGATAGATGGACCCCGCCACCACGGCGGCGATGAAGGCGATCAGAAAGAATATCCCGGTCAGAACCGACAGGATTATGGTCGCGCGCAATCGCCTTGTGACGACGCGCCCTTCGCGCTGGGTCTCCCCCAGATAGACCAGCAATGCCTCAAGCATGAGCGCGGCCTTATCGACGCGTCAGAAGGGCGAGCACGAAACCGACGCCGACGGCGATGCCGAGCGATTGCAGCGGGTTCTTCTGGACGTGGTCGGTCAGATTGTCATTCAGCGTGGAGATTTCGCTGCGGACGCTGTCGGCCATTTCGCCGGACGCGGTCAGCGCGTCATCGGCCACACGGGCTGCCTGCGCCTTTAGCTCGTGCGATGCTCCGACGCCGAGCGCCTTCACGCTCTTGGCAAGATTTGCCAGATCTTCGCGAAGCTGGGCGAGCTGCGCCGCCACATCGGCTGCATCACCGTTTTCGAGGGATTGCTGGATCTTGTCATTCACGTTGCTACGCACGCTTGCCATAGGTGAAGTCCTTCCTGAACATCATTGATGAGAATGACGGTATGTTACAGATTGCCGCCGCTCACGAACCTTCGTTATGGCGGCCGAAACACCCGCCTGTCCGTCATTCAAACGCGCCCATGCCGGCTTGGTTCCGCAAGGGAAGGTGTTTTCTTCACAGGCATTTCAGCTCGGGGGCTATTTTCCGGGAATTCGGTGCCGGACATTTGTTTTCCTGTCACAAGCATCATATAAGGCCCATCATCGAGACGTACCTTGACTTCAATCAATATGTGAAACGACATGCTCCAGACGCCCTATTACCTTATCGACAAGACAAAACTTCTTCGCAACATGGAGAAGATTGCCTATGTGCGGGAAAAATCCGGCGCCAAGGCGCTGCTGGCGCTGAAGTGCTTCGCCACATGGTCGGTGTTCGATTTCATGTCGCAATATATGGATGGCACCACCTCGTCATCGCTTTATGAGGTGCGTCTCGGTCGCGAGAAATTCGGCGGCGAGACCCATGCCTATTCCGTCGCCTATGCCGATTATGAAATCGACGAGGTGATTGCGAATGCCGACAAGATCATCTTCAATTCGATCGGTCAGCTCGAGCGTTTCGCGGACAAGGCTTCCGGCATCACGCGCGGTCTGCGTCTCAATCCGCAGGTCAGCTCTTCGAGCTTTGATCTTGCCGATCCCGCGCGCCCCTTCAGCCGCCTCGGCGAATGGGATGTCGCCAAGGTCGACAAGGTCATGGATCGCATTTCCGGCTTCATGATCCACAATAATTGCGAAAACGGTGATTTCTCGCTGTTCGACCGCATGTTGACGCAGATCGAGGAAAAATTCGGATCGCTGCTGTCTCGCGCCGAATGGGTGAGCCTCGGCGGCGGCATTCATTTCACCGGCGACAATTATCCGCTCGACCAGTTCTGCGACCGTTTGCGCGCCTTCTCAGAAAAATACGGCGTGCAGGTCTATCTTGAGCCGGGCGAAGCCTCGATCACCAAGAGCACGACGCTCGAAGTGACGGTTCTCGACACGCTGTTCAACGGCAAGAACCTCGCCATCGTCGACAGCTCGATCGAAGCGCATATGCTCGATCTGCTGATCTATCGCGAAACCGCCAAGGTGTCGCCGAATGAGGGCGAACATCCCTATATGGTCTGCGGCAAGTCCTGCCTCGCCGGCGATATTTTCGGCGACTTCCGTTTCGACAAGGAGCTGAAGGTCGGTGACCGCATCTCCTTCCAGGATGCGGCCGGTTACACCATGGTCAAGAAGAACTGGTTCAACGGCGTGAAGATGCCGGCGATCGCCATCAAGGAACTGGACGGCACCGTGCGCGCCGTTCGTGAATTCGACTTTGCCGATTTCGAGCAAAGCCTGTCTTAAACCCTGTTTCAACATCCAACGAAGCTTATCCCTGCGGGGAAAAGGAGGCATCACCTGAAATGAAGAAGAACGTTCTGATCATCGGCGCCGGTGGCGTAGCACAGGTCGTGGCGCATAAGTGCGCCCAGAACAGCGATGTATTGGGAGACATTCATATTGCGTCACGGACCTTGGGAAAGTGCCGCAAGATTGTCGAGTCCGTACGCGAAAAGAAGAGCCTCAAGACTGATGTGAAACTTGAGGCCCATGCGCTTGACGCGATGGATATCGAGGCGACGAAAGCCTTGATCAAAAAAACCGGCGTAGAAATCGTCATCAATGTCGGTTCGGCTTTCGTCAACATGTCCGTTCTTCGTGCCTGCATGGACACGGGTGTTGCCTATATGGATACGGCGATCCACGAGGATCCGACCAAGATTTGCGAAGCGCCGCCGTGGTATGGAAACTACGAGTGGAAGCGCGCGGAAGAGTGCAAGGAAAAGGGCATTACCGCCATTCTCGGCGTCGGTTTCGATCCGGGTGTGGTGAACGCCTATGCGCGTCTTGCCAAGGATGACTATTTCGACAAGGTCACCTCGGTCGATATCGTCGATATCAATGCCGGCAGCCACGGCCGCTGGTTCTCCACCAACTTCGATCCGGAAATCAACTTCCGCGAATTCACCGGTGTTGTTTATTCCTGGCAGAAGGGTGAGTGGCAGACGAACCAGATGTTCGAAGTCGGCCAGGAATTCGACCTGCCTGTCGTCGGCAAGCAGAAGGCCTACATGACGGGCCACGACGAAGTGCATTCGCTGTCCAAGAACATGGACGGCGCCGATGTGCGCTTCTGGATGGGTTTCGGCGATCACTACATCAATGTCTTCACCGTGCTGAAGAACCTCGGACTCCTGTCGGAGAAGCCGGTCAAGACGGCTGAAGGCCTTGAAGTCGTGCCGCTCAAGGTGGTGAAGGCCGTGCTGCCCGATCCGTCTTCTCTGGCGCCCGATTATGTCGGCAAGACCTGCATTGGCGATATCGTCAAGGGTATCAAGGACGGCAAGGAACGCGAAGTCTTCATCTATAACGTGGCTGATCACAAGGAAGCCTATGAGGAAGTCGGCTCGCAGGGCATTTCCTACACCGCCGGCGTTCCCCCGGTCGCCGCCGCCATGCTGATTGCGACAGGCGAATGGGACGTGAAGCAGATGGCGAACGTTGAAGAACTGCCGCCGAAGCCGTTCCTGAACATTCTGAACAAGATCGGTCTTCCGAACCGCATCAAGGACGAAAACGGCGACCGCGCGCTGGAGTTCTGATTGCCGGCGTTTTGATTGATGGAAATAAAAAAGCCCCGCGAAAGCGGGGCTTTTTGTTGGAGGCGACCCAAATAGTTTGGCGAATTCGTAGCACCCCACCGTCACCCCGGATTTAGTCCGGGGGCCGGCGCGATCAAGTCCTTGATCGCGGGAGAGTCTTCTCACGGCGCGAAGCGCCGTGGCTGGATGCCGGCTCAAGGCCGGCATGACGGCAGAAACCTTGCCGCCGGCCTCAGGCCCCGAATGAACGGGATCCGAAATTTCTGAGGCTTGCGAAGGGTCGACCTCAGCCCTTTGTCGGCTTCGGCCCACGCTTTTCGAAAGGCCTGTCCTTCTTGCCCTCGTATTTAGGTTTGTCGCCAAAGGGCTTCTTCTTTTTCCAGGGCTTGTCGTCAGTCTTGCGGTCGTCGCGGGGAGCGGCCGCATTGTCCGATTTGCTGAACTTGCGCTGGGCCTTGGCCGGACGCGTGTCTTCGCGGAAGCCGCCGGTTATTTCCGGCTTGCCTTCCAGCGCCTTCAGACGGATGCCCTTTTCGAGCATCATGTCCTTGCCGATGGCGGAGGTGAAACGGTCGACGGCATCGGCCGCCAGTTCCACGAAGGTCTCCGTCTGCTGCATGCGGATCGCGCCGATATCCTGGCGGGTGATCTTGCCGAAGCGGCAGAGCATGGGGATGAGCCAGCGCGGCTCGGCGCTCTGCTTGCGGCCGACGGACAGCGAAAACCACGCGCTGTCGGCGAAATCGGAGCGTTCGCGGCGCGGGGCATCGTTTTCGACCGTCTCGAAACTGTCGCGGCGCGGCTTGCGGCTGTTGTCCAGTGAGACTTCCGTGATGTCTTCAGGTGCAGACCGTCCGGCGTGGTAAAGACGCACGAAAGCGGCGGCGACCTTTTCCGCGCCATGCTGTTCCAGGAGCTTGGTGACGAAATCGCGTTCGTCGTCGGCTACAGCCTCGGTCAGCGAAGGATCGGCCAGAAGCCGGGCGCCGTCGCGCTCGACGATCTCTTCGGCGGAAGGCGGACGAACCCATGCTGGGCTGACCTTGGCGCCCTCAAGCAGGCGTTCTGCCTTGCGGCGCTGGTTGACCGGCACCACGATGGCGCTAACGCCCTTCTGACCGGCGCGGCCGGTACGGCCGGAACGGTGCAGAAGCGTTTCGGAATTGGTCGGCAGGTCGGCGTGTATGACGAGTTCGAGACCCGGCAGGTCGATGCCGCGCGCGGCAACGTCGGTCGCAACGCAGACGCGGGCGCGGCCATCGCGCATGGCCTGCAGCGCATGGGTGCGCTCGTTCTGGGTCAATTCGCCTGACAGCGCCACGACGGCAAAGCCGCGATTATTCAGCCGCGCCGTCAGATGGTTGACGGCCGCGCGGGTGGAGCAGAAAACGATGGCGTTGCGGGCTTCATAAAAGCGCAGCGCATTGATGATGGCGTTTTCGCGGTCTGCCGGGGACACCAGCATGGCGCGATATTCGATATCCACATGCTGCTTCTGTTCGGAAGCAGTGGCGATGCGCACGGCATTCTTCTGGTAGCTTTCGGCAAGCTTGGCGATGCTGCGCGGCACGGTGGCCGAGAACATCAACGTGCGGCGATCGTCGGGCGATTCTTCCAGAATGAATTCCAGATCTTCGCGGAAACCGAGGTCGAGCATCTCGTCGGCTTCGTCAAGCACAACCGCACGGATGGAGGACAGATCAAGTGCATTGCGCTTGATGTGGTCGCAGAGACGACCGGGCGTGCCGACGACGATGTGCGCGCCGCGCTCCAGCGCCCGCCGCTCATTGCGGATGTCCATGCCGCCAACGCAGGAGGCAATGGAAACACCGGCAAACTCATAAAGCCATTCCAGTTCGCGCTTGACCTGCATGGCCAGTTCGCGGGTTGGCGCAATGGCAAGCGCCAGCGGCGCGGAAGCCTGTCCGAAGCGGTTGTCGTCACGCAGCAGCGTGGTCGCAAGCGCGATGCCGAAGGCGACCGTCTTGCCGGAACCGGTCTGCGCGGAAACCAGCGCGTCCTTGTCGGCGAGTTCCGGCGCAAGCATGGCCTGCTGCACGGGGGTCAAATCTTTGTAGCCGCGTTTTTCCAACGCCTGCGCGATCGCCGGGGCGATACCCTGGGTGTCTGTCATCTACCGTCTTTCGGATATGAAGCTGCCCGCATCCGCCCGAAACCAATAGGTCCTAAAGTCTCCGGGGCAGCCGATACAGGCCATTTCGGCCATCTGGCCGGTTGCATTGCCGCGCTCATACTGCGAATGGGCCCGTTTGTACAGTGCACTGCGGTACGCTCTTTTGCGTGTGCTTTATCCCGCCGGCGCTTCCTTGCGCCATTGTTCCATGCTCAGGCTCCCGAAAAAGGCGTACCGCATGGTTCATAAACGGCATTGCGTGCCCCCCGCCTTTTCGCTAAGAGACCCGCAACTTGAGGCTCTTTGTCAGGAAGGGCCGACTGGGTTTGTTCTTGTCCGTCCGTTTCCAGAGGGAGCCGGCGGGAAAATGGGATGGTACTGGTCAAGGCTATGGCTCGCATTGTCATGAAATTCGGCGGCACGTCCGTCGCGAACCTCGAACGCATTCACAATGTCGCACGGCATGTGAAACGCGAAGTGGATGCCGGCCATGAAGTGGCCGTGGTCGTTTCCGCCATGTCCGGCAAAACCAATGAGCTGGTGGACTGGGTGCAGAACGCCGCGAAGGTTGCCGGCGCCAACGCCGCTTCGTTCTTCGACGCGCGCGAATATGACGCGGTTGTCGCATCAGGCGAACAGGTGACATCGGGTCTTCTGGCGATCACGCTGCAATCCATGGGCATCAATGCGCGCTCCTGGCAGGGCTGGCAGATCCCGATCCGCACCGACAATGCGCATGGCGCCGCCCGCATTCTCGAGATCGACGGTTCGGATATCGTCCACCGCATGGGCGAAGGCCAGGTTGCCGTCGTTGCCGGCTTCCAGGGTATCGGTCCTGACAACCGCATCGCGACGCTCGGTCGCGGCGGCTCGGATACGTCCGCTGTCGCCATCGCTGCCGCCGTCAAGGCAGATCGCTGCGACATCTACACTGACGTCGATGGCGTCTACACCACCGATCCGCGCATCGAGCCCAAGGCTCGCCGCATGAAGAAGATCGCCTTCGAGGAAATGCTCGAAATGGCGTCTCTCGGCGCGAAGGTTCTGCAGGTTCGCTCGGTCGAGCTTGCCATGGTACACAAGGTGCGCACCTTCGTTCGCTCCAGTTTCGAGGATCCCGATGCGCCGGGCATGGGCGACCTCATCAACCCGCCCGGTACTTTGATTTGTGACGAGGATGAAATCGTGGAACAGGAAGTCGTAACCGGCATCGCCTATGCCAAGGATGAAGCACAGATCTCGCTGCGCCGCGTGGCCGACCGTCCGGGCGTCTCGGCCGCGATCTTCGGGCCGCTCGCTGAAGCGCATATCAATGTCGACATGATCGTGCAGAACATCTCCGAAGATGGTTCGCGCACCGACATGACCTTCACCGTTCCCTCGGGCGATGTTGCCAAGGCTCTGAAGGTTCTGGATGACAACAAGGCCCAGATCGGTTTCGACGTCGCACAGAACGAAACCGGCCTTGCCAAGGTGTCCGTCATCGGCATCGGCATGCGCAGCCACGCCGGCGTTGCCGCCAGCGCGTTCAAGGCGCTTGCCGAGAAGAACATCAACATCAAGGCGATCACTACGTCCGAGATCAAGATTTCGATCCTGATCGACGGCGCCTATGCCGAACTTGCGGTCCGCACTTTGCATTCCGCCTACGGCCTCGATAAGGCTTGAAGCCGAGACATCGGTTCCCGATGCTCCGATTCTTCGGAGTTGCGTTCTTCCGATGTGGCGTTTCATGAAAGCGTGTCCCTTGCGGGACGCGCTTCTCGCGCTATAAATTTTTAAATGACGTTTTGATTCTCGAATATTATGACATTCGGATCGGAAGCGTCGGGGAGCAAACGCGATGAGAGACCTTTCCGCAGGTCCGCGCGTCCTGCTCAAGCGGCTGCGCGAAATGATGGCGGAGCACCTTGAACCGCAGGACCGTCTGGACCAGATCGTCCGTCAGATTGCCAGCAACATGGTGGCGGAGGTTTGCTCGGTCTACGTGCTGCGCTCCGACAGCGTGCTGGAACTTTACGCCACCGAAGGTCTCAACAAGGATGCCGTGCATCTCGCACAGCTGAAAATGGGGCAGGGTCTTGTCGGCACGATTGCCGCTTCGGCCCAGCCGCTCAATCTTTCCGATGCGCAGGCGCATCCGGCTTTCCGCTATCTTCCTGAAACCGGTGAGGAAATTTATCATTCCTTCCTCGGCGTGCCGATTTTGCGCTCCGGTCGCACTCTTGGCGTTCTTGTGGTCCAGAACAAGGCCAGCCGAACATACCGGGAGGATGAAATTGAAGCGCTCGAGACAACCGCGATGCTTATCGCTGAAATAGTGGCGAGCGGCGAGTTGAAAAAGATCACCCGCCCCGGTGTGGAGCTTGATCTGACGCGTGCCGTTTCCATCGATGGCGACGCCTATGGCGAAGGCATCGGTCTTGGTCACGTCGTGCTGCACGATCCCCGCATTGTCGTCACCAATCTCCTCAATGAAGATGCGGATACGGAAATCCGGCGTCTTGCCGATGCCATTGGGTCGCTACGCCTGTCGATCGACGACATGTTGCAGCGCCGTGACGTGCCGACCGAAGGAGAACATCGCGAAGTTCTCGAAACCTATCGCATGTTTGCCCACGATCAGGGCTGGGTACGCCGCATGGAAGAGGCGATCCGCAACGGCCTGACGGCGGAAGCGGCTGTCGAAAAGGTGCAGAGCGACACCAAGGCGCGCATGATGCGCCTGACCGATCCTTACCTGCGCGAACGCATGCATGATTTCGACGATCTCGCCAACCGGCTGCTGCGCCAGCTCATCGGTTTCGGCGGGCGTGGTCCTGAGCAGGATTTCCCGCTCGACGCCATCGTTCTGGCCCGCGCCATGGGTGCCGCCGAACTCTTGGATTATCCGCGCGAAAAACTGCGCGGTCTTGTGCTCGAAGACGGCGCGGTGACGAGCCATGTCGTCATCGTGGCGCGTGCCATGGGCATTCCGATCATCGGGCAGGCGACAGGCATCGTCGCCCTCGCTGAAAATAACGATCCCATCATCATCGACGGCGATGACGGCCAGGTGCATTTGCGCCCGATGTCGGATTTGCAGCGCGCCTATGAGGAAAAGGTGCGCCTGCGCGCCAAGCGCCAGGAGCAGTTCCGCGCGCTTCGCAATGTGGAGCCGATCACCAAGGATGGCCAGAAAGTCAACCTCAAGATGAATGCGGGTCTTCTCGTAGACCTGCCGCAGCTCGAGGAATCCGGCGCCGATGGCATCGGCCTGTTCCGCACCGAGCTGCAATTCATGATTGCCTCCAACATGCCGAAGGGCGAGGAGCAGGAGGCTTTCTACCGGTCCGTTCTGCGGCAGGCGAAGGGAAAAAGCGTCACCTTCCGCACGCTGGATATCGGCGGCGACAAGGTTGTGTCCTATATGCGCGGCCAGGAAGAGGAAAACCCGGCGCTTGGCTGGCGGGCGATCCGCCTGTCGCTCGACCGTCCGGGCCTGATGCGCACGCAGATGCGCGCGCTGCTGCGCGCCGCCTCCGGTGCTGAATTGCGCATGATGCTGCCGATGGTGACGGAAGTGTCCGAAATCCGCGCCGCGCGCGACCTTCTCCAGAAGGAAGTGCAGCATCTCTCGAAATTCAGCCACGCGCTGCCGAAAAAGCTGCAATTCGGCGCGATGCTGGAAGTGCCGTCCTTGATGTGGCAGCTCGATGAGCTGATGCAGGAGGTGGATTTCGTCTCCGTCGGCTCGAATGACCTGTTCCAGTTCTCGATGGCGGTGGATCGCGGCAATGCGCGTGTTTCGGATCGTTTCGATAATTTGGGCAAGCCGTTCCTGCGCATTCTGCGCGATATCGTGCGCGCCGGCGAAAGGCACCACACTTCGGTGACGCTGTGCGGTGAAATGGCGAGCAAGCCGCTGTCGGCCATGGCTTTGATTGGCCTCGGTTTTCGTTCGGTTTCGATGTCGCCGACGGCGATCGGCCCTGTGAAGGCCATGCTGCTCGGGCTTGATGCCGCACGCCTTGCCGATGAGCTGAACGCGGCGCTGGACGACCATAATTCGCTGGAAAGCGCGCGCGAGGTGTTGTTACGCTTTGCGGCGACGCATTCCATTCCCATTTAAAAAAGACCTGTTTCAGTATTGGAGTGACTGGTGGCGAAGCTTCCCGTCGAAAAAATGCGCGAGTTGGAAAGACGTTTCGGCGAGATCGAAGCGCGTATGTCGGCCGGGCCTGCAGCGGATGTTTATGTGAAGCTGGCTTCGGAATATTCCGAACTCGAGCCGGTAGTGAAGAAAATCCGCGAATACGAGAAGGCGGTCTCCGAAGCGGCCGATCTCGAGGCGTTGCTTGCTGACAAGACGACCGACAGGGATATGCGCGACCTGGCGGAAATGGAGCTGCCGGAAATCGAGACCCGCATCGGCGAGCTTGAAAAGGACATGCAGGTCCTGTTGCTGCCGAAGGATGCGGCGGACGAAAAAAGCGCGATCCTTGAAATCCGCGCCGGCACCGGCGGCTCCGAGGCGGCACTTTTTGCCGGTGATCTCTTCCGCATGTATGAGCGTTTTGCATCGACCAAGGAGTGGAAAGTCGAAGTGCTTTCCGCCAGCGAGGGTGAAGCGGGCGGTTACAAAGAAATCATCGCCACGATCAGCGGGCGAGGGGTATTTTCCAAGCTGAAGTTCGAATCCGGCGTACACCGGGTGCAGCGCGTGCCGGAAACGGAAGCGAGCGGCCGCATCCACACCTCGGCCGCCACGGTTGCCGTGCTGCCGGAAGCGGAAGACATCGACGTCGAAATTCGCCCGGAAGACATTCGCATCGATACGATGCGTGCTTCCGGTGCGGGCGGCCAGCACGTCAACACCACCGACTCGGCGGTTCGTATCACCCATCTTCCGACAGGTCTGATCGTCACCAGTTCGGAGAAATCCCAGCATCAGAACCGCGCCAAGGCCATGCAGGTTCTGCGCTCGCGGCTTTACGATATCGAACGCCAGAAAGTGGAGAGCGAACGTTCGGCGGACCGCAAGAGCCAGGTGGGTTCCGGCGACCGCTCCGAGCGCATTCGCACCTATAATTTCCCGCAGGGTCGTGTCACCGATCACCGTATCAACCTCACGCTCTACAAGCTCGACCGGATGATCGAGGGCGAAATCGATGAACTCGTGGATGCGCTGATCGCCGATTATCAGGCCGGTCAGCTTGCCCAGCTCGGCGAGCAGCTTTGAGCACGGCGGCCGAAGCGAGCGTTGCGAGCGCGCTTGCCGCCGCCCGCAAAAGGCTGCAGGCGGCAGGGATCGATGAGCCGCTTCTCGATGCACGGCTCCTGATTGCGGAGGTCATCGATTTTTCATTGACCGATTTCGTGATGAAGCCTGATCGTGTCGTTACGCCGGAAGAAAGCGCCCGTATCGCCACCATGATCGAAAGGCGGGCGAATGGCGAACCCGTTCACCGCATTCTCGGCCACCGGGAATTTCATGGCCTCGATCTTCTTCTGTCAAAGGAGACGCTCGAGCCCCGGCCGGATACGGAAGTTCTGGTCGACACGCTGTTGCCGGAGCTGAAAAAAGCCATCTCCGCCAAGGGCAGCGCCCGCATTCTGGACATGGGCACCGGCACGGGCGCGATCTGTCTGGCGCTGTTGAAAGAATGCCCCGATGCCACCGGCATCGGCAGCGATATTTCCGCCGATGCGCTGGAAACGGCGGCCAGGAATGCGGCCCGAAATGATCTTGGCGCGCGCTTTGAGACCATACGCAGCGACTGGTTTGAAAAAATCTCTGGCAGCTTTGACATAATTGTGTCGAATCCGCCTTATATAAGGACTGATATCGTCGCAACGCTTGACCAAGAGGTTCGTAACCACGATCCGATGGCGGCGCTGGACGGAGGTCAGGACGGCCTTGCACCGTACCGCCTCATCGCTGCCGATGCAGGCCGCTTTCTTGTGGAAAACGGGATTGTCGGTGTGGAGATCGGTTTCGATCAAAGGCTTGATGTTTCCGCTATATTTGCTTCCCACGGCTTCTCTCTTCTGGACGCCGTGAAGGATTATGGCGGTAACGACAGAGTTTTGACCTTCCGGAGATAGTTGTTCGCGATATGTCTGCGGATTTTTTGCAAGGATATTTTGCACAGCAAAAGAAAAGGCTTGGATTTCCGCATGAAGCGGGATAGTTTGCGGCCACATGCTGGGTGGCTGAGGACGAATACAGATTCGTCAGGGTATGGGTCAGTCCCGAAGCGGGTTCTTTTGAGAGCCCTGAAAGGCTGGGCGTTTCCGGCATGTGAATCAGTAAACTTTGTTCGCAGGCGGCTCGGTGCAGCATTTGCGCAGCCGGTCGTCATACGCGAGGTCTTGTCCCGGGGTTATCTTCGGCAAGGCGCGTGATGGAGCAATTTCAGGAAAAATTTCCAGCGGTTTTCCGCCCGGAATTGCATGAAAACAACCAGATTGTCAGCAAAACAGAATTCAGGTGAGCAATTGATGAGGCCAGGACAGCAAAACAAGCGCGGCCGGGGGCGTGGAAGCAACAACAATAACAATGGTGGCGGTAACAACAACAACTTCAACCGCAAGGGCGGCAACCCGCTCACCAGGACTTATGACAGCTCCGGCCCCGATGTTAAAATCCGTGGCACAGCCCAGCATATAGCGGAAAAATACGCGGCTCTGGCGCGCGACGCGCAGAGTTCCGGCGACCGCGTGATCGCTGAGAACTATCTGCAGCACGCTGAACATTATAACCGCATCATCGCTTCGGCTCAGGCCCAGATGCAGGAACGCTTCCAGCGCGACGATCGCGGCGAATATAGCGGTGCCGATGGCGACGATATGGATGTGAATGACGGCGATGAAGGCGTCGTTGCACCGCAGCAGCAGGCCGAACAGGTCGAGCGCGCGCAGCAGCCCGAACGCCAGGAGCGTACTGAGCGGAACGAACCGCGCCAGGAGCGTCGTGAGCGTCCGGACCGCCGCGAGCGGCAGGAACGTCAGCCGCGCCAGCCGCAGGTGGCCGCCGAACAGCAGCCGCCGGTTTACGACGCCAGCCAGGCGCCGCAGCCGGTCATCGAAGGCACTCCCATGGAAGTGGCCGTTGAGGAAGAGCAGCAGCAGGCGGAGGCTCCGACGGCTGAACGTGCACCGAAGACACGCCGTGCAACAGGGCCGCGCCCGCGCCGTCCGCGCCGCACCGCCGCTGCGGAAGGCGCCGAAGGCGAAGATGCGCCGGCCGGTGACGACGCTGCACCTGCCACGCTTGAGAACGCTGCCGAATAAGCAGCTTCTGCAAACCACTCTGCGATCGAAAAACTCCGGCTTGCCGGAGTTTTTTGTTTTTTGCGATTGGCTATGAACATTCCGCTGGCCGTCAGCGTGGATTTCACGCGGCGAATTGACGCCTGTCAGTTCGGATGAAAATTTCCCGGATGGTGGATTTTCTCCCCTTTAAACCGATGAAAATGCCTCCCATATTCGTGCAGGAAGGACGGAAGCCGCATTCGCCGGCGACCGACCTTCAAGAGGCGGCGATCGTGAAATCCTTTGAACACGGCTGTCGTAGCGGGGCTTGCCTTTTGAGGGAGCCTCAACCCTAACACCCGGAGCCGTGCCGAAAGCGGGCGGGCCGGTCTATGGAGGTTTGACTATGAATATTGAAAAATACTCCGAGCGCGTTCGTGGTTTTCTGCAATCGGCGCAGACCTTTGCGCTTGCCGAAAACCATCAGCAGTTTTCGCCTGAACACGTTCTGAAGGTTCTGCTCGATGACGAGCAGGGCATGGCGGCATCGCTGATCGAGCGCGCCGGCGGCAGCGCCAAGGAAGCGCGTCTTGCCAATGATGCGGCACTTGCGAAATTGCCCAAGGTTTCCGGTGGAAATGGTGGCCTTTCGCTCACCGCGCCGCTCGCCAAAGTGTTCTCGACCGCGGAAGATCTTGCCAAGAAGGCCGGGGACAGTTTTGTCACCGTCGAGCGTCTTCTGCAGGCGCTTGCGATTGAAAGCTCCGCTTCCACCTCGGCTTCCCTGAAGAAGGCGGGTGCAACGGCGCAGGCGCTCAATCAGGTCATCAACGACATCCGCAAGGGCCGCACGGCTGACAGCGCCAACGCCGAACAGGGCTTTGACGCGCTGAAGAAGTTCGCCCGCGACCTGACGGAGGAAGCCCGCGAAGGCAAGCTCGATCCGGTGATCGGTCGCGACGACGAAATCCGTCGCACTATTCAGGTCCTGTCGCGCCGTACCAAGAATAATCCCGTGCTGATCGGTGAACCCGGTGTCGGTAAAACGGCGATTGCCGAAGGTCTTGCGTTGCGCATCGTCAATGGCGATGTGCCCGAAAGCCTGAAGGACAAGAAGCTGATGGCGCTCGATATGGGCGCGCTGATTGCCGGTGCGAAATATCGCGGTGAGTTTGAAGAGCGTCTGAAGGCTGTGCTGAACGAGGTGCAGGCCGAAAATGGCGGCATCATCCTGTTCATCGACGAGATGCACACGCTGGTCGGCGCCGGCAAGGCCGATGGCGCGATGGATGCGTCCAACCTCCTGAAGCCCGCCCTTGCCCGTGGTGAGTTGCACTGCGTCGGCGCCACCACGCTCGATGAATATCGCAAGCATGTGGAAAAGGATCCGGCCCTTGCCCGCCGTTTCCAGCCGGTGCTGGTGGATGAGCCGACCGTTGAGGACACGATCTCGATCCTGCGCGGGTTGAAGGAAAAATACGAACAGCACCACAAGGTCCGTATCTCGGATTCGGCCCTGGTTGCGGCTGCGACGCTTTCCAACCGCTACATCACCGACCGGTTCCTGCCTGATAAGGCAATCGACCTGATGGACGAAGCTGCTTCGCGTCTTCGCATGCAGGTGGATTCCAAGCCGGAAGAACTGGACGAGTTGGATCGCCGCATCATTCAGCTGAAGATCGAACGCGAAGCCTTGAAGCAGGAGACGGACCAGTCCTCCGCCGACCGCCTCAAGAAGCTCGAGGACGAGTTGGCCGATACGGAAGAAAAGGCAGATGCGCTGACGGCCCGCTGGCAGGCGGAAAAGCAGAAGCTCGGCCACGCCGCAGACTTGAAGAAGCGGCTGGACGAAGCCCGCAACGAACTGGCGATTGCCCAGCGCAACGGCCAGTTCCAGCGCGCTGGCGAGCTGACCTATGGCATCATTCCCGGCCTCGAAAAGGAACTGGCTGCGGCGGAAGCCCGCGACAGCAGCGGTGTCGGTTCGATGGTTCAGGAAGTTGTGACGGCCGACAATATCGCCCATGTCGTTTCCCGCTGGACGGGCATTCCGGTCGACAAGATGCTGGAAGGTCAGCGCGAAAAGCTGCTGCGCATGGAAGACGAGCTTGCCAAGTCCGTTGTCGGGCAGGGCGAGGCCGTTCAGGCGGTGTCGAAAGCGGTGCGCCGTTCGCGCGCCGGCCTGCAGGATCCCAACCGGCCGATCGGTTCGTTCATCTTCCTCGGCCCGACGGGCGTGGGCAAGACCGAGCTGACCAAGTCCTTGGCCCGCTTCCTGTTCGACGACGAAACCGCGATGGTTCGTCTCGACATGTCGGAATATATGGAGAAACACTCCGTTGCCCGGCTGATCGGCGCACCTCCCGGCTATGTCGGTTATGAAGAGGGTGGTGCCCTGACGGAAGCGGTTCGCCGCCGGCCCTATCAGGTCGTGCTGTTCGACGAGATTGAAAAAGCGCATCCTGACGTCTTTAACGTCCTGCTGCAGGTGCTGGATGATGGCCGTCTGACGGACGGCCAGGGCCGCACCGTCGATTTCAAGAACACCATCATCATCATGACCTCGAACCTCGGCTCGGAATTCATGACGCAGATGGGCGACAATGACGATGTGGATTCGGTTCGTGATCTGGTGATGGAGCGGGTCCGGTCGCATTTCCGGCCGGAATTCCTCAACCGTATCGACGATATCATCCTCTTCCACCGCCTGCGGCGCGATGAGATGGGTGCAATTGTCGAAATCCAGCTGAAGCGTCTCATCTCGCTGCTCGGCGATCGCAAGATTTCGCTCGAACTGGATGAGGATGCCCGCAGCTGGCTTGCCAACAAGGGTTACGATCCGGCTTACGGCGCGCGTCCGCTGAAGCGGGTGATCCAGAAGGCGGTTCAGGACAGGCTTGCCGAAATGATCCTCGGCGGCGAAGTTCCTGACGGTTCACGGGTCAAGGTGACCTCGGGCACCGACCGGCTGCTGTTCAAGGTCAAGCCCGCAAAGGGCGAGGCCGAAGCCGAAACGGCCGATGCGGCATAAAACGAAAGGGCTCCGGAAACGGAGCCCTTTTCATTTGGCAGCTTTTGGGGCCGTAAAAGTCCGGCGAATTAGCGGCTCGCCACCTGATTGGGCTTTTCGTCAATATTCAGCAGATTGTCGATACGTTTTCTCTCATCGGAGAACCGCGCGAGCGCATCGCCGGAAAGCGACTTGCCACCCGGCAGGCGCACCTTCATCGCGTCCACCTTGGTGCCGTTGACGATCAGCTCGTAATGCAGATGCGCGCCGGTCGAAAGGCCGGTCGATCCCACATAACCGATGACCTGGCCCTGCCGGACCTTGGAGCCCTCGGTGACACCCTTGGCGATGGCGCTCTGGTGGTTATAGGAAGAGACGTAGCCATTGGCATGGCGGATCAGCGTCTGGTTACCGTAACCCGAGGCCCATCCGGCCTTCTCGACGGTGCCGTTGCCCGTCGCGATAATCGGCGTACCGCGGGCGGCGGCCCAGTCGGTGCCGGTATGCATGCGGCTGAATTTCAAAACCGGGTGGCGGCGCATGCCGAAACCTGAGGTCATGCGGCCGTTAGGAACGGGGTTGCGCAACAGGAACTGCCGGATGCTTTTGCCGTTCTCGTCGAAATAATCGATGCTGTTATCGTCGGGATTCTGGAAGCGGTAAAAACGTGTCTCGTTGTCGCCGAACTTGGCATTGACGTAGAGCAGTTCCGACTTGTCCGTCGCCTTGCCATCCGCGTCTTCCACGGAGAAGAAGGCTTCCAGCGTATCCGCCGGCTTGAGCTGCGCCTGAAAATCGACGCTGCTGGCCAGAAGCTTGATAAGCTGGGAAACCATGCTCTGGTTCATGCCGTAAGCCAGGGCCGCACGGTAGACACCGTCATAAACGCTCGGCAGATCGCGACCGGCGGCAGGTGCCGGGGTGCTGTCGAAGGCGGTCGCCACCGCGTCGAGCTTTGGCGGTTCGCTTGCCTTGATGAAACGCTTGTGGTCATCAATGGCCATGGTGACCATGTGGCGGCCCTTGCGGTAAAGGCTCACGCGCACGATGTCGCTCTTGTCGTCTTCCTGAATAATGCCGACGCGCAGCACGTCGCCGCTTTCGACATTGTTCGACTGGAGTTGCGGCGACAGCAGGCCTGCGATTTCCGACGACTGTGCCTTCGAATAGCCGGCGCCAAAGAGGGCGGCTTCGATGGTCTCGGTCTGGCGGGCAGGGATCACGTCGTCGGCATATTCCTTGACGGGCACCGAGGCTGACTGCGGGGTCGAAACCGACATGTTTTGTTCAACGACGCGGGCCGCGAGGCCGGCGGTGATATCGACATCGCCTTCATCATTATCGAAACGGCGGGGGTCGATGTAATAGAGCGCGGCAAGCTGTTCGTTGCCATCCGTCAAGATCGAGCCGTTCGAACGTACCGCCTCCTCTACCTCGTCGAAACTCAGGGAGCCGGCGAAGGGATATTTGGAGTGCTGAACGGGAAAGGCGACTGTCTTCAGGCTGACTTCGGATTCCACCTCGGAGCCGTAGATCGTTCCAGTCCGGCTTGGTGCGGGCGCCGATGCGTCCTTGTCCTCGTTGCTCGCGAAAATATTCAGGGGATCGAAGGCGGGATAGTCGTCCTGCTTGGCGTAATTTGCCGCCAGCGGGATCTTGACGTGGGAGAAGGGGACCTTGCGGACCACTTCCTTGTCGCCTTCATTGATAACGGTGGAGACTTCCATGATCGACCGGTCGGATGGCCGGGCCGCGATATTCGGTGCGACGAGGCGTGTGCCCCGACGGGCGGCTTCCGTCGCGTTGTTGCCCATATCCGCCTTGGCGAAGGCTTCGGCGGGAATGGCAAGCTGCTGGCGGCCGTCGAGAGCAGCAAACAGCGCCACGCCCATCAATATGGAAGAGGTAATGCCGGTCAGGAACGTGCCGGAAAGCCATCTGAGCGAAATTTCGCGGCGATCGGGTGCACGGCGTCCTTCCGCCAGAATTGGCGGTTCTGTGCCTAGCGACCGGACCACATTGCGATCCGCAGTCATACCAGCTGTGCCCCGTCGGTCATGCGCTCTCCAGAAACTTCAGGCGAAGGTGTGCAACTTTCAAAGCCGTGAGTCAAATCGCTCGACGCACCGGCGGACATGCCGCAACAGCCCATATAAGGACACGCGCAGGCATGTCTCGTATTAACGCTTCGTTGGCAAAGCAATTAGCGAGGAAGGGGGCTAAAAGAAGGCGCGAGACCCGCCTTGCCGCCCGTTGGGCTGTTCTCCTGTGCAAAACCACAGGCACGGCGGGGCGGTTTTAAGCCGATCGGCTGGTGAAAACGAAATTCCCTTTTAAAATCAGGGATCTGTCACATTTCTTGATTTTTTTGATATTGC
>NZ_JCABZP010000021.1:0-23407 GCF_059499945.1 Agrobacterium sp. | reverse complement strand
CGCGCAACGCCCACGCTGAGCCGGTTACCGATCACCAGATTAGGTCCACAATGGGCCAAACTCGGAAGTAAGACAGCCTTCAGCCCTCCTCTTGCAGTCGACCGCGATGGCCATGTTCGCCTTGCCGATTTCATCCGTCGTGGCATGTTGGCGCCTCGGATGATTGAAAGGTGCGTCATGGCAACCGGGACAGTGAAGTGGTTCAATGCGACCAAGGGCTCTGACTTCATCCAGCCGGATGACAGCGGCCAGGATGTCTTCGTCCACATCAGCGCGGTCGAGCGGGCCGGGATGCGCGACCTCCGGGATGGTCAGAAGATTTCCTATGAGCTCGTTCAGGACAAGCGGTCGGGCAAGGCCTCGGCGGACAATTTGCGCGCCGAGTGAGCTCTGGCGCGGGAGGCTCGTTCGACGACGCCTGCGAACCCGCTGACGGTCAGGACTCCAAGCCGTCCGCGGCCTCCGGTCCGTCGGAGAAATCGCGACTGGGGGTTCCGTCGTCCTCCCCATCATCGATCCCAATCGGGACCTCCCCGGCCAACAGATTGTCCTTGGTGAGCAGCCCGGCATCCTCAAGTTTTTCGATGTCGGGCAGGTCGCGCAGGCTGGCGAGGCCGAACACAGACAGGAATGTGTCCGTCGTCACATAGGTATAGGGCGCACCGGGCTCCGGGCTGCGCGGCCCGGCCGCAATGACACCGGCGCGCTTCAGCGCCGCGACGGTATCGCGGCTCATCTCCTTGCCAAAGACCTTTCCGAGCTCGCCGCGCGTGATCGGCTGGAGATAGGCGATGCCGGACAGGAACAGCATCTCGGTTGCGGAGAGGCCAGCCGTCGGATGCGGCACGCCCGACACCGCCCGGATTGCCGGCGCAAAGGCGCTGCGCGTCCGATGGTGCCAGCCGCCGGCGACAGTGACGAGGTCGTAGGGCCGCCCGCGCAATTCCTCGCGAATATCGGCGATGATCAGGTCGAGCGCGCAGTCGCGGCCGACGACCCGCGCCAGCGCCTCGCGCGGCACCGCCTCGGGCGCGGCAAAGATCACCGCCTCGACGCGGCCCATCCATTCGCGCCAGCGCAATTCGGGCGGCAAATCGGCCAGCTCGGTGTCGAGCGCACTCTCCGGTTTGGGGCGGCGCGCCATGGCTCAGAGCCCGTAGATGCGAAACGTCGGCCGGCCCGACAATTCGCGCAGGGCGCCGAGCCCGACCAGGCGCTCGAACAGGCGGCGCAAGCCGCGATCCGAGATGCCGCCGATTGCGGCTGAGCCCGCCAGCGCATCCTCGGAGAGCAAGGCCGAGATCACCGCTCCCGACCCTTTTGCCCGCAGTTTTGGCGCCGCGGCCTGGAGGACCTCGGCGCGACGCGCGAGCTCGCCGGCCAGATCGATCGCGCCGGCCGCCGCTTGCGCATAGGTCAGCGCGAGGGCCTGCTGCCAGCCCGCCCCGCCCGGGCGCGGCCGCTTGCCGGCCGCGCCGCGCCGGGCGTTTGGATCCAGGATCGCCGAGGTCACCAGCGGCACCGGCACAGGCCATTTGAGTTTTTGGGCAAGCACGGCGTCGGCCAGCCAGAGCGCCAGCAGTTCGGCATCCGGCCGAACTCGCACGACAAGCTCGGTCACCTCCGCAATAGCCACGATCGCCGTCCGGTCCGATTGGATCGCCTCAGCAGCGAGATCGGCCAGCGCCGCGAGTTCGGACGCGCTCACAACCAGGCCGAAGCCGGCCGCGGCGCGGGCGATCGCATTCGGCGAACAATCCGGCGAGCGCGTGACGAGCTGGCGCCAGGCGAGCAGGACGCGCCCGGCCGGCCCCGGATCGTCGCCGGGCCGGCGCAGCAGCTGGACGTCGCGCAGCTGGCTTTGATCCTCGCGGCGACCGATCAGCCGCAGGCTGGCGGCTGCGGCCTGCAGCGCCAGGCGCTGACGCCAGACGCCTGCCCAGAGCGGCATGTCGCGGGCAATCGGATCGAGCCCGGCCAGGCTGGCTCCGGCCAGAAATGCCGCGTCAAATCCCTGAGAAGACTGCGCTTTTGGACGCAACCAGGCGGGCACGGGAGGGGCGGTCGAAGGCGGCAAAGCCAGGGGCGCGGCGCGGCGAAGCATGCGTTGAGCTTAGTGTGCGGCGGCGCTTAATTCCACATATTTCGGCGCTAAGCGCCGCGCCTGTCGCATCACGATAATGAATGATAATATTGCATTATCGATCGTTTGACTCATGATAGGGAAGAAGCGCTACTTGGCCGTCCGGAAGCCCGCTGCGGCCTTCGGCCAGGCTCCGGGCCGCCAAAACGGTCGAGACTTCGGAGGCCGCAGGTGTCGTCGACATTGCCTGCCGGAGGCTGTTTAGGTAGAATATAGACAACCAGGAGCCTGGAACCTGCGCATGGCGCTGAGCATCAAAGATCCCGAGACCGAGAGGCTGGCGCGCGCCCTCGCCGCGCGCACCGGCGAGACCATCACCGTCGCGACGCGCCGGGCGATCGAGGAGCGTCTGAAACGAACGGCGTCGCAGGCGCGCAGGGCGGCGCTACTCGAGGACATGGAGGCGATGCAGCGGCGCTTGAAGGCGCTGCCGGTTCTTGATCCCCGCAGCCCCGAAGAGATCATCGGCTACGACGAACACGGCGTGCCGACCTGATGGTGATCGATAAGTCAGCGATCGCCGCGATCTTCTTCAACGAGCCGGATGCCCCGCGCTTTCGCGAACGCATCGCCGACGATTCCGTCCGGCTGATCTCGGCCGCGACGCTCGTTGAAGCTGCGATGGTTATTGAGGGCCGCTTTGGCGAGGCCGGCGGCGCAGAGCTCGATCTCTGGCTGCACAAGGCCGAGGTCGAGATCGTCGCGGTGAGCGCCGAGCACGCAGATCAGGCCCGGCGCGCCTGGCGCCGTTATGGCAAGGGCCGTCATCCGGCCGGCCTGAACTACGGCGACTGCTTTTCCTACGCCCTCGCCGCTTTGACGGGCGAGCCCCTGCTGTTCAAGGGCGAGGATTTCGCCCGGACCGATATCCAGGTCGCCTGACGATGCCGCCGCAGCCAAGCCCAGACGTCAGTCAGAGCGAGCGGGACTCCCCTCTCCTGCGGTCCGGCGTCATAGAGGCTGGAGCGCAGAGCGCGTCCGCCCTGCCAGCTCACCTCGAGGACCTCGCCGACCGCGCCCGCAACTATGTCGAAGCGGCGAGTTCCGCCAATACACGGCGCGCCTATGGCAGCGATTGGAAGCATTTTGCCGCCTGGTGTCGGCGCCAGAACCTCCCTGCCCTCCCCCCGGATCCGCAGGTCGTCGGCCTCTACATCACCGCCCAAGCCTCCGGCGCCGCGACCGCGAACCGCAAGCCCTCCTCTGTCGCAACGATCGAGCGCCGCCTGTCAGCGCTCACATGGAACTACGCCCAGTGCGGCCAGCCGCTCGACCGCCGGGACCGTCACATCGCCACGGTGCTGGCGGGCATTCGCAACACCCATGGCCGGCCACCGGTGCAGAAAGAAGCGGTGCTGCCGCAGGACGTCATTGCCATGCTCGAGACGCTGGATCGCGGCACCCTGCGAGGTTTGCGCGACCGCGCCATGCTGCTGCTTGGCTTCGCGGGTGGCCTCCGGCGCTCCGAAATCGTCGGTCTCGATGTCGGCCGGGACCACACCGAGGATGGCCGCGGCTGGGTCGAGATCCTCGACAAGGGGATGGTCGTGACGTTGCGTGGCAAGAACGGCTGGCGCGAAGTCGAGATCGGCCGCGGCTCGTCGGACGCCACCTGCCCCGTCATCGCGCTTCAAACCTGGCTCAGGCTCGCCAGGATCGCACATGGGCCGCTCTTTCGCCGTGTGACAGGTCAAGGCAAGGCGGTTGGTCCCAATCGCCTCCTCGACCAGGAGATCGCGCGCCTGGTCAAGCGCGTCGCCCTGGCCGCCGGCGTCCGCGGTGATCTCTCCGAGGGCGAACGAGCCGAGAAGTTCTCAGGGCACTCGCTGCGCGCCGGCCTGGCCTCTTCCGCAGAAGTGGACGAGCGCTACGTCCAAAAACAGCTCGGTCACGCCTCGGCCGAGATGACACGTCGCTACCAGCGACGGCGCGATCGCTTCCGCGTCAACCTGACCAAGGCCGCGGGGCTGTAGGCCGCCTCCCCTGCTCCCCGAGGTCAACGCCAGGACAGCTGATCTTTCGGAAGTCGGCCACTTGGATCGACGACGGTTACCTTGTGCGGCAGCTCCGGTCCCCATGTCCAAAGCACCAGGTTGAGATCATCCGCTTCGGCGCCTGCTGCAAAGCTGGGTACGCAGATGCCGGCAATGCCCTGCGAACTCAGCCGATCATAGATCGACCATGACTGGGGCCGACGACCATCGGCGAGGGCTGAGGCCCAGGCACAAGCCATCTCGTCGAATTCGACCGCGTGCTCCCGCCGACCTTCCTCGGTCGTTAGATCCGCACAATCCTCGCAATCGATCTCGTAGGAGCACAGGACGCAGGGGTCGATCCGATGCGCGAATCCCTGATTGGCCTCCTTGATCGTCGTCATAATGCTCAAGCCGAGATAGAGCGCGGGAACCCCTTTGGGGTTGAAACGAGCGCCCCTGATGGCCGCGCCATCCCCGGACGTCGGCTTGAAGGCCCATCGCGGATCATGTGCTCGATAGCAGGTCCCGACGAACCTCACGCAAATCCGCCGACAGCCATGTGATCAAGATAGTCCCGGACAGCCGCAGCCTTGCCGTCCTTGACGAGGGCCTCGGCCGTCCGCCCGCCGAACGCCGGCAGCGGCTGAGCCCGATACCAAGCCATGGCCTGTTCCTTGCCACCAGCCCATTCCGTTACGCGACTGATGATCTCCAGCATTTCACGAAGCCGCCCCTGGGCCTTTGGCGCACTGCTGCGCTCGACCCGATAGAGGGTCTCGCGCGCAAGACCTGCCGTCTGCGCGAGCTGGGACTTGGACATCCCAAAGCCGTCCGCGAGCTGTCCGATTGCGATCCTCCCAGCCCGGTCCATATACGATAGGACCAACGACTCGCTCTGAGATAAAGCCTTCATGGCTTGAGCCATCGTCATCGCCTCGCCATATTGATTGCCGCATTGTCCGTACGCAATATATGGCATCCTCAAGCTGGTTACAATCCGCAGCTGGGCTGTCACCTTGTTCTTGGCGACGTCTCATCGGCGCCAGGTCCCCCTCGCAAAGCAAGCCAGCCTGTTCTGACGACCGAAACGAGCAAGTCCAGAGTGAGACGGGCGCCTCGCTCAGGTCGCGGCTTTGGCTGGCACGGATGTCGCCACTGGAGCTGCGTCCCGAGAGCCCCGATCTGTCGAGCTCGATCAATACCCTGCCCAATCCCCTGTCGTTTGCAGCACGATCCGATAGCCGCGCTTCGTCTTTCTGAGCAACCAATCCTCGAGCGCCTCGGCGGCGTCATCGATATCTCCATACAGATCCAGCCGGCGCCGGCCTGCGCTGCCCCGTCGTCCCCATTCGCGCACGAGCGCAGCCTCTCCAAACAGCGTGGGCTCCACGGCCAGCACATAGAAGCGGGCCATGTTCTGCTCCTGATCGCTGCGATCCAGTACCAGCATCTGCAAGCGGGGCGAGGTCGTCTCGATGGCGCTGTCCATGCACGAATCTCACGCCTGAGCGGGGCTTTCGTCCAACGCAAAGGGTGAATCGACCCGAAGCGACCGATTCACACTGTTGATGAAACGCCTGGTTCGCGAGCCCTCCGCGGCTAGGCACGTTGCTTCTCGCGCTTGCGGCTGCCGATTAGGGCCATCAGCATCGGTCCGAGCGAGAATTCGCCAGCTTCGGCCTTTCGCGTCAGCCCGCGCAGATAACCGCCGGCGCTATTGATCGCTTCAGCCCGCTGCAGAATGGCCGCCACGACAATCGAGGCCTCAATGTCGCCGAGCGCGCCTTGCGCTTCATGCCAGGCGCTGGGACTGATCCCCAGCATGGGTCGGACGACAGCAACAGCGGCGGTGAAATCACGCCAGTTCGTAATGCCCCCGCGGCTGTAGTCGATAATGTCGGGGCAAGCATCCAGGACCATCCCCAACGGATAGGTCCGCTCTGGCATCCTGGCCGGTTCCAGTTCAATCTCGACGATCGCCCCTCTGCTTTCTGGAAAGCGAGGTTCAAGATCAATTAGGGAGTCTGGTTTTGAATTCTGTATGTGACGCTCAGAATGAGACTCATTGCCGCTCATTTTTTGAGTTTTGACGTGATTTTCCAGCAGGTTGAGGATTTCGTCGGCAAGCAGCGACAACTCGATCGCAATCCCTTCGAGAAGTTCGCGCGGAGCGGTTCGTGGAATCCGGCCGACAATGCTCCGATAGAGCTCGTGCAGTTCGCTCCAGTCGGCGGGCCCTTGACCATTCTGCCGCGTCGGAACCCCCTCCTCCATGCCTGTCGCAATCATCTTGCAGATGTCGCGGCGGCAGATCGTGATTTTTTCGCGGACGAGCTTCAGGGCCTGATCCTCAGCCAGAACCTCTTCCGCCAGCGCCTCGAACTCCTCGGCGCGGACGACGATCGGCGCCAGGTCAAATCCGAAGGCGAGCTCAATCTCCCCTGCCCTGCCCTTCCGGGCATAGCGCTTTCCATTCGGGCTATCGCGCCTGATGATCAGTCCGCAGTCGACCAGGACGGCCAAATGGCGGCGTAGCGTCGCCGGCGGCATGCCATGAGCCCGCAAACAGAGCTGCTGGTTCGATGGGAACACCACCAGCCCCTCGCCTGTCAGCACCGTCTCCGGGTGGAATGTGAGCAGCGCGTCCAGGACGGCCAAGGCGCGCTCGGTCACGCCGAGCCGGTTCTTGGCCGTACAGATCGCCCGGAAGACGTTCCATTTGTGGATGGCCTTCTCCGGTGGCCGGTCCTTTGCGTTCGCTTGGCTTGCCACATGCGCAAGCGTCAGCATCCGCCGCCCAAAGGGCGTCGTTGAGAGACGTGAATCCATGATCCTTGCCTTGTTTTGGGCAAAGAAATCCTGCTCGCCGAAACGGCGCGGAATCTCACACGAGACTCTTGACGGTGATTCGAGGAAGTGCGATTCTCAGAGTTGCCACACTAAGAGAAGGGCTTCCGGAACTCCGTTTCGGGGGCCTTTTTTCTTTCGCCGGTGACTAATCCTTCGGTGGTTGCGGATCGCAGAGCCAACGGCTCTGCGGGGTCATCCTGAACGGTTCGCCTTGAACGCTGCGAACATTTCTGGAAGCTTCTCTTCGATGAAGGCAGCAAAGGCATCGCCGTCTGCATCATGCCCGATCGAAATAACTGTACGGCTTTTCGAGTTTGCTACACGTGCCACTTCCACGTCAGCCACGGCCACAACCCGGTATACATCTCCGCCAGCGCGCGGTTGGTTCATTTTGGCCAGGGCGGCTGCAAGAACGGTCAGAAAGCGATCGTCTGACGGGAGATTTTTGAATTCCGACTCCGCGATCTTCTGCGCAACGCGCTTTTCCGCACCTGGGCCGGCCAGCGCGTCAACAAGCGTAAGCCATCGCCCCCGTCCAATCTTGGGCGCGCGCCCGATCGCGGCCACTAGCTCGGGCGGGACGCGGCGAGCGACGGCGATAAGTTTCGAAGCCTCTGCCCGATCGATTGCGAGAGCTTGTTGAATGACGAGCCGGTCGTGGCCCGCATCCTCTAGTCGTAAGGCAAAGGCGGCACGCTCGATGAAGGTCAAGTCTTCGCGTGCTGCGTTTTCGAGGCCTTGGGCAACTGCAAGGTCGGCATCGGACAACGGTCGAACGACAGCCTTCACTAGGAGGCCGAGTTCGTTCACAGCGCGCACGCGCCGATGCCCGTAGGCGATTTGGTAACGGCCTGATTTACCCGGCTCTTCGCGCAAGAGCACCGGTACGGCTTGCCCCTGTTCACGAATCGATTCCTTCAGCGCTTCAAACGCCTGCGCATCCTGATCGTCGAACCGGTCGCGAAAGGGAGAAGGTGTGATCAGTTGAGGGTCGATTTCGACGATCACCTGCCCCTCGCCAATGCGCCGGCGAAGCTCTTCGTTCTCGCGCTCGACGTCGGAGAAAGTGCTTTGCAACGAGCGGATGGAGCCAGAGGCAACGCGTGGCAGCGCTGAGGCCGTGTTGTCTGCGGACAACGCCGACGAGGGGCTGCTGGCGAAAAGCGACTTGATTGTATCGGCGCGCTTGTTCATCGGCCCCAAACCTCCTTCATGAGGGTCACGATCTCAGCGTTCACTGCATCGACTGACTCCAGGGCGCGGTCATAAGCCGCGCGGCCAACAGATCCGCGATCGAGTTCGTAGAGCGATTGCTTGGTCAGGCCGGAATTGGCGATCGCAGTCGATTTCCAAGCCGTTGCCTTGAGAACGTCATCGCCGAACAAGTTCCGCAGCAGAGCAACGATCTGCGACTCCGGTACATCATTTGGATCGTGTCGCGTTACGACATAACGAATGAAATCGTAGTCAAGGCGTCCGCCTGCGTTCTCGATGATAGCCATCAAGTCGGACGTCATCAGCAGGAATTGGCTCATCGAGGCGACATCGACCATTTGAGGATGGATCGTCACCAACATCGCCGTCGCGGCGTTTAGCGCCCCCATTGTTAGATAGCCAAGCTGCGGGGGACAATCGATGACGACAACGTCGAACTGATCGGCGACCTGGTCGATCGCGCCGGCGACCCGACGAAAGAACAGCTCATGGCCCCTCACACCGCGATCCAGCATGGCGCGCGGCGTGTGATGCTCGAACTCCATCAGCTCCAGATTGCCAGGCACGAGCCCGACGCCTTCAAAATAAGTTTCGCGAACGACCTCTTGCATCGGCCTCCGTTGATCATCGTACCTGATCGCTCCGTAGAGCGTGGCGTTCTCGGGGATGTCAAACTCAGGCTGATAACCGAACATCGCCGACAGCGAGGCTTGGGGATCGAGGTCAATCGCTAGCACCCTGAACCCTTGGAGCGCGAGAAACTGGGTCAGATAAAGCGCTGTCGTAGTTTTGGCCGAACCGCCTTTGAAATTCGCGACGGTAATAATCTGGAGCTTTTCGCCGTTTCGCCGCCGGGGCGAGAATTGGAGCGCCTCGCGCGGGCGCACCGAACTGAGATAGCCGCGCAGCTCGTTGATTTGGCTGAGGGTGTAAGATCTGCGGCCGGCCGACCCAATCGCAGGGGAAGGGCCGAGGCCATCAATCGACAACTGCCTGAGATAGCCGTCCGACACTCCAACGATTCGTGAGACTTCACCCGAGGTAAAGGACCGCAGCGACTTGCGCGCAGACGGAGGAAAGAGCGATGTGCCAAGGGAGCGCAATTGGCTCGACAGCGCCGCTGCATGCCGCGACACCCGTGACGAAGCGAGTTCGATTTGTGCTGAAGGAGCAGCGGCTGTCATGTCGTTTCTCACTCAAGACGGATTACGGGCGTCAGACGCTCTCTTTCCGTCTCAAGACGACGCCATGATTCTGCCTTGGTGGCAAGAACTTTAAGGTTAACAGATTCCTAACATCCAGAGACCTCGTTGTCCGCTGACAACAGCCCGCTGACGCTGCTATCTCTCGCGGCCGAGAGCATCCCCAGGGTGTTTTCCTCGCCCGAGGGTACGGGATTCGGCGTCATGGACCGGAAGTCCGTCAGCGAGCTCATGCTCGACAGCACCCTGGCGCACGCCGAGCAGCTGCTGGCTGAACAGCCCCGGATTGATCTCTTCCCGAAGACACCGGATTGGTCGACGCGCTCGCCGCCCACCACGCCCGCTAGCTCCGCGACTCGTGCCGCTGCTCGGCGACCCGTCACTTTTCGAGCGCTGAGCGCAACGTGTGGCTTTCTCCATCGCCAAGCTGAAGTGCCGGCCGCGGCGGCCGGGTTCGATCGCGGCCGCCTTCGCCGCACAGCTTCCTGGCCCGAATGCGCTCACCACCAGGCACGGAATCCGATCAGATCTTATCCTGGCAGGCTTGCCGACGGCGATCGCTTGGGGCAGGGGAGGGGCGTCGGCAAAGGTCTCCTAAGGACGCCCTTTACTTACGATCCAGGCTGCCGACATCGCCGGCAAGCGCCCTGATCGTGCATACCAAGTATGAGCCCGCACGCACATTCTATGAACACTTCGGCTGCACCGCCTTCCCCAGCGAAATCCGCAGCTAGCGCGACCGGACGGCTACTGTGCACGTCACGTCCCGAACTAATGGCCTCGCTGCCAGGCCGCATGCATTGGCAGCATCATTCCTTTAAGAGGTCCGCCGCTTTAACATTAAGTGCGATCGCGGCCCGATTAAGTGTGGTGATCGTTGGATTGCGCACTCCACGCTCGATCCCGCTGACGTAAGTCTGCTCAACTCCCATCCGGACGGCCAACTCTTCCTGGGAAAGCTTCGCCGAGGTACGGAGCGCCCGCACGTTTCTCCCTAAGATTTGTCGCACATCCATATATCGACGGAAGCGGAGTGGGGCTTGCGTCGCCAGGCATTATAGTGTCTAAATTGCCTCATTAGCAGCGGCAAACCGAGGGCTCAGTGAGCGAACAACAATACGAGCTCGATGGGTTCACCGGGCTGACGTTCGAGTTCTCCGTAGAAGGCCTGGAGCACAAACCCGCACGAATGGGGTTCGGAATTAGCGCTACGGGGGCGCCGGCCTACTGCGCGCGTTGGCTGGGACTTTTTGAGCATTGGTGCGAGCTTCGCGACCTCCGGCCGGAAGTCATTTCCGGAAGCTCCAATAGCGACACCGAGACGACGCGAGTGGTGGTGCCCCTCGCGGCGGCCACTATCGGCGAACTGATGGGCTTGGAGTGGAAGCGGTGGCTTGAGGATGAATTCGGCGTCACTTTTGCAGAAATTGTCGACCGATAGCTCGCAGGGACATTTCTGCCTGAACTTCGGCTTGCTGCGATGGGTTGTTTGTGCCGCTGCCGCCTAGTCCGACCCGACGAGCGCCCGTCTTCATCTGCAAGGACAGCGGGTCTTGCTGGCAACGAGCGCGCGCGCTCTGGGTCAAGCGGGCCTCCATTGCGATAGTCGCGATCAATCTGGGACGGCTCTCTGTCCGGTCGTTCCTCTCCTTTGGCCTGCATGAGACTCACAGTGAAACAACCGACCGACGAGGAACGTGCGCGCGTAAGCGGCGCCGTCATGCGGGTGTTTGACAACATCACGAGGCGATGGAGTCTGCCCGAGCGGCGGCAGCTTCAAATGCTTGGTTGCAATCAGCGGGACTTTCGCAACTGGGTTCGCCTCGCTCGACGGCACAAGCCCCTGGTTCTCGAAACAGACACCCTGATGAGAATCTCGGCGATCTTGGGGGTCTTTGCCGGCTTGCGGCGGTTTGGAAAGACGGCCGAGGAGGAAAAGCGTTGGCTCTTGAGCCCAATTCCTGTGCCACCGTTCGCAGGGCAGGCGCCGATCAGTCTGCTAAGTGAGTCCTTCGAGCGTCAACTCGAAGTTCGGCGATGCCTGGACGGGATCGTCGCAGGCATTATGCCCGATGAACCCGGTACGATCGTCGAATCGTACACTGTCAACGACATTGAATGGAATTGAGGCGATGGCTGAGGTGCAGGCCATCTGCTTCGACGCATTCGGGACGCTGGTGGAGATCACCGATAAGCGCCGACCGTTCCGGGCCCTGCTCGCAGGGCAGGGGAGGGGACAGCCGCTGGGTGATCCGTTGATCCATCCTTTAAGCCTGCGAGATCTCGCTCGGAACCTCACCGTCACGATCGCTGAGGCCCGCCTCCTGGAATTGGAGCGAGACCTCTCTGCCGAATGTTCATCGATCCGGCTGCGCCCTGGCATCGACCGGATTTGGTCGGCATTACGCCGCGCCGATCTACGGATCGGTGTTTGTTCTAACCTCGCGCTGCCTTACGCCCAGCCGTTCCTGGCCCAACTTCCAGGCATTCCCGACGTGGCCGTCCTCTCGTTGGAGGTAGGCTTGACCAAGCCGCAGCCGGAGATCTTTCAGCTGGTATGCGTGCGGTTCGGCCTTCCCGCCGAACAGATCCTTTTCGTCGGCGACACGCTGAAGGCTGATATTCTGGGACCGCGAGCGATCGGCATGCCCTCGATGAGCATCTCCGATTTCGAGGCCGCGCTATCAGGACAATCGTCTGGCCCATCCCTCGCCGGGACGCCGTCCCACCCGATCCGCCAGCTACTCGATCGAGTGCACCAATGCGCCTGCTTGTGATCTCAGATCTGCACCTCGAATTCGGCCCGTTCGAATTTCCTTCACCTCTGCCGGACTTTGACGTCGCGGTATTCGCCGGCGACATCGGCAGGCCGATCACCGCCGCGATCAAGTGGATGCAGTCCGAACGGCACAAGGCCCTGAAGGACCGGCCAGTCGTCTACGTTCCCGGCAACCACGAGTTCTACGGGAGCGAGATGAAGGCGGCTCTGGCCGACGGCGGCGCTGCGGCCGAGTTGGCGGATATCAACCTGCTTGCCCGCCAGTCGGTCCTCATCGATCGGGTGCGCTTCATCGGCTGCATCTTGTGGACGGACTATCAGCTGCTCGGGAAACCCAAAATGTCGATGATCGTGGCCGGGCAAGAGCTCAACGATCATCGCTTGATCTGGTATCGCGAGAACGACGGCCACTACGGCCGATTTATGCCCTGGCATGCTGCTGCGGAGCACAGGCTCGACCTGGCATTCATTCGCCGAGAACTCGCGACACAGTACAGCGGACCGACGGTTGTCATCACTCATCATGCGCCGCATCCAGGATCCGTGCAGCGCCGGCACCAGGGGAGTTCGCTCTCGCCCGCCTTTGCATCGGACCTCGGTGCTTTGATCGAGGAGTATCAGCCTGAGCTCTGGATCCACGGTCATGACCACGGATCCCACGACTACAGGGTGGGGAACACAAGACTCTTCGCCAATCAGGCCGGCTACCCAAATCTCGACGGAGATCGCGAAAATCCGAGATTTGATTCGATCTGTGTTATCGAAGTTTGAGCAAGCGATGAGCCGGTTTGATCCAACTCCGGTCGAGATTCCCGCACCTGAGCCTGGTTCGCCCGGTGGCCTGCTGCCGGTTCTGTGGACGGGCAGTTAAGCCAATCCGACCATCTTTTCGACTCCATCGGGCTCGGACCTGGTGCTTAGCGGAACGCCGGTTATACGGGGAACCCGCGTACCGGTGCACGACGTGGCCGCGTCTGTTGCCGCTGGTTACCCGACCGACCGTTTACTCGCCGCCTATCCGAGCCTCGATGCTGAGAAGCTGCGGCTGGCGGCGATCTATGCGGAGGCTAATCCACCGCGTGGTCGCCCTCGCGTGACCGCGGACCTTCCCGAAGGCTCCATCATCGTTGCCAAAGCCGCATTCCGCGTGCGAGGAAGGCCGAATGAGGCTCCTGATCGACGAAGCCCTTAGCCCGGAACTTGCAAAGTTAGCGCATACGAAGGGCCACGGCGAAGCGAGTCATGTCGTCTGACTCGGGCTCGCCGGGCTCAAGGATTGGAATCTGAAGGAGATCATCCTCGACGGCGACTGGACTTTTGTGACCAAGAACTCGGTGGATTTCAGAGGGGCAAAGGATAAGCCGGGCGGAAGGGGCCAATATGCGGATGTGGTCATTCACGCCGGGCTCATCTGCCTCAATGGTCCACCGGGGATGGATCTCGACATGCAGGTCGACCTCTTCGAGCAAGCCCTCGACGAGCTCGCCGCAAATGATGGCCTCATCAACGTGAAGGCGTAGGACCACCATCAGAAGGCGGCCGGAGGACTGCCAACCGACGCTCGAACCCATACCCTGCCTGGCGAAGGCCAAGGCTGGCACGCGGAGGCGTGCTTCAAGGCTCGGGAGCGGGTGGGCGGGGGTGGTCCTAGGGGCTGTCGGAGACCTCAGACGCGAAGGCGTCACTCAGTTTTTGATGCTGGCGAAGGCCTGCATAAAAACTGCGGTATTGAGCCTTTTTTATTGGGGTGAGGCTCGCCACGAGCCGGTCTTTGCAGGGGAGGGGTCGTTCCAGGGGCTCCCGTCGGAGACCTCAATTGATGCGAAGGCATCAACGCAAACGCGATGCACCCGAAGGGGTGCGTCACCTTTGCGGTATTGAGCCTATTTTCTATTTTTGGGATGAGGCCCGTTTTCGGGCCTGTCCTTGTCGGGAAGCGGCCACTGGGAGGCTGCGCATTTGCGGGGGTTTCGCCGTTTTTGTCGGGGCTTCTCAGGCGCCCTGGGCGTGGCGCAGCCGGGCGCGCAGGGCAGGGCCTGGTCCTTGGAGGGGAGGGGCTCCGTGGGGTCTTTAAGCCCGTCCACGGGGCCTCGTCCTTGTTGGGAGAGCCGGCGGCGCCTGCCAGTCCCTCAGGCCGCAGGTGACACCGGCGGAGTCGTCTCTTTGAAGCGGCTCGGTCGCCAGCTGCCGCGGGGTTTCAGCCGTTCCACAAAATTGAAGCGTAGGCGCCGGTTTCCCAGCAGTTTTGGGCTCAAACATGCATTATTTGGGGGTTTTCGCCCGCTCGTGTCAGACACGATTGCGGGTTCATGCGGCGGAGCCAGGCGCTAAACTCGTGTGTGGCAGGTCAGGAGATCAATCCATAGCGTGCCGAGCTCAACTCGACATACCAGCTGCTGTGTTGTTGCCTCAGAATTTGATTCGCATAAGGAACATTATGGAACCACCAGATGGCCTGCGGTTTCACAGCTGTTGCGTTTCTCAGCCTAGCAGCGTTTGGCGCCGGGGTCGAATTCGAACGCATTCCCAGTCACTTAGGTTGCGGCGACCGGTAGATATGCGACCCCCAAAACGCAACATCGGTGGGGGCCGACGAGCTGCAACGCCCGGACCGATGACCCGGTCCGGCAAGCGGTTGATTCACCGGCGAAGCAGCCTCCAGGGCGCGAGCAACAGCTGCCGAAACCGCCGGATTGGAGCATGGCTGGGTCCGATTCCGATTTTTCCAGCCTTAGCGCCGACGCCGATCGGTGCTGACCCTGCAAATAATAAGGCGCGATAAATTGGGAGCGATCACGACGCTTCGCCTAACCCGCTGGAGTAACGGGGCTTTCAGGCAAATCGCTCAGGCCGATAATTGCTGGTCACGCTTGCTTTCCGGCTGCCAGCATGGGGCTGCGCTCGCTCGGTTGCGAGTGCAGCTTTTTTAGGCGTGATAATTCTGGGGACATTCGGGAAGATAGGCGCAATAATTGCCGAATTTCTTAGGCGTGATAATTGCTAATTTCGGCGCGTGAGCCGACGCCCAGCAGCGCCGATCTTTTGCAAGCCTTAAGGCTGGCATAATCGCAATTGGCGAAAAGCGGACGGACGAAGATCGGCGCGAAATTGGGCCGAAATCTTAGGCGTGATAAATCGAATTTCTTAGGCGCAATAAATCGCCACGACCCTTGTCAGGCCGACGCGGCCTCCGCTAAAATGGATGTTAAATTGCGGCGCTGCGCGTCGCTTCCAGGATTGGCTATGGCGGTTTTTCATTATCGGTGGGGCACGGAGCGTCCGCGTCTGCGCGGTGAGCGTCAGGATCGCTATCTCGGTGTGTTCGCCGAGGCGGGTCTGGCGCGCATTTTGCGCGAGAATGAAACGCGGCTCGCTCAGTTCCAGCAGGACGTCGATCAGGTCAGGCGCGATCGCGAGTTCGTTCGGCTCTCGACTCCGAACGGGCGATACAGCAGCGAGGCGGCAGCGTCGGTTGCGGCCCAGTTCGGGCTTGCCGACGGCGCCGAACCGATCAAGCGCGGGCGTGGTCGCCCGCCGAAATACGCTCCCGGTGTTCCGCGTCCGCCTCGTCCAAGTCGGGCCGTGACGCCGCAAGGTCGCTTGCGCGCCGCCGCGATGGTTCATACGCGGCGCAAGCGCGGGGGGCGGCAGGAGGCGGTCTCCCCCGTCACCAGCTCCCCTGCCCGCTCAGTGGCGCCGAAGGCTTCGCCTGAGGTCGGCCGCGCCCTCCTGGCCGGTACGATTGCGGCGAATCAGGAGGTGGCGGCCGCGGTCGATCTCGTGGTGACCGTTACGGAGGACGCGATCGCCGCGGCGCCGGCGGTGGCCGAGCCGGCGCCTTTTGACTCCGCCGCCTTGGCCGCGCGGCATCAGAGCCAGATGCTCGATGCGCTGCGCGAGTTTGCCGCCGGCGATACCCTTTCGCCGGACAGTGAACTGGTGATCGGCGCTTACTTGAAAGCGCATCGGCGTGAGCATCATGTCGGGCTCGGCTGGTGCCGCGGCCAGGACGGTGCGAAGCGGCATGATTACGATTTCAGCGACCCCGCCGATGAGGCCAAGGTGAAGCCAGAGGTCCGGGCCCTATTCAAGGGCTTCGGACTCTCTCGTCATCTGCCGACCATGGACCTCAAGGACCCTGGTAAGGGGATGTCCGAGGAGGATCTCCAGCTCTGGATGAAGTGCGCCTTTTTCAATGGCGTCGACTTTCCGGAGGACCAATTCGATTTTTATATGCGGCAGTATGGGTCGGCCAAAGGCCTCTATAAGCAGCACCGCCTACGCCTCGAGCCGATCATCAACGAGGAGCGCCAGCGCTTCCGTGTCTGGCCCTATATCGAACGACGCTTGGCCTCGGTCGAGCGCTATGCCGATCAGTTGGCGCGTGGCGAGATCGATCTGACCGCAGCGCGTGCGCGGATGATGAACGACGAGATCCGGTACATTTGCCGCCTCAAGCTCTCTGAGCAGGCGATCTACCGGAAGATCGTCGACGCGATGACCTGGTTTGAAGGCTTCTCGCGCATCGAGCTTCTCAATTGGGCTGGCGATGACGTTGCCAACGATCGGATGTGCCGCATCCATCAACGGTTCCCGGCCTGGGCTTTCCCAGAGGAGTTGCATAACGACGTCAGCGACGGCTGGCTGTTCGAAGAGGCAGCCCGTCTCGATTACCGGCGGCCGACGCCGGATGATCTGGTCAGCTTTGCTGAGCAGGATCAGGAACAACGGATTGAAAATGCTCGGAGGCGCGGTTTGATGGACCTCGCCGATATCGAGCTCCCGGGATGTGAATGAAAAAGGGCGGCCACCGTGAGGTGAGCCGCCCTTTCCTTATTCGGCGACCGGTCCCCGATGTGGAGAACCTACCGCTTGTTCTTGAACCGATGAAAGAACTGCTCGACGTGCCTTTCGGTAGTTCGTCATCGACGCCGTAGTTCCCAGGCTTTGCGTCCGACGGCATGTACGCAGTGCCGAAAATGGCATGCTAGATGGGGAGCTGCCCCGCAAAATTCTTGTCATAGGCTTCACGGCGATTGGTGTGATGCCAGTGGTGGAATTCCGGTGATGCGATAAGCCATGACAGCGGCCCGAGCTTGATGTCGATATTGGCGTGAAGCGCCAGTGAGCGCCACTGATAGATGCCGAAAACCTCGACCTGTTTCATTCTCCTCAACAGTGGCCGCAAGCATAGTCTCACACCTTGCTGGGGTCACTCTCCTGATCTGAAAGTGATTTAGGTTTGCCGCTGTTACAGCATTCCAGCCTTTGGGTTTTTGCCGAGGGGCAGAAAAGAAGCCGGGGCTGAAGGCCCCGGCGCGATCTATATCAGCTAGGTTTGTGTCACATCGTCCATAGAGATGATCGATGTGGGATCTCTCAGGCGGCTAGGCCGAGGCAGATTTGCGCGGCGGGGTTGGACGCGGGACGCCGGGCGAACTGGTGCACGACGATGATTCCGAGGTCGCGGAGGCCCTGGAGCAGCGTGACGATGCCCTCGCGCTCGGCGTCGCAGGTTCATGGCGCAGCTGGTTGATGATCCGCCGATCGCACAGGCGACCGCAAAATGCAGGTTCATGGCAAGAACGGCTTCGCAGGCGTCGGCGCGCGGTCGAGGGCGATGTTGCGGATGCTCGCCCATTCCTCCCCACCGCGCCGGCTGGCTACGGCGCACACTGCTTCCGCCCCCAAATCTCGTGACTATAGCGCACTCGCGCCGAGCGGTGGCGTTCAAGCCGCCAGGCCCGCTGAGGTTAAGGCGGCCGCTCTGGGCGACCGCGTCAGCTCAATTCCGGCAGTAGCCGGCGCCGTTATCGCGAGACGCTGACCTCGGCGCTGGGGTGCGCCTTGCAGGCCAACAAGTACTCCTCGACGAACTGGACCAGGCCTTCGTATGAGCCCCACCCGTTCGACGGGTTCAGAGCGCGGACGCGATCCGGATTCGAGCGCAGCTGCTCCAGGCCGGTGGTCAGCGGCTTGCTCAGCTCGCGCGCGAAGCGCACGTCGATCTCTTCTGGGCGCCACAGGCGCTGATAGGTCCCGGCTGCCTTAGCCATGGCGCCCAGATTGTGGGTGATGTTGGCCGAGTAGACGTAAGGGCCCGTTTCGTCCGCCGGACAGTAACCGGCTCCTTGCGGGGAAACGGCGATCCCATCGGTTCCGCGCGTGGACCGATGACGGCAAACGCGACACGCTTCATCTAAGGGGCCTCGACAATCCTGCAGCCTAAGTTCTTGAGACTGGAAAACGGCCCCGTATCGAGATTGAAGCGTCGGGGCGAGTTAGAAGCAGCAGCAATCAGAGCCGCCGCTCTCCACTTGCCGAAATCGCTGGATCAGCGGGCCGCTCGCTTCCGGCGCTGCTGACCGAGGCCCATTTTCTTTGCGAGGACAGAGCGGGACTCGGCATAAGCGGGCGCGACCATCGGATAGTCGGGAGGAAGGCTCCATTTCGCCCGGTACTCTTCCGGCGAAAGATCGTACGCGGTTCGAAGGTGGCGCTTCAGGGATTTGAATTTCTTCCCGTCTTCGAGGCAGATCAAATGGTCGGGCGTGATCGATTTCTTGATCGGAACGGCGGGTGTGAGCTTCTCCGGTTCCGCACCTGGCGCGGCAGCTTGGCCAAGGCCGGCCAATGCCGAATGCGTCGCAGCAATAAGGCTCGGAAGCTCCGCCGCGGGAACGCTATTGTTGGCGACAAATGCGCTGACGATCGTCGCGGTCAGTTCGATGAACTCAATGTTGTCGTCGGTCATTTTAATCCTCTAGCTATATGATAGGCCCCAATGAGCACAGCATTTGTCATGAAGTCAAACAGTCACGCCCTCACAAATTGGAACGAAATATTTTCAACGGTAGGCGCTCGCTAAAAATGGTCCGTACACGCAAATATCCGCGACACAGTCTGAACGCCGACTTTGGGGCAAGGGTGTCGGCTCTTCAGGTCAAGCGGCGTTGACGCCCCTAGGCGGGTTCATCCACGCTAGAGAGTGAGTTGCGGCTGAATGGCAGCAGGTAGGTTGCCGGCCTTAATCGATGAGTTCTAGGTCGTAGACTCATAAGCGCGGAGCCACAGGCGCACTGAGGCGAGTTGAATCATGGCGAGGAAGTTGGCAGCGAGCTTGTCGTAGCGAGTGGCAACGCGACGGAAGTGCTTCAGCTTGGAGAAGAAGCGCTCTATCCGATTGCGCTCGCGGTATAGCCGCTTGCTGAAACAGGGCTTCCAGCGTCAGTTGCTTTTGGCGGGATGTTGGGCGTGGCCCCCTGTTCCTGGATCAGTTCGCGGATGCGGTTGGCGTCATAGGCTTTGTCGGCCAACACGATGGTGCGCGGACCAAGATGATCGAGGAGCATATCGGCGATCTGCCCGTCATGCACCTGCCCAGCAGTGAGACCGAGCCGGATCGGAAGCCCTTGCGCGTCGGCGACGACATGGATCTTGGTCGTGAGCCCACCGCGTGATCGACCAAGACAATGATCTTGATCCCCCTTTTTTCCGTTGCGGCCTACTGATGGACACGAACGGAGGTGCTGTCGATCATCTGGATGTTGGCCTCGCGCGCGGCGGCAATAGCATCCATCAGCCTGTCCCACACCCCAGCCTTTCGCCATCGAACGAAGCGATTGTAGCAGGTGGTGCGGAGTCCATATCGCTCCGGCATGTCGCGCCATGGTGCGCCAGATCGGAGGACCCAGAAGATGCCGTTCAGTACACGGCGGTCATCGACACGCGGCACGCCTCGCGGTTTGTTGGGCAGGAGCGGTTCAATTGCACGCCACTCCCAAGTCGGTCAGGTCATGTCGGCTCATTTCGAAGCTGAATCAAAACAACGTCCAGAATGCATGACCACCGATCGGCTCCCGTCTCAAAGAGGCCCCTACCGCAGTCTGCCTTTCGTGGAAGTATCATCGCTCCTCTCACGAGTAGAGAGACCTGACCATTTGAACGATGGCGCCAATCGCGAGCGCGATGAGCGCCAGTCCCGTTGCGATATTGATGCCGAAGAAGAGACGCGGCGTCAGATGATGGTGCAGCCAGGCGATCGCGCCCGCAGCGAGGAAGCTGCATGCGATGCAGGCCGCCATAAAGCCCGAGAGGAAAACCGCGCCTTCCGGGGACAGCGGCGTCGACACGCCGAGGCCGCCCATGGTCGCACCGATCGCCAGCCAGAACGGGATGTTCTTCGGGTTGGTCAGCGAGAGAAACGCCCCCGACGCGAACGGTCCGATGCGCTCGTCTGCATCCGGCCCGCCGCTGTTTCCGGGAAAACTATTCGCAGCCCGGATCGAACGCCAGGCCAGCCACAGCAAAAATCCGGCGCCGGCGAATTCCAGCGGTAGGCGCAGCATCGGAACGGAGAAAACGAGACCTAGACCCGCGAAGGCGGCCAGCGCCCAGGCGAGATCGCCAACCAGAGACCCGAACTGCACGATCAGTGCCCGGCGGAAGCCACCCCTCAGGCCGCGCCTCAGGCTTTCTGCGAAAACCGGGGGAGAGGCATAATGCGAGGGCGAGCCCGAAGGCATAGGAGAACAGGGCAAGCAAGGGCGGGGGCTCGGCGTTAGAAGGATCGCGGCCGACGATGCCGATATGGAATGCCCGGCGTCTTGAACGGAATTGATCTGCTGCTAGCCCAGAGCGCGTGAGAAGCCGGCTGGCGTGACGCCACTACGCGCTTGAAGAAGCGGTTGAGATGGCTCTGGTCGGCGAAGCCCAGTTCCGCCGCCACGTGGGCAGGGGTTCTCCCATCGCGCAGGAGCCGCCGGGCACGTGCCAGACGCATCTGCATCGCCCATGCCATCGGCGGCAGCCCAAAGGCGCGGTTGAAGCTGCGGACAAGGTGTTCGGCTGAAATCTCGGCATCCTGTGCGAGACGAGCGAGGTCCGGTGGCGCGTCGAGGCTCCCCAGGCGACCTCCTCATTCCGGGCGCCACCTGATGCCTATTGGCGGCCCTGGTTCGGCCGAGCGGTGGGTGTGCCGGATGTCATCGGGCATTGTGACGCAGCCCCCTGGAACGTGGTCTGGAATGGAGGCAAGCCGGCCGCTCTGATCGACTAGGAAGTGGCCGGGCCGGTAGACCGATTGACCGAGATCGCCATGGCGGCATGAAATGGAGCGCAGCTCTACGATGACGATGTCGCCGTCATGAACGGACTTCCCGAGCCGGCACAGCGCTTCCGTCTCGTGCGTGCTTTCGTGGACGGCTACGGCCTGTCTTGCAGAGAGCGTCAGGCCATGCCGTCTCGGATCATCGAATTCGCTACCCAGAGCGCCGCGAGCGAGGTTATCGAACAACAGATCACGCCGAAAACGACCTATGCGCCCCGTGTCTGGGGAATTGCCTGGCAGACACGAAGCGTCGCATGGCTGATTCGGCGGCGAGCTGAATTCGAAGAAGCGATGGCCTGAACCGTCAGCATCTGCAGTGCGCCAGTTCCGGCCATTGGATGGATTGCCCAAGGGCAGACGTTCGCAACTGTTCGTTGTCGCGCTTCCAATTGGCAGTGCGGTCGCGGCCAACTCTGTCGAATGACAAGGTGAACTTCCGCTCCGTGGCTGGGCGTTCCTGTTTAGAGCATGCTTGATGCGAAACCGGTTCCCACTTTTCGCAGCATGCTCTAGGCGAACTCTGCGGGGTGAACGAGCGCATAATGGCAGACCGCGACCAGCTTGAGTCTGTCAGGCAACCCGGAAATTTGCGTGTGCCGATCAGGGTCGAGCGGACCGGTGGCGGTCCAGCGCTTTGCCCTTTCGCGTAAAAGCGCGGGTCTCGCCGAGCCGGCTCACTGAGGATACCTCGAGTTCTACGATGATCGGCGGCAGCGGCCGCCACAATCGGAAAGCTAAAGCAGATGTCGAGTGAACTTCGCCGACACGAGCTCCAGGAATTCGAAGGCCTGGCCTTGAACGCGCCCCTCGGGGTCGACGCCTGGATCGTAGGAAGCGACTGTCGCCGCGGCGACTGGAAAATGCTCCAGGATGGCATGCACGCAGCTTGAGAGCTGTTCTGGAGCAAGGCCGTCGCGCGATGCATACTCATTGGCCGGAGCAAAGTCGGCATCGAGCACATCGACATCGAGATGCAGGTAGATCTGCGTAACGCCCCGTCGAGCCAGCCGGTTCAATGTGAGGCCGAGTGCCTCGCTCGCGCCCAGCGCCCGCACCTGAGCCGTCGAGACATGACCGACAGCTGAGGCGTCGAGCACGTCGCGCGCGCCATTGTCCGCGCCATGCGCGCCGACCAGCAATACTCGGCCGTCCGGCAGGGGCTGAAAGCCCGGAACAGTCGCAGCCAGAGCCTGCCAGCACCGGTCGGTGAGCGTGCTCAATCCCATTGCATCGAGGAAACTGCCGGTGAAGGTATCCGGGGTGTTGCAGTCGCCATGGCGCATCAAACCAGACGACGCCGAGCCGCTCACCGGAAATCGTGCTGAGCAAACCCGCCACAACGCCAATTGCGCTGTTGCAGTTCTCCGAGAGAACGAGTGGCAGATTGCTGGATCTGATTGAGGCGCTGACGGCGGCCGAGACCGCTCGGTGCAACTCGAACGCTGCCGATCTCAGTGACGAAAGACGACCTTACTTCCATGAGTTCTGAGGCGACGGCGCGAAGGCCTGGAGCCGATCCGTCAGCCCGGCAGCCCTTAGGTGCAGCGGCCCGCGCACCATGCGGGCGCCGCGATGTCCAGAATCGTACGGAACCTGGATGACGTGAATTGCCACGACTGCAAGCTAACCGACGTCTGCTGGCCTTCTTCCGCGCTGCACGGCAGCAAGTCCGGCCGGGAGTGGAGCTGGCCGAGCTGCAGCGCTCAAGCGAAAGGGCGACCTGAGAGGATGCATTACTCTGTTTGGTACTGGTTGAACTCTAGCGGGTCGCACGCCGGGTGCTGCGCACCACTGACGGTGCCGTGACCGCGCCGGCCGCGCCGCCGATGACCGCTCCGACCGGGCCGGCGACCACCGCACCGGTTCCGGCACCGACAGCCGCGCCTCCAACGCGCTGCTCCGTCGTATTGCCGCACGCGCCCAGCGTCAGGGCGGCGGCGGCGATAAAGCTTACTGTTGAGATCTTCATGGCGACAGCCGAGCGAGGATCGCGAATGGCAACTAGCGCCAGAAGCGGAAATTGGATCTCCGCCCGAAAGCGGACCTCTGCTGTTCAGCTGCGTCAGGACCGCTCTCGACCCATTGTGGACCTAATCTGGTGATCGGTAACCGGCTCAGCGTGGGCGTTGCGCG
>NZ_JCABZP010000020.1:0-321461 GCF_059499945.1 Agrobacterium sp. | reverse complement strand
GCTCGTCAGGCTCATAACCTGAAGGCCGCAGGTTCAAATCCTGCCCCCGCAACCACCGACACTTGCAAATTCGCCCACTCGGGGTATTTGCGACGAAGCTCCTCCTCATATGAGTCGAGGAGCTTTTTTTGTTTCTCCTTCGTCTCGATCTCGCCAGCCTCCAGCTTCTCGATGAAGTCCGCATGCACTTCGGCGACGAAGCGGCGCTCCATCAGGTCGAGAACGTCCATCTGCGCAAGGATGGAGGAGATCAAGCCGTGGACTTCGAGGGTTGCCGGCTGATGGCCCTGGGTCTTGCCGATCACCACCTTCTGCACCAGTGAGCGCACAATCGGCATCACCTGACGCTTGGCATCGTCGTTTTTGCCGCGGCGCGCCTGCAGGAAGAAATGGCGCATACGCAACTCCGTCTGGGCGGGATTGTGACGCTGCTTCAATTCCTCGATCTTCGCCCGCATGTCCGGTTCGGACGTGGTGAAAGCGTCGATCTCCCTTGCCAGGGCGACACGCTGGAGCTCGATCTGATCGAGTGTATCGTCGAGCGCAGCGAGAGGAGGGCGGCCTTGCATGGCGCGGTCCGAGATCTGCTGGATGATGCTCTTCTGCTTGCGCTCCAACTCGTCCAGTTCGCGCGTCATCTGCTCGCGCTCGGCTTTCGGGCGGCGAAGCTTTGATGTTTCCTGTTCGATCACCTTTGCCGACATAGTGTCGAACATCCCCAGGGAGAAGAACGCAGCCGGCAGGCAATCGAGAACGCGGCTCTCCAGCTCCTGGCGGGTAATGGTCTTGCTGTTACCGCAGCAGGCGCCACCAAGCTCGTCGATCGGCAGGCGCTTCTTGCGGTTGGTGCAGCTATAGCGATCTTTGCCGCTGATGGCGTAGGGGCCGCCACATTCCGCACATTCGAGCAGATGACTGAGCAAGTATCCCGGGCGGTGCGTTGCATTCAGCCGGTTGCTCTGCCCGAAATCGAACAGCTCACCGATCTCTTTCTGACGCTCCTTCACCCGCTGCCATAGGTCGTCGGAAACGATGCGCATCTCCGGCACATCAGTCAGCACCCATTCGCTCGCGTCGTTTGCGCGCGCGGTACGGCGTTCGGTTTCCGGGTTCTTGCGGTAGTTACGCTTGTTCCAGACCATGCGGCCGATGTAACTCTCATTGTTGAGGATGCCCGTACCACGGCTGACGTGGCCGCGGATGGCGGTATCGCGCCACTTACGGCCGCGCGAGCCCGGGATGCCCTCTTTGTTCAAAAGCTGGGCGATGTCGCGAGGCGACATGCCGTCGGCATATAGGGTGAAAATGCGGCGAACCACCTCAGTCTTTGCAGGATCGATCTCGCGCAAACCCTTGATGCGATCGCCGTTCGCATCGCGCTGCTGGGAGAGCATGTAGCCGTAGGCGAGGCAGGTGGATGCCTTGCCTTTCCGGACGGCCATCTTCATGCCTTCGCGCGTGCGGTAGCGGATCTGTTCGACCAGTTCATGGCTGAGCGCGGCGCGCAATGCCATCTCGAGGTCGGTCACCGGGGTGCCGGCGGCAATAATTGCCGCCGATAAAGTGCTGCTCCTGAGCGCTGGTCAGTAAACCATCATGGCGCGATAGGCCGCGGCCTCATCGGTGTTGCCGCCAATCCAGCCATGACCCTGAAGCTTGAGAAGGCTGTCGGCGACGCTGTCGCGCGCGCCGCACCACGTCCAGCCGGAATCGGCGGGGCGGATAATGAAGACTTCGGTGGAGGACACCTTGACCCGCGTTGCGCCGGTCTCCGCCTTGATGGCTGCGCGAAACAGGCGATCCAATTCCCTGATCTGGCGTTTCTGCTCCGCCGTCAGGTGTGCCGGCTGGACGCGCTGAAGAGTCTTCGACGGGATCTGCGTCGCAGGGATGCGGTGGGTGAGGACGAACACACGGTGCACCGGTTTGCGCCGCCAGGGTGCCCGGTCGATATCGACCATCAGGCCGTTGTTGGTCACGTCGCAAAACAGCTCACCACTGATCGCAACACGGTGGTTGCCCAGAAAAACGACGCAGGGATGGCTTTGATGGATTCCCGTCCGGGCTTTGAGGTACGCAGCAAGGGTCGGGCGACCTTTGATGTCATGCCATTCTCCCGCATAGCCCAGCAATCGCAGGGTGCTCTCGATCTCGTCGCCGCTTGTCTTTGTGACCGCGGGAGCACGGCGGCGGTCTACCCAGCCTGCGCCATGACGGGCAAGCCGCACGGCATCCCGGACGCGGGACATTGATGCACCCGTGATAGAGGCCATGGCTACTGTGCCGGAATACAGCCGGCATTTGGTGTCGTTGTCGACATCGTGGAGATGGTCGGTCTTGATCGCACCGAGTGCGGACGGGAGGTCGATGATGTTGGGCACGTTCGGATCCTTCGTATCCAGGGTGGAGTTGAAGGAATGCGCTCACCACTCTGGATCCCTCAGGCGTCCGTTCGCCCTCGATCCCATCTCTTTGTGCCTGAAAGCCACCACACGGATAAGGTGACCCAGGCTGGGCAATGCTCTGCAGGACGGTCCGCACCGGCCAGAGCCTCTGTAAAAATCGGTACGTCACTCGATCATCGGTGTCACGAGCGCGCCAGGAGTCCTCCCTTGCAAGATTGTCCCGGTTAGCAAAAAGCCAATCAGAAAACCAGTTTCCGCCATGCAAGGGCTTCCGCTGGTGCGCATTCCGGCGGAGGCGTTCACCTCAGCCGCCAGCGACATTATCCATACCCCTTGCGAAATCAATGCAGTGACCTTGCAGGATTCAGGTTTATTTGAAAACCTGGCTGACCAGCACTTAATCAGATCGATAGCATTTTAGCGAATGGGATGGATGCTGATGAGTTGATCTTAGATGATCGGTCCCCCCAGCACTCTGGAAATCCGATTCAGAATCAAACGGCGATTAACCGAGTAATGGGGGGAGGTGTCGTAGAGATCGCAAACGCCGTTGGGCGTTCCCATGGTGGGCTTGGGATGACAAAGGGCTGGAACCGTAGTTGGAAGGTCGAACGAAACCGGTCAGTCACCCTCGTTGGCACCGTCAGGATATAGGAGATGGGGCTTGCGGCGGAAGGGCCAGTCGCCATCCCGGTACTTCTCGACGAGCTCATCGAAGACAGCGTGGGATGCGTGTTCGTCGAACCCTTGCCGAACCAGCATCGAGACGACGACATGCTGGAAGTGTTCCAGCTCTTCAGTCTTCTCGCGCGTCGTCATGCCAGAGATTGTCATGAACAGCGCCGTGCGGGCCACATCGTCGCGTCCTGGGCGTTTGGCCTTTCTGTCGGCATCGCGCAGCTTCTGCTGCCGCTCGCGCTGTTTGGTGTTGCGGATCTCCTCGGACTTCGCTGGCATGCACTCTTCCCCGTCAGGTCTTAGGCTACGGATGCCAGACCGTTATCGCCACGGCAACTCCGTTTGCATGGAATCGGAAATCCCGGTTTATGAATCGTTTTATTGGGGTTCTGAATCAAATGAACGCAATTTGAGATCAGTTGCGGACACGTTGAGACAGGTTGAGATAAGTTGGCGAGGGACAAACGGCGGTCGTGAATCAAATGACCAGCGTTCGGAATCAAAAATATCGCACCTTGAATCAAATGAGCGCAATTTGTCTCGACGTGCGGACACGTTGAAACGACCTGTGGGCAAGCTGACAGAAATTACCGACTGCTTCGCGTCGCGCTTGCGCCTGCAGGACCATCTCCATTCCGGAAATGAGGCGGCGAACCGAAATCTTCCCGTTTGGTTCATCCGCGAAGTCGCATGTCATATGTCCCAGCCGTTCGCGCGGAATGTGCCATCTTCGGGTGGAAATCGAGCATCGCTCTCAGGCGGCGAGACGCTGGCTTCGTGTTTACTTTGTCGCGTGTTTCCGTGACAGCAAAGCTACTTCGTGAAGGCCTTAAATGTGGGAGGTCGGGTGTCCATCTCCGGATTCTGGATTTTGTCGTGAAATAATACCCTTCAAATTTTAAGTGAAAAAATTTTAGAAGTATCGTATATATCGATATTAATTGATTAATACGTCGTTTATATGTAAATATAATCGCCAAAAACCGCAGGAAACTAAAGATAATAATATAAAGTATACTGCAAAGATATTTTACTTGAATTTGCATTACGTCCGTAATGGCGCGATCATATAGTTATCCGATGTGTATTGCGTCGGATACATTGTAAACGCGTCACACGGAGACTTCCATGCGCACCAGAAATACCAAGACCACTGCGACTACCGCGTACTCCTACGAAGATAACGGTATCGGGCACTCAATGCGCGAACAGCTCGAAACGAGCGCCGCCTACATCTTCGATCTCGGGCGCCGTACGACCGAACAGACTTTCGAGCTCGGCGATCATTTGGCCCGGGCTGCAGACCTGCTGGCCGACGGCCGGTTTGATCATTGGGTAAAGATGCGCTGCGGTCTCGCACCGCGCAGCGCCCGCAATTATACTGCGGTGTACCGCAACCTGACACCCTACCGTGATGAACTGGTCGACCTCTCGGTCGGCGCGACGGTGTTGTTCCACCTGAGTTCGGCCACCGACGATCAGGTCAAGGCGGCCATTGCCTTTGCCGAGGAGAACGGGCGCCTTCAGGTTGCCGATGTGAGGGCCATCTTGGTCGGTGGCGAGGAGGGCGGTGACAAGGCCGAGAAGGACGATCAGTTCTGGGCCGGCGGTGTGGGCGGACTGAAAGCGTTGATTGCGGCCAAGATCCGGGATGGATTGAAAGCGTTCATCGAGCATGTCGTCACGATCTGCAAGGCGGTCGAAGCTGCGCTGAGCAGAAGCCGTGTGATCAAGGAGGCGCTAGCGAAGGAAATCCAGGACACCGCCCGCGTCGCGCGGCAGGAACTCGAAAGCCTGGCCTTGTTCCTCGAGCCAGAACTCGATTATGGCCGCAACACCCGGCCGACCAAGTTCCCGAAGAAGACCGGCTGGGCTGAGGTCAACGATACGCTCTATACATTGGGTGGTGTCGATGGCTGGCCGAAGTCGAAAGACATGCGTGACTGGCTTGCGCTGCATGTGCTTCCGGTGCTCGGCTGGGCGGTGTCAAAGGAGCGGAAGCCGGAATGGCCGCTCGCGGCGCCAACAGCTCCGGCTTGCGAACCGGCGGTTCCGGCAGAGGCGGACAGTGTCGGCGATCGTTACGATGCCGAGCCGGTTCTGCCGGATGAGGTCTCTGACGATGCCGATGTCCCGGATGAGGTGATCGACCGGTTTGGTGCTGCGCTCGAGGAGGCGACCGGCGGCTTCATGACGGTCAGCCGGGAGGCGCCGCGAAACCGCAAGCAGTTTGCCAAGGTGCCGGCGCTTGGCGATGACAGCATCGCCGATGTTGAACTCGCGCCAGCCGTCACGTCGTAAGTTGCAGTTTGCACGAGGGCCGGGCGACCGGCCTTCCCACCAAACTCGGAAGGGCCGCATGTCGGCCCTTTTCCTTTTGCCTGATGATGGCGAGCGGAAAACACGCAGGTCGACCGTTGCGATCACCGGGCGCGTTCGTCGGACCGGACTTCGTGAGCCCGCCGTTAACTATGTACCGGCTTTGTTCTTTTTTGTTATTCCGGGTCCTTGAGCCCGGCTCCCGGTCCTGCCAGGTTGGGGTCGTTCGGAAGACCGGACAAAAAGCGGCCCAAGCCGATGCTACCAACATCGACAAGGGCCTGACCCTCAAGCCTTCGCGAAAAGGAATCGGGCTATGACCACGCATACTCTCTCTACCCCTGCCGGGGAAGTTCTTCGTTCGACTGTCGCTGCGGCATCGATGTTCTCCCACCGCTCATTCGGTATCGGTGCCTACAGCATCGGCGAGCCGTCGGCGCTACGCCGCCATCCGCATATCGTTCGCTTCGCCGAAGTCGAGGCCGATCTCGATCTGCTGATCGACCGCGCCATTGCGGCAATCGCCGACGGCGAACCGATCGAGGACGACATCCTCGGCCATTACGTTCACATCGCCTCGCTCGTTCGCGCCGTATCGTTCCGCGAAGGCAAGCTGCTGGAACAAGCGGTTGAGCGTCTGGCGAAAGCCAATCCAAACATCACCGTGCTGACCCAGTCGCTGAAACTGCCGTTGGTCAAGGCGGCGCTCGAAGCCGTCGCCGGAAACGACTGGTCGTCCCTTGACGGCGTGAAGCTCGACTGCGAGGCGCCGGCCAAAGGCAGCTATACGCCCGACCTGATCGTGGTGAACCGGACAAAGCACCTGGCCTACATTCTCGACCTTAAACGCTCGCTCGCCTCTTACGGCGACACCAGCCGTCTCGAAGAACTGAAGATGAAGATGATGGCCTCGGCGATGGTTTTGCCGGACTGGCTCTACAAGAACCACAAGCGGCTCATGATCGACACGGTCGAGGTTGCCATCGTCGATGGCGCCAGCCGCCCGAGCGATCATGCCACCGGCATCTGGGCTCTCTCCGAGATCGACGACCTGCTCGAGATCGACGGAGTTGCGACCTGCATGGCAGAACTGCGTCTTCGCTTCGGCCGCCGCGTGCAGCAGCTTCTCGAGGCAGAAGCCCGTAAGGCACTGGGTGTGGTGGCAATGGCCAAACCGGATACGGCGCCCACCGCTGCCATTGTCGCAAACCCGCTGATCGCTCTGAACGGTCCAGCCCGCACTTACGAGGAAGAGCGGGCCATGGCTGCGGATGAAGAGGACGAAGGTCACGACGATCTTGGCTGCTTCGACGACGATCAGGACGACGAACCGGAGCCCGCCCGCATCCGGGTCGGTTTTGCCCGCCGTCCGCGCCGGCACTGACGAGCCGCCAGCTTAACGGCACTGATCGCGGTCGCGCCTGAAACGCGTGGTCGGCTTCGCTCATCTTCCATTCCATAAACGCCGGATGCGATGCGCTCCGGCGAGGAGACAGTCATGTCCATCGATAACCACAGCCCGTCTGTGGCCGGCTTCGTCTGCGAAGCGGTCACGACCGAGACCATCGCGTTGCCCTGTCATCACGGCACATCTGCGAAACTCTCTCATATGAAGTCCGCCAGCCTTGGCCACGGTCCGAGCGATCGCGACGATCCCGCCGTGCTGATCGGGTTGGCGCTTGCCTGCGTCCGGAAAGATCCTCTGCTGGATGGCCTTGTGCCGGAGCCTCTGATGCTTCGGTTGCGCGCTACTGCCAACAGCGGCAATGCGGCATGCCGCCTGATGCTCGACTGGCTGCGAAACCGCAACCGGGATCTCGATCGGTCCCGGAGCGAACACCTGAGCCTGTCTGTCTCGACCGGTTCGTCGGCTGACGCGCATCCGCCGCGTCGTTCGCCGCGCGAGCGTGTGTTGGCGCGGATCCCGAAGCCCGGTGGCATTGACGGGCGGCAGCGTGGTCGAACGCGTCGGCGCGATCCCGTCCAGGACGCCCACACGGCAATTATTGCCGCGCAGACGGGAGGTCGGACTGATGGATAAGCTTGCCCGTCTGTTTGTTCGCCGCCTCCGTCATCTTGCCCGCCGCGAGGCACGCCGGATCGCTTTGCGCAATGGTCTGCTGGAAAGCAGGATCGTCGATGTCGATGGTCATCTCACCTGCCGCTACAGCCCGACGTTCGACACGACACGACTGAGCGGCGATCCGATCCGTGACGATATCTGGTTCCGGCGGAATTTTGGTGACTGGCTTGTCGCACCGAAGGAGACCGGCAATCCGACGGCCGGCTCTGCTGGCGATGGTGTTGTGACCGCCGGGCTCATTCATCCGCCGTTCGCCTCGCAACTCGTAAACATCCCTCGGGCGCGGCGCGGCACAGGCGCGCATGACGGAGTGCTGGGAGACGGTGTCGATCGGCGCGCTTACGCCGTCGGCCTGGTGGATCGCGCAGCCGCTCAGCCGCTCAGCCGCTGGTCAGTCACATCGTTGCAACCCTGGTTCTGGCACGCGCGGTGCAAAGGAGCGGACGGTCGCTTCGGGAGATCGTTTATACACTGACCCGTGTGACACCGGTCGTCACTCTCCATGCACCGCTTGCAGGCTTCGAGGGGCAAGTGCTGCGGCTCCTGGAGAAGACCCGGCTGGTACCGGGCGGCCCGTTTGCGATCGTCGATGCGGACCACATGTTCAACGACGATTACTTCGACGTCGTGGAAGGCGAGACACGCAGGCGCCTGATGACCTTCTCGGGCGCCGGCGTGCATCGTGTCACGGGCAATGCCCTGCGCCGGCGGATGCTCAGTGCGCTGTCGCGCGACTTGTCGATCCTCGCCATCGCGGAAAAGCGGTCGGACATTCCATCGCTCTTGCAGATCTCCGCCGACCTGTCGCTGGAAACGGGAAAGCTTGACCGGAGGTTCGTCGCCGATCTGGTCGAGGTGCTTTACCCGGACGAAGCAATCGATAAGCTGGGCCTGCCGTTGGATTACGATACGCGCTGGCTGTCGCTCGAGGATCTGGTTCTTGCCTTCCGTCCAGGGCGGCATGTTCACGACGTGCTGCATGTCCTTGCAGTGCTCATTGAGCGCAATCGCGGTGACTTCGAGGAAGAGGAGGGCGGTGGTGGCGACAAGGCATCCGGATCGGCATCCTCCAGCACATCCACCGAGAAGCCCCAAGGTTCGCACGAAAAGCCGAAGTCGACCGACACCGATAGCAACGGCCGCTGGAAGAAGGACAAGCCGTCCGGCGCTGAGGTGATCCAGCCGGAGCCAATGCCGACGGTGGGCGAGATCGGCCACAAGCCGCCAATGACCGTCGAGACCCTCTCCGGATATGGCCGAGCGAAAGACTGGGCGCTCGATCTCAAAGCGGACCTCAACGATTATCGGGCAAGCATCCTTGCATGGTCGGAGATGAGCACCAAGCTTTTGCTGTCCGGTCCGCCCGGGACCGGCAAGACCACCTTTGCCCGGGCGCTGTGCAACAGCCTGCAGATCCCGTTGGTCGTCACCTCCGTCTCGACCTGGCTGCAGGGCGGTCATCTCAACGACGTGATCGATCGGATGAGCAAGACATTTGTCGAAGCGCGGGCCATGGCGCCGGCGATCCTGTTCATCGATGAGATCGACGGCATCGGCAAAAGGCAGCCGGCCGAGCGGGAATATGCCGACTACTGGAATACCGTCGTGAACAAGGCGCTGGAACTGCTCGATGGCGCGATCAAAAACGAAGGGCTGATCGTCGTTGGCGCCACAAACCGGCCCGATCATATCGACGAGGCTCTCAAGCGTTCGGGGCGGCTGGAGACCCATATCGAAATCCCAAGGCCCGATGTGCCGACGCTGGCCGAAATCCTGGCCCACCATCTCGGGGACGATGTGACATTGCTGATCCGGGAGCCAGTACCAGAAACCCGGTCTGAAGCCGAGGACGGATTCTCGCTGAAGAGGATCGTTGCCGATTATCTGGAGGAAGACGCAGAAAGTGAACGGAAGGGAGCCAGCCGATGACTGAGCCACAGAACAGCAACGCGTCGGAATTGTCGGCAGCCGCGCAACACGCCAATTCTGCCGATGCTATCCTCAGGCGTCTCGCCACGCGGGCGATGGGGCTGACGGGCGCGGATATCGAGCGCATCGTCCGGGAAGCGCGATTGAAGGCGCGGCGTGGCAAGCGGGCGATCCGCTATGAGGACATCGAAGACGGCATCCGCGGTCATCGCCCGCCCGTGCCCTATAATCTCCGTTGGCGCTTCGCCTTCCACGAGGCCGGACATGCGGTCGTGCATCATGCGCTCGACCTCGGACCTGTTCGCGGCCTCAATATCGATACCGGCGAGGGCGGCTACAATCTCGTCGGCTTCCACGTCTGGGCCACCGACACGCGCGATTGGTACGAAAACATGCTGACCATGCTCATGGCCGGGCGGGCTGCCGAGCAACTGGTGCTCAAACGGGTCTCGAGCGGTTCCGGTGGTTCCGACGACAGCGATCTGGCGCGGGCCACGCGGCTTGCCTTCGACATGGAGCGCGTCCTTGGATTCGGGAGCGAGCATCCGCTGCTCTATCGCCCCCATCGCGATCCGGGTGCCGTGTTCGACCGTGATCCCGAACTGGCGGCTCGGGTTCATGGAAAACTGGATGCGGCACTCGACCGGGCGGCGGCGATCCTCAGGAGGCGCAGGCCAATCTTCAATGCCTTGGCAAAGGCTCTGTTCGAGGAACAGGCAATGGATGAAAAGGCCGTACTGCGAATCCTTGCTGATGGTGAGCTACGGCGCTGAAGCGATGAGAAAATTCGAAGTGCAGGATGATTGTACAAGTTGTCGCAGAGCATCGGCTAAAGGATTGATAGAGACCGCCGTGGCTGGATCGATGATGTTCATTGAGATACGTGCTAGTCCGTCACCGTAACCATTGCAGATAACTGCCTTCCTCTTTCAATCTTAGCAGGTCCTTTCCATCTGGAAGCCTACAACGCCATCGCCGCAGGCTCGCGCTTCAATGGGTTTTGCTGGTCAATACGATGAGGCCCGCGGTCAGCAATGCACTTGCAGCACCAAGCCAGAGCGCGCTCGGCACGCCGAAATTGTCGACCGCGAGGCCGCCGACCAGTGCGCCAAGCCCGATCGCCAGTTGCGCGATTGACACGAAGAGCGCGGCGATGCTTTCCAGCCGGTCGGGCGCGGAGGTGAACAGGAAGGTTTGCATGGCGATCGGCAGCATGCCGAAACCGAAACCCCAGGTGACAACCCAAGCGACTGCGGCAAGCGTATTGCTGCCGGCCAGCAACAATCCCGCAACAGACAAGGCGATCAGAAAAGCGGTGCCGGCAAGGGCAGACACGAAGTTCCGGCCAGCAGCCCAGCCCCCGAACAGGTTTCCGGCGAACCCCGCCGCGCCATAGCCGAGCAGCACCATGCTGAGTGTGCCCGTATCAATCCCGGTTGCGCCGATGAGGAAGGGAGTAATGTAGGTATAGGCCGCGAACTGCCCGACGAAGATGAGCACGGCTGCCGTCAGACCGATCTGGACTCGTTGCAATCGCAACACGTCTGGAACCTGTTTCAATCCCGAACCATTCTGCGCCCGGATGGCCGGCAACAAAAACTGGAGCGCCGCCACGACAAGCAGTGCGACACCCGACACAAGCAGGAATGCGGTGCGCCAGCCGAACAGGTCACCGATCAGGGCGCCTGCGGGAACCCCGGCGACAGTACCCAGCGAAACACCGGAGAAGATCAGTGCCGTTGCACGCGGTCCTTCCGCGCCGGGGCGCAGACGCGGGCCGAGCGAGCCGCCGATTGTCCAGAAACCACCGACCGCAATTCCGAGCAGCACCCGGCCGAACATCAACGCCGCAAAGCCGTGAGCGGTTGCCACTATGGCGTTGGAGATGACGAGCAGCATCAGCAGTGCGACGAGCACACGCTTGCGATCGAAACGTGCGGCAAATCCGAGGGTCATCGGCGCGGCAAGCGCTGCGAGAAACCCGGGTACGGTTACCATCAGTCCGGCCGTCCCCTCGCTGATGCCAAGGTCAGCCGCGATCAGCGGCAGAAGCCCGACGGGCAGGAATTCGGTGGTGACAAGAGCGAAAGCGCCGACGCCGATGCTGGCGACTGCGGCCCATGAAGCGAGCGGTTTGCTGTCCGCGTGGCCTACTGAAATACTGCGGGAGACTGGCATGTCCATAGGAGGTTTCCTTTGGTGAAAAGCAGGGCGAACCGGAGAGGAAGGGTCGCTCTCCGGTTTATCTGAGATCGTTCAGCCGAACTTGACGAGGTTGAGGGCGGGTAGTGGACCGCCAGGGAACTGCACCAGTTTGCCGCCAATCGAGACCGGGCCGAGATCGATGCCGGTGAAGCCGAGTCTGGAGATCAGCGCACCGACTTCCGCCTTCGCGCGTGCGTCGTCACCGGAATAGAACAGGACGCGTGAGCCACCCTCGGCTTTGGGATCGCCGGATAGCAGGTGCGGTTGCAGATGATTGAAGGCTTTGACGACGCGGGCGCCGGGAACGAGATCGGCGAAGATCTCGGTGGAAAGACGACCGTTTAGTTCGGCCGGCTTGAACAGCGGCGCTTCGATGGGATTGTTGGCGTCGATGACGATACGGCCGCCGTAGTCCGGCAGACCGGCGAGCGCCTTTGGCAGCTTCGACCAATTGACCGCCACAAGGACGATGTCGGCGCTCGCCGCCTCTTCAAGTGTGCCCGCCTTGATGAAAGGCTTCAGTTCCGTTTCGAGTACGGCAAGCGAGGCCGGGCCGCGGCTGTTGGCGATGGTTGCGGACATGCTGTTGCGAGCAAGGGCGCGGGCGAAGGCCGAGCCGATATTGCCGGCTCCAATGATACCGATAGACATGCTGGTTCTCCTTTGAGTGAGGGGGAACCGGCGCTCCGGCATTGGAGCGCCGGGGGCAGATCAGGCGGTGAAGCCACCGTCTGCAACGATATCCGCGCCGGTCACGAACGCCGCTTCCGGGCTTGCGAGATAGGCGACGACGCTGGCGACCTCGTAGTCCTTGCCGTAGCGGCCGATCGCCATGCCGGGGCCGACGATCTTCGAGACCGGGCCGCCATCGGGGTTCATGTCGGTGTCAGTCGGGCCGGGATGGACGGTGTTGACGGTGATGCCCTTCGGCCCGAGGTCACGCACCAGGCTGCGGTTGAAGCCGGCAACAGCGCCCTTGGTCAGTGTATAGAGCGAGGCCGTCGGGAAAGCGGCATAGCGGGTCATGGACGAGCCGATGTGGACGATGCGCCCACCCGACTTCATGCGACGCGCTGCTTCCTGCGTGGCAACGAAGACGCCAGTGACGTTGACGGCGATCATCCGCTCGTAGTCCTCGAACTTGATCTCGTCGATCGGCCCGCCAAGCGCGATGCCGGCATTGTTGACGAGGATGTCGAGGGAACCGAAGGTTTCTTCGGTTTTTGCGACTGCGCCACGGACGGCGGCCGGATCGCCGGCATCGGCCTGAATGGCAATGGCGCGGCCACCGGCTGCTTCGATTTCTGTCACCACAGCGGCCGCCTTGTCCGGCGAGGCGCTATAGGTGATGGCGACAGCCGCGCCATCGGCAGCGAGACGCTTTGCAATTGCTGCGCCGATCGAGCGCGAACCGCCGGTAACGAGAGCAGTTTTACCGGTCAGGGAGAGAGTGTTCGACATGGAATGTTCCTTTCAAGTGTTGCAGGGGTTGGAGAGCCACCGGATGTCCGTGTGACCCATTTGGAAAGTTCAGTTCTGTTGTTTGATTTGAGCCATCAGCCCGGCGCCGTCGGCGACGGTCCAGTGGTCGGTGATCTGGCCGTTTCGGACCCGCATCATGTCCATGACGTTGAAGCGGGTGGCGCGTCCGGTCGCGGCGATCTCCATGAAGGGACCCAGGTGCGTGCCGCGATATGTCTTGTAGGTGCTGACGAGATCGCCTTCGGCAATCTGGAAATGCACCTCGGCATTCCAGTCTGGAAAGGCGGCGCGGAACGTCCGGTAGATTTCTCGCGTGCCGTTACGGTCAGGCCGGGCATCGCCAAATGGTGTGTGGTCGACATAATCCCGTGCGAACAGCCGTTCGAACAGATCGAAGTCGCCATCGCACTGAACGCCTTCGAGCAACTGACGGATGACGGCCTTGTTGGCGCCAGGATCGTCCTGCACGGCAGCCACGGCGGGAACGGGAAGTGCTGTAGCGATCAGGCCGGCGATCAGGGTACGGCGGCCGACATCCATATTGTCGATGACTTGTGTTTTGTTAGTCGAGAGCGTCATGGCCGTTCACTCCGGTTCGGTTTCGATGGAGTGAATATCGCTTGCAATTTCCCTTTCGATTAGTGGTAATCTTCTGTCATTGGTTTCAATGAATGCTTGAAGGTTGATATGGAAACACTGGCCAACCTGGAATCCTTCGTTCGCAGCGCCGAGCTTGGCGGCTTTTCCGTGGCGGCGCGGCGGCTCGGGCTGACGCCTGCGGCGGTCAGCCGCAACGTTGCGGCGCTGGAAGGAAATCTCGGCGTTCGCCTGTTTCAGCGCTCGACGCGCAGCCTCACGCTTACCGAGCCCGGTGAGCGGTTCCTCATATCGATCCGCGACAGTCTGGAGAGTTTGCAGGGCGCGATTGCCGAAGCGTCGGCGGATCAGGAGGAACCGGCAGGCACGCTAAAGGTCAGCATGAGCCCGACCTTCGGAATCGGTTACATTTTGCCCCTCCTGCCCGAATTCTCGCGACGCTTTCCGAAGGTGCGCCCCGAATGGATGTTCGAGAACCGGCAGATTGACCTGATCGCCGAGAGTTATGATGTGGCAATCGGGGGAGGTTTCGAACTGACGGCGGGTGTGATTTCACGCGCGCTCGCTCCGGCGCATATCATCGCGGTCGCCTCGCCCTCCTATATGGCGGGCAAGGTGCCGCCGCACGATCCTTCGGCGCTGCTGGAGCTTGATGGCATCGTCATGCGCTCGTTGCGCACGGGCCGCATCCGCCAATGGCAGATGCGCGATGCAGCAGGAGCGGAAGAGCCTGCACGGCTTCGGCAAACGGTGGTGGTCAATGACCCTGCCGCAATGCGCATGGCGGCGCTGGTCGGCATGGGGGTGACGATGATCGCCAAGCCCGACGCGTTGCCCTGTCTGGAAAGCGGGGAACTGATCCGGGTTCTGCCCCACTGGTATGCCGATGCTGGGCCGATCTCGATCTACTACGCCAACCGGACGCTTCTGCCGCTCAAGACCCGTGTGTTCGTCGATTTCGTCGTGGAAGCCTTCCAGCGGGAAAAATGGCCGGAACGCTTTGCCGGAAGCCTTGGATAGCCAAGGGAAGTTTGGGCTTTAGAAGAAGCCTGGGCTTGTCGCAAACTATCAAGTAGGCTGAGGTGATCCTGTGAGCCGTTGCATTTTCATGCTTCGTTAACCCTTTGCAGGCCGAAGAGACGCGCGAGCAGATCGCTCTGATCGTTGATGGTCCAATCGCCGGTAAAGCCAAAGCCTTTCCTGAGCCAGAGTATCGCTTCGAATCCGGCAATGGTTCGACGTGTCGTGTTGAAGGATTGGAAGCCGCCGATCTTGGGCATGTTTTTCTCCACCTGAAAATGGTCGCTCTCAATACCTTGCTGCAAATGCTTGGTGACATAATGGACCGGGTTGGGATGCAAAAGCCCATCATCGACGACAGTCTTGATCGTTGACGGAAACGTGTTTGCGCCATTGGTACCGATCTTCCGTGGCGATAACAGAGGCTCGTCCCTGAGCATCTTTCGAAAGAACCGCTTCGCGGCATCAAGATCGCGCGTTGCGGTGAGCAGGAAGTCGATCGGGTTTCCATGCTTGTCGATGGCGCGGTACAGGTAACGCCAATTGCCCCTAATCTTGACGTAAGTCTCGTCAACTCGAATTGAACCACAATGCGGTTTGCGGAACCGGCCCAGCCGCTTCCCGATGACAGGTGCATAGGCGAGGAACCAGCGATTAATGGTGCTGTGGTCGACCTCGAAGCCGCGCTCGCGGAACATTTCTTCCAGATCGCGGTAGCTCAACGGATAGCGCAGATACCAGGTCACCGCCTGAACGATCAGCCAGGCTTCGAAGTGGCGTCCTTTGAAATCGTTCTTCGACTGGTGCTTCAACTTCTCTGCTATGGAATTCGGAATCATGGCCACGCTCCGCTACACGGGGAGCGAAATTTCTCCAGGGTTGGTCAACATGCTGTTAACTACAAAAATTTGCGACAGGCCCCTCATGGGTCTACCATCTGGTTCTCTTTCACCTTCGCGTGAAGTTACATCGGTCCATCATTCCTCACGAAATGCTTTCATTACCTGATCTGTAAATGGCTTCGTTAGGTAAGACCACGCTGAGCGCTCAGCCGTGTGGACGAAAACCTCAATTGGCATGCCCGGCATAAGCTTGAGATCTCTAATGACTTCCTGTTGGTCAATCATATCAACTGTCGCCAAATAATAGGGTTGACCGTTCGTCTTATCTATCACGGTTGCTGCTGCGACGAATTCGACAATTCCGAAAACCTCTGGAGTCGTTGCGCTGTTAAATGCGGTCAGTCTCATTCTGGCGGCCTGTCCTGGTGCTACTCGATCGATATCTGCCGGCGCGATCCGGAATTCGACCTTCATGTCATCAGTCTTGGGAACGACCGACATTATAGTTGCGCCTGCGCCTATAACGCCGTTGATCGTATGTATCTGCAGATCATAGACAAACCCATCGACGGGCGCACGAACTTCCATGCGTGAAAGACGGTCATATGCGGCGATTTCGCGCTCCCCCAGTTCGGCGAGCTTGGATTCGATTGAGACAATCTCTTTTTGAGTTTCGGATCGTGTTGTCTGGTCAATGGAGAGAAGCTTGATGCGCAACTCGCTGATCTCTCCTTCAGCCTCGGCCACACGGGCTGCCACTTCGCCGCTGGTCCCATCGATGCGGGCTACCTGCTTCTGGAGCTCGCGAAATTCCGATAACTTGATTAATCCGCCTTTGGCGAGCCTCTCGCTGACGCCGATCTCTTCGGTAATTATCTTCTTTTCAACGTCGTTTGCTTTCCGCTGCGAAATCAGTCCATCAATCTGGTCTTCGAGTTGGGATATTTGCATTTCCAGTTGCTGTTTCTGGTTCAGGATCATGCGGCGGTTTTCCTGAAACAGCTTCGTTTCGTTACGCGCAAGCTCGGGGACGATAGAGCCGTCGGAAAATGAAATGGTGTCCTTACCGTCACGTTCCGCCTCCAGCCGGATTTTCATCGCTCGCAACTGCGATAGCTGGCTTCGGATGATGGTCAATTCTACTCGAGTCTGAGTTTCATCAAAGCGCAGAAGCACGTCACCAGCCTTCACTGTGTCTCCATTGGCCACGGGAATGTCAGCGACAATCCCGCCGTCACGGTGCTGAATGGTTTTGACCTGATCTGGCACGACAAGCTGCCCCTGCGCAACAACCGCACCGGCAAGTTTGGCCTGAACCGCCCATCCGCCGACTCCGAACACGAGGAGAGCCGCCAGAATGCCTGACACGACGATACGTGGCGCGATGCCGAAGGATTGTGCTTCTGGCGTGAATTGTTTTCTTGTATTTTTTTGTTCGCGCGTCATGTCCCTAAGCTCCCTTATGTGGCTTTTCGCCTTATTCTAGTTACGTCCTTGCCAGGCCTGCGTCGTCATCACGAGCCGCGAGAATGAAATCATCTTCAGTCAACGCCTGGTGGCTGTAGATCAGCAACTCGAGATCGTCCTGTTCTCCCGCAAGATCAATGACGGCGCGAACGACGGCAGTCTCGCCGTCCGCAAACTCGCTGTAGAGTCGGATGCGCCGGACATCCTGTTGGTCATTGATCTCACCCATGATTCGGTCGAACATCAGCCCACCGATTTCATCTGCGAGATCAGACAAATCAATCCGATCGCCGATCTGGAAGTCGAGAATTTTGTCCCTTCCTTGGCCATCGTTTAAGACGGCCTCCACCGAGCGGAAAATGAAGACGTCGTTGCCTGCGCCGCCGGTCAGGAAATTAATGTCCGAATTGGCTACCAGCACGTCGTTGCCGAGCCCTGCAATGGCGGCTTCGAAGCCCTCCAGTTGATCAGTCCCGATTTCGACGCCTGTAGCCGTTCCTTCTTCGAGATCGATAATAACTGCTGTGATTGTCGCAGAAACGTCGTAGGTATCTATGCCATCACCACCGGAATACTGATCATTGCCATCGTCTGATCCACTGCTTGTGAAGAGAACGACCACAGTGTCATCGCCAGCGTCACCACTGACGGTATCGTTGCCTTTGCCCGCAGTAAGGTGATCGTCGCCAGCTCCTCCAACCAAGAGATTATCCTCGTCATTGCCGTTCAACGTGTCGTTTCCACTGCCGCCAATAGCTGCTTCAAATCCGTCGATGTGGTCTGTCCCAATCTGCGAACCCGATGCAGTTTTGGCTGCAAGGTCAATTTCGACAGCCTTTGAAGCAGAGGACGCATCGTAAGTGTCGAAACCGTCACCGCCTGAATATGTGTCGTCACCGTCGTTGACGGCGGGAAGCTGCGCTGCTGCTCGCGCCTCCTCGGCTCCGGGACCGATGACGATGATGTCGTTGCCGGCGCCTGCAATTACCGCGTCGTGCCCAAGACCACTCGAAAACATGTCATTGCCATTACCTCCGTCGAGCAAGTCATCGCCCGCATCGCCGGAAAGGGTATCGTCGCCTTCGTCTCCGAACAGATGATCGTTGCCGGCTCCGCCACTGGCCATGTCATCACCATCACCGCCGGCCACGACGTCGTCACCTTCCTCGCCATACATTTCGTCATTGCCCACACCACCAAAGATGACGTCGTCACCCCCACCACCGGAAATCCGGTCGTGGCCGCCCTCGCCATAGATCGTGTCGTTTCCACTGCCCCCCATCAGGGTGTCGTCGCCGTTGCCACCGTAAATAACGTCGTTGCTCTCGCGACCGTAGACGAAGTCATTTCCGTCAAGTGCCGCTATCACGTCATCTCCGGGCGTACCCAACAAGATGTCATCCTTATCGGTACCTTCGACTGGATGCGGCGCTGCTTTAACGAGGTCCAGCATTGCCGTCGCCGACACAGAACCAATTCCGTCGCTGACGCTATAGGAGAAGGTGACTTCGCCGATGTACCCGCGGTCGGGCGTGTAGAGCCAGATACCCTCGCCATAGGTCTGTATGATGCCGGAAGAAACCTGAAGGTTTCGAACTGACAAAGTGTCGTCATCTGCGTCGGTTGCGGCCGACGCCAGGTTGTCGAGAAGGATGAGCGCTGAAAGGTTCATCAGGCCGCTTCCAAGAAACACCCGTCCAGCCACAACCGGCAATCGATTTGGACGTGCGTTGCCTGCCGGAGGAGTGCTTTCCCCGGCGGCCGGTCCGTCATGGTCTCTCGGATTTTCATCTGGATCTGCACGAGGCGCTTCGGGCTCACTGGCGTTTTCGCTCCGCTGGTCTTTCGCGTGCCAGATGATCGGAGTCTCGTTGCCAAGCACGCCGAGTGTTGTCAGGGGTGCGAAATATCCGTTGATCCGATGGTTGTCGTTTGCGGACAGTGACTGCAGTAGCGACCGAAAGGAGTGATTATCAAGGTTCAGGTCGGCCCTTGCATGGAAGGAGGAGGGAAACGTAGTGGTTTCAGCCAAAAACCTTACCTTGCGTTCGGCATTGCCGGCTTCCTCGGCGACCTGGCGGAGATACGCGGCGACCTCTTCAATAATGTCGATGTTCGTAGAAGCCTCGTTCGAACGCGTTTCCGTTTCGGCCACTGGACCTTGAACAAGGGGGGCAAGCGGGGCATTTGGTCCGTCTACTTGCGTTTCGGAACGGAGCTTTCCAAAAAAAGCGCCGATCGCGGCAAGAGCGACGGCCGGGTTCATTATGCTCCAGTAGCGCGGGACCGGTTTGTCGTGAAGTTCAAAGCGGTTTTTTGGCGCTATGGAGGCTGCCACGTCAGGCAGTCCCAGAACAAGTTTATCTTCCATTGTCTGTTCTCCTCCTGTTGCTTCTGAGCGTTGCAAAGGAACAAGTCTATTCTGCTGCCAGAGTATTGCCGGACGATGCCTGCATGCGTGTGTGTTCCGAACGAAGCAGTTGCGGTTGTGGCCCTTTCACAATTTCGTCCTTCGGACCGAACGCCACGAGTTTTCCGCTCTGGACAACGCCGACCATGTCAACGGATTGCAGGGCGCTTGGGCGGTGGGCGACAACCACCACGATCCCGCCGCGACAGCGAACTGCGGCAATCGCTTTCATCAGTGCCTCTTCACCTTCGGCGTCAAGGTTGGAGTTGGGCTCGTCCAGTACCACCAGGAACGGGCTGCCATACAATGCCCGCGCAAGGCCAATGCGCTGGCGTTGACCAGCCGAAAGTGACATGCCATTTGGTCCCAGGTCTGTTTGGTAGCCGTTCGGCAGACGAACGATCATATCGTGGATGCCTGCCGCCCTTGCAGCCTGCAGAATCGTATGTGCCTCCGGTGTTTCGGCAAAACGTGAAATATTCTCGGCGATTGTTCCGTCCATCAAGCAGACATCCTGCGGCAGGTAGCCGACATGTTCGCAGAAGAAGCTTGAAGGCCATTGCTTGAGATCCGCGCCGTCGATACGCACTGAACCGCGTAGTGTCGGCCAGATGCCGAGAATGGATCGGGCAAGGGTCGTCTTCCCGCCGCCGCTCGGACCGATCAGGGCGAGCGCCTGGCCAGCCTTCAGCTCGAAGCTTACGTCACTCAACAGGACTGCGCCGCTGTGTGGCGCGACCGTCGTAATACCTTCAATCGTGAGAGTTTCCTTCGGCGCAGGAAGATTCAAAAGTCCGGTCTTTTCGTCCAGAACGGCCAGTGTTTCCTTAAGACGAGCATGACTGCGCCGGGCCGAAACCATTCCCTTCCATTGCGCGATCGCTTGATCCACCGGTGCGAGGGCGCGTGCGGTCACGATCGAAGAGGCAATAATGGAGCCGGCCGACAATTCCCCCTTGATTGTAAGGTAGGCGCCAAGACCGAGAATCGCTGACTGCAACATCATCCGCAGAACCTTGGACAGGCCTGAGAACGTTCCGGAGATATCGGAGGTCCTGGTTTGCGTATCCAGGTGACGTCGGTTGGCACGCTCGAAACGGCTCACAGCACGATCGGCAATGCCCATTGAGTGCATGATATCGCTGTTTCGAGCGTTGGAATCGATGACTGCATTTCGCAGTACAGTTGATTTCAGCATCTCTTTGGCGTGACGCCGTGTCAGAAGTTCCGTGCAAAGCGTCAAAAGGCCAAGCACAACGGCCCCGCCAACGGTCAACATGCCAAGCATTGGGTGCAAGAGCCAAACGAACACCAGGTAGATGGGCATCCAGGGCAAATCGAAAAGCGCAATCAGGCCGGGACTTGCCAGGAATCCGCGGATCGTATCGACATCGCGGCCACGCTCCGTCGCTTCAGACGTGGAATAACCATAGCGCGGCATATCGATGACGACTTTGTGGGCCAGCGGGGCCAGTTGTGTATCGAGTCTCGCGCCAAGCCGAACCAGGATCTGTGAGCGCAGAATATCGAACAGCCCTTGGAAAAGATAAAGGCCGATTGCAAGGCCTGACAACGCGACAAGCGTCGACACGCTTCCGCTGGTCAGCGCACGATCATAGATCTGGAGCATGTAGAAGGCGCCGGTCAGGGCCAGAATATTGATGATGCCGGACAGACCAAAGACGAACATCATCAAGCCACCCATGCCATTTATCTGGCTTTCTTTTTTGTTGCAGGTGCCACTCATCTGAAAGTCCCCCTGGAAACTTTGCCGAGATTCGGCGTTAAGTCCGCGGCATGTCCGGAGTGATCGCGTTGACCCAAGACATCCCATTTCACTTGCAACGCCGGTGCCAGTACTCACCGGCGTTGGGATTTTGAAGCTAACGGGAGGCGCTGCCTCCGTTCGTTCGCGGTTGCTCAGGAAACCCCGGAGAAGTCACTGTTGGTCAGGTGGTGCTTTCCGGAAACGGCCAGTTCGAAGTCAGCATTCCCGTCTGCATCGGTATGACCACGAATGACCGTGAAGTCCTCTCCGTCACGAACTTCGTGCGTAATCGCAATTCCCCCCGTCGCAGTCAGCGATGCTGGACTGTTGATCGTAAAGGTCTGCTTGCCCGAAGAGCCCGTGTTGGCGTCGATTGCCGCGAAGTCGATCTTGTCGCCAGGCTGGAAACCGTAGATTGAGTCGCCATTGGCTGCACTTGTCGTTGTAAACTGGAAGGTGTCGTTGCCAAGACCGCCATCCATCACGTTCGCCGCATTCGAAGCAGTGATCACATCATGGCCGGAGCCGCCCACGAAGTTCTCGAAGCTGTAGAACGCGTCGTTTCCTGTCGTTGCGCTAATGACGGTGCCGTGTCCCATAAGGCCCGTGCCTAGATTTACGGTCAGATTTGACGTGGAGACGGAGTAATCGAGCGTATCCTTGCCGCCATCGCCCCAATACCGGTCATTGCCGTCGCCGGCTGTTGCAAGAACGATATCGTCCCCGTCGCCACCCCAGGCCTGGTCGTCACCCGCACCACCTTCGATGGTGTCGTTGCCGGAATCTCCGAAGAGAAGATCCGCCCCGCTATTTCCGAAGAGCACATCGTGGCCGGCGCCGCCATGCAGTTCGTCGTCGCCGCTGCCACCGCTCGCAACATCGTTGTCCGCAGCTGCAACTATGACGTCGTCACCGTCTTCGCCCCTCAGAATGTCGGACCCTGCTTCCCCGGAAAGGATGTCAGAACCGCCGCCCGCGAGGATCGTATCGTCGCCGCCCTGGCCGGCGAGCACTTCACCAGACGCTGTACCGATCAGTGCAACGGCTGCGATCGGGATCGAGACAATCGGTCCGTCGTCATCGTCGTCTTCGTGCGAGCAGCTGTCATCATCGCCCTCCTCGCCGTTGCCATCATCACCGTCCTCTTCGTCGTCGCCGTTGCCGTCGTCATCATCGTCATCATCGTCGTCGTTGTTTTCCTCCTCGTTGTCTTCGACGCGTGGCGAGAAGATATCTTCTTCAAGATTGGTCAGGCCGGTGTTCCGGGCGATGATGTCGGCAAACTCCTGACCGTCGATGAAGTTTTCATAGAAATCGAAATCGTCGAAACGCTCTGTGTAGTAGAAGCGGTCAGCTTCCTGCAGGCGATCGAACTGCTCCTGCAATACGACCCAGAATGTCTGTCCGACCATGCCGCCATTGATGTGTTTCTCGGCAAGTCCTCCGACCCAAAGATCGACACGGTCGATCCCCTTGACCACACCAGTCCCATTGGATTGCATTACAATCTCGATATCAGGATTGATTTCGCGAAAAGCTGCGATTTCGCCGGCTTCCAGAACGAGGTCCGGATAAGCCTGCCGGAACTGGGTGATTACGGTATCGGAAAGGCCGTTGCGGCTCTGGAAGTCGTCCCAGGATGTGTAGGCCGTCATTGCTCCTGCATAACCCAGCGCTTCTGCAACATAAGGGTCGGTGGATGCTGCGAGGTCCATGCGAACCTGATTGAGCGTTCCAAGTCCGACGTCCCAGCCTCGGGCAACATTGAAGGCAAACAGGTCCGCGTTGATACGGACGAGGTCGTTTCGCACGGCATCGACAATGTTGAAATCGACTGCTTCAGCGGGTTGTGTCGCGATACCTCCAAGGATCGCACTCACACCAAGTTGCTCGTAGCCTTCCTGCGGCACGTATCCGAACTGCGCAAGTGTGCTGAGCGGCAGCTTGAAGGCAGATGGATCATTGGTGGGGTTCAGGAAGGCATCGAACAATGCTACCTGGGTGGGGTTTCCATCTGCGTCAAGCACCGTCATGGTCTGGCCGATCAGCGAGTGGCCGACCCGGTAGACAGCCGCGGCGAATTCATGACTGATCGCAGCTGTGGCATTCGGATTGTATTCCGAAAAACCATGATCCCCATCTCCCCTGATCCCGCCGATCAGCTTGTCCGCAAACTCAGTGAAGACAACACGCTGATATTCGGCTTCATTGATCATCTTGGCGGCCTGGAACAGTTCCTCGGCTGTTCCATCAAAACCGGCCGCCTCAAGGCCTGCCACATGAAAATTGTGGTTTCGGGCCCAGATGGTGTGCATTGAAGTAAGGGCAAAGTTCTCGTTTGCCCGGCCATCGCCTGCCACGTAGTGATCGAGCAGGCTGATATAAGGGTTGGTGTCGAGAAGCAGTGCGTGCGTGCTACCCATGAAGTCCGAAGCAAGCCCGGAAACCATGGCTTCGTTGACGACGCCTGCCGCTACGAGACCCGGAAAGTAGGAGCGGAAGCTCACCTGACCGCCTGCGAGAGTGGGCGAGTGGAAAACGGTGTCGTTCTCCCAGTGATGCAGGATGAGATCACGCAGCGTCGGCATCAGCTTGAAGTTGGGGTTGGATGGATCCGCACCGCCCTGAAGCAGATGTGACCCGAGACCGCCCGATCCATCGCCCTCGCGCAGGAACTGGCCAACCAGATCATTGGAGCCGTAAGCCTGGTTCTGATCGACGAAAGGCGATGTCTTGTTTATGTGCTGTGGAACGCCATCGTCATAATAGGCGACGGTTGCGCGCGTCAGGTCAGCCGGATTGCCAGAGCCGGGTGCGCCGTTGCCAGCAGCGCCGATCTGGATCGTGCCATTTCCACCTTTGCCGAGAAAATCAAGGCCGTGGTCGAAGTACTGCCCGAACGCCATGAAGAAGATGTTGGCATCGGCCTTTGGAAGGCTTGCTTCCTGTGCCCCTAGAATATTGCTGATGTTGCGGGGATCGAGTCCGGCAAAAATCGGATTGATCGCGGAATTTCCAAAGTCGTCCGGTTCCCCGTAGTGAGATTGGGTGATGCGGATGAATGGCGTATCCACAGCGCCTGCCTCGGGATCTGCAGCGTTGTTACCATGACCTGACAGGGTGCGGACACCCGTTGGAACAGGGTCGTCGGAACCGTCCGGTGATAGGCCATTTACGAGCGCCTTGATGCCAGCGAGGTCACTCGGAGTGTATTCGAAGTGACCGGAAATATCATCACCGTCCTCGCCCGAAGTGGCTTCCTGGAAATGGGGCACGACGCTACCGGTAAAGGTTATCGAATGAGCCCCATTTGAGAAGGATTTCGTCCCGTTGCCATTATCGACGAGAGTATAGCTGGAAAGCTGCTGGCCTGGTGCCAGTTCGACCACGTCTTGTGGGCGCAGGGTTCCAACGATCGTATCGTCACCGCCATTGCTGCGGAACAGGATACGATGTGCTGACATCAACCCGGAAATGTTGACAGTCTCGTCGTCCGCTCCACCATTGATGGTGATCGTGTTGAAGCTGAGATTGGTCGGAGAAAAGTCGCCGATTGCCAAGACTGTATCGTTTCCCGCCCCGGTGTTGATGACGATTTCCTCGATGTCGGTCAGCTCTGCAATAATCGCGCCGTTGGTGGTGCCATTGCGCGTAATGACGATTTCCGTTGCCGTGGCGATCCCTGTCATTCCTGCGCTGACTGCTGCTGCGCGGGTATAGACACGATAGGTCTCGGCAAGTGCGGAGCCGTTGACAACAAAAGAGTCTCCGTCGAGGCCCTCAGCGCCGCCGTTCACGCTGTCCCGACCATCGGGTAACAGCCCCAGGAGGCTCGCGCTCCAGTTAATAACGTCGTCACCGCCCAAGGCGTTGATCGTGTCATTCCCGCGGTTTCCGGTAATGATATCCGCGCCTGCCGTACCAGTGATGACGGTGCCGACGTTGCTGGCGCTAATGACGTCGCCGACCACTTCGGTAGCCGGAGAAACGACTTGCTCAGCAGAGCCGAACCCATCGGTGAAGCTGACGACCACGCGCACCTGTTGGCCAACCTGAGGCTGCTGGGGAGTAAAGTTTGCCGAGTTAGCCCCAACATTTGCCCAGGTCGTGCCGTTGGTCGATGTCTGCCACTGGAAACTGAATGTTCCAAGGCCGTTTTCATCGGCGATACCGGAGGTATCCGCAGTCAATGTCTGTGTCTCGGTGGGCGATGTGTCGCTGATAACCGGTGCACCGGTCGCCGCCCTGTTCACAAGGGCGACCTCGACGCCGTCGGAAAATCGCGCGGCTTCAATGTTCCGCAGGGTATCGACACCGTCCGACACGAGATTTCGTTCGGTCAACGGATCCACAACATTGCTGACGGTGTTATGGGTGACCGTGAAACTGCCGTCAACATTTCTGACAATCGTGTAGTTTGCACGAACATCGTTGAACTCTGCGGTATCAGTACCGGCGAGGGGTGTTGTCGATGAGACAATCTCTCGCACGATATGCAATTGGCTTGGCACGATGGTACGGGAGATCATCAATTCAAAGAGCGACTTTCCAGCCCAGGCTGGATTCTCATCTTCGGTAAAGACATGTTTCAGGCTGTCCACCGTTGCAATCTGATTACCGTCCGAGTTTTCGGCGCCGACAGGCGTGATGCGAATACGAACGTTGAGCCATGCGTCGCCATCGAGGAAGTCATCTCCACCATTGCCCCGCAGCGAGTCACTTCCTGCTCCACCGAGGAGAATGTTGCCCCGGTCGAAGGCAGTGATCGTTTCGGGATCAACATCAGCCGGAGCCGCTGCGATGAGGTTGCCAAGAAGCGTGCGCAGGCCCTCAATGCGATCTACGCCTGCCTGCGTCAAACCATCCTTGAAGAAGATGCCCTCTGTCGTGGCAACCGTATCGCCAGGCGCCAAGTCACCAAAGACCCGGTCGTCGCCAAGCAAGGTGTCATTGTAATTCCAGCCGGAAAGTGCTTCTGTTTTGTCGAACCGGTTGCGAAGGATATCTTCCTGTTCTGTGGTGAAAATCGGGATACGCATATCTGCGTAGGCGTTCATCTTCACGTCTTTGAATATTGCCCAGTCGAAGCCGAACATGCCCTCATTGCGCATGACGCTTTCGCCTTGAACCATAATGTCGTCGCCGGATTCCGCGTCGAAATCGTGTTCTTCATTGCCGGCAAACATGACGTCGTGACCGACGATCGACGAATTGAAGAACAGCTCGGAGTTGTCGCCAGCCGTGGTGTCGAAGCCGCCGCCCGCCTCCATCCAGTCGTCGCCTTCATTGCCCATGAGAAGATCGACGCCGTCACCGCCAAGGATGAAGTCATCACCATCACCGCCGAACACTTCCGTGTCGTCGACGCCGACAAAGACGACGTCCTTGCCAGTTCCGCCCATGACGATATCCATGCCGTTCGAATTGGCGATTACGTCGTCGCCTTCATCACCCTTCACAAAGTCGCCGGTATCGCCAGAGTCAGTGATGATATCGTTGCCTGCGCCGCCATTGACGAGATCGACCCCAGCACCGCTTTCGATGCGGTCGTCGCCTGCGTCGCCCCAGATACCGTCGTCGCCGAAATCGGTAATGATGGTATCGTTGCCTATGGTGCCGCCGACCACGGTATGTTCACCACCAGTGAAGCGAAGATAGTGTCCTGTAGCACCGCTTTGATCGACGCTGGTGTCAGCGACACTTTCGTCAACATCGGCAGTGGTCAAATCGTCACGCTGGACCTTACCGAGACCAAGAGCGGCCATGATCGGATCGTCCCCGACTGGGTCGTCGCCGACCTGGTTTGCCTTGTTGATCTCGAGGACGAAATCGTAATCGGCAAAGACGTCGACGCCTAGGTGGCGGGCGATGACATCGTCGGCGGTGCCTCTGATGCCGTCGGCGCCAGGCTGGGCGATATCAGTATTCGCCATGATCATCTTGGCGAACGAGTTCTGCTCCAGCATGTTGAGGAAATTCTGGCCCTGTGTACGGGTCAGATAATAGAACCTGTCGCCATCCTGCAGATTTTCGAGTTGCATTTCGAAGATCGCATTGAATGTCGATCCGAGCATGCCACCAAAGGGCATCTTCTTTTCCGCAAGGCCGCCAATCCAAAGATCGATCAGGTTGAGGCCCGTTTCCACGCCCGCCCATGTCCCTGTGCTCGTGAGATAGGAAACGCGGTCCGCAGGGGCACCATCGCCGCCCATGACGAGCGCTGTCGCAGCCGCCCGCTTGCCGGCCAACGTGGTCTCGCCAGTAATCGTTCCATGTGTGCCATAGGCCGCGATGAAGTTGATGACGGAGGCCGAGTTCTTGAGATTGGCGGCGAAATCAACCCAGTTGTCATAGGGTTTGAGGAAGGTGGAGCCGCTTGCCGCATAAAGTTGTGCACGGGCGTCGTTGAGTGAAGGCACGCCCGTATCGCGACCGCGAGCGATGTTGATCGCACCGAGATCCAGCGGCAGGCCAAGCAGGTTGTTGCGCAGGGAACTGACGATGAATTCGTCGATTTCATTGCCGTGCTCGACGACCATGCCACGTACGATGGCTCCGGCTGCCTGATCGGCACTGATGGTGCTGTTGAGAGCAAATGCCACAGGATTGAGGAAGGCCTCGATGAGGTTCAGCTCAGGCTCGGTCGCTGCCGTTTCCGTACCATCGGCGTTCAGGAAAACGCGTGGCATCCCGTCGGTCAGCATGGAGTGCCCGAAGCGATAGACCGTATGGGCAAACTCGGCAAAGATTGACGAATTGACATCCGTTACCGAATTGAAAACAAAGACGTCAATCGCCGGCTGAATCTTGCGTGCGAACTCTTCGAAGACAAGGTGCTGATACTGCATTTCTGTGGCGAACCGGGCTGCCTGGAACATGCGCTCGCCGTCCCAGTTCAGTCCTTGCGCATAAGCGAGCTGATCAATCGCCGGAAGGTTTTCAAAGCCGGCTGGAAGGCCGCTGATATCCGTTGCCAGCCATTCGTTGATGAAGGCGACATCGCCGCTTTGCAGGATCGTCAGTTTCTGGGAATCGACCTGACGATTGTGCTCGGAGTGGAAAATGTGATGAACAGCAGTCAGTCCGATGTTCTCGTTACCGCGTCCATCACCCGTAATGAAATGACGCTCCAGCAACTCGTTGTCATAGACACCGGATGCAAGAGGCCCACTGTTGACAACATCATCTGCGTCCGCAGTTTTCAACGCACCCGTTTGGCTGTTGAAGGGGTTGGCGTTGTGCGCGATGTCGTCCAGGAAGGCATGGCCGGTGCGCAGCGCCAGCGACGCGAATGTGTTGACAGGTGCCGAGGGTGTACCTGAAACGACGGCATCGTCGGCAGTGTTTGGAATACCGTCTGCACCGATACCCGTTACAACCTGCGCATAGCCCGTCAAAGGATGGGGAATGAAATTGCCGTATTGGTCGGTGCGGATCAGAGGCAGGTTGACGACGTCAGCATCACTTAACTGGATGCCGAGGAATTGCAGGGCGTTGGCCTTGATGTCTGCCCATGTTGGAAGGCCACCATGTGTTCCGGCGGGAGAACCGGCTGGGGGCGGGCCATCAAGCAAACGACCTGTCGCGACAGTGACGCCTCCGATTGTTGCGTATTCACGCAGGAAAACCTGATGGGATGGATGTGAGGTGTAAGTCTGGTTTTGGTCCACGAACGGAGTTGTGGTGTTGCGGGCTTCGTGATGTGTGTCATCAGCCGTTCCAAGTACACCGTCTGCACCGGGGCCATCAACAGGGTCTGCTCTGGTGATAACCATGAAGCGCAAGCTTGGGGGCAAGTCGTCGGCTGTTCCAGGAAGCCCGTCAGCGCCGAGCACCAATGGATCGTCGCCCTGTAGCGGGATGAATACCGAGCCGTTGTTGCCCTTGCTGATCAGGTCAAGACCATGGTCGAAGAACTGGCCAAAAAATGTCATCCACGCATTGAACGGGGCCGAGAGGCCTTCGTCAGGTGCAATGTTCGGGATTGAAGCAAGGTCGGCATTGGTGAGGTACACACCGTTAGTGCCAAGAGGTTGTCCGGGTGCCACGGGCACCATGCCGGGGTTGGCCTCTTCCCATGCCGCTACCGCCAGAGGATTGTTGAACCAGGCTGATACAGCAGCCGGGTTGTTGATGCTCATGTCGGAAATCAGGTTCGAGATGATGCGCGGGTCTGCGTCCGCGACGTTGCCTGTATGACCGCCATTTGATGGGGAAGGCGTGCCGACGACGCTGTAATCGGTGTTCGTCACCACGGCGGGGCCTCCAAGCGACATCGTGTCGCCATCGGCATCGTTGCGGAAATTCGGATCAAGCGCACGCGGCATGGCCTGATCGGCGGCCCCCCAGAGTTCGCGGCCTGCCACGATGTTGTTGTAGGTGCCATCAACGGTACGAAGACCGACCGGCACATGCGGGTCGGGAATGGCGCGAGGCGTTGCCGGGTTGCCAAGGTAGAGACCTGTAACTGCATCGTATTGTGACCGGTCGGAAATCACCGTTCCATCAGGGTTGAGGCGGATTTCAGTGAGCGGAACGCCTGAGGCGTGGACTTCCGCGACCTTGATCTGGTGAAGCACAAACGCCAGATCAGCCTGGTTGAGTGTAAAAGCAGCCATTTTCCCCTCCGAAGCGCTTAAGCGCTAAAACGCCGTTACATTGGATGGAGGCTTTGAATGTTTCCGACTGGCCACCAGGCACAATCACAATCTCCTCCATTCGCTCGGAGGGAGATTCCCCTAGCCTTCATGATCTCAGGTTGCATGAAACGCTTGCGTAAGAACACTTCACATGGTCCAGTTCTTTCAGGCCCATTGGTCCCAACAGTTCATCGGACCTTGGTCTGGTGGTCCTCAGCCCAAGGGTGACGTGATCTTGCGAAATTCCGAATTTTAAGTTAAATTGCTGAAATAATTATATAATCGTAGCAGAGTATGCCTGCCTGAATCTTGTCGAAGCTTAAATCCGGGACCTTTCGGTCTCTCATGAATGCGAGTTCGACGAGGTTTGTGCATCGAACATCAGCAGGTTGGGACATGAGACATTCGCTGTCTGACGATACTGGTGAAGAAGCAAAATCGCATAGTGGATCTCCTGGAAAATGGAGATCGTCCTTGCGACGTTTGACAGACTGGTTCCGGGATCTGCATCTTTCGACACAATTCATGATCCTGATGTCACCGATCGTGATTGTGTTGATGTCGTGCCTTACGTTCTGGGCTGCCGATCGGGTTGAACGCGCCATGCTCGCTGGAGCTGGCGGGGTTGGAGCTCTTTATCTCGAAACCTTTGTTTCTCCCCTTATCAAGGAGGCTGATCTCCACAAGGACACGATTGACCCTGTCCTGGTCTCGCACCTCGAAAACCTGCTCGGCACAGGGCCTATCGGTCAGCACGTTCGCACGATCAAACTTTGGCGGGCCGATGGCAGTATATTCTATGCGACAAACGATCAAAAAATCGACCATCCAAGAGTGTTCGATGAGTTGAGGTCGGCCTTGTCAGGTGAGATCGTTGTATCCCGTACGGAGGTGGAGAAACATGTTTATACCGGCGAGGAAAAGCAGAACCTTCTGTTAGAGGTCTACGCGCCCCTTCTTCGTGACCGGAATGGCAAGGTCATTCTCGTTGGAGAGTTTTACGAAGAACCGAATTATTTGATCGCTGAGCTTCGCTCTGCGCGGCGCGGAACATTCCTGATTGTGGCCGGCGTGGCTTTGCCAATGCTTGGATTGTTGTATCTCATGGCACTAACAGCAAGCCGGCTGATTGCCCGTCAAAAGCGAGCGATCGAGGCGAACCTCCTGAACGCCCTGGATCTGTGGGAGCAAAACGACAAGCTGAGGAAAGCAGCAGACTATGCCAGACTCGAAGCCGGCAAGCTGAATGAGAAGATACTCGACCAGATTGGCAACGATCTGCATGATGGCCCAGTGCAGGTTCTCACCCTTATAAGTCTTCGCCTGAGCGATATGATTGCAGAGCAGCGCTTAAGCGGAAGGAAGGTCAACCCTGATCTTGAAAAGCTGTTGAATTTCGTCTCAGGCGTTCTTGCGGATCTGCGCAAAATCTCCGCCGGCCTCTCATTGCCTGAACTTGACGAACTCAGCTTAAGTGAAACAATAAAGCTCGCCGTGGCACGCTACAGGGATCTCACAGCGTTTCCCGTTGAGATGGACGGCCTGATACCGCACGAGATGTACCAACCCCACCTGAATGTCTGTGTCTATCGCTTTATTCAGGAAGGGTTGATGAATGCATTCCGACACGCGGCCAATAACAGGCAGAGGGTACGATACCGCATCCACGATAACAAACTCATTATCGTGGTGGCTGATGTGGGGGAGCGTGTTGTGCGTCCAGATCAAAATGCGGCAGCCCGAGTGAAACTTGGTTTGACCAGTCAGAAGCGACGTGTAAGGTCATTTGGCGGGAAAATGCGGATATTCAGGCGCGCGGCGGGAACAATCATTGTCGCAGTTTTGCCCATCAATCAGCTTTCGTCGGACGAGATGATCTAGCGGCCGTCTGGCGCAGAGGCTGTGGAAATTTTGGGCGTCATCCTAGTTGAAGAGATCGCGTGGCCCACCGATTTTTTGTGCGGCGAGAACGGCCTCGACACGATTTCGTACGTCGAGCTTCTGCATCAGGATCGTCATGTAATGTTTGACCGTTTTTTCGCTTATGTCGAGACTTCTGGCTATTTCACGATTTGTCTGCCCTCTCATGAGGTAGGAGACAATCTGTTCTTCGCGAACGCTTAAGCGCTTCTGCTGTATAGCTTTCTGTCTCGCCTCTGCCGCTTTCATCGACATGATGACCCTCGTTGCGAAGCCTGGCGTCATATATGTCTCGCCGTTGTGCGCGGCAATAATTGCGTCGTGAAGGTCTGTTGAACTGCTTCCTTTAAGTACGTAACCGGAAACGCCACAATTGAGAGCTTTGATCGCTGTCTCGATACTGGAGGTCGCCGTGAAGATTACGACCTTGGTTCCCGGCATTGTCTGAACAATCACCTCAATCGCCGCCATCGAGTCGCCGGGCATGCTGAGATCAACGACGATGACGTCAGGCGAAAGCTGTTCAGTGATTTTGATTGCATCTACAGCGTTGTGGCCCTGACCAACAATTTTGAGATCTTTTTTGTTCGAGTAAAGACTTACAAGCCCTTCAAGAAGAATAGGGTGATCGTCCACAAACGCGACGGATACAGGTACGCTGACAGGTGATGACATTGATGCCGCCTCACACTTATTTTGACTGAGAAGATACCACAATAGAATCGGTGTAAACAACTCGCTATAAGTGAATATATTTACGGAAAAGCGAGGCTAAAGTATTACTGCCGGATTAATCATTTCGTGTTATTTGATGGCAATTCCGTGGAATTGCGTGTCAGCGCGCGCGACATTTCCTGATGGTGCGGTTTGGCGTGTCCTTTGGCGCGCGGCGGTTGAACGTCGGCAACGCGCCCGCTTAACTGTCATAAGGCAAGTCGTTGCCCCTGCCTGGAAGCAGACATCGTCTTGGAAAGGAGCCCTGTCGCCTTCGCGCCAAAGGAAATCATATATGTGGCAGTCGCTCGCGAAAATGACAGCACCTGGCGAGCCAGCGGCCGTCGATTTCACCTACAACAGGTCACCAGCGAGTTTGACAAGGTGGGCGACTGATGTTGCCTTCATCTTTCGCATCATGTGGCCTCTGTGTAGCTTCACCGTTGGCTCTGCAAGCTGCAGCTCTGCTGCAATCTGCTTGTTCAGTTTACCGGCGATCACCAATGTCAAAATCTGTCGCTCGCGTTCAGTCAGCGTCATATACCGTGCTTGGGTGGCAGCTTTCGCTGCTTTTTCATCGCGGCGAGCGGCGTCATTGGCGATTGCGCGGTTGACGGCGTCTAGCAGATCCTGCTCACGGACCGGCTTACTGAGAACGTCAATGGCACCCGCCTTCATCGCCCGCACCGCCATGGGCACATCGACATGGGCGCTGATCAAGACTACGGACCGGGGAAGATCGCTCTTCGCCAAAACCTCCTGAAACTCCAGTCCGCTCTGACCGGGAAGGCGGATGTCGAGGACGATGCAACCGGCCTTTTCGGGATCGTCTGCAGCTATGAAATCCTTAATCGAGCCGTGTACCTCAGCGGCGAGCCCGACGGACTCGAAGAGGCCCTTTAGGGCTTCGCGCACGCTTTGATCGTCATCTATGACGATGACAGTGGGTTGCCTGTTCTTCCTGTCATCGATCAACGGCTGCGTCCTTGGAATTCGAGAGCGTGAAGGTGAATGAGCTTCCGCGAGGATGATTGGTTGTGGCCCAGATCCGCCCGCCGTGAGCTTCAACAATGGAGCGGCAGATAGAAAGACCCATCCCTATCCCGTCAGATTTCGTCGTATAGAATGGCTCAAATACCTGCTCGAGCTGTTCCGGCGGTATGCCACAACCTGTGTCGGAAACACTAACCTCGACTTCGCCCTCTGGACCTTGCCTACAACTGACTGTCATGACCGCTTCGGCGCCACGAGGTGTTGCTTCAGCGCTGTTCATGATCAGATTGAGAAGAACCTGCTGTAACTGGGTGCGGTCGCCCAAGATATCGACGGGTTCTGGCGTGAGGTCCATGACGATCTGCAAACCTCGCGATTGCAACTCTTCCCGAAGAAGAAAAAGCACATCACGTAGCGCCCGCTTGAAGTCGATCCTTTCCATCCGCACCGGCGATCTCCGGGCCATCCCGCGTATGCTGGCGACGATCTCGCCGGCGCGGTGGCCATCATGCACGATGCGTTCCGCGGCCAGACGAGCCTGTTCCAGATCTGTATGTCCGTCCTTAAGCCAGCGGAGGCAGGTTCCGGCATTCGTCACGATCGCCATGAGCGGCTGATTGATCTCGTGCGCAATGGAAACCGCCAGCTCGCCGATGGTCGTCAACCGTGTAACGTGCGCAAGGTGGCTCTGGCTCTGGCGAAGAGACTCTTCCGCCTGTTTGCGATCCTCGATGTCGACAACGACGCCGTACCATCGGACCACATTTCCTTCCGGATCGAGCAGGGGGCTTTGCTGCAGGTTGAACCACCTGTATTGGCCGTCGAACCGTCTGATACGGGCGTCTACTGGCTTAGGTTGTTTCGTCGCGACAACCTCTTCCCAACTCTCACGCATCCGTTCGACGTCATCGGGATGAAACATGCGATAGAAGCCGAAGCCGACAATCTCCTCGAAAGGCAGTCCGACGAAGTTGGTGAGATGCTGGTTCCAGTATTCGAGCTGCCCGTCGGGCGTACATGACCAGGCCATGGCAGGGATCGTGTTGATGATGAGCTTGAGTTTTTGTTCGCTCTTCCTTAGCGCCGCCTCACTCTCTTTTAGAGCGATCTCGGCCCGCTGCAGATTCTCGATGTCGATATTGACACCGAACCAGCGCACGACGCCATTCGCATCCGTCAGCTTTCGGCCTGAGAAATAGAACCAGCGGTACTGCCCATCAGCACCCCGAATGCGTCCTTTCAACCGGGTATGATCTGAACATTCGAGGTCGCGCTTCCAGATTTCCACCATCTCGGGAATATCGTCGGGATGATAGAGATCCAGAAAACCCCATTCGAGGATCTGGTCGGCAGGCCGCCCGGCATAGTCCAACCAACTCTGGTTGACGAAATCGGCGCTCCCGTCCGGGCGCGCTGACCACACGAGCACCGGAAGCGAATTGATGATGAGCCTGAGGTTCTCTTCGCTTGCCGCAAGCGCAGACTTCGTCTCCCTGAGCGCATCTTCAGCTCGTTTGCGATCTTCTATATCGAGAACGACCCCGTACCATTTGGCAACGTTTCCCTCAGAATCCAGCCGAGGTTTTTGCCGGAGGGAGCACCAGCGGTATTCGCCGTCCGCGCGCCTGAGCCGACCCTCGACTTCCCTTCCCGTCTTGGCAGCCATGATGCTCCGCCACTCGAAGGCCAGGCGGGTGGTGTCGGCCGGGTGGAACAGCCGATAGAAATTCTCCCCGGCTATCTCTGCGAGTGGCAAGCCGACATATTCGAGAAAGTGCTGACTGGCGAAGTCGAGCATGCCGTCGGACGTAGCCGACCATGCCATTGCTGGGATCAAATCGATGATCGCATCGGCTTCCTTGTGCTTGTCCAACTTTGTCCCTCACCGGTATGCGCGGCGCAACCGCCCTGCTTCAGGTTACGCGGTTTCGCGACGCCGCGTTAGGCGAGATTGATAGACGAAGGTCTATTTTCGCACTGCCTTGGTCTAGTTCTATGTGACCTAGATCGCAATTGAGAGCAGGCTTGAACCGGTCTATTCACAATAAAACCGAGTGGGTTAGCCCAAGTGGCCGCCCATCCCGGCCCAGGTTGAAGCGCCTGTTCCGACCGCAGCAGCCATACCTACGCATTTGCCAACACTACCAACATCGTCGATCGATCCGGAGGAACTCCCATGCCTCAACTTTCACGTCGCGCCTTCGGCACCCTGCCGATCGGCCTCATCGCGGGGAGCCTTTTCGGCGGCAGCCTGATAAGTTCCTCCTCTGTCCATGCGGCGACGCGGGAGGCGGCAAGCGCACCTGCTACGGTGACCCCGCTCGCACAGATCCGCATCGGACGGTTCACCGTGACGGCGCTGACGGACGGGTATGCAGACATGCCCTATGACTACTTTCCGGGACGCTCGGCGCCCGAGGTCGAAAAGGCGGCAAGCGCACAGTTTACCGCCCGGCCGAGTGGAGTTCGGTTCCTCTTCAATCAGTATCTCGTCGAGGATGGGGAGCGCCGCATCCTGATCGATGCTGGTGCGGCAGGCTCGATCGGACAGACCGGACAATTACCTCAGGCACTCGCTGCGCTCGGTCTGAAGCCCAGCCAGATCGACGCTGTCATCGTGACGCATATGCACCAGGACCACATGGGCGGGCTGGTCCTGGGAGGCAAGAACCAATACCCGGAAGCCGAGCTTTACATCGATCGTCGCGATGTCACCCATTGGACCGATCCGGCCAAACGCAACGGAGCGCCTGACTTTCTACAGACCAGCTTCAGAATGGCAGAGGAGGTCGTGCGGCTATATCCCAGGCTCCAGGCGATCGACGGAGAGCGGGAAATCGCGCCGGGCGTTTCGATCGTCGATCTGACCGGCCATACGCCCGGCCATATCGGCGTGCGGATCGAAGATGGCGGCAAGAGCCTGATCATGGTTTCGGACATGATTTTTCCGGTCGTGCACCCGGCCGCGACAGATGTGTTCTTCCTGTTCGAGCAGGACCGTGCCGCTGCGAAGGCCATGCGCGATCGCTTCCTTCCGCGTGCCGCATCGGAGGGAGCGCTCATCGCCGCCACGCACATGCCGTTCCCTGGGCTCGGCCGTGTCGTCTCCGATCGCGGGCAGATGCGTTGGGAAGTCGCAGACTGGGCCTTGCAGGACTGACTTCCGCACTTGGCGACCTTGAAGGCAGAGATTGCCAAGCCCAGAATTCGGCTGGCCAAATGGGTAGATCCAGGCTCGCACGGGGGATGCCCATGAAAGCCTGGCTGAGCAAGGAGATTAGGCATGCCATATCATTTCCTTGAGGTCGCTGTGACGCCTAGCGTCAGGGCCGCCCAGGCTGAGATGGGCGTAGAGCAGATTTGGCTGGGCAGTGACAGCCGCCCTTCAGACACCTTCACCGAAGACGAGATCGCCTTCATTGCCTCATGTGACAGCTTCTACATGGCATCGGTCTCCGAAACGGGTTGGCCATACGTTCAGCATCGTGGAGGGAATGTCGGCTTCCTCAAGGTCATAGATCAGCGAACAATGGCCTTCGCCGACTACCGGGGCAACCGTCAGTACATCAGCGCCGGCAATTTTGCGGCCAACGATCGGGCCTGTCTGTTCCTGATGGATTATGTGCGGCGGGCTCGGCTCAAAATCTATGCCTATGTGGAGCGACTTGCGCTTGACGCTGACCAGGAACTCACGGAACTGGTGTCCGACCCGACGTACAAAGGAAGGGCTGAGCGGATTTTCAAGCTCCGGCTCGAGGCGTTCGATTGGAACTGCCCGCAGCACATCACTCCACGCTACACCGAGCAACAGATTGAACAGGCGGTCGCTCCTCTTCGTGAGCGGCTGCAGCGACTGGAAACCGAGAACGCCACCTTGCGCGCGCGTCTGGAGAGCCCCGAACCATGATCGAAGCTGAACGATCACCTCTTCCCCGTTTTACATTCGAGAGCGCAACCGAGAAAGTCAGGCTTGCCGAGGACGGCTGGAACAGCCGCGACCCTGCCAGGGTCGCTTTGGCTTACAGCGTAGACAGCCAATGGCGAAACCGCGCTGAATTTGTGACCGGACGGGAAGCAATCCTTGCGTTTCTTTCGGCAAAATGGCGGCGAGAGCTGGATTACCGATTGATCAAGGAACTCTGGGCGTTCGGCGGCAATCGGATCGCCGTCAGATTTGCCTACGAGTGGCATGACGACAGTGGCAACTGGTTCCGATCGTTCGGGAACGAGAACTGGGAGTTCGACGATCGTGGCCTGATGCAAAGGCGCTATGCCAGCATTAACGACCGGCCTATTCCGGCCGCCGACCGCAGCTTCCGCTGGCCGCTTGGCCGCAGGCCAGATGATTACCCCGGTCTCAGCGACCTCGGTTTTTAGTCGAGCACAGCCAGTCTCTCTTTGCCCTCAACGGCAGCGGCTCAGGAGCCTGTCTTGGATCCTCGGTTTTCAGAACGCATTTTCCCAATGCACGAAGACGCCATTGAGGCCGATGCCTTCGTCAGCCTGCACAGGCTTTCACCCGAACATCTCCGGGCTGAGGAGGATTTCGGATGCCTTGTCATCAACGGCGGATGCACGATCTCGTTGCCAAGCGCACTGGCGATCGGCCTAAATCGTGTTCTGGGGCTGGGCTCTGTCGAAGATCTGGACAAAGCATATCATTGGATGCGAGCAAAGGCGGGGAACCGCTTCCTGCAATTGAATGTGGACGCTGTCTCGGACGAGGTGAGAAACTGGATCCAGACCAAGGGGCTGCCCGAGCACAGTCCCGGATGGGCAAAGCTTACCCGCAGCGCGCCTTTTAGCAACCTCGATGCGCCGGTCAGTGAGCGCACCCGAAAAGTTCAAGGCGACGAAGCCCTGCTCTTCGGATCGATGATGTGCAAGGGTTTCAACTTCCCGCCAAGCTTGACCGCCCTCTGGTCCGCCATTGTGGGTAAAGAGGGCTGGTCGTGTTTTTTCGCTCTTGATGATGAAACGCCTATCGGCACCGGCGCCATGTACGTCTCGGGTTCATATGCGTGGCTCGGTGGCGGTACCACAGTCCCCGAGTTTCGGAACCGGGGCGTTCAAAAGGCGCTCATCCAGGCTCGCACCGACTACGGTATCGCACAGGGCGTTTTGACGTTCGTCGTCGAAACAGAAGTACCCTCGGCTGGCAAGCTCAATATCTCCTATGACAACCTCAGAAAAATGGGCTTCCAGCACGCGTACAACCGGAAGAACTTCAAGCTTTAGCACATCTGGCGATCTTCTTTCAGGCCAGCGGGTGATTTTCTGGATCGTCACACAAAAGCCTGTTCCTCAACGGTTTGAGGGCAACTACACCGCGTCCTGATCATCGCAGGTGATGATGCCTGGAGGTCTTCCCCGACGACATAGTGAACCGCCATCTCTCTTATGTTGCGCCTCAAGCCTCTATGCAGCACTCCGCTGGCCTCCCGCTTAGGGCGTAAGAGCGGAATAGTTACCGCTTCGCGCCCCCATGTCGGTCGTCACGTCAAATTCGATCGTTTCCTCGAAGCAGACGTAGATCAGGCACTTGAAATGCGCACTCTCTGATGCTCCTAGCCGACATTTGCGTCGATCCAAGCGCGCGTCTGCTCAAGAACCTCGTCAGACAAGTCAGGATCGTCAACTGCCCTAGCGAGGATGACGGCTCCGATCATGGCCGCCCAGCTCCCGATCGCCGCGCGGCGGGCACCGGCCGAACCCCCGTCCGGAAGCGCCTGCTCAATACGTGCGACTTGGGAGCGCAGTCCCTCGGCCATGACGGCTTTCGCCGCGGGCGTCTGGTGACGAATGGCAGCCGCCAGGCCTGCCGTCGGGCATCCATTACCGGGATTATCCCGGTGACGCGGCGCCAGATAGGAGCGGACGAAATCGCTGAACCCGCCACCTTCAAAACTGTCTGCGCCGAGGGCGTGCGCAAGGGTCTGCGCCACCAGATCGTCTTTTGAGGTGAAGTGGCCGTAAAAGCCGCCATGGGTCATGCCGGCTGCTTTCATGACCTCCGCGACGCTTACAGCCTCGAACCCCTTGTCCTTAAACAACCGGCTGGCGACATCCAGAATTCGGCGTCGGTTTTCCGCCATCTGTTCTCGGCTGACCTTCATTTCAAAATTCTCCACGACGGCTGTTGACATTTACATGATGGTCATCATATTTAACTCAATCATGATGATCGTCATGAATATAAGGTCAGTTAGAGAAAAGAGCAATCCAATGAGCCAAATTCCTACAGTCCTGATCACCGGCGCCTCCACGGGCATTGGCGCAACCTATGCCGAACGCTTTGCACGCCGCGGACACGATCTGGTGCTGGTCGCCCGAGACGTGGTGCGTATGGAGACGCTTGCGAGCCGTCTGCGCCAGGAAACCGGTGTGACGGTCGTTACCCTCCAGGCGGATCTCACCCAGGCGACGGATCTCGCCAAGGTCGAGACCAGGCTGCGTGACGATGCGCGCATCGGCATTCTCGTCAACAATGCCGGAACGGCGATCGGCGGGACCTTCATCGATCAGAGCATCGATGACATGACCAAGCTCGTTGCGCTCAACGCGACCGCACTTGTCCGGCTTGCCAGGGCCATCGCTCCGCGTCTTGCCGAGGCCGGTGAGGGTGCGATCGTCAATATCGGTTCGGTCGTTGGCCTTGCCCCGGAATTCGGCATGACGGTCTACGGCGCGACCAAGGCTTTCGTTCTTTTCCTGTCACAGGGACTTGCGCAAGAACTTGGGCCGAAGGGTGTCTACATCCAGGCCGTTCTTCCTGCCACGACCCGGACCGAAATATGGGACCATGTCGGCGCTGACGTCAGCAAAATGAACAACGTGATGGAAGTGGGCGATCTGGTCGATGCGGCCTTGGTCGGGTTCGACCGCCGTGAGCCGGTTACTATCCCGCCGCTTCCCGACGCCGGCCAGTGGGACGCATTCGACCTCGCCCGCAAGACCATGATGGCCAACTTCGGTAATGCACTGCCTGGCGAACGTTACCGTAACCCTGCCTAAAGCGCGTGCGCCCATCCCGATAGATGGCCGTTTCTGCGGCAACAATATAGGTAAATCATGATCGACAAGACACTTTTCGAACCCTACGCTCTCGGCGGCATCACCCTTGCAAACCGCGTCGTTATGGCGCCCCTCACGCGCAATCGCGCCGCAGCGGGCCTCGTGCCGAGCGATCTCGCCACGGAATATTATGCCCAGCGCGCAAGCGCCGGACTGATTATCACCGAAGCGACGCAGGTTTCCAGGCAGGCCCAAGGCTACCAGGATACGCCCGGCCTCTACACGCCTGAGCAGATTGAGGGCTGGCGCAAGGTTACCGACGCGGTTCATGCCAAGGGCGGACGGATCTTCGTTCAGCTCTGGCATGTCGGTCGCGTCAGCCATGTTGATCTTCTTGGCGGTGACGCACCGGCCGCACCCTCGGCGATCCGTGCCGGGACCAAAACGTTCGTGAACAACGGTTTCGCCGACGTATCGGAGCCGCGTGCCCTTGAGCTTGATGAGCTTCCCGGCATCGTTAGCGATTTCCGCAAGTCCGCAGCCAATGCCATCAAGGCGGGCTTCGATGGCGTCGAGGTTCACGGGGCCAATGGCTATCTGCTGGAGCAGTTCGCAAAGGACGGCGCCAATGTCCGCACCGATGCCTATGGCGGTTCCGTCGAAAACCGCGCGCGCCTGATGCTCGAAGTCACCGCTGCGGTGGCGCAGGAAATCGGCGCTGAGCGCACCGGCATCCGGATTTCGCCAGTCTCACCCGCCAACGGTATCTCCTCCAGCGATCCCCAGACGCAATACAACTATATCGTCGATCAGCTCGATGCGCTCGGCATCGCCTACATTCATGTCGTTGAAGGTGCCACCGGTGGGCCGCGCGACGTCGCACCCTTCGATTACGGATCGCTGCGCGGCCGCTTCAGCAAGACGTATATCGCCAACAATGGCTATGATCTCGACCTTGCGACTTCGCATCTGGCCGATGACAAGGCGGATCTCATCGCCTTCGGTCGTCCCTTCATTGCCAATCCGGATCTCGTGGAGCGACTGCAAAGCGGCGCGCCGCTGGCTGAGATCAATCCGACGACGATCTACGGCGGAGGTGGTGCGGGTTATACCGACTATCCGCGCTTTACCGACACTTCGGGCATTTGAGCGATCAGGGGCCTCATTTCGGTGCGGCCCCTGTGATGCCGATCATCATCACCAATCCCTGACAATCAAAAGCAGCGCGGCCGGATGTCGCGCGCCAGATCGAGAAGAACGCTATGGCGACCGTTGCATCAAAAGAACAGAAGACTGCATTCGTGACCGGCGCCTCCAGCGGTATCGGCAAGGCGGCGGCATTGGCGCTTAGCAGCGCGGGCTACCGGGTGATCGGCACAAGCCGCAAGGCGGCACCCGGCGAGATCCGCGATGGCATCAGAATGATCGCTTGCGACGTGACCTCGGACGCTTCCGTTGCCGCCGCCGTGGCTCTGGCACATGTGGAACTCGGCCGCATCGACCTACTCGTCAACAATGCCGGCTACGCCGTATCCGGGGCCGCGGAGGAAAGTTCGATCGAGCAGGTTCGCGCGCTGTTCGACACCAACTTTCTGGGCGTCGTGCGGGTGACGAACGCAGTCCTTCCGATCATGCGTCAGCAGGGTGCTGGACGGATTCTGAACATCGGTTCGGTCGTTGGGCTTATTCCTGGTCCCTTCGGCGCGTATTACACGGCAAGCAAACACGCAATCGAGGGCTATTCCGAATCCCTGGACCATGAGGCGCGACCGTTCGGTATCCGGGTCGCCGTCATCGAGCCATGGGCGACGAAGACCTCCATCGAAGCCAACTCACCGCAGGGCGACCGCCCGGTTGCCGCCTATCGCGAGGTATTCGCCCGCTACCAGGCCGCGTTCAATGCAGCGATGGCGGCTGGCGACACGGCGGAGGATGTCGCAGCGACCATCCTTGCGGCAGCGCAGGCCCGGAAGCCGCGGCTGCGCTACCCCTCTGGCAAGGCTGCCCGACAGACCTCGTTTGCCCGGCGTTTCCTGCCGCGTGCGCTGTTCGATCGCATCCTGCGCAAGCAGTTCAACATCGCCTGAGATTATCCATTCACGTACCGGCCCGCGTGCGGGCAAGGCAGAGCCATCATGACCTACGCATCGATCAAGACTGCATCGACATATCGCTACCGCGATGCTCCCAACCGCTTCATCATGGCAGGCAACATCCGCTTTGCCTATCGCGAGCTTGGCCCGCGCGGCGGCGTTCCGCTGGTTCTTCTCAATCACTGGGGCGCCGTGCTGGATAATTTCGACCCGCGCATTGTCGATGGGCTTGCTGTCTCTCACCATATCATTGCGCTGGACTATCAGGGGATCGGCCTTTCCAGCGGAACGGCGCCAGTCACGATCGATGAAATGGCCCGCGATGTCATCGCCGTCATCAGTGAGCTGGGCTTCACCACGGTTGACCTCATGGGCTTCTCACTTGGCGGCTTCGTCGCCCAGGATATTGTGCTGAAAGCGCCCGATCTGGTGCGCAAGCTGATCCTCACCGGCACGGGACCTGCCGGCGGAACGGGTATTGCAAGGGTCGGAGCCGTCTCCTGGCCTTTGATCATCAAGGGCATGCTGACCTTGCAGGACCCCAAGACCTACCTGTTCTTCACGTCGTCAACCAATGGCCGCCGGGCAGCGAAGGACTTTCTGGCACGCCTCAAAGAGCGCCAGATCGATTGCGACGAGGAGCCGACACCACGCGCATTCCTGCGCCAGCTTAGCGCCATCAAGACCTGGGGCCGTCAGACACCGCAGGATCTGGGACGCATCCACATTCCCGTTCTCGTGGCCAACGGGGACAATGACATCATGGTGCCAACATCCAACAGCCGCGATATGGCGCGGCGCATCCCCAACGCCGAACTCGTGATCTACGAGGATGCCAGCCATGGCGGGATATTCCAATACCATGCCCAGTTCGTACCGAAAGCCCTGGCTTTCCTGGCTGCCTGACCTGACACTCGTTTCACACTGGAGAAAACCCGTGAAAGCCTTCGTCGTCGACAAATACAAGAAGAAGGGCGCGCTTCGTCTGGCCGACATGCCCGAACCTCAGATCGGTGCCAATGATGTGCTGGTTCGCATTGAGGCCACAGCGATCAACCTTCTGGATTCCAAGGTGCGCGATGGCGAGTTCAAGCTGTTCCTGCCCTATCGTCCACCCTTCATTCTCGGTCACGATCTGGCCGGAACGGTCTTGCACGTCGGCGCCAATGTGCGGCAGTTCAAGGCGGGCGACGAGGTCTCCGCCCGTCCGCGCGATCTCAGGGCAGGCACCTTTGCAGAGTTGATTGCGGTCGATGCCGCAGACCTCGCGCTGAAACCGACAAGCCTCTCCATGGAGGAGGCCGCCTCGATCCCGCTGGTCGGACTGACCGCCTGGCAGGCGCTGGTCGAAGTGGGCAAGGTCAAGCCAGGCCAGAAGGTCTTCATTCAGGCCGGTTCCGGCGGTGTCGGCACGTTTGCCATCCAGCTTGCAAAATATCTTGGCGCCACCGTGGCAACCACCACCAGTGCCGCCAATGCCGAGCTTGTCAAAAGCCTCGGTGCGGATGTGGTCATCGACTACAAGACGCAGGATTTCGAGCAGTTGCTGTCCGGTTACGATCTGGTGCTGAACAGCCAGGATGCCAAGACGCTGGAAAAGTCGGTGAATGTGCTGAAGCCCGGCGGGAAGCTGATTTCGATCTCTGGACCCCCGGACGTTCCCTTCGCCAAATCCCTGAAACTGAACCTGTTCTTGCGGTTCGTTATGCGGATGCTGAGCCGGGGCATTCTGAAAAAGGCAAAGAGCCGCAGCGTCGACTACTCCTTCCTGTTCATGCGCGCGCAAGGGCAGCAATTGAGCGAGATCGCCAAGCTGATCGACGCCGGCGCCATCCGTCCGGTCGTCGACAAGGTGTTCCCTTTTGCGCAGACGGCTGACGCCTTGGCTTATGTCGAAACCGGGCGTGCCAAGGGGAAGGTTGTTGTTGCCGTTGCACAATGACCGTCTCGCAAGCAGGCAGGTCGTTCTTTTCGAAGGATGATGTCCGCTTCGATGGCTCATGGGACAGGAGTGGACATTCTCCTCACGGCCCCATACCGGCCATCCTTCTCGTAGACAGTTGACGACGATGATTGCGGTACAGTTTTCTTCGGACTGACGGCATCGAGCGCTTGCCGAAGGAAGCGCAGTCGGGTCGTTTCCGGATAAGCGCGCCGAAACAACCGACCCAAGATGCTCTCGATCTCATCCTCATTCGAATGGCTGCACGCAATCATCTCGCCGATACCGATCAGAACAGCGCCATGCTCTGGCAATTTGCCCGAACGCACACGATACCTGACAAGGCGCGTCAGAACCGAGCCATCGCTCTTCCAGAGCCCTCCGGCTCCGCCTTTTCGCAGCAGTCCTGTAACATAAGCTCGCTGTAGATGGTTGGCGTCTCCCGTGCCTTCGCGGTCCCATCAGCCAAGCGACGGCTCTGAGGACACCGGGCGCGAGCTTTGGATCGGCTCTATCGTCCGTCATGGGTTGACCCGGAAATGTCCCGCCCTTTGGTAAGCCCATCGATGTAGAGCGCTGCGTCACGCGCCGCAGCCCCCTCCAGCCTCGATATGCAGAACGGCCATTTGCCTGCCATACGGTTCAGGCTGTTGGAAAGTAGATAGACCTCACGTTCGCCCTCGTGAGGCGTAAGCAGAAGATAACGGTCATGGAATGCCTGTCGCGGTCCATCGACCAGGTTGAGGACCGTTAGGCGACGGGCGGCATTGGGAATGCCGTCGCTTCGAAGGTCTCGCAGCACCGTTTGCAGTTCATTGAGCAGGTCTGGATTTGGTTCGTTTGTTTCCGGGTCGGATGTGAGCAGACTTGTGACGACGGTCAGATCGATGTCCAGACTCTCGAGCCGTAAAATGACCCGCTTCAGCGTATCGATCCCGAAGTAAGGATCGACGATCGTGCCGGCGCTAACGCGCGCGCCATCCAGCAAACTATTGAAGTGAGCGATGACGCCGACTTCCTCTGAAATGCCTCGTTGAAACCAGCGGTCGCTGCCTGATGGGGGCACTAGCCTATGCGTAAGCGCCCGCATGGTGGTTCGGTGGATCTCGAAGGCCGTATCGTTTTCCGCGCCGATCATCGATCGGTTCGTGGATCGCGTCCGAACTTTAGATGCGCGGTCTTGCAATTCCGATCCGAGTCCCTGCGCCGAGCGAGTCAACGGGTCGTTGATAGCGAGCGTTGGTCCCATCGCAGACATGTTGAGACCGATACGGAGAAGAAGCGAATGCTCCTCGAACTGGATCAGCATGCCTGACGGATCAAAGACAGATATCTTGTAATGATCGAACGGGACCGCTGTCACTGTCTCCGACACCGCAGGCCGTAAGGCAGTCAACTTGGAGAAAACCAGCTCCGCTCCGAGTTCCAGTTCGACATGGACCGAGCAGCCCTCACGATCTGCTGCTCTGGCACATTCGGTTGAAGGCCTCCCTGCCATCATTGATACTGGCAGATGCACGTGTCAGGTTGTAAGTCGCAAGGGGCAAGCTTTTTCCAATCATTTACGAATAAAAAGGTCGTCGATGCCTAATAGGCGGAGTTGCATGGCCACAAGCGTTACTTATTTCAAGGGTTCTCTTGATGCCTGTATTCTCTCGGCGGCGTCTCCAGCAGATGCTTGATGATCTTTCGGCTTATCTCGATCAAGAAAAAGCCCGCGATCTCGTTCAGAGGCTCGAATCGAAGAAAGTCGATCAGGCGCTGCCAGGCGAAATGGAATTGGCGATATTGTGGGCGATTTCGAACACCGGCGACATCGTCATCGAGCCGGAGTGGTGGGGTGACAACCGGCGGCCGGATGCTGTCTCCGAGACCATTGTGTTGGGCACGCAGGTTGCTGTTGAAATCGCGGCGGCCACGGATAATTCGATTTCGCCAGAAGAGGCGATGGATCGCGTTGCTCTTTCCATTACTGAGTTCTGCAACCGGCTGTCGAAGGGAGCAGGTGATCACTTCTATTTTCGTTTCGGCGAGACCACAAAACGCCTCGAGGGACGAAGCTTTCGACAAGTTCTGGCTCCTTCTGATTTTCAGTTGAGTGAAGAGCTGGGGAAGAGGTTGAGGGAATGGGTACGCGAAGATCGATTTAAGTCAGAGAAAATCACTCTAAGTGAGCCAGGGCTTTTGGTGGAGGTGGAATGGAAAAGCTATCGCCAGATCCGATACCATAACATCTGGACATCCTTGCCGCCCCAGGCTTATTCGCTCGAAGAGAACCCGCTTTTCGCGCTTCTTCGCCGAAAGGCAGATCAACTCCGCGCGGCGACAACAGGAACAGTCCGCATCATCGTCGTCGCTGATGTTGGATCGACCCTTTTGAACCGCATGGGTAAGATCGGGGAAAATGATCCGGGGGGACGAAATTTTTCCGCGCGGCAGATCATTCACCGCTTTGTCCAATTACACAGCCGGAAGATTGACGGCGTCGTGGCATTGAGTCCGAGAAAGGAGCTGCGAATGGGGAGTAGCGAACGAAAATGGGTAGCTCGGGGCTTCTATACCGAGGCCGGCGAAAATGCGTGTGTGGCGCTTGTGAAAATCCTTGAGGCCTTGCCACTTCCACGTTTCGCTGGATATCAGGCTAGGTCGTTATTCCGTCAGGGCTGTTTTTCACCGAAGGCAATGGGATGGTATCTGGGGCTAAGCATGGAGAGTAAACTTCGAGATAGGAATGATCCGAATAGCGGGCGACAGGAAAGCGTGAGAATTCCTGCACGGATGTTCTTGGATCTTATGGCGGGACGCATCACCGAGGCACAGTTTCGGTACTTCCTCGGTGAAAGAAATGGTGAAAAAAATTTCCTCGCCAATTGGCTCGACAAGGGCCTGACAATCTCAGGTGCGGAATTGGCGCCAAGGAATCTGGACGAGGAAAACGATCACATAATCCTTCATTTCAGTGATGATCCAGTTGCTCGCCCGTTAACAGTGAAAGGATAGACTTAGCAAAGGGGAAATCTCGTGCGCGGGTAAACTGGCACCAAATCGGTCAGTTCGTCACTTGAGGTGGATGTCCGAGTTGGGGCACAATGGACCAAGTGGAAATGATTTCCGCAGATGCGCTTATTAACTAGCTGAATTTGCAAGTCTCCATAGAATCAGGCCCCCGCAACCAAATTAGCCCGCTTCATGCGGGCTCTTTTGTTGTCAACGGAAGATTTACGCCACGCTATCCAACAATAGCCGAGGACTATCATCCGGCGCGCCGCAATAACACATTGGCGGTGGCTCCTCCGACTCGGAGGACTTCAGGCTTCGACAGGTTCGCTGACATCATCCAGGAGAAAGTGCACGATCACATAGCGCGTCGTGTATTTCTGACCGCTATCGGAGACGCTCTCGACGCTGCCGCCGTCGGAGGGATGCCATTTCTGATAGTGGGGGTTGTTGGTAATCAGCGTGATCGCCTTGCCCGAGAAGCTGCCATTCAGCCGATAGCGAGCCTCTGCCAGGCTCCAGATCTTCTCAAAATCCTCCTGGCTGATCCGGACTTTCAAGGCTTTTCTGGAGGTGGCTTTTCCAGGCGAGCCATCGTCGCTTGCCGCCGGTGGAACATGCAGGTCAACCTCTTCCGCACCATCAAGCAGAAAGGCAAATTCGTCTGGCCACATCCGTCTCACGTATCGCTCCTCCCAAAGCTTACCGCCCCACAGCACAATCATGATAGCGCGTCCGCCGCGAGAGGCAATGGCGGAAATGTACCTGCGTTTCGAATGCCCGGAACTTGAAATTGGCCGGGAGATCGTGCTTGTTCACGATCAGCAGGGCGCGTTTGCGTCCACCGTCAGTTGAGAACTGCATCGAGGAGTAAGGCATGAAGAAGCTCATCAACGATCCAGCCACCGTTGTGCGGGACATGCTTGAAGGGGTGGTGGCGCTTAGCCCTGCGACGGTCCTGCTAGCAGATGAGAATGTTGTGATCCGGTCTGGTCTTCCGGAAACGGAAAAGCGGAAGGTGGCGGTCCTGTCGGGTGGAGGCAGTGGACACGAGCCAGCCCATGCCGGCTATGTCGGTGCGGGCATGCTGACCGTGGCGGTGGCAGGCGATGTCTTCACTTCGCCCAGCACCGATGCGGTTCTTGCCGGTATCAAGGCTGCAGCCGGCCCCGCCGGCGCTCTGGTTATCGTCAAGAATTATACGGGCGACCGGCTGAATTTCGGATTGGCGGCCGAGCTGGCAAGGGCTGAAGGAATTCCGGTCGAGATCGTGGTCGTTGCCGATGATGTCGCGCTGAAGGACACGGTTCCCGCCGATCGCCGCCGAGGTATTGCGGGTACGGTGCTTGTTCACAAAGTCGCGGGCGCGGCCGCGGAGCAGGGACTTCCCCTTCAGGAGGTGGCCCGGATCGCCCGGGAAGCCGCCGAAAAACTGTCCTCCATGGGAGTATCGCTGGGGTCCTGCACGCTCCCTGCTGTCGGCAGGCCGGGCTTCGTCCTTGGCGACGCTGAAATCGAGGTCGGGCTTGGAATCCATGGCGAGCAGGGTGTAAGACGGATGCCTGTCGCATCGGCGGACGAGCTTGTGAAGCTGGTGCTTGAAACGATCGAAGCCGATGGCAGGCTGAAGAGCGGAGACCGGGTGGCGCTCCTGGTCAACGGGCTGGGATCAACGCCGCCAATGGAACTTGCGGTCGTGGCGCGATCAGCGGTCGCACGCCTGGAAGCGAAGGGCGTCGCGGTCGAGCGGGCCTGGGCCGGCACTTTCCTCTCCGCTCTCGACATGCCGGGCTTTTCACTGTCGGTCATGCATGTGGACGATGCAAGGCTGAGCCTCATGGATGCGCCAACCGATGCCGGTGCATGGCCGCGCGGCGGTGCGGTGAACCGTGAGCGGGTCCTGCCTTCGGCAGGCGTCGAGAAGAGTGTGACTGCGGAAAACACGATAACGGCAGCCGGTGAGCGATTGCGTGCCGCCGCAGAGCTGGTTGCCGGAGCCTTGATCGCCGCGGAGCCCAAATTGACGCAGCTGGACAGTGTTACGGGCGACGGTGACCTCGGAACAAGCATGGTGCGGGGCGCTGAAGCGATCCTGGCGCTGCCCATGGAGAGCTTCGCAGATGTCTCCGGAGGATTGATGGCGATGGCAAACGCGATGCGCAAGGCAATCGGCGGAAGCTCTGGCCCCTTTTACGCCACGGGCCTGATGCGCGCCTCGCGCCATCTTGCCGGCATCGAAAAGCCGACGGCCCAGCAGATGGCGGAAGCATTCGTTGCCGCCGTTGCCGCGGTGTCTGAACTCGGTGGTGCGAGGCCGGGGGACCGCACGATGATAGATGCGCTTCATCCGGCGGCAGAAACCTTCCGGGATAAACTCGCAGGTGGAGCTTCGGCCGCGGAAGCCTGGCGATCCGCGGTGGCGGCAGGCGTTGCCGGCGCCGAGGCGACGGCCTCCATGAAGCCGAGGCTCGGGCGCGCGAGCTATCTTGGCGAGCGGGCTGTCGGACATCTCGATGCAGGAGCGGTCGCCGTCAGTATCTGGCTTGAAGCACTCGGGAGCGATGAGCGCTGATGGGCCGTGGGCCGGCACAGGCATGGCGTCGCCCGATGCCGTGAATATATTGCGCCGGCTCTGCCGGGCCTGAAGCTCAGATACGCCGCGCCTTGATCGTGTTCATGACGAAGCTGGTCTCGATGGTGTCGACGCATTTCAGCTTGGCAATCTTGTCCTTGATGAAGCGCTCGTAATCCTCCAGCCCACCGCACATGACCTTGAGCATGTAATCCCTCGGACCCGTGACCAGGTGACATTCGAGAACCTCGTCCCAGTCAAGAACGGCCGCCTCGAACATGCGGATTTCGTCATCGTGCTGACGGCTGAGGCGGATGGAGGCAAGGGCAGTCATCGTCCACCCCTCGATTGCCGGATCGATGATGGCGGAATATCCTTTGATCGCGCCTATCTCTTCCAGGCGTCGAAGCCGTCGCAGGCACGCCGATGCCGAAAGTCCGACCCGCTCGGCAAGTTCGTTGTTCGTGATCCGCGCATCGGCAGACAGTTCCTTGAGTATCCTGCTGTCGATCGGGTCTGCAATTTTCTGCGACATAAATGACCATTCTCCGCAATATATTGCTTAATGAGATAGTCCGACGCTTCAGAATGCAAGATATTTTGGTTTCACTGCGTGTAATCTGCAGGTAATTCAACGCCAGCTGAGGGATCATCGGAAATGACCGCGCCGCATCCATCCAAAACCCATATCGGCAACCACGCTCTCCATCCTGAAACCCAGATGCTCAATTATGGGTATGATCCGGAATTGTCGGAGGGCGCCGTAAAGCCTCCCGTGTTCCTGACATCGACCTTCGTCTTCAAATCGGCAGAAGACGGGCGCGACTTCTTCGACTACGTCTCCGGGCGCAAGGAGCCGCCGGAGGGCAGGGGCGCAGGCCTCGTCTATTCGCGTTTCAACCATCCGAACAGCGAGATTGTCGAGGATCGTCTTGCCGTTTACGAACGGACGGAGAGCTGCGCGCTCTTCTCCTCCGGCATGTCCGCCATTTCGACGACGCTTTTCGCCTTCGTCCGGCCGGGCGACACCGTGCTCCACTCCCAGCCCCTGTATGGCGGCACGGAGACGCTGCTGGCGAAGACCTTCCATAATTTCGGCGTCTCGGCAGTGGGTTTCGCCGACGGTGTCAGCGAGACCTCGGTGATATCAGCTGCAGAGGAGGCGATGGCGAAGGGCAGGGTGTCTGTCATCCTCATCGAGACCCCGGCCAATCCGACAAACAGCATTGTCGACGTCGCGATGATAGGCCGGGTTGCCGATGTTATCGGCGAAAAGCAGGGGCACAGGCCGATCATCGCCTGCGACAATACGCTTCTTGGGCCCGTATTCCAGCGACCCATCGAGCATGGCGCCGATATCTCGCTCTATTCACTGACGAAGTACGTTGGCGGGCATTCCGACCTCATAGCCGGGGCGGCGCTCGGCCGGAAGGATGTCATGAAGCAGGTGAAGGCGTTGCGTGGGGCAATCGGCACGCAGCTCGATCCGCATTCATGCTGGATGCTCGGACGCTCCCTTGAGACGCTGCAAATCCGGATGGAGCGGGCGAACAGCAACGCCAAGGTCGTGGCGGAATTCCTGAACGCGCATCCCAAGGTCGAAAAAATCCATTACCTGCCGTTCAGCGATCCGGCATCCGCAGTTGGCAAGGTGTTTGCCGCACAATGCTCCGGTGCGGGATCGACCTTCTCGTTCGACATCGTCGGCGGGCAGGCTGCCTCTTTCAAATTCCTGAATGCGCTCAACATATTCAAACTCGCGGTAAGTCTCGGCGGTACGGAGTCTCTTGCTTCTCACCCCGCGACGATGACGCATTCGGGAGTTCCTGCCGATGTCCGCCAGCGCATCGGTGTGCTGGATTCCACGATCCGGCTGTCAATCGGCATCGAACATCCCGATGATCTTGTCGCAGACCTGACCCTCGCCCTGGATCAGGCCTGACGACAGGTAGCTGACAATCTGTAACCGAGCGCCAGCGGCTATAAAGGTTGTCCTGTGCAGGTGGATCGATGTATCTGGGGGGGGGGAACTTCACTTGAACCTGCAGGCACATGGAAACGTCGCTTTATCTGCCCATCAAGGGCTTTCTCGAAAAGGCGGGCTACGCCGTCAAGGGCGAGGTTGGCGGTTGCGACCTCGTCGGCCTGAGCGATGACGATCCGCCTGTTGTCGTGATTTGCGAGCTGAAACTGAGCTTCAATCTGGAACTCATCTTGCAGGCTGTCGATCGCGCAGCCATTGCGGACGAGGTCTGGATCGCGGCTCGGGTTTCAGCCAGGGGCAAAGGCCGCGAGGCCGACAGACGTTACCGCGATCTTTGCCGCAGGCTCGGGATCGGCATGCTCGGCATCTCCGATACCGGTGAGGTCAGCGTGATCGTTGGTTCCATATCACCGATGCCGCGAACCAATCCGAAACGGCGGTCGCGGCTGATGCGCGAACACCAGAGGCGACGCGGCGATCCGACGGCAGGCGGCAGCACGCGCGCACCGATCATGACCGCGTACCGCCAGCAGGCGCTCGGCTGCGCCCTGGCGCTGGCATCAGGGCCGATGCGGGTGCGTGAAGTCAGATCCAGCGTACCGGATGCCGGAAAGATCCTGCTTTCGAATGTTTACGGCTGGTTCGAACGGCAGGACCGAGGAGTCTATGGTTTGACCCAGGCCGGCCGTGAAGCACTACAGCGATGGCCGCAGCAGGATACGCCGGCAACTGACACTGTTACCGGCTGATTTGTTTCAGCAATGGAGGCTCGCGCCGCCACAAGATGCGACCGGCCACACGGCCGGCTCCACATCACTGCTTTGCTGCGATTGCTTCCTTTACCGCCAGCTCCGCCATGGCCAGTGCAGCATCGCGGGTTTTGGCCGCAGCCACAAACCGGCCGTTATGGCAGAAGGTCGCGCCTTCGACGCCACAAACCGCTTCGAGATCTTTGTCCGTCAGGCCGGCCCAAGCTGCCGGCAGGTCGGCACGCAGCTCAAAGCCCTCATCCGCGCGGCGGATACCGGTCAGACACCAGTCGCTGTTGCGCGGGTGAACGACAAAGAGCAGATGGTCGGCGCCTGCCTTCATGATGGCGGGTCGAAACGGCATTCCTACCGGCAGTTCCAGAATATGTCCCTCACCGGCATCCACGATAGCCCGGTTCACAAGCGCTTCGGCCCGCAATTTTGCAGCGCTGTTGGCAATCTTTGCCTCCACGAAGCTGCGGGCAACGGCCAGCGCCGCGTGGAAACTGCGATTATCCGCTTCGGGATCGGTCTCGTCGAAAACAGGTTTCAGAGTTTCCAGCAGGACGGGCAGGGTCAGCCCAGCGAGCTGCCCGGCGATGGAGGGGCTGAGCGCACCATTGTCGACCAGATCGACCGGCAGCACGAAGCTGGTATCGAAAGAGGTGTGAATGGCTTCGATATGGTCTTCAGGAACGCCGGAGGCGGCAAGATAGTCGCGGCCGAAATGCTTCCAGATCAGGCCGAACGAGCTATAGGGTTGACCGTCGTCCCGTAGTGGTGCGCCGCGCTGGTGGTGATCAAATATTCCCGCCGTTGGGTCATAAGCACCTCCGACGTCGTAGATGATGCGGTTCGCGCCGGGCGTAATCCATTCGGACGCCCTGCTGCGGATGAGGCGGGCCTGCGGGAAAAGCCGGGTGAGCACGACGCTGGATAGGAGTTCGTCGGCGTGGAAGCCACCGGAATGGGTGACGAGGAAGTCCGGGATCATGTCAGGATGCGCCTTGTTGCTTGCGGAATATCCGCCTGAGATTGAGGCACCTGATATCCTTTGCCGGACGCTATCTCAACCCGCCATTCGTCACAGGGATCAAAAGCAATGCCATGCCGGACGACGTCGGTGGATCGAACCAGCCGACGTCGTCAGCGCTGTCAGTCTCTGTGAGTATATCCCGGGCGCATCGTCCAATTATTCTGCGGCGATTGTTACTCTTTCAAACCGTGCTTTAACAAGCAAAGCAGCTTCTGCGATTGCCTGATTTACCCGCGCGTTTATGGCAGGCGAAAGCTCGCCTTCTATGAAGTCCCGGCCAGAGGTGTAGATTGCGGTCGGTGCCACGAAGGCTTCGAAAAATGCAAATAGCGGTCTGAGCTGATGCTCCACCACAAGTGAATGCCGGTCTCCGCCGCCTGTCGCCGTCAGGATGACGGGCTTGCCTCTGAGGTCGGCGGGGTCGAGAAGATCGATGACGTGTTTAAAGAGGCCGGTATAGCTGCCCTTGTAGGTCGGTGAGCCGATCACCAGAGCTTCGGCATCGATGATTGTCTGGACAATCCGCCGCGCGTTACCATCGAGATCCGCCACGGATCGTGCCGAGCTCAATGATGCCCCGAGATCCTCGATGTCGAAAACCTGATGCTGCAGGCCCAGTTGCCCGGCCAGCGCTTCGCTGACGTTTTCGACAAAGCGCTTCGTGCTGGATGGGCGCGATGTGTTGCCGGAGAAACCGACGATCAGATTGTTGCTCATTGACGTTCTTTCGAGTGATCTTGGGGAAGGGCGGTTTGCGCCAACGCGTCTTAAGCCGTCTTCAGGATTGAAAGGCCGGCTGCATGTGTCGATCGGTCATTCTCGCCTGTTTTCCAGCGCTCAAAGGCGGCACGTCCGAGAATGGCGACGGACGTATCTTCCTGGGGTGCATGGACGAGAACTGACTGGATATCGCGGAAATGCCGCTCCAGACCAAGATCGGCGTTGAGGCCGGGATTGCCGATACCGCGAACAGCCAGTTGCACAGCTTCGCGGATCTGCCTGCCGGCGAGAAGCCGGGCCCTTATCAGGTGTTCGGCATCGCCAATATGGCCTGTGAGTGCGCCGAAGATGATCTGCCGCGCGCCGGAGACCAGAAGGTCGATCTCACCCGAAAGCGTGACAAAGCGTTCTGTCCGCGCAATGGGATGGCCCAGATTGGCGGGCACACGTTCATGCGCGAAGCGGATGAAGGCTTCCTGAGCCGCTTCGGCTGCGCCGAGATAGATTGCGGTCAGCGCAAGCGTCATTGCCGCATGGCTGCGATTATCCTGCTGGGCAACGGAGGGATCAACGAGTTCCAGCACATTTTCTGCCGGGATTTCAACCTCGGTATATTCGACATCGTGCGAACCGGTCGCCCGCATTCCGAGGCTCTTCCAGTTCTCGATAATCCTGATGCCGAGCAGGCCGTTAGGCACGACAAACGTGCCGACCCGCGCCTGAGCCTCGTCGGTGTGCGCCCAGACGAGAAAATGGGTGAGGCCGTGCGCGCCCGTCACGAAGCGCTTGCGGCCCGTGATCGACCAGCCATTTGCCGTCCGGCGCGCACGCGTGGCCGGCAATCCGCCGCGCGCCGGCGAGCCCAGTTCCGGCTCCACACGGGCGGCGTTCAGCAGCAGTGGCTGATCTTTGGCTCTGGAAAGAAGGTCCCTGTAAAGACCGTCGGGCCAATGATCCTTCGTCGCCTGTCCCAGGTGGGTGAAGATCGTCATTGCGCTGATGAGCGCCACGGAGGGATCGCCGCGCCCAAGTGCCGCCAGAATATGGGCCGCGGTGCTCAAGGTTCCTCCTGGGCCGCCGTAACGCGTGGCCACGGTGCTCTCAAGAAGTCCGGCCTGATGAACGGCGCGAATGCCGGTCCAGGGAAACTGACCGGTCTGATCCGCATCCGGTGCGGCTTCGGAAAGGGCGCGCACAGCGGCTTTAAGTGCGGTGGGATCGTAAGACATGCGGATAACGGCTTTCTGGAAGTCGAGAGGCGGGATCATCCGTTGCGGGCATGGATGGATCCCGGTCTTGGAGGAAGAGGTGTACAGGTCCGGCCTGGCCGGACTGCCGTGATCAGGCGGCTGCCTTCTTCTTTGCCTCTTCACGTTCGCGAATGCCCTCGCGGACGAGAGGCAGGATGTATCGTCCGTAGTCGACGGCATCATTGTAATTGTCATATCCACGGATCGAAATCAGATCGGCGCCGAGATCAATATAGTCGAGAATGGAGTCGGCGATTGTGCGCGGCGATCCGACCAGAGCGGTTGTTGCGCCGCTTGCATTGGTCGCGGTGACGGTCGGATACCAGAGCGCGCGGTCATGGACATCGCCGCGTTTGGCGATATCGAGCAGGCGCTGGGAGCCGATATTGGCGGGTGGTGTTGCGTTGACCGGCGCGCGCGAAAGGCCCCTCTGACGGTTCTCGTTCAGACGGTCGAGAACCCTGTGCGCCTTATCCCAGGCCAGTTCGTCTGTTTCAGCCACGATTGGCCGGAAGGTAACCCAGATGCGCGGGCGATCGGTTCGGCCTGCTTTTGCGGCTTCGGCATAGATGCGGTCAATCTGCTGCTTGGTTTCAGCCAGCGGCTCGCCCCAGAGCCCGAAAATGTCGCACAGCGAGCCACCGATACGATAGGCGGCATCTGACGAACCACCGAGCGAAATCGGGATAAGACCGTTGGTGGGACGCACGGCGCTGCGAAACTGCTTGAACTGGTAATATTTGCCGTCGAAATCGAAGGGTTCGGTCGAACTCCAGGCAAGGCGGAGAATGCGGATATATTCTTCCTGGCGTTCGTAACGCTCTTCCTTGTTGAGGAAATCTCCTTCGCGCGCCTGCTCCTCGTCGCTTCCGCCTGCGATGAAGTGGACGACGACGCGACCGCCGCTCAACTGGTCGAGCGTGGCGAGGGACTTGGCCGCAACCGTCGGATAAACGGTGTTGGGCCGGAGCGCGACGATGATCTTGATGTTCTTCGTATGCGCAAGCACGGTGGCGCCCAGCGTGAAGGGATCGAACGAAGAGGAGGAATAGGGAATGAGCGTGTAGTTGAACCCATAGTCGTCCAGTGCACGCGCATAACGTTCCAGGAAGAGCGGATCGACCGGAGCATCAGGGATGGGGTTCAGATCATTGGACTCGTTGGGAAAGCTGACGCTGATGAATTCCGCAGCCATGGGAGCTCCTTGGTGTTTCTGAGTGTCGGGTAAAAGCTAAAGCCGGCGTGGCATATGAGGAAGACAGGTCTTTCTATTTCTATGGAATATGTAGAAAATATTGCCTGACTATCCCGACGGTCTAGAACCTTAGATTGCCGCCCGTTCCGTCCCTTCGTGATCGGGAGCAGGTTTCCACCCCAGAGATGGAGCAACTGTCGTCGCAAGATCGGTGAGCAATCTTATGTTTTCGGACAGTCCGAAAGCGGGAGGCAAAAAAAGAACGAGCTCATCTGCGGCCGCCAGTCCCGGATCGCTCAAAACCGCCTCTATGACTTCTTCCGGTGTACCTTGAAAGACCGGGGAAATCTGCGCGCCAACAGGCGGGCCGGCAGGGGCCAGCGCACCCTTCGGGCGTGAGGCGGCAATTCCCACCGTGCGACGCTCAAGGTCGTAAGCCGCGTATTTCTCACGCAGCTCCGGGGTGGTGCCAACGAGAATGGAAGCGGCAACAGCGACCGGGGGTGGCGTCGTCTTCCAGATGCGGAGCCAGTGGGTGCGATAGGCATCAATGATCCGCGCCTGATATTGACCGAAAGTCTCGCCTTCTGCCTGATCGTGAAGGACGGTCCCGGAAATCAGGCCAATCCCAAGTTCGGCGGCCTGTATTGCTGAATCGAGGCTGGCGGAGCCTTGTCGGATACGGCTGCGCAAGGTTGGGCTATGAGGGGTCACCCGCAACTCGGCTCCCGGAGGTGCACCAATGTCCCGCTCGGTAACAGTGTGCAAAACATCACCGGCAATGGCGGCGAGGAAACGCGACTGGCGTCGCTTTGCCTCTGTGCGGGCATCGGTATCGACGGTTCCGAAAACGGCATCGAACGCGCCGTTGGTCCCGGTCGAGATGGCAAGTTCAAGCCGACCGTCGATCAAGAGGTCGGTTGTTCCCGCCGCCTCAGCCAGAAGGATGGGGTCCTGATAACGCATCGGGATGACGGCGGAACCAAGTGTGATGTGCCGCGTATGCTGGCCGACTGCCGCAAAGAAGGGTAACGGGGAAGAAAGATAGTGGTCGAAGTGACGCTGATAGGCCCAGCCTGACTGATAACCCAGCCTTTCCGCCTGCCTGAACAGCTCTATGCCCTGTCGCAGCCCCTGTGCCGGACCGTCATCGTCGTTGAACGACACGCGCGTATTGAAACCCAGCCGCTGTTTCGGCCGAAACAACGCGGGAAGGTCGCGGGAAGCTGCTGCAATATTCATGCGAGTTGCTCCTTCCGCAGAGCGCGCTGGACAGCGGGAGCGCGAACCGTTCCGGCAATGCCCGACGGGATGGAGTTCAGCAGCGACGCGGTATATTCGTGTCTCGGATTGGCGAATATCTCGGTGACGGCTCCATGTTCGACAATGCGTCCCCGCTGCATAACCGAAACGCTGTGCGCAAGTTGCCGGACGAGGGCGAGGTCGTGCGAAACGAAAACATAGGTCAGGCCGAGCTTCGCCTGTAGCGACAGCAGAACCTCGACGATATCCGCCTGAACGCTGACATCGAGTGCGGATGTGGGTTCGTCCAGCACGATCACATCCGGTTTGAGGACCAGCGAACGGGCGATTGCCACACGCTGACGCTGCCCGCCGGACAGGGCCGACGGTTTACGCTCCAGGAGGTGCTCGCTCAAGCCGACATTCGCGAGAGCTTCCTGTACGCGTTCGGATCGCTCTGTCGGCGTCCCGATCTCGAAGCGGTCGAGTGGTTCACGAACAAGCTGCCCCACCTTCCACGTCGGGTCGAGGGACGTAAACGGGTTCTGGTAAACCAGTTGAAGATGCCGCCATACGGACCGCAGCGAAGCGCGGTTTTTGTTCGTGACGGTCTCGTCGGCAACCGTAATCGTGCCGCTTTCCGGCTCTTCGAGCCCCAGCAGCAGGCGGATCGTCGTCGTCTTGCCGGAACCGGATTCGCCGACGAGAGCATGGGTCGTACCTGCCGGAACCGAAAACGAAATATCGTCCACCGCAGTCAGGGTTTTGCCATCGACAGTGAAGCGTTTGGTGACGCCGCTGACGGCGATCTTTGGCGATTTGTCGCCATCAAGGAGGCTGAACCCCGGATCGCGGAATTTGGCATAGCGCTCCGGGTTGAGCGCGGGGACGTCGCCATGGAGTTTTTTGGCATAGGGTGAGGAAGGGGAGGAAAAAACCGCGGACGTCCTGCCTTTCTCCTGCACGACGCCGTTCTTCAGCACGACGAGATTATCCGCCCTTTCGGCCGCTATTGCGAGATCGTGGGTAATAAGAAGGAGGCTGATGTTCAGCTCATCCCGAAGACGGGAGAGGAGATCGAGGATGCGCTTCTGGATCGTTACGTCGAGTGCCGAGGTCGGTTCGTCCGCCACCAGCAGTGCAGGGCGCGGCAATATTGCCAGAGCGATCAGCACGCGCTGCAGCATCCCTCCGGACAACTGGTGCGGATAGGAATCGTAAACCCGTTGCGGATTGTCGAGACCCACCTTGGCGAAGGTTTCGAGAATAAGTGTCCTGCGGATCGCTGGATTGGTCTCTTCCATCAGCGCTGCCGCTTCCAGCGCCTGGGAGCCGATTGTTCTCACAGGATTGAGAGAGTTGCCGGGATCCTGCGGCACGAAGCCGATTTCACGGCCGCGAAACGGCCTGAAGCGGCGTTCTGGTAATGCGAGAATGTTCTGCCTGTCGAAAATAACCTGCCCTGTGGCGTTTGCGCCGGTGGGGAGAAGCCTCAGCACGGCTTTCGCGATGGTCGATTTTCCAGAACCGGATTCTCCGATGAGGGCGAGGCTTTCGCCACGTCCGATTTCGAAGCCGACATTATGGACGACCTCCTGCCGTCCGTAGGACACGGCAAGATTTTCGACCTTGAGAAGGGGTATCGCGTGTTGTGGAGACGCAGCCACGAACTCGGGAAGGATTGGCGCTGTTTTCAGTGCGATTTGCGAAGCCATCGGCTGATCCTGTTGACAGAGAGGACGGTCACGATCGTAACGAACGCGGGCGCATAAACGAGCCAGGGCCATTTGAGGTAGTCCTTGCCGATTGAAATCAGCAGGCCCCAGTCGGAAGAAGGTGGAGGGTCGCCGTAGCCGAGGAAGGCGAGGCTGGCGATCACCAGAATGGACTCGCCGAATTGCAGCACGGCAAGCGGCAGCATCGAGCGGGATGCGTTTGGAAGGACGTGTCTGAGAACGATGTAGCCGCGCGAGCCACCCGAGAGAAAAGATGCCTCCACGAAGGTCGCTTGACGTGTCTTGATAACCTCGGAGCGCGCCACGCGGGCGAAGAAGGCGATGGCCGATATGCCTGTCGCAATCGCCGCATTGATCGTTTCGAAGCCGATGGCCGTGACGATGATGACCGCGAGCAGGAACTTCGGGATGGAGAGCAGCACGTCGACAAAACGCGCAAAGACGATATCCACCCAGCCGCCGAAAAATCCGGCGAGCAAACCGATCACACCACCGATGAAGACGCCGATGACGACAGCGACCAAAGCGCTCGATACGGATGAAGCCGTGCCATAAACGACCCGTGTATAGAGATCGCGCCCGAGATGATCCGTGCCGAACCAGTGCGCAAAACTGGGCGCAAGAAGCTTGTCGGCCGGGACACCGTTGATCGGGCTCTGGCTGGTGAACAGTTGCGGCGCAATCGACCAGGCGACGACGATTGCGATGACGAGGAGGGAAAGGGCAACCGTTGGAGTAAGGTTGAGAGCTCTCAGCTTCTCGAACGGATTGCTGCCGGAAACCGGGCTGGAGATAAGGCTCATGGTTTGGCCCCCGTTTCAAGGCCAAGTGACGTGTCGTCGATGGTCGCCAGGCGGCGTTTTCGGCCAACGATAATTTTCACCCGTGGATCGAGCAGCGGATAGAGAAGATCGGCGATGAGGTTGACGACGACGAACACCACGGCTCCAAGCGAGACGATGGCCTGCAGGACGGGCAGGTCCTGCGTGCTGACGGAGCGCTGGACGAGACTGCCGATACCGGTACGGCCGAACACGGTTTCCGTGATCAGCGAGTTGCCCAGAAGCTCGCCCACGGTAAGGGCGATAACGGTCACCACCGGTAGCGAAGCGGGCTTGAGCAGATGTGTAGTGAAAAGTCGTTTCGGCCCGATGCCGCGGCTGCGGGCAACCGCCGCGTAATCCTGTTCCGCTTCATGATCGAGATTGGCGATCAGCACTTCCGCGATCTGCGCGGAAAACGGTATGCCGATGGTGATCGCCGCAAACAGCGTCGCCCAGAAGCTGTCGGGTTCGATGACCCGGAACAGCCTGAGCTGAAACCCGAAAAGGTGGATCAGAAACAGGCCGATGACGAAATTGGGCGTCGACAGGAACAGCGAAGGGAATGCCCGCAGCAGCCCCTGCCCATATCGTTTCGGCACGACCTGTGTGCCATAGGCAACGGCGAATGCGAGGATCAACGCAACCGTGAGCCCGGCGGAGGCCAGAACCAGCGTCGATGGCAGCACCTCGGCGATCAGGGTCGCGACGGGTCGATTGGAGCGCATGGAGATGCCGAGATCGCCCGTCAGGAATGCCGACAGGGAGTGCCAGAGCTGCACGATGATCGGCCTGTCCAGCCCCTGTGCAGCAATGATTTCGGCGATTTCCTGCTCGGTGAAACCGTTCTGCGGGTTGCGCAGAACGCTGGTGATCGGGTCGCCAGGCAGGACGCTGACGACCACGAAGGTGAAGACATAGGCCAGAAGGATGACGACGATCGCCTGGCCGAGCCGCTTTGCGGCGTAGGTTAGGTAGGCATTGCTCATGCCGTCACCTCCTTGACGTTACTTGGTGGGCGCTGGCCTCATTCGGCAATGAACGCTGTGTAGTAGCTGGCGTAAGCGACGCCGTTATAGACTTCGCCCTTCAGCTTCGGCGATTGCACGTAAATGCGCTGGACGATTTGGGTGCGTGGTATGAAATAGCCCTGTTCCAGCACGTATTTTTGCAGGCCGTCCAGAAGAGGCTTTCGTTCCTCGACCGAACCCGCGCCGGCGATTTTGTCACGCAGGTCGTTGAGCTTTGCATCACGCTCATCCAGCGCAAACCAGTTCTCGCCATTGTTGGCGTTGGTCAGGATGCTGGCGACCGTGCCGGCATCGATGAAGCTGCGCGTGACTTCATATGCGGGAACTGCGGCGCCGCCGAATTTGACCTTCTCGCCATAGGTCACGACATCATAAGCCCTGATGTTAACCTTCCATCCGAGCCTGCCAAGCTGCTGGGCAATCAGTTCATCGACGGATTTCGAAGTTGCCAGATAGGGATTGGAATGGATCGTCAATTCCAGCGGCTTGCCGTCTTTCACCCGAACGCCGTCCGCGCCCTTGGCCCATCCGGCTTCGTCCAGAAGCTTCTCCGCCCTGTCCGGATTGTAGGCGAGGAGATCGCTATGATCGGTCGCGCCGGGGACGTTGCTCTGGATGAACGACGTCGCAAGCTTCCAGTCCTGCGTATAGACGGTGTCGATGATTTCCTGGCGATTGATGCCTGCCTGGAGTGCCTGACGCACCTTCGCATCATCATAGGGTTGAAGCTTGGTGTTGACCGCCCAGCCGTTGACGAAGCCGAGATAACGCGGCGTCGCGACGGTAAAGCCTTCCTCCTTGAGCGATTTCAGCTCCTGGGGCGAGGCGTTATAGGCGACGTCCGCCTGACCGGACTGAACCGAAGCGACGCGAAGGGATGGTTCCGACACCAGCTTGTAGGTGATGGTATCGAGATAGGCGGGTCCGGTATGGCCGACTGCGGCGGGCCCCCAATTATAGTCCTTGCGCTTGACGAGAGTGACATGGTCACCCTCTTTCCAGGACTCCACCACATAAGGTCCGCTACCGGCGGTCTTGCTGAGGTCTGCCTGCTGGCTGGCAGGCTGGGCGATGCTTTTGGGGGAGACCAGGATGGAACCGTGATAGCCAAGGGTCGGAATGAAACCGAGCGTCGGCTTCTTGAAGAACACCTTGACCGTCGTGGCATCGACCGCTTCCGCGCGATCATAGGTCTTGGGGAAAAGGCCGATCGGGTTGATCCCCTCGTTCTTGCGGCCGGCATACCAGATGTCGAGATTGGCGACGACGGCCTTCGCATCAAGCGGTTCGCCGTCGGAGAAAGTCACGCCGCTTTTGAGGTGCAGGGTGAATTCCGTTGCGGTGTCGTTCTGCTCCCAGCGTTCGGCAAGCCAGGGGCTGACCTTGCCTTCGGCATCGACGTAAAGCAGCTTATCCGTAACATGACCCCAGATGTGGCCCTGGAAACTGGAGATGGCGCTGTTGTTGGGGATCCACGTGTCGCCCAGTGAATCGATCAGAAACGTGATGTCACCGCCATCGCGCGGCGTATCCGCCGCCACTGCGCTTAGAGGTGCCACTGTCGATAAAAACAGCGAGGCCGAGGCCGCCAAGGAGGCTGTGAAAAGCAGCCGGCGACGCGACAGGGAGAATGAGAAAGAACGTTTTGTCATGGTATGATCCTGATAAATTCAAAGTTTTTTTCGTTGCAATTTCTGCATCTCCTGCGGACGGACTACTGCTGCTGCCATCGGTACAACGCACGTCAAACCGTTGCCGCACCGGCTTTTCAGCCGGGCGGGAGAATGCTGGAGTTCATTGATGATCGGGTTGGGCGTCGCGGGGTTAGCGAGCGGCTTCTGGAAGCCTGCTTGGCTGAGGAGCGCGCCCGCTTCTACATATTCCAGTCATGACGCGGTCCCTCGTTGCGGTGTTCATCTTGCCCATAACCTAGCAGTCAGGCGTGAGGGAGAAAGACTGGTTGTTCTTTTTCTATCGATTTAGTGAATTATTTTATCGCCATTTTGCCGACAGTTTGGATTGGTGTTTCAGACGCCCTTAAATTGCCGTCTCGCGCCGGTGATTGAGGATGGCCCGGCGCCGAAGATGCCGTGTCACGCAGGGCAAATGTCATGGCTTCGAAAATCCTGACCGGCGGCAAATCACCGGTAAAAAGCTCAATCTCCACCCTGGCGATCTGGCCGGTCGAACCCTGAGACAGTTTCGAAGTGCCGATGTCGCGGGTCAGGATATTGGGGTTGCCATGGATGCAGATGGCATTGTCGTCAGCGGAATCCTGCGGCTCGAACCATGCGCCGGTGGCAAGCTGCATCACCCCCGGCATGACGTCCTCACTGACGATGGCGCCAGCGAGGCAGCTGCCGCGCGCATTAAAAAGCCTGACGACGTCGCCGTCAGATATTCCGCGGGCCGCGGCATCGGCCGGATGGATGCGGACAGGCTCCCGATCCCTGATCTTGGTCGAACGGCTGAAATCGCCATAGTCCAGCTGGCTGTGCAGACGTTGATATGGCTGATTGCAGACGAGGTACAGGGGATGCAGGCGGGCGTCATCGGGCGTCTCCATTCTTGGGGGATACCAGCGCGGATGACCTTTGCAGTCCTCATAACCGAAACCCTCGACCGTTTCGGAATAGATCTCGATTTTTCCTGAGGGTGTCGGCAGCGGCTTCGTCCCGGGACCCTCAAGGAAAGCGCGCGCCGGGCCACCATCGTCGGGTTTAACCGGAAGAAGCAGTTCCCCCCGCTCCCAGAAGGTTTCAAAATCGGGCGCGTCGTGGCCGCCCGCCGCAAGCGCCTGACGGGTCGTTTCGTACAGGAAGGCGAGCCATTCTCTGCTGTTGCGGTTTTCGGTAAAGGCATCGGACCTGCCAAGTTCCCGCGCAATCCCGGCGAATATCTCATAATCGTCGCGTGCTTCGCCGACAGGGGCGATCAGGCGCTTCATGGCGATCATCAGGGGATCGCGATCGGCGGCGCCGATGTCGTCACGCTCAAGCGTGGTCGTGGCGGGCAGCACGATATCGGCATGTCGCGCGGTCGAGGTCCAGGCCGACTCGTGGACGATGATCGTTGCGGGACGCCGGAAAGCGGCCCGCAACCGGTTGATATCCTGATGATGGTGAAATGGATTGCCACCCGCCCAATAGACAAGCCGGATATCGGGATAGCGGAGTGCGTTTCCATTGTAATGAAACTCGGTGCCGGGATTGAGCAGCATATCGGCGATGCGCGCACAGGGAATATAGTCCGGCACGGGATTTTTGAATTGCTGCAGCGTTGGCAAGGGAACGGCGAGCAGGCTCTTGCCGATATTGCCCAACGCGCCGATGGAATAGGAAAATCCGCCGCCGTCCAGTCCGATCTGGCCGAGCATGGCGGCAAGGACAATGCCCATCCACACCGGCTGTTCGCCATAATCGGCCCGTTGCAGTGAATGGCTGACCGTGATCAGGGTTCTGGAACCGGCCATCTTCCGCGCCAGCTTGCGGATCGTCTCCGGGTCAATGTTGCAGATCGCGGCCGCCCATTCGGGGCTTTTATGCTGGCCGTCCTCCCTGCCAAGAAGATAGTTCTCGAACCGGTCATATCCAGCCGTATAACGCTCCAGAAACGCCCGGTCGTGCAGTCCTTCCGTGACGAGGACATGAGCAAGCCCGAGCATCATCGCCACGTCCGTACCGGGAATAATGGGAAGCCACTCGGCATTCAAATCACCCGGAAAATCGTCTGCCAACGGGCTGATGAATATGAAATGCGCACCGCGAGCGCTCGCGCCGGCCAGTTTCTGCCGTACGGAATGCGTGCTGATCCCTCCACCGTGGACATCGGCGTTCTTGATCGCCATTCCACCGAAGGCGAGCACCAGCTCGCTGCTGCGTTCGATCGCGTCCCAGGTCACGCTCTTGCGGTCGAAGCTGTCATACGGTCCAAGCACATGGGGGATTATGACCATGGCAGCGCCGGAACTATACGTGTTGACGGACCGGACATATCCGCCAAGGACGTTCAAAAAGCGGTGAATCTGGCTTTGTGCGTGATGAAACCGGCCGGCACTCGACCAGCCATAGGAGCCGCCGAACACCGCGCTCGGGCCATGACCGTCATAGACCCTTTTCAGCTCATCCGCGACCAGCTTCGTCGCTTCGGCCCAGCTGACCTCGACGTAATCGTCAGCGCCGCGTCGCTGCGCGTGGCCGGTCTCGCGTTCAAGCCAGCCCCGCCGGACGGCAGGCCGTTTGATGCGAACGGGGCTGTCGGCAATCGCTGGAAGATTGCCCAGAAGCGGTGATGGATGCGGGTCACCGGGGTGGGGCTCTATCTCCAGTCGCCCATTTGCAAAGCGTCCGGAGAATGCACCCCAGTGGGAACTGTGAGTCTTGAAGGAATTCATCGCATGGCCTCACGATCATGGATTGCAACGTGGCAATTCTATTTCGGCAGGATTTTCCCCGGATTCATGATTCCGGCAGGGTCGACCGCATGTTTGATGAGCGCCATCAGATCAACCGCGTCGCCATGTTCCTCGCGCAGATAAGCGATTTTCCCGGTGCCGACGCCGTGTTCGCCGGTCGAGGTGCCGCCGACGGAGAGGGCATATTGCACCATCTTCTTGTTGATGGCCGCCACTTCGCCGAGCTCTTCCGCATTGTCGGGATCGACCGCAAAGACAACATGATAATTGCCGTCGCCGACATGGCCGAGGATAGCCGCAGGCACGCTGCAATCCTTCAGAAGTTCGCGGGTCTTCAATATGCAATTGCTGAGCTGGGAGACCGGGACACAGACATCCGATGACCAGCCTTTGGCGTTTGGCCTCTGCGACACGACGGCATAAAACGCATTATGCCTCGCTTTCCAGAGACGATTGCGTTCTTCGGGTGCATTGGCCCACTCGAAATCCTTGCCGCCATGCTCCTCCACGATGGCGGATACCATGTCGACCTGTTCCTGAACGCCGGCGGGTGAGCCATGAAACTCGAAAGCCAGCGTGTCCTCGATCTTCAGGTCCAGCCCGGAATAGGCGTTGACGGCCCTGATCAGGCCACGGTCCATAAGCTCCATGCGGGCGACCGGGATGCCCAGCTGCACGACCTGAATGGCTGATGCGACCGCCTGTTCGACGCTCTCGAAAGAGCAGAGCGCCGCCGAGATGGTTTCCGGTATTCCGTAGAGACGAAGCGTTATTTCGGTGATGATCCCCAGCGTTCCTTCCGAGCCTACAAATAACCGCGTCAGATCATATCCGGCGGAAGATTTTCTGGCGCGACCGCCGGTTCTGATGATCTGACCGGTCGGCAGCACCACGGTCAGCCCGAGCACGTTTTCCCGCATCGTTCCGTAGCGGACGGCATTGGTGCCCGAAGCGCGGGTTGCGGCCATGCCGCCAATCGAGGCGTTTGCGCCAGGGTCGATGGGAAAGAATAATCCCATGTCTCGCAGATATGTGTTCAACTGCTCCCGCGTGACGCCGGCCTCAACCGTGCAATCCAGATCCTCACTGCTGATACGGGTTATCGTCGACATGCGCGAAAGGTCGATCGAGACCCCGCCATTGACAGCCGTCAAATGCCCCTCGAGCGAAGTGCCGGCGCCGAATGCGATGACGGGCACCCCTTCCGCTGCGCATAGCCGCACGATCTCGGATACTTCGGAGGTGGTTTCAGCGAAAGCGACCGCGTCGGGAAACACGGCAGCATGATGCGCTTCGCCGCGCCCATGCTGCTCGCGCAGTGTCAGAGACGTTGAAAGACGCTCCCCGAGGAGGTCCCCCAGGGATTGGATGAGAGAAGAGGACAGGTCAGGCATAAGAAGATTCCGTGGGAGCCTGGCAGCGGAATGCTACGACAGACTTGCAAACATCGAGGGCGAAGCGCGCGCCCGGCGGAACGCCAGACTGTCTCCGCCATCTGGCGGTGATATCAGGCGGCGAGTTTTTCGCCCCTGAGATGACGCTCGAGGAATGGAAGGCTGTCCTGCCCCCAGTAGAGTTCATCCTGATAGCGATAGGTCGGCACGCCGAACACGCCGGCTTCCCTGGCGGCTTCGAAGCTGGCCTTTTGCAATGCTGCAACCGCATCACTCTGGCCGTGTTTGTCGAGCGCTGCAGCATCAAAGCCTGCGGCTGTCGCAATCGCCCGGCGGACATCTGCGTTGCCGATGTCTTCACCACGAACCCAGAAGGCCTCCTGAAGCGCAGCTGCCAGCTTGAGCCAGTCATCGCCCGTTTCGATCGCCGCCGCGACCATCAGACCGGCGGGTGCGGGATCCGAGAGAGCGGCGCGATTGTCGAAATTGAGCACTTTTCCGCGCAATGCCGCCCAGCGCTTCAGATCCCTGATCCAGTAGGCGCGTCTGGCCTCCGGGCGGTTTCGTGAATAAATGCCGCCGTTCTCCTCGATCAGCGGAATGACATGAGGGCGGATCGTGGCACCCTGTTCTTTCGCCAGCACAGCAAACGGTTCAAGACCGATGAAGGCCCAGGGGGAGCCGATGCTGAAAAAATAATCGATCGTCTTTGTCATTGTCTGCTGCTTTCAGTTGGGTTGATTGGTGGAGGCGGCGGCCGTGTCGAAGACGGAGAGAGCACAGTCTCGCGCAATCAGCACTGCTTTGGGATCGCGTCTGACGGCGACGGTTGCCAGTGCCCCTTCGTAGAGAAGCGACAGATGGGCAGAGGCAATCTCCACCGTGCTGCCGGCTCTTGCCAGGACAGCGGCAAACACGTCCCTGACCTTCGCCTTATGGGCACGCGCAACGACCACGACGCGCTCGGACTCGCCATGTTCCGCAACCGCAAGAGCGAAGGCGCAGCCGCGAAAATCCGGGCTATCGGCCTTTTCGTGGAGCTGCTCGAAGATCAACCGGATCTGCTCTTTCGGAGCCATGTCTGCATCCAGCACTTTCTGGAGCGAATGGATTACCCGCTCGTGACGCGCCTCAAGATAGGCTGCAACGAGATGATCCTTCGACGGGAAATGCCGATAGAGCGTCGCCTTCGCAACATTCGCCTCTTCGATGATACGATCTATGCCGACGGCCCGGATGCCCTCGCGATAGAAGAGTGTGCCAGCGGCGGTGAGGATATGGTCTGATATGGCTTCTCGCATTATCGTTTCACACTGTCGTTTCAAAAGTCGCCCTGATACGGATTGCCGGTCATGAAGTGACGGCAGGACTGGCATGCGCCGCCCGGTCCGGGGCGGCGATGAGAGACGTGATCGCATCGAGCGGCAGCGGCTTTGAAAACCCGCCCTGATGTGCCAGCTTTCCGGCAAGCGTTTGCACGGCTTCGTTACAGGGCGTCGGAACGCCGTGAATCCGGCCCAGCAGAACGATTTCGCCATTGAGGAAATCCACTTCGCTCGAGGCTCCGCGCCTGAAGCTCTGCCAGGTCGATTGCTGGCCCGGATGAATCCCGCTGTTCGGCGCAACCCGCCAGTTCGAGATGTCGAGGCTTCGCTCGGAGGGCGAGGCAAGGGTGTAGCCTGCCGCTTCCAGCACATGTCGCGCCTCATCCACCAAAGCCGCGCTGATCCTGTCGTTCAGATCGGCCGGACCGTCGAACAGTTCCAGAGCATTGCGAACGTTGTGAAGGAGCTTTGCTGCTTTCCATCGGCGGATATCGTCGCTTGGCTCGGCAAGATATCCCGCCCTGTTCAGGTCTGCCGTGACCTGTGCGGTCACGTCATCCTGTCCGAGCGGAAAGCGCCCGACTGTCACGATGCCTAATTGCGGCTCGCCGCCAACCACCACCTTGCCGGTTTCGGTGAACCGCGCCGGGGTCAGAATGCTTGCGCCATAGACCCTGGAAAATGTTCTCAGGGCATTTGCTTCGGTCGCCAGTCCATTTTGAAAAGTTACGATCGGAAGATTTGCCGCCGCCGGTGTCGTTGTGTTCGAGATGCTTTGCCAGGACCAGAAGGCGAGCGCGCTGACGGCATCCTGCGCTTTCACGGTGAGCAGGAGGACATCATCCGGCGTCAATTCCGGAATATCTGTCAGGTCGAAAACCCTCAAATCGATCTGCCGCGTCTCCGAGGGGCGCTGAAAGGTGAGGCCATGCTGCCTGATATGGCTGATCTGGGCGCCCCGTCCGAAAAGCGCATAGTCAATGCCGGAGAGTGCGAACTGCGCTGCAAGGCTCGCGCCCACCGCACCGGCGCCGATAATAACGTAACGTGGCATCTGTCGTTTCTCGTCTTGTCTTTTTCGCGCTCCGGATTTCCCGGAGAGCTTGGCTGCTGATAGGTTCGGCGCTCTGTGCGGATAGCAATTGAGGATCGCGGTAACACACGGTTCAAAAGCACTCTGGGACAGATCGTAAAGCCTGCGAGCAGTTTGAAGGAAGACCGGTCATTCTATATCTACTAATTTTGTAGAAAATCAGTTCCCGAAATCGGCGATTTCGGGAGAGATTGCGCTGCCCCTGGCAGGCGGTCCGTTATCGCCGAGTCAGGCGCGCGTCTGCGTTCGATGCGGGCAGCTGCAACACAGTTTATTTGATGCCGAAACCGAGACGGCGCAATGTCTGGCTCAGTTCCGCGCGGCCTTTGAGCGCGGCGGCGTTCTCGACACGCTGGGAAATGGGTGCTGTCCAGCCGTTTTGCGGCAGGCCCTGTTTTTCCTGAAACGTCTTCAAGACCGCGTCATAGGAATCAAGATCATCCCGTGCGGCCTCCGAATAGGTTTCATGAAACAAGATGGATGACTGGGGCAGGCGCGGTTTGACGTCGGTTTTCACGGCCGGGTCTGGATAACCCACGGTGAGGCCAAAGACGGCAATCGTCTCGGGAGGCAGGTTCAGTTCGCGGGATACGTCTTCCGGCCTGTTGCGAATGCCGCCAACGTAGCAGGAGCCGAGACCGAGTGAATCGATTGCGGCAACCGCGTTCTGCGCGGCCAGCGCCGCATCGATGGCGCCGATCAGGAAGCTTTCCAGATAATCCAGCCCTTCTCCGCTGTTGCCGTGGTTGGAAGCGACCGTTCGCAACCGCTTCAGGTCGATAAGCCAGATGAGGAAAACAGGTGCATCCTTTATATGGGCGTTGCCGCCCGTGAAGCCCGCCAGACGTGCCTTGCGCTCCTTGTCCTGCACCGCCACCACGCTCCACGCCTGAAGATTGGAGGATGTGGGGGCAGATTGTGCGGCTGCGACCAGAAGTTCCAGGCTGCCCTCCGGCAGAGCTTTCGGCAGATAGGCGCGGGCGGTGCGATGGTTCAGCAAGGCGTCGATCGTGTCATTCCAGAAAGGCGGAGAAAAATCGGCCTGCGTTCCGTAGCGGGCCTCAACACGCTGCTGTGGGATTTCCAGTTTGGTGATCGGACTGGAGAGGGTCATCGTGTGTAGCTCCGTAATGTTGGGAGGTGAGGGCAGGTCCGGATGAAGGTCGGAAAGGTTGAAATGCCTTCCACTTGATATGCTTTGCCGGTCCCTGTGCCGAGCAATGTCTTACTCATTGGCGATTTTTCAGGGAAACAACATTCCCATAAGGCGTCCGAGAGTCATGTTGTCGAGATTTCCTTTTATCTCGCCATGTTGCGAAGAAACGCAACGGCGGTCCAAGGCAGCGCAATTATTCAGCACAAATTTTGGTGTCTGGCTGCATACGTATTGGAATAAAATTCTGCAAGAAATGTTTTCTTTGATGGTTGAGAAGAATTTTCTTCTTAAGAACGCGCCGCTTTGCCCCGATGCTTTCACTATCGAAACGACGTTTTCAAACGGGGATTTTCATGACAATAGGACGCCGCCAGTTCAACAAAATGCTTCTTCTGGCAACGGCAGGAACGGCCCTGCCGGGTTCGCTATTCGCCGCAAGTGGCGATGCGAGCCGGCCCATCTCCGGCGGCACGCTCAAGTTGCTCTATCGTGTCGATCCCGGCAACGCACTTTTCGCCATCAACACATCGTCAGGCACGGGGCAGGCGATCGGCCCGAAGATCGTTGAAGGTCTTCTAACATTCGATTTCGACCTCAATCCGCGGCCCTTGCTGGCAACGGAATGGTCCGTTTCGGATGATCACCTGCGCTATACGTTCAAACTCCGGCCGAATGTGAAATGGCATGACGGTGAGGATTTCACCTCGGAAGACGTTGCCTTTTCGATTTTCCGTCTGAAGGAAGCCCATCCGCGCGGCCGCATTACCTACCAGAACGTCGAGGCGGTGGAGACGCCGGATTCCCTGACCGCCATTATCGTGCTGTCCAAACCGGCGCCGTTTCTGATTGCCGCGCAATCGAGTTCGGAATCGCCGATCGTGCCGAAGCATATTTTCGAAAAGCTGAAACCGGCCGATGGCCAGACATTGCAGACCGCGATTGGCACCGGTCCTTTCAGGCTGACGGAGTGGACGCCGGGCAGCCATCTGATCTTCGATAGAAACCCCGACTATTGGGATGCCGGCAAACCTTATCTCGATCGCATCATTCTGCGCATCATCACCGACCCGGCCGCGCGGGCGGTGGCGCTGGAGACGGGGGAAGTCGATATTGGCGACAACCCGGTGCCGCTCGCAGACCTTGAGCGATTGAAGCAGAACCCCGATCTCGTCCTGGACACGAACACCTATGCTTATGCGGGGCCGCAGCAGCAGCTGTTCTTCAACTACGATAATGAAATCTTCCGCAAGAAAGATGTCCGCCTGGCCATTGCGAAGGCGATCAACCTCGATGAAATCGTCAATGTGGCGCTCTTCGGTTATGCGCAGATATCGCCGAGCCCCGTCAGCACCGCCCTGCCGAACTGGTATGACGCATCCGTCAAGGCTCATGCCTATGATCCCAGGGAAGCGGAAAAATTGCTCGATGCGGCGGGATATCCCCGCAAGGAAGACGGCAAACGTTTTCCCGTGCGGTTGACCTACAATTCCTATCTGACGCCCGGCTTTGCCGACGTCCTTCGCAGCCAGCTTGAAAAGATCGGCATTGCCGTCGAAATCCGCAAATACGACCTGCCGACCTATCTGAAGACGGTCTACACGGACCGCGCCTTTGATCTGGTTGTGGAATCCCTTTCCAACACGTTCGATCCGTCGCTCGGCATCCAGCGGGCCTATTGGAGCAAGAATTTCAAGATCGGACTGCCCTTTTCCAACGCGGCCAACTACGCCAATCCGGAGGCGGATGCGCTTCTGGAGGCGGCGGCCATCGAGCCCGATGCGAAGAAGCGCTGGGTGACCTGGAGCAGGTTCCAGCATCTCATTCATGATGACGTCGCCTCTGTCGATCTTGTGGCGGCGGGAAGTCAGATCGTGGCGCACAGGCGGGTCAGGAACTACGTCACCGGCGCGCAGGGGCTGAACTGGAGTTTCGGCGATCTATGGCTCGATCCGACCGCTTGAAACCCGATGTGAAAACCAGAATTTGTCAGGAGGATATGCAATGTCCGTACATGCTGTAACCAAAGACCGCCTCATCGAGTGGCTGACAGATGGCAAGGAACTTGCCGTTCTCGACATTCGCCCCGCAGAAGAGGTGGGGTATGCTTCCCCATTGTTTGCGACCAACCTTCCGGCTGAAAGGCTGGATGCGGAAATCGACCGTTTCATTCCGCGCCCTGTCGTGCGGACCGTTCTGGTGGATGATGGCAAGGGAAGCGCAGAGCAGGCGGCGGAACGGCTTGCCGCCAGGGGCTGGAGCGATATTCACTTTCTGCGCGGCGGAATTCCGGCATGGATCGAGGGCGGCCTTGACGCCCTGCCGACATTCGATATTCCCGGCGTTCCTTTCGTCCAGAAGGTGAGAAGCGAAAAGAACACGCCAGTGGTTTTCGCCCGTGAACTGAAGGCGTGGCAGGAAGCCGGCGAGGATGTTGTCGTCATCGACACCCGCACAATAGCGGAATATGAAAAGGCGCATGTGCCGGGCGCCATCGGCGTACCCGGTGCCGAACTTCTGTTGCGTTTTTCCGACCTCGTGCCGTCACCCGACACAAGGGTTGTCGTTTCCTGCGCGGGCCTTCCCCGCGCAATCCTCGGGGCGCAGACATTGATCGACGCCGGTGTTGAAAACGATGTCAGCTATTTGCACGATGGCACGCGCGGCTGGACGGATGACGGGTTTGAGCTGGAAACGGGGCGTTCGCAAACATATCCGCCCGCCAGCGATGATGCGAAAAATATCGCGAAGGCGCGTCTGGAGACCTTCTCCCGGCAAGACGACCTGCAGTTCATCGATCGAGCCACGGCCGAGACATGGCTGCGGGACACGGCGCGAACGACCTATTTTCTCGATGTGAGAACACCGGAAGAATTCACAGCCTCCCACCTTAAAGGTTCGATTTCCTCGGAAGGCGGCCAGCTTCTCGGCGTTGCCTATCGCACCATTGCCGTGCGCGGAGCACGGGTCATTCTGGTGGATGATCTGCTGGGCGCCCGCGCGCGTGTTGTTGCCCATTGGCTGAAACGCCGGGGCTTTGAAATCTCCCTTCATCTGCACGACTTCGAACAGGGTGTCGAGGCGGCAGCCGCATAGGTTTCCCAGACGGTAGATGTCACTCGATTGCTGCCGCGCCTCTCCCGTTTCATGAGGAGCCGATTTGAGCCTTCGGCAGGCGCGGCGATGAGATTGCCAGGGGCAGCGCTGTCACAACGACAGGCATGATCAGTGCGGACCATGCCGCCCCATAGCCGAAATGATCGACCAGAAGACCGAATATGTAGGGGCCGATTGCCATGACCCCCAAACAGATGGTGGAAGCGAAGGCAATTGTCGATGCTATCGAACCTTTCGGCGCACTTTCGGCGATTTGCAGAAGGTAAAGCGGAAACCACCCGATCCCGAATATTCCGAGCACGGCGAGCACGAAGAGGACAATGGTTGGCGCAGTGCCGATGGGGAGAGCCGCGAGGATTGCGGCAGCGCCTGCGGCAATGACGGATACCAGGCCGAACGATTGGGTGCGCAGTCCGGGCCGGAAGCGGTCGCTGAGCCATGGCAGCAGAATCCGGCCGGGAATGCCGGCAAGCTGTGTTGCGGCAAACATGGACGATGCGGCAAAGAGGCCAAGCCCCAGCCCATCCGCCATGAAGCCGATGATGTGTGCGGTGAGGGTGAATTGAAATGCCGACATGGCGATACCAAGCCGCAATACGGGCCAGAAGCTCGAATTCCGCCCGACCTCGTGGATAAGTTTTCCCAGGGAAAGCGGGCGCTCGGTTTTAGCGGCGACATCGCCTCCTTCGCGATAGAGGCCCCAGAAGAGTACGGCGCCCAGGACGGAAACACCGGCGCAGAGCCATGCCGCCGCGTGCCAGCCGTAACGGACCGCCATGAATGGCAGGAGGGCGGCTGCGATCATGGTTCCGAAAGGAACCGCGGCCTGCCGAAACCCTGTCGCTATGCCACGTTTGGCGGGGGGGAACCAGCGCATGATCGCCCGCGTGCCGCCCGGTTGGACCGCAGCATAGGTGCCGCCGAGAAATGCGATGCACAAAAGCAGCGCGGGCAGGCTGTTTGCGAATGCCGCCGCGCAAGCCATCGCGAGCGCCATGCCGAGCATGGCAATGCCGACGATGCGGCGCTCGCCGTGAATGTCGATGGCGCGGCCGAGCGTGAACATCGTCACGATCTGAACACCGTTCATGACGGTCACGGCCAGTGATGCGGATGCAAGGGAAATACCGAATGCTTCCCGCCAGAAGGGCACGAGAATGTAAATTCCCTGCGATACGAACGAGCCCGCGGTTTGCGTCGCGACTGCCACGGCAAGGACTGCCCAGATCCGGCTGTCGGTGGCGGGTGCGGGCGAGGAAATCTGTGACGACACGAAAAGCTCCTATCATGGGTTTTCGTGCAATAGCGCTCGCGACTATCAGATAGAATTAGGGGCTTGCACATTTCAGCGATAACAGCTTGTTATGCGAAACATGCGCTCATTGGATCCCGAGGCCGTCGAGGCTTTTCTTCTTGTTGCCGAACTGCAGTCGTTCACACGGGTTGCAGGGGTGATGAACACATCACAGGCCGCTATATCCCTGCGCCTGCGCCGGCTTGAGGACATGCTGGGGCATCGCCTCGTCGAACGGACGCCGCGCCGCGTGCGTTTGACGGCCGCCGGCGAACGCTTTCTGGAGCCCGCGCGTGCTTATGTCGCGGCCGGCCGCCGTGCGCTTGATGTGTTTGGGCAGGAGCCGACCCGTCTGGCGATCGGTTTCACGCATCATTTGATCGGGGCCGACCTGCCTCGGATACTCCGCGTGATCAGCGAGCGCGAGACGAGCGTTACGCTTCATCTGCGCACGGCCGGCACCCGGACCCTGCTTGAACTCTACGATGCCGGCGAGCTCGACGCGATCGTCGTGTTGCGGCATGATGATATCCGCCGGGATGGCGAGCTGCTGTTTCAGGAAAGCTTCGGCTGGTATTGCAGCGCAGATTTTGATCTGCCTTCGAACGCACCGGTGCCGCTGGTGCTGCAACCCGAACCCTGCAATTTGCGGGCCATGGCCCTTCGGGCGCTGGAGGCGGCGGACATCACATGGCGGGAGGTATTCGTTGGAACTGGGGCAACAGCGGTAGGGGCGGCTGCCGAAGCCGGGATCGGCGTCGCACTGCTGGCGCGAAGTGTTGCGCCTGCCGGTCTGCGGGAGGTGAGGGACGGCCTGCTCCCACAGCTCTCAAAGCTGGATGTGGTAATGATTTCCGCGGTCACGGGCGATCACGCGAACGCCGTGCTGCGACGGATCACACGGGCATTTCAGTCGCCTCGAACCTGAAATTCCCATTGTCGAATTTCGGAAGAGGCGACCGTAAGGCGGCCTGAGATCACAGCGCCTGTATCCAATCGTGACCCGGGTGGAGGCGGGTGAGGCAGTCTTTGAGCCATTGTCGTTCCGAGAGCGGTAATCTTGGTTGGGCTCTCGCGAAGTCCTTCTCGTCCTTGGTGCGTCTGTGCTTCGCCTTGAACAGAAGCACGGCGGAGGGATTAAGGTGAGGAATGCCGTCAGCGCTCAGCGACACCATTTCGATACGGGGCCGCGTCATTTCCGGATTTCTCTTGTAAACCCAGGTGTCATTCGTTCCCGGCTCGATCATCATATCGGCGCGCCAGCATCCGGCAGCGCGATCGAAGCACCAGATCTGGAAAATCTCGGGAGCCGGATCCCGATCCGCCGGCAGCGGCTCGATAACGCCATCGTTGACGGTGTAGAACGCCATGTAACCCAGCTGCTGGCGAAAGATGCCCAAATCTTCACGCAGCACCGTGAACTCAAGATCATCATGCTCGCGTGTCTTGCTGCCCAGCCACAGGTCGAGAGCCCAACCGCCAACAACGCACCATGGTTTCGATACACCGTCCAGTCGCCGGGACAATTCGGCAGGGCTCCAAGCGTTCCATGCATCCTCGTCCGGGTGATCATTCATAATATACGGTCACTTTCATTCAATTCTCGTGCTGTTGCTTTTTTCCTGATGGCGTCAAGCTCCGCGTTTCAGCAGTCCGGCCAGAAGCTTCAGCGCTTCCGTGAGATCGTCGAAGGACGGGCCGCCGAGGCAAAGGCGAATGCCGCTCGCCTGATCATCGGGATTAACAAGCATGGCTTCCGGAGGGGTCAACTTGATGCGCATTGCCGCAGCGGCGAATGCGAAGCGATTGGCGGCGTCGTGTTCCATTGGCAGCCAGACGTTGTATGCATCGGGATGCGCGCCAAGCTGGTTCGTGCCGAGCAGGGAAACGGCCAGGCTGGAGCGCCGTTGGGCCTCGTGGCGCAAATCCCGCTGGATTGAAGAGATGATGCCGGAGGTCAGCCAGTCCTCAACCACCGCGCAGGAGAGCGCGGATGGGGCCATCGGCATGTCCTGCAGAAGGTCTTCGGCGGTTTCGTGCAGACTGGCTGGTAAAGCAAGGACGCCGATCTGCAAGCCGGGGCCAAGGGACTTGGAGAGCCCGTTCACATGAAACGAGATTTCAGGAGCCAATGACGTCAGCGGCGGCAAGGCTTCCGCGGATGCCGCATAAACACCGTCCTCGATGATCCATACGCCCGCCCGGCGGCAAATATCCGCAATGACCTGCCGCCGCGCCGCCCCCATGGTAACGGTTGTCGGATTATGCAGGGTCGGCGTCAGATAGATTGCTGTGCAGTCACTCGATGGGGTGCCATCCAGCGCCGCGGCCAACGCTTCCGGCACCATGCCTTCGGCATCGATTTCGACGCCCTGCATCCGGTAACCTTTCCGCCGGGCCAGCGCGATGGCGCCGGGATAGGTGATCCGTTCGGTCAGGAGCAGGCCCTTGGGGCCGCAGGCGAGATCGAAGGCCAGGGCCAGCGCCTGACGGGCGCCGCTCGTCAGCACCAGATGGGACGGATCGATGGTGAGACCCTGCGTTTCGAGCCAGCGGGCGAGAAGGCGGCGGTGTTCCAGATGCCCCGCGGGCGGGGCATAAAGATTGATATGATCCGCATCGATCCTGCGCGCGATCCCCGTCAGCGTCTTTGCGAGAATGCGGGCGTTGAGCGTGGCCGGGGGTGCGTTGGACGAGAGATCAATCTGCCGGTCGTTATGCGCCTCCTGGATCGCCACGAATGTTCCCCGGCCCTTGACGCTGCGTGTCAGCCCGCGCCGTTCCAGAACGGAATAGGCTTTTGTCACCGTGCCAAGGCCCACTCCCAGTTTCCACGCGAGATCGCGATGGGCTGGCAGGCGGTCACCGCCCGCCAGCCGCCCCTCGATGATGTCGTCGGCGAGGGCAAGCACCAGCCGTTCTGCGGCATTCGCCTCAATGTCTGCAAGACGGGGAGTCCAGGGGGATTGCAGCAGCACGTTCATACCTTCGATAAAAGTGTCACGTTACACTATTTCAATAAACAGCAAGTGTAACATAGGCTATGACGAGGCTGATTAATATCCACACTTTACGGCGGCCGGCCTGCCATCCTGCCGGCGCGCTTAGAGGATCAAATGTTCAGCCATGTAACCGTCGGAACGCGTGATCTTGAGCGGGCGGAACGCTTTTATGACGCCGTGCTTGCCCCGCTCGGTCTGACGCGGCGAACCGTGAGCCCCGATGGCGGGCCTGCGGCGCTTTGCTGGGTGAGGGCGCAATCCCCGTTGCCCCGTTTTTATGTCTATCAGCCCTTCAATGGCGAACCGGCAACGGTTGGCAATGGCGGCATGGTTGCCTTTCTGGCGCCGTCGACAGAGGCGGTGGGTGTGGCCCATGCCAGCGGCCTTGCGCATGGCGGCACGGACGAAGGAGGCCCGGGGCCGCGTCCGCATTATGGAGAGGGCTATTTCGGCGCCTATCTGCGTGATCCTGACGGCAACAAGGTTCACATCGTGCATCGCGGAGACCTCCAGCAATAGTGCTTGGGGAAACCTGTCCTGTTTCCGGAGAAAGTCAGAATGATCGCCAGCCAGATCGCCCTCGTTTACGGCACCTATATCGTCGCCACCGCCAGCCCGGGCCCGAGCAACATGGCGATCATGGGAACGGCGATGCGTGACGGCCGTCTGCCCGCCCTTGCTTTGACGGCTGGCGTCATCACCGGCTCGCTGTTCTGGGCGATCCTGGCGGCGACGGGCATGTCGGCCGCGCTGGCCGCCTATGCCCAGGCGCTTTTCGTCATCAAGATATTCGGCGGCGTTTACCTGCTGTATCTGGCTTTTCGAGCGGGCAGGTCGGCCCTGAAGCCGGTCTCCGACTTTGTGAGTGTGGATACCGGGCGCGCGACGCCGCGCTATCGGGCGCTCTACCGGCAGGGTCTTCTCATGCATATCGGAAACCCGAAGGCCATCATGGCCTGGATAGCGATCATGTCGCTGGGGTTTCGCGAGGACGCGCCTGCGGGCATGTTGCCGGCGATCATTGGCGGCTGCGCCATTCTCGGCGTTATCGTGTTCGGCAGCTATGCACTTCTCTTTTCCACCGCCTCGATGATTGCGCTCTATACCAGATTGCGGCGCTGGATCGAATCCGTGCTTTCCGTGGTATTTGCCGCCGCCGGGCTGAAACTGCTTCTCTGGCAGAACTGACAGCCCCACCATCCGCGTTGCCGATTAATCCCAACTGAAAGAGCCATGTCATGAGTTTTGCTATCCATATGATCGATGTATTCGGCTCCGGGCCGCTTTCCGGCAATCCGCTGGCGGTCGTCATCGGTGCTGATGCCTTATCGACGGATGAAATGCAGCTGATGACGCGATGGTTCAACCTTTCCGAAACCACCTTCCTGCTGCGGCCCACCAATCCGCAGGCTGATTACCGGGTCAGGATATTCTCGCTGGACAGGGAGTTGCCCTTTGCCGGGCATCCGACACTGGGCAGCTGCCATGCCTGGCTCTCCGCCAATGGCATGCCCGGGAACGAAACGGCGATTGTTCAGGAATGCGGCGCCGGGCTGGTCACGATCCGGCGCTCGCATGGACGGCTTTCTTTTGCCGCTCCGCCGCTTATCCGTTCCGGCGCGCCGACGCCCGCCGAGCTGGAGGATGCGCGGCAGTTTTTGGGGATCGAGGCTTGCGACGTCATCGATGCGGCATGGATCGACAATGGTCCCGGCTGGCTCGGGATCAGGATGGCGTCCGCCGAAAAGGTGCTTGGCATCACCCCGGCCCGCAGCTGGACCCATCACATCGATATCGGCGTGGTTGGCCCTCATGCGAAAGGCGGCGAGACCGCCTTTGAGGTTCGCGCTTTCTTCAGCGATCATCTGGGCGCCATCGTTGAAGACCCCGTCACCGGAAGCCTCAACGCCTCATTGGCGCAATGGCTGTTCGCAACGGGCGTGGTTGGCGAAGACTATGTCGCGGCGCAGGGAACACGCCTTGGCCGCCATGGCCGTATCTACCTTACCCGCGATGATGCCGGCCAGATATGGGTCGGCGGCGAAACGCGCACGCATGTCGAAGGCCGTTTACTCGGCCTTTGAAAGACAGATGAAAACGAGGTGACTTTGATGAATAGCAGTGTTTACCGCCCTATTTCCGAACGCGTATTGGCCGATGATTGGGGGCGGCTGACGAAGTATGAATATGAACTCCAGCTGAGGGACGGAAGCTGGCAACGGCAGACCCGGGAGGCATATGACCGCGGCAACGGGGCGACATGCCTGTTGTACAATCCGGCCAGCGATAATGTCCTGCTGACCCGTCAGTTCCGGTTGCCGGTTCTCCTGAATGGCGGCCTGGAATCGCTGATCGAGACACCGGCGGGGTTGCTGGAAGGCGCAGACCCGGCGACGCGAATGCGTGCGGAGTTGATCGAGGAAACCGGTTATGAGGTTTCCGAACTTACGCATCTGTTCGATATCTATATGAGCCCCGGATCGGTCACGGAATATCTCGCCTTTTTCTATGGCGCATATGCCGAGAAACATAAGGTTGGGGCAGGCGGCGGTTCAGCGGACGAGGGCGAAGACATCGATGTGCTGGAAATCGCCTTGCCCGAGGCTATGCGCATGATCACCCGCGGCGATATTCGCGATGCCAAGACGATCATTCTGCTCCAGCATCTCGCTATCCGACTTTTGCAGGAAAAGGCCACGGCACGCTGATCCTCGCCTCCGGATTTATCGATCCGGGACAGGTGCCGATCATCCTCTCATGGTTTGCCGGCAACAATGCTTCCGATCCGGCGCGACAGCGCCGGATCAACCCGATCATCGTTTTTGAAGTTCAAAAATACGAAGGAGTTTCAGCATGGATATTGCGCCGCTCAGCCCCGTTCACGCATCCACCGCATCGGCAACAGGCACCCTGAAAATGCTGGTACGCTACAAAGCCTGGGCGAACGGGTTGTCCTTCAGAAGCGTGATGGACCTGCCGGAAGGTGAAGCCCTTCGGCAGAGGCCGACGCGGTTCGGAAACATGGTGCATACGCTGAACCACGTTTATGTGGTGGATGATATTTTCAGGCATCATCTACAAGGAAAGAAACACAGCTACACCGCCCGCAACACCGACCATACGCCCGCAATTGGCGAATTATGGGAAGCCGTTCAGGAAATGGACCGCTGGTATGTCGATATGGTCGACACCTGGTCAGACGGGGATCTCGCGAAAGCCGTTCATTTCGAATTTGTCGGAGGAGGAGAAGGCGTCATGACCCGTGAGCAGATCGTGCTGCATATCGTCAATCATGGCACCTATCACCGCGGCTTTGTCGGCGACATGATGTATCAGGTGCCTTTTACGCCGCCGTCAAACGATCTTCCCGTCTTCATCAGGGATCACTATCGCGGCGCTTACTGAGCGCTTGCGCATCGTTTTATGCCCTTTGCCGTCGGTGCTATCACCGGGTGAAAAGATTGGCGGCCATATAGTCTACAAATGCTCTGACTTTTGGAGAAAGATATCGATTGGTCGGCCAGAGGACGCGGAAGGTTCCTGTGTCGGCCATATAGTCGTCCAGCAGCGATACCAGTTTCCCGTCAGCGACTTCGGACGTCACGGCGAATGACGGCAGGCATGTTATGCCGAATGAACGTTCCGCAAGGTAGATCAGGGGTTCCAGCGTGCTCGCAACGGTGGCGACCGGCAGATCGATCCTGATCTCGCGGCCTTCGCGAACCAGCGGCCACGGTTCAAGCTTTCCGGAATTGGCGAAGCGATGGTGGAGACAGCGGTGCCGGACAAGATCTTCCGGAATGTCTGGACGGCCATGCGCTTCCAGGTAACCGGGTGCCGCCACGATGCTGTGCCTGAAGGTGCCGAGCTTGCGGCTCATCAGCCGCGTGTCCCTGATCTCGCCGGTTCGGATGACGGCGTCGAATCCCTCTTCGATGACGTCAACCAGACGGTCTGTAAAATCAAGGTCGAGGCTGATTTCGGGATATGCCTCCATGAAGGCGGATATCGTCGGCATCAGCAACATGCCTGCCAGCGGAAGGCTGACACGCAGTTGCCCGCGCGGAACGGCCTGCGATCTCGATAATTGCGCCTGCACGGTCTCATATTCCGACTGGATGCGCCGGCAGGTATCGAGGAAGAAACTCCCGTCCTCCGTCAGTGCCATGCTGCGTGTCGAGCGATTGAACAGTCTTACGCCCAGCTCCTCCTCCAGACGTGCAATGGCTTTTCCAACGGCGGATCCGGAGATGCCGAGACGATGCCCGGCGGCCACGAAGCTTCCCGCTTCCGCCACCTGAATAAATATGCCGAGGGTTCCGAGCTTGTCCATGATGTCGTGATTAAGGAATTTTTGTCCGGTATGTCGAGAATAGCAGCTCGTTTATCCGCTATTTTCCTTCCGATATCCAGATGTCGTCGCGGCTGAAATGGCCCGAAGCTTCAAATGGAGATAATTCATGGAAACGAAACCTATCGCAGCTTTTGCGGGCTCGCCCGCTCCCACGACCTTTGTTGTCAACGTCATTCATGCGCATCCGGGAAAGCAGGACGAAGCCTTCGCCATCATTCAGGATGTCGTTCACTATGTTGCCGAACGAAAGGAAGGGTTCCTCTGGAGCAGCCTTGCGAAAAGCACCGACGGAGAGACGGTCGTTAATGTCGAGGCCATTCAGGGAACCGGCAATGTCGACGAGTTCTTTTCCGATCCGCAATTCGTCGAAAAATTCCGGAAACTGGACACCGTCTCCAGAAGCGAGTTCCACACATATACGGTCGGCGATCTGGTCCTGCCAAAGCCCGTGGCCGTGTGACAGACGTACGGCTCTGAAAAATGTGCCGGTCAGGCAGCTGCCGGGGGGCTTCCCCCGGCATTGGAGAGGGACGCCGCCGCCGGGCCGTGATCGAAGCATTCGATCAGCATTTCAGTGAGAACCCGGATTTTTCTGACGGGATGTTGCCCCGGCGGTCTGACGACATATATCCCGGCCGGCGGCGGCGGATGACGTTTCATCACCTGCACAAGCTCGCCTGAGGCCAGATAATTTTTGACGAGATCGTAAGGCAGCACGGCGACCCCCAATCCGGCTGCTGCGGCGACGGCAAGAGCGACCCCGTTATCGGCCTTGAACCGTCCCTGCGGGCGAAGAGTTATCACCTTGTCGCCATCCATCACCTGCCAGGTTTCCGTTCCCTGCATGAGAGCCTGATGGGTCACGAGTTCCTCCGGTGTCTCCGGAGAGCCGTGGACCTCGATATAGTCCGGGCTGGCGACGAAAATGCCGTAGAGGGGGCCGACGCGTCTGGCGACGAGGTTGGAGTCTGGAAGGGTGCCGACCCGGATCGCACAATCGTATCCTTCTGCAATCAGGTCCACGAAACGATCGGTGTAACAGGTCTGTATCTGGAGTTGAGGATGACGGCGCGCCATCTGCGCAATCACCAGCGCGAAATGCGTTGGGCCGAAGGAAAGCGGCGCAGCAATTCGCAGGCGGCCACGGAGCTCACCAGCCGGAAGGATTGTCTCTCTGGCGACGTCGATTTCGGCTGAAATCCTCGCCGCATAGTCGCGGAAGGTTGCGCCTTCCTCCGTCAGGGAAGCACCGCGTGTGGATCGTGCCAGAAGCTGGACACCAAGTTCGGCTTCAAGCCGCACCAGCCGCCGGCTGACCATCGATTTGGAGATACCGAGCCGCAGCGCGGCGGCTGTGACGCCTCCCGCATCCGCAACTTCGACGAATGTCCTGATATCTTCGATATCCATTCAAGCGTTCCCCATTCTGCGACACAGCTTAGCACGGACAAGGACTACCGCATCAGAAACGGGAATGACAAGTTTCGTCCCGCGGCAACGCCCAAGGGGGTGCATGCCTTTTGCGCAAGCGCGCTTCAATAAACCACCAATATAGGATGAACCCATGACCTTTCGTAACGGCCTTGATTCGCTTCTCCGTCCCGAAGACTCGGTCCTCGTTCTGATCGATCACCAGCCCTATCAGTTAGCAAACCTGAACAGCCATGATCCGCAAGCTGTGGTCAACCTCACGACCGCGCTGGCAAAGCTGGCTAAAGCTTTCAATGTTCCGACCGTTCTCACCAGCGTGATCGCGGCGCGCGGTGGCCTTCTCTTCAAGCAGATCACCGACGTGTTCCCCGGCCAGGAGGTCATCGACCGCACCTGGGTGAACACCTGGCAGGACGAGAATGTGGTGAACGTCGTCAAGGCGACCGGCCGCAAGCAACTGATCATCGCGGGCCTTTGGACCGAGGTCTGCGTCGCAATGCCCGTCATCCAGGCGGCCGGCGAAGGCTGGGACGTGACCGTGATCACCGACGCGTCGGGCGGGATTTCGAAGGAGTCTCACGAAGTTGCCATCCAGCGAATGATCGCTGCCGGCGCGAACGTGATGACCGTGATGGCGCTTGCTGGCGAATGGCAGCGCGATTGGGCGCGCACCGAGCATGTCGAGGAACTGACCGAGATTCTCATTCAGCACTTCGGCGGCAGCGGCATCGCTTATCTCTGGGAGCAGCAGCTTCTCAACACGCCGGCGCCGACCACAAAGGGCGGACACTAGAACCGGCAGGGATGGCGGGCGTCTGTCGGCCCGCATCCCGTCCTCTCCGAATATGCGGATTGACCCCTTCTGAATTGAGCAAGGCGTGCGGCCGCGACGGTTCCACTGTTGCCTCGACGCGGAAGGGGCTCTCCATTCGCAGCTGCATGGCACCGCCGGCGCGACCCCAATGAGAAAGGGAGGCGCCGGCGTTGATCCCTTGCTTATCGGCGCGCGCATCGGACATACTGGCTCCTGAACCAAAAAGGCCAAGGGCAAGACGAAGCCAGAGACGCAGAGCTGGATCGCGGAGCCATGCGAGGAGATGGACCCCATGAACACGCGATTCCTCGAAACTTTCCTCTGGGCAGCACGATTGAGCAGCTTTTCGGCGGCTGCGGAACGTTTGCACACGACGCAGGCGTCGGTCTCCAACCGGATTGCCGCGCTGGAGCGTGAGCTCGGTGTCGTGCTGTTCACGCGCGATGTGCGCTGCGTCAACCTGACGCCCGCCGGTCGTCTGGCGCTGCAGCATGCCGAAAAGATCGTCAACCTCACCGGCGAGTTCCGGCAGATCGTCAGTAACCGGGAAGCGTTGAGGGGCACCGTGCGCATCGGTGCCGCCGATACGATCGTCTATGCCTGGCTGCCGCTGCTCATCCGCCGCATGAACGAACAATATCCCGGTGTCAGCCTCGATCTGACCATCGATACCAGCCTGAAACTTTCCCAGCGCATCCAGAACGGCGAGGTGGATGTCGGTTTTATCATGGGGCCGATCATGGCCGCCGATATCTACAACTCACCGCTCTGTACCTTCGAATCCTGCTGGGTCGGCGCTGTCGAGCTGCCGCTGCCGGAAACGGGTGTCACGCTCGAAGATATCGCGCATTTTCCGCTGCTTACCTTCTCGACCGGGTCGCAGCCGCACCAGGCATTGCGCGCGCTTCTCGATTCCCATGGCCTGTCCGACAGCCGCATCTATAATTCCAATTCGCTGTCGATCATGACCCGGCTGGTGGCGACCGCTGTTGGTGTGGGCGCGCTGCCGCGCGTGCTGGTGGACGGCATCATCAAATCGGGCGAAGCGCGTATTCTCGACATCACGCCGCCGGTGCCGCCCCTTACCTTTCACACGGTTTACCAGGAGCGCGGCGACAATGCGCTCGCCCGGGCCATCGCCGACATGGCGACGGAAATCGTTAGTGAAACCACCACGCAATGGATGATCGCTGCGGCTTAAATTTTATGCTGCGGCGCAAAATGATTAATCCATAAGCTTATCTTATGGGTTTCGATAGAGTTTTTCCGTTTGTCAGGAAAACAGTTCCCGTTCTTAATTCTCCTCGCAACATGAGAGGAGAGCAACGTGAAAGTCTCACTTGTTCAAATGAATACCCAGAATGACAAGGCAGAAAATCTTAAGGTTGCTGCCGATTTGATTGAGAAGGCAGTGAAGTCTGATAGTCCAGACCTCGTTGTTCTTCCAGAATACTTTGCTTTTCTTGGGGATAACCCTCAGGAAATGCATGAGAGCGGGGAAGAATTCCCCGGTGGCGAGATTTACACGCTGCTTTCGGGGCTCGCAAAGAAACATGCGATCACGCTGCACGCCGGTTCCATCGTGGAGAAGGAAGGCAACCGCTTCTATAATTCGACACTCGTTTTCGGTCCTGATGGCAAGCAGATTGCCCGGTACCGCAAGATTCACCTGTTCGACGTCGATACGCCGAACGGCATCAGCTATCGCGAATCCGATTCCGTGGCCCGTGGCGAAGAGGTCGTGACCTATAAGGTCGGTGACAAGACGGTTGGTTGCGGCATTTGCTACGATATCCGCTTCCCAGAATTGTTCCGCGCCCTGCGGGACAAGGGCGCAGATGTCATCGTTCTGCCAGCCGCTTTCACGCTGATGACAGGCAAGGACCATTGGGAGGTGCTGGCTCGTGCCCGCGCCGTCGAAACCCAGACTTATTTCCTCGCTGTCGGCCAGATAGGCGCCCACGCGGGTGGCAAGAAGGCCTGCTGGGGTCATTCCATGGTCATCGATCCCTGGGGCCACATCGTCGCCCAGTGCTCTGACACTGTCGGAACAGCGGGGGCTGCCCTCGACTTCGACTATTCGGCCAAGGTGCGCGCCAATGTGCCGGTGGCAAACCACCATGTTCTCTGATCGGAGAAAGACCTGATGTTTATCGTCAACCCCATGCCGGAACAGATCAGCGGCGACATTATCGAGCTTCTTGAGAAGGTCGAAGTCGCAACGATCGGTCATGTGCTTCACTCCGGCTTTGTCGATCCTGAAATCCGGGCCGTTCTTCCGGGCAAGCGCGTGGCGGGCACCGCCGTCACCCTGCGTATCCCGAACGCGGATTCGACCATGCTCCACTACCTGACGCAACTCGTGCGTCCGGGCGATATCGTCCTCATCGACCGTTGCGGTGACACCCGCCACGCCTGCTGGGGCGGTGTCATCACCAACACGATGAAGATGGCTGGCGTCAAAGCCGGCGTCGTTGATGGCCCGGCGACTGACTTCTCCGAGTTCACCAAGGTCGACATGCCCATGTGGTGCCGCGGCCCGTCGCCGATCACCACCAAGATCCTTGGTCTGGAAGGTGCGATCAACATTCCGATCAGCGTCGGCGGCCAGGTGATCAATCCGGGCGATGCGATCCTGTGCGATGAAAGCGGCGTCGTCGCCCTTCATCCGAGCCAGGCGCGTGCCATGGCGGAGCGCGCCATCGGCATGCAGGAAGCTGAACTCGTGCTTCTGGAACGCCTGCGCAACGGCGAGAAGCTGCCTGATATTTCCGGGGCCAATAAATTCGTCCAGGCCAAGCTGAGCGCCTGACACAATCTTACGGGTGGCGGATCCGTTCGCCACTCCCAATAACAATAGAGGAGAACAGGACAATGAAGAAAACGATACTTCTGAGTGGGATTCTCATGCTTGGTGCGGCCGCCCTGCCGGCGCACGCCCAGCAGACCGTAACGTTCCTCGGTTATAGCGGCCTTTTCCAGGAGCGTTACACCAAGGCCGTCATCGAGCCTTTCATGGCCGCCAACCCTGACATCAAGGTCGATTATTTCCCGCAGCAGGGTTCTGCCGCCATGCTCGGCTCGCTGCGCGCCCAGGAGGCTGCGCCGCAGGCCGATATTGCGCTGATGGATGTTTCTGTCGCCAAGACCGGCACGGATGAAGGCCTGTTCGACAAGATCGATGAAAGCGTTACGAAGAATGTCGCCGACCTCTATCCGAACGCCCGCTTCGAGGGCGTCGCCGGCGTTGGCGTGACCTTCGACAACCTCGTTCTCATCTACAACACCGATGCGATCAAGACCGCACCGGACAGCTGGAATGCCCTGAAAGACAGCGCCTTCAAGGGCAAGGTCGCCATGCTCAGCGCCCCTGACATCGTCGGTATCGGCACGACCATCATCATGGACCACATGAATGGCGGCACCGATTTCATCAAGAACATCGATGCCGGCATCAATGCGATGGCGGAAGTGGCGCCGAACATTCAGACCTGGGAACCGAAGCCGGAAGTCTATCCGAATGTCGTCAATGGCCAGGTGTCGCTGGGCGTGGGCTGGAACGCCCGCAGCCAGGTGAATGCCGATGGTTCCAAGGGCAAGATGAAGGTGGTTCTGCCGAAAGAAGGCACGATCCTGCAGATCAACACGCTCAACCTCGTCAAGGGCGGCCCATCGTCCGAGGCGGCCCGCAAGTTCGTTGACTATGCGCTGAGCCCGGAAGCCCAGGCCGCCTTTACCGCCGCCATGTATTATGCGCCGACCAACGCCAAGGCCACGGTCGCTGCCGATGTGAGTGATCGCACGGTCGTCAAGGCGATGGACAAGGTTATCCCGGTTGATTGGATCGGCCTCTCGAAGGTTCGCGACCAGATCACGCAGGACTGGCGCCGCAAGGTAATCCCGCTCAGCCGCTAAGGCTTTCGCGCCCGGCGTGAAAAATGGCAAGACTTCCGCATCCCTCCGGGCTGGTGCGGAAACGGTATAGGCCTCGGCTCATTTCCTCCGTCGGTGTCGGGGTCGATGGAGGAGTGAGGTGGCTCGAGGGTCTGCGTTAGGGAAAGCGCCGCGCACAGCGCAGGTGAATTTCCGCCGTGATTGCATAGATCAAGGGACAGAACATGTCCGAGACCCCGCCGGGGTGGGACATGTTCTGGAGAAAGGCAAAAAGCCGGAATGGGAACTTCAGACATCATGCAGCCAGGATTTCTCTCGATTCGTTCACTGACCAAGCGCTACGAGACCATGGTCGCCGTGGATAATCTCAACCTCGAGATACCCAAGGGCGAGCTGGTTGCCTTCCTCGGTCCGTCGGGTTGCGGCAAGTCGACGTCGCTGCGCATGATTGCGGGCCTTGCCCCCGTGACGTCAGGTTCAATCCTGATCAACGGCAAGGACGTGACGCAGCTTGCACCCTATAAGCGCGACATTGGCCTTGTTTTCCAGAGCTATGCGCTCTTCCCGCATATGACGGTCCTCAAGAACGTCATGTTCGGACTTGAAATGCGCAAGGTGCCGGCTGCCGAAGCGGAACGGCGTGCCCGCGAGGCGATTGCCATGGTCCACCTGGAAGGGCGCGAGGACCGCCGTCCCGTCCAGCTTTCCGGTGGCCAGCAGCAGCGCGTCGCACTGGCGCGTGCGCTTGTCATCCAGCCCTCCATCCTTCTGTTCGATGAGCCTCTTTCCAATCTCGATGCCAAGCTGCGCGACGAGATGCGCTCGGAAATCCGCCGCATCCAGAAGCAGCTCGGCATCACCTCCATCTTCGTCACGCATGATCAGGTCGAGGCGCTCAGCATGTGCGACAAGGTCGCCGTCCTCAATGGCGGGCGTCTGGAACAGCTCGGCACCCCGCATGATCTTTACGAGCGTCCGGCAACGGCTTTCGTCGCCTCCTTCGTCGGCCGCACCAACAGGCTGGTCGGAAACGCGGTCGGCGATCACATCACGGTCGGCGATGCGGTATTGCGGGCACCCGGTTCGCACAATGGCAAGATCGACCTTATGGTGCGGCCGCACCGCATGGCCATGACGGTTGCTGATGACGCCGTGCCAGATTTCGATGGCGCGCCGGTCAACCGCATCACCGGTGAGGTTCGTGACGTCTATTATGCCGGCGATATCCTTCATTACGAGATCGCTGCGGGCGGGCAGACATTGTCGGTGGAGCGCGCCACCTCCGGCGGCGAAACGCCGGTTGCGGCCGGCAGTGCGGTCAGCCTCATCTGGCGCGTGGAGGACACGCTGGTCTTCGGAGTAGACCAATGACGGCGGCGGTCATGATCACGGCTCCCGGCAGCCGCACATCCTCCATGGTGTTTCTCGCAACGCTTCTTCTCGGGCCGATCATCGCGGTCAATGGCCTTGCCTTCGTGATGCCCGTCTTCAACCTGCTTTTGCTTTCCTTCCGTGAAAGCCTCGGCGGCGGCGGTCTCGGGGAAGCCCACACGCTCGACAACTGGTCGTCCACGCTGACCGACGGTTTTTATATCGAACTGATCGGCCAGAGCATCCTGACAAGCCTTCTGATCACGGTTCTGACACTCATCGCCTCCTATCCCATCGCCCTTTACCTTCACCGGGCGCAGGGCCGTTGGAAAACCCTGCTGCTGGTGCTGGTCATTTCGCCGCTTTTGACCTCGGCCGTGGTGCGCACCTATGGCTGGATCGCGATCCTTGCTGATGACGGCCTCATCAACAACATCCTCTTCGCACTCGGCGCCGAAAACGGCGTGCGGCTGCTGTTCAACAAGGTTGGTGTCGTCATCGGTCTTACGGAAATCCTGATGCCCTATATGATCCTGGCGCTGCTTGCCGGTTTCGGCAGGCTTGATCCACGTGTCGAGGAAGCGGCCGAAACACTCGGCGCGTCGCCCTGGAAGGTGTTCTGGCGGATCATCGTGCCGCTCACCATGCCCGGCGTCGCGCTCGGTTGCCTGCTCTCCTTCGTTCTGGCGGTCAGTTCGTTCATCACCCCCAAGCTGCTCGGCGGTGGGCGCGTCTTCCTTCTGGCGACGGAAATCTACGATCAGGCCATCGTGACGCTCAACTGGCCACTCGCTGCGACGCTGTCGATGATCATTCTCGTAATCTTCGGTGCGGCGCTGGTGCTCTATTCCCGGCTTCTGCGGGCCATTCTTTAAAGGAGATCGAAGATGGAAGAACGTCCCGCTCCGCTGGCGCTGAAAATCGTCGCCTTCATCATGTTCCTTTTCCTGCTGGCGCCCGTGGTTCTCGTCGTGCCGATCTCGTTTTCGGCCGACAGCTACATGGCCTTTCCGCCCTCCGGCTGGAGCCTGCGCTGGTATGTGGAACTCATGCATAATTCCAAGATGATGGCGGCGCTCGGCACCAGCACCCTTCTCGCCGTCATCGTCACCGTGCTGTCCATGCTGATCGCGCTGCCTGCCTCCTATGCCATCGTGCGCATGCGGGTGATCGGCGCGGATGCGCTTCTCGCCTTCTTCACGGCTCCGCTGCTCCTGCCCACCATCGTGCTCGGCCTCGCGATCCTGATCGTCTTCGCTGGCGCCGGCCTGCTCGCCACCTTCACTGGTCTGGTGATCGCGCATCTCATCATCGTGCTGCCCTATGCGCTCCGCGTCCTCACCACCTCGCTTGCGGGCCTGCCGCTGATCTTCGAGGAGGCTGCTTCGACACTCGGGGCATCGCCGCTCACGGTCTTCCGACGCGTGACCATACCGATGATCGCGCCGGGCGTCGTGGCGACGGCCGCACTTTCCTTTCTCGTGTCGTTCGATGAAGCGGTGATTTCGCTGTTCCTCACCGGCCCGCGCATCACCACGCTTCCCGTCGCCATGTATCAGCATGTGGAAACGCAAGCGGATCCGCTTGTTGCGGCCATTTCCGTTCTTTTGATCGTGCTCACCCTTGCCGTCGTTCTCATCGTCGACCGCACGGCGGGCCTGACCAAGACTTTCGTGAAGTAAAGTCGGCGGGGCCACCGGCTGGTGCTGGCTGCCCCTACTGGCACAGGCGCGAATTTCACTCTCGTTTATGAACGCCGCTGCTGCATCGGTGCGATCCGTCGCGCCTGTTGATTTCGCTTTGAAGGACGAAGGCAAAGGGAAGCCCATGGCTCAGACCCCCTCCACGGAATTCGACGTTGCCGTCATTGGCGCCGGTGTGGTCGGTTGCGCGGTCGCCCGCCGTTTCGCGCTGGCCGGTGCGAAGGTGGTGGTCATCGAAAAAGGCCCCGATATCCTCTCCGGCGCCTCCAAGGCCAATAGCGCCATCCTCCATACCGGCTTCGATGCGCCGGAAGGCAGTCTGGAACTGGAACTGGTGAAGGCGGGCCGGGCGGAATATCTTTCCATTCATGGGCAGATGGGTCTTAGCCTCGTCGAAACCGGCGCGCTCGTCTGCGCCTGGAACCCGGCTGAGGCGGAAAAATTGCAGGCGATCGCCGATCAGGGGCGGCGCAACGGCATTGCCGGACTTGAGCTCCTCGCGGCCGGGCAGGCCCGTGAAACCGTGCCGGGCCTGTCCGAGCGTCTTGTGGCAGCGCTTGAAGTCCGGGGCGAACATATCATCGACCCGTGGTCCGCCCCGCTTGGCTATCTCACGCAGGCGGTGGCGCTGGGCGCGCAGCTGGTGCGAAACGCGGAAGTCCTGTCCGGTGTGTTCGACGGCGTGTGGCGGATCGAGACGACGGCGGGCGCGATCCTTTCCGCGAGCGTCGTCAATGCCGCCGGCCTGTTCGGCGATATCGTCGATGCGCGTCTGGGGCTATCACCCGAATTTACCATCAAGCCCCGCAAGGGGCAGTTTGTTGTGCTTGATAAGGCTGCCCGCCGGCATGTGCCGCGCATCATCCTTCCCGTTCCGACCGAAATCACCAAGGGCATCGTGGTGTGCCCCACCGCCTTCGGTAATGTTCTCGTCGGGCCGACGGCGGAAGAGCAGGATGAGCGCGAGCGGGCGACGGTCGAAACGGCGACGCTGGAAGCGCTGCTGAAACGCGGTGCGGAGATCGTTCCGGCGCTGGCCTCTGTTTCCGTGACCGCCGTTTATGCCGGTCTTCGGCCGGCCTCTGAAAAGAAACATTACCGGATTTTCGCGCGGCCCGAGCGGCGCGCCATTACGCTCGGTGGGGTGCGTTCCACGGGTCTCAGCGCAGCACTCGGGCTGGCGCAGCATGCTTTGACACTCCACGAGGGTTTCGGTAGGGGTTTTGCCCCGCCGCCATCAGTCCCCGAAGTGACGATGCCCAACCTGACCGAAACCTGTGAGCGGGACTGGCAGCGCGCCGATCACGGCGAAATCGTCTGTCATTGCGAACTCGTCACCCGCCGCGAGATCGAGGCGACATTTTTAAGCCCGGTGCCGCCCGGTGATTTCGGCGGGCTGCGGCGACGCACGCGGGCCGGCATGGGCCGCTGCCAGGGCTTTTATTGCAACGCCCGGCTGGCAGCGATGACGGGCGACCGTCTGGCAACCCCGCTTGCCGTTCGGGAGGGAGACGACCGATGAGCGCCGTGGAGTCCTTTCAACGAGAGCATCCAAGCACTGAGAATGCGGATGCAATCGTGGTTGGCGGCGGCCCGGCGGGCGTGGCCGCGGCGCTGGAACTGAAAGCGCGCGGTATCGCCCGTGTGATGATCCTCGACCGCGAGCCGGCCCTTGGCGGTGCGACCCGGCATTGCCTGCACTCGCCCTTCGGCATGCGCGAATTCAGACGGATTTATTTCGGCCCCGCCTATGCACAACACCTGCAGCGGCAAGCACAGGAGGCGGGTGTCGATATCCGCACCGGTCATTCCGTGGTGGAACTCGGGCAAGATGGCGCGCTGCTGGTGACATCGGCGCGTGGCGTCGAGACACTGCAGGCCAGGCGCATCGTGCTGGCGACCGGCGCACGGGAAAAACCACGCTCCGTGCGGCTTCTGCCCGGCGACCGGCCGGTGGGCGTGGTCACTACTGGCACGCTGCAATCCTATGTCGCCTTTCACGGTATCATGCCCTTTCGCCGGCCGTTGATCATCGGTTCGGAGCTGGTTTCCTTTTCCGCACTTCTGACCTGCCTCACCCATCGCGCCCGACCGGTCGCGATGATCGAGCCGGAGCCTCATCCGCTGGCGCGGTCGCCTTTTCATTGGTTTCCGCGACTGGTCGGGGTGCCCTTTCATTGTGGTGCGACACTCACGGATATTCGCGGGCGTGACCGTGTCGAGGAGGCCGATATCCGTCTGGCGGATGGCCGCATCCTGACCGTTCAATGCGACGGTGTTCTGCTCACCGGGCGATTCACGCCGGAGGCAGCGCTTCTCAATGCATCCCCCGTGGATGTTGCGGCAGGCAGTGCCGGGCCGCTGATCGATCAGGACGGACGGATGGCCAATCCGATTTTCTTCGCCAGCGGGAATGTCTTGCGAGCCGTGGAAACGGGCGGCTGGGCGTTTCGCGAAGGCCACCGCGTTGGCGCGTCGGTGGCTGACGATCTCGCCCGGGAACCCTGCAACGCGCCGGGGGTTCCCGTTGCCTTCGCCGATCCGCTCAAACTGGCGGTTCCAGCCATGTTGCGGCCGGGTGGACTCGATAGACCGGCATTTCGCGATTTTCAGCTTCGTTTCACCAGACGCGTTCAAGGCCGGCTTTCGCTTCGTCTCGACGGAACGGAAGTGTGGAGCAAGACCGGCCTGTGGCGCCCTGAACGCCGTGTGCTGGTGCCCATTCCCGGCGCTGCGTTTGAAGCGAGCCAGATTGCCTTTCACTTTCGGGAGACCAATTGATGCGCATTGCGGCGATCGATCAGGGGACGACATCGACCCGGTGCCTTGTGGTGAGCGATAGCGGCACGGCGGAGGTCGTGGCCAGCCGGCGTCACGCGCAATTTTACCCGGCCGCTGGCCATGTGGAACATGATCCGGAAGAACTGCTGCGCAATATTCGCGCGGTGCTGGCTGCCGCCGGACCGGTGGACGCCATCGCCATCGCCAATCAGGGCGAGAGTTGTCTGGCGTGGGATGCCGTGAGCGGCGAGGCGCTGTCGCCGGTTATCGTCTGGCAGGATGCCCGCACCGCCGAAGCGCTGGCCGCCCTGCCGCCATCGGCAACGGATCGTTCGAAAGAGATTTGCGGGCTGCCGCTTGATCCCTATTTTTCGGCCAGCAAACTGGCCTGGCTGGTCAAGCACAATCCGGCAGTGGCGCAGGCAAGGGCCGCAGGGCGTTTGCGGCTGGGCACCACTGATACTTTTTTTCTGGACCGGCTGACGGGCTGTTTCCGCACGGACCTTGCTACGGCGTCGCGCACGGGGCTGCTTGATCTCTCAACCGGAGACTGGAGCCCTGAACTCTGCGCGCTTCACGGCGTGCCGATGGATTGCCTGCCCATGATCGGTCCTGTCGATGGCGGTTTTGGCGCGGTCGAGGGTACGTCCATCCGCGTTTCCATTGTCGATCAGCAGGCCGCGCTTTATGGGCATGGCTGCCGCAAGGCCGGCGATTGCAAGATAACCTTCGGAACCGGGGCCTTTCTGCTGGCCGTTGCCGGTAGCGGGCGTCCGTTGACGGGCGAGCTTCTGCCGACCATCGGCTGGCAGATGCAGGGCGCGCCCGCCGTCTTCGCCATCGAAGGCGGCGTCTATGATGCCGGCGCGGCGCTCGAATGGGCGAAAAAGATCGGCCTATACGCAGATAGTGCCGAACTCGACGGTTTCGAGGGACCCTCGGCCATTCGCCGCGGCCCTGTATTCGTGCCCGCCCTTTCGGGCCTTGCCGCGCCTTATTGGGACAGGCAGGCCGTGCCGCTTTTCATCGGCATGGACCACACCACGGAACGAAGTGACATGGTGCGCGCCGTGCTGGAAGGCATTGCCCTGCTGACGGCCGGGCTGATCGAGGCGGCGTCGGTTGTCGCTCCCATAGGCGACATGATCTCCATCGATGGCGGCTTGTCGAACAGTCGCTATTTCGCCCGCTTTCTGGCCGCAGCCAGTGGCCGGACCATTCGCGTGCCGGCCATGCGCGAGTTGACGGCGCTCGGCTTGGCGGAACTCTGCGGCATCGATGTAGCCGCCATGCGAAACGATGCCGAGATATTCACGCCTGACGGATCGGTCGGGGCCGCCGACCACGCCCGCTTTGCACGCGCCATAGACAATGCGCGGGGCGGGTGAGGCGCTTGTTTACGAGATGGCCACGTCAGTCGCGGATGACGATAAGCGGACCAAGCCTTGTCGCCTTCACGCCGAGCGCTTCCCTCACGAATGAAAGGGCGGCGTCGGTGTCGGCGATCGCGACTGTTCCACTCACGCGTCTGGCGGCGAGCGAGCTTCCGGCGATGACGATCCTGCCGCCGAAATGGCGGTTCATTTCTTCAACGACATAAGAAAGCGGCGCATTGTCGACGGCGATCTGTCCGCGCTTCCAGGCGAGTGCGGCGAGACTATCGACCGGCTGGACGCTTGTTTCGCCCTTCATGCGATCATAGGTCGCCTGTTCGCCCTGCTGGACGCGCCGGGAGAACGATCCATCATTGTCCGGTTCAAGAAGGACCGCGTTTTCGGTTACGGTCACCTCCGTGTCGGTCTCGCCGTAGCGGACGTCGAAGGCGGTCCCGAGGGCCGTCACGCGCGTGGTTCCGGCTTCGACGCTGAAGGGTCGTTCCGGCGCATGGGCAACCTCGAAATAGGCCTGCCCGCGCAGAAGGTGGACCGTTCGCCGGGTCCGGTTGAAATCGATGGCGATTGCTGAGGAAGCGTTGAGCTGAACTCTGGAGCCGTCCTCAAGGTCGATGACCGGCATCTCATCTGTCCCGGCGATGACGTCCGCCTGAAGACGCATCGGGCCGTCGAGAAGGAAAAAGGTCGCGGTTGCCATGGCGAAAAGAACGACGGTGGTTGCGACGGGTTTCGCAAGGTTACGCGGCGTGGCTTTTATGCTGGCGAGCTTCGGGTCCGACTGGATGGCTTTGCGTGCGTCGCCCATCAGTCGCTCGGCGGCACTATAGGTGCGACAGTTTTCCGGATCGTTGAGCCAGTCCGTGAAGCGTGCCCTGTCTTCGGCCGATTGCTGGGGATCACCATTGCGGAGCAACCAGTCCGCAGCCTCGCGGTTGCGTTTTCGCTGAGCGTTCATCGCTTCGTTCTCACGCATTGGCGTCTCCAGCAGCTCCCTTGTCTTCTAGACGTTTGGCATCGCCGATTTGGGACGTTTAGCCGATCAGAAGCAGCCGGTCGAGGCAGTGGGCGAAGGCGTGGCGCAGATGCCTGTCCACCATGTTTCTGGAGATGTTGAGTTTTGCCGAAATTTCATCCGGTGTGAGATGATGCAGCCGGTGCAGGATGAAGACGACGCGCCGGCGCGTCGGCAGTTCGGTGATCGCCTGACGAAGAATTGCGATGCGTGCTTCGATCTCCAGCGCATGATCCGGTGTCGGACCTGCGCTCGCCACCGCCATCGCCTCGCGCTCGGAACCGGAAAACAGTCGCGATTCCATGGTCTCCCGCCGCATCCTGTCGATGCCGAGATTGATCGCCGCGCGGCAAAGGAATGCCTTCACCGATCGCTTGTTTTGCAGGATATCTGGTTTTGCGGCGAGCCTGACATAAAGATCATGCACCACGTCCCGCGCCGTGGAGCGCGGATGCCCCCTGCGGTGAACCGCAGCCGTGATGTCGTGGTAATAAATCTCCATCGCCCGGTTCAGCAGGTCATTGCTGTCGGGAATGTCCCAGGAAGGCGGAGAAGATGAGGGGTTCGACATCGGCACTCAATTCGCAATAACCGGGCTCACCCGTGCGTTTGTTTCTCGGGTGCCAATGGTAAAATCGCTACCGGCTTCAAAGATTGCTTGCAAGTACAACAGGTTAGAACGGTTCGAACGTTGAACTTACGGCAGGCATAAAGATGATATTAATACTCATCTTTATGCCTGATTTTATTGCGGATTTCACTCTCAAATGTTTCGGCGGGAAGGAGGGTTCTAGTCTCCAGCTTCGTTTGAAAAGGTAGCTGGTGTGACAATTTTGTAACTGGAAAACGGCCTTAAGCCGCGCCGCTTAAAGCGGGATGCAGAGCGGGGTTCCGGCGACCGGATCACGGATCACCACAGTCTTGACGTTGAAGACGGTCTCGATGGTATCCGCCGAGATCACGTCCGCCGGTCGGCCGGCGGCGGTGATTTCGCCGTTCTTGAGAATGATGATGTGTTCGGCATAGCGGGCAGCCTGATTGATGTCGTGCAGTACCGCGACGACGGTCTTGCCATGGCGGCTGACCAGCCGCGTCACCAGATGCATTAGTTCAATCTGGTGCTCGAGGTCGAGGTAGGTCGTGGGTTCATCAAGCAGGATCACCTCGCTTTGCTGTGCAAGCGTCATGGCGATCCATGCGCGCTGGCGCTGACCGCCGGAAAGGCTGTCGAGCAGGCGATCGCCAAGCGTGTCCATGCCCGCTAGTATAAGCGCCTCGTTGACGGCCGTCTCGTCCTCAACCGACCAGCGGCCGAAGAGGGAGCGGTGAGGATAGCGGCCCTGGCGGACGAGATCTCGAACCGTCAGGCCTTCCGGCGCGACTGGCCCCTGCAGGAGCATGCCGACCCGGCGCGCCATATGTCTGGTCGACAGCGTCGCGATGTCCCGACCATCAAGCAGGATGGTCCCCCGAAGCGGCGTCATCAGGCCGGCAAGGCTGCGCAGGATGCTGGACTTGCCGCTGCCGTTGGGGCCGATAAGAGCCGTGAAGCAGCCGTCCGGGATGATGAGATCGAGATTCTCGACGACAGGGCGGCGGTCATAGGCGAGTGTAATGGCCTCGCCTGCCAGCTTTTCGGCGACTTTTTGCTCATCCACGATCATGGCGGCGTCCCCAGAGAAGATATGCGAAAAAGGGAGCTCCCACGAGCCCGGTAACGATCCCCGCGGGTAATTGCGCAGGCGCAATGACGGTGCGCCCCAGGAGATCGGCAGCGACGACCAGACACGCACCGACAAGAGCGGCGACAGGGAAAATGCGGGCGTGAGACGCTCCGACGAGCCTGCGGGCGATATGCGGTGCGACGAGGCCGACGAAGCCGATGAGACCAGAGACGGCAACGGCCGCGCCGGAGAGGACCGTGACGAGCACGATCATCAGGCCGCGAATGCGATCGACCGGCTGGCCGAGGCTTTTTGCTGAATTATCGCCGAACCGGATGAGATCGAGTTCGCGTGAGGCCATCCATGCGAGTGTAGCGGGCAGGATGAGCCACAAGGCGAGAAGCCGCACCTTGATCATGGTGGCGTCGTAGACGCTGCCGGCAAGCCAGACCATCGCCCGCTGGACGTCGCCGATCTCACCGAAGGCGGAGAGGAAAGTCGTGCCGGCGGTGGCGAGTGCGCCGAGCCCGATCCCGATCAGGATAATGCGAAGCGACGAGGCTCCCCCTCGCCAGGCAAGGAGATAGACCGCCGCCGCCATCAGGACCGCGCCGCCGAAACCGGCGGCCTGAAGCAGCGCCACCGGTGGGTCCCGCATGAGAACGATGACGGCCATGACGGCTGCGGCCGCGCCGCTGTTGATGCCGAGCACTCCGGGTTCGGCAAGCGGATTGCGCATGATGGCGAGCGATATGGTGCCCGCGGTCGCAAGAGCCATTCCGACAAGGATAGAAAGCAGCACGCGCGGCAGGCGCAGGTCGAGGACGATGATCGCATCCTGCGGGTTTGCCGCTGGTCCGCCGGCAAAAACATCGAACAGGGCCGGCCAGGATAACGAAATGTCACCCAATGCGAGGCTTGCGAGGACAAGGATCGCGAGCAACAAGGTAAGCGCAAGGAAAAGGCGGATCATGTTTCGCCTCTCATCCGGTTGCGTGCGAGCCATAGGAAAAACGGCGCGCCGACAAGCGCGATCGTCACGCCCACGGGAAAATTCTGGCTGCCGAATACCATGCGCCCGGCCATATCCGCCCCGACCACGAGCAGCGCGCCGCCAAGCGCCGAAAACGGAATGATCCAGCGATAGTCGACGCTGACGGCCATCCGGACGATATGCGGGACGATGAGGCCGATAAAGCCGATCGGCCCCGCAAGCGCCACTGCGCCGCCGGCAAGCAGGATGACGGTGACGATCGCCACCCCGCGCCAGAGGGCCGTATTTTGCCCGACCGAGCGGGCGGTATCCGCGCCAAGGCTCAGCGTCGTCAAATGCCGACCGAGGAAAAGCGAGACGATGAGGCCAAAGGCAATATAGGGCGCGACAGTTGCCGCCTGCGCCATGGTTCTGCCCGTCACTGAGCCTGCCGTCCACATACGCACGGCATCGAGCGTGCTTTGATCGAAGATGAGCACGGCGCTGGTGAGCGACGTGAGGAAGGTCGCGACGACCGCACCGGCAAGAATGAGCCCGACCGGTGAATGACGGATGGGGCCGAACGAGGAAAGCAAAGTAACGGCAAACGCCGCGATACCCGCGCCCAAAAAGGCGAACCAGATGTAGATATCGCCGACACCCGCACCGAAAAAGGTCATGATGGAGACAACTGCGAAGGCAGCACCCGCATTGATGCCGAGCAGACCCGGCGAGGCGAGGGGGTTGTTGGTGATGGCCTGCATGATCGCCCCCGAGACGGCAAGCGCGCTGCCGGCCAGAAGGGCTGCGATGACACGCGGCAGGCGAACCGCCACGACGAGGAGGTGGTTTCGCGACCCGTCAAACCGGAAAATCGCGTCCAGAATGGTGGATAGAGGTATACGCACGGTGCCGAGCGCCACGGCAAGAAGCGACGCGGCGGCAAGTAGACACAGCAGTGCAGCAAGGGCGAGAGCCTTGCCGCTATCGGTACCGACAAAACGTCCGGATAGTTTGCGGTTCATCGATCCGCCAGAACATAACGCTCTATGTCGTCCAGTATCCGGTTTGCGGAAGCAATGCCGTGGAAGCTCTGCCAGGCAATGCGATCGACACGGTAGGCCTGCCCGTTGCGCACGGCGGGCAGAAGCTGCCAGAGCGGGTTGCCGATGACCTCCTGCTCGAGCGCATCGTCCGGCCCGCTTTCGAAGCCGCTGGCGGAGACATAAAGGAGGATGTCACCATCGAGATTGGCCAATTCCTCCCAATCCGGCCGCTTGACGATGGTGCCGTCAGTCACCGTCTCATAGGCCGTGCGCTTTACCCCGGCTTCGCGCAGCACCGCAAACGGCGCATAGGCGGCAGGACCGTCCAGGAAGACGACGAACCGGCCGGGAGCGAAACGAACGGTCGAAACCGTCACATCCTTCATTCGCGCGCGGATCGACGTCACCCGCTTTTCGTAGGCGGCGAGCGCCTCCTGCGCGGCGCCCTTGCGTCCCGTCATTTCGGAGAGCAGCGCGAGATATTTCTTCCAGTCCATGTGGTTGACGAGGACGGTCGGTGCGATCTTCGACGCCGTCTCATAGATCGGCGAATGGCCTTCGGTGCTGCCGATGATGAGGTCAGGTTTCAGCGCCGCGATCCGCTCGAGGCTCGGCTCCTTCGGATTGCCCAGATCGATCATCTTCGCCTGCCTGACGACCTGAAGAACCGCAGGATCCTGAATTGCCATATAGGGCGTGGCGACGACGGGAGCCTCAAGTTCGATGAGGAGCCCGAGGGTCAGCAGCGGATCGAGTGTTACGATCGTCTTCACTTCGGCCGGAACGCAGAAGGGCGGGTTATAAACGCCTTCGGTTATCTCCTTTCCCTGGCAGGCCGCGTGGGCAAGGGAGGCGGGCAGGATGAGGAAAAGAAAGGCAAGACAGAAGCGCAAGACCGGTACCCATTCAATGAACGTGGAGGCGTATTGCGGGGGCTTTCGCCCCGCAACGCAGATTGTCAGAATTTCGCACGGAGATTGACACCGAACGACCGCCTTTGGCCGGCCTGTCCGAATGGCAGGGCCGCATCCGGATCAACAACGGTGAAGTATTTTTCGTCGGTGAGGTTTTCCGCAAAAGCGGTTATCTCCCAATTGTCCTTCTTGAAGCCGAGCTGGGCGTTGACGATGAAGCGGGAGTCGATTTCGTACATGCCGCGCGTGCCGAAGCGCGAATTGTATTCCGTGGTGTATTTGGCGTCCGCGCCGACATAAACGCCGTTCTCGAACTCATAACGCCCGCCGAAGCCGAGGGTCCATTCCGGCGCTTCAGGGAAGGACTTTCCGGATTGCTCGCCCAGACCGCCGTGATCGAACTCAAGGAATTTGGTTTTCAGATAACCGATTGAGGCGAAAGCCGAGAACTGGTCGGTCACCTGATAGGTCGGCTCGATTTCAAAACCCCATGCGCGCGATGACGCGGCATTTTCCGTGATGCGATATCCCGGAATGAGAGACGGGGGACGGATTTCGATCTGCTGATCTTCATATTTGGTATAAAAGAGATTGGCATTGAGGGTGAGCCGGTCGTCCAGCAGGGTTCCCTTGTAAGAAAGCTCGTAGCTCTGGGAATATTCCGGTTCGTAGGTCACGAGGGGGAAGGCCGGATCGCTGCGATTGACATAGGAGCCGCCCGAACGAAAACCCTGTGTGTAGGTGAAGCCGACCGTTTGATTTTCGCTAAATTCCCTGGAGAGGCCGATCTTGGGTACGAAATTCAACTCGTCGAAGGATGCGGGACCCCCGGAAAAGAAGGGATCCATCCCGTAAAAGACGAAGGAGTTCAACTCCGTATTCGTTTCCTCGAGATAGTCCAGACGGCCGCCGGCGGTGACGAACCAGCTCGGCGCGAACTCATAGGTCGCCTCGCCGAAGGCGGCGAGGTTTGAGGTTTTGCGGTTCTGCTGGTCGTCGAGCTGTGCGGGCATGGGTATGCCCGGCACTTCCGCGACAAAACGCGACCAGCCGTCGAAGACCTGATGGCTGCCGAAAAGACCGGCGACCCACTTCCACCGTTCTTCTTCGTAGTTCAGGCGAAGTTCCTGGGTGAATATCGAATCGTCGTCCGTACCCCAGATGCCGGTGACCAGGCCGGGCGTGCCCGCATCGACGGAGCGGCGTGTGTTTATGCCGTATTGAAAGCCGGTCTGGGAGGTGAACCGCAGGCTGGAGGAGAAATCATGGGTGATTTCGAGACCGACATTATGGACCTCGGTCCAGCGGAATTCCGTATAGGTATCGGGATTGTTGTTGAAGTCGCCGCGCCCGTCATAGAGGCCGACCAGCCGGTCGTTCGGACGATCCTTCGAATAGACGTAGGTCAGAAGGGCGCGCGTATCCGGCATCTCGGAAGGGGTTATGAGCACCTTCGCTCGAATGTTGCGGCTGATATCCGTGGTCAGGTCGTCATAACCGGCGTAGTCTCTGAAATTCGAATAGGAAACATCCGAACGGGAACGCTCGAAGGCACCGGAAATGCGCAGCGCCACCTGATCCTCGACCACAGGCGTATTGACGACGAAGCCGGAGCCGACCCGGTTATTGTTGCCGACGGTGCCGGACAGTTCCAGCTCCTTGTCGAAGGTCGGATCCTTCGACTTGATATAGATTGCGCCCGACATGGCGGCGCGGCCGGAGAGCGTCGATTGCGGGCCACGATAGACCTCGACCTGCTCGACGTCCCAGAGGCTTCTCGCACCGAAACGGGCATTGTAACGGGTCTGGAGAATGCCATCCACGTAAAGCGATCCGACCGGCGCCCCGCCGGGGACGAAGCCCTCGGAACTCATGCCGCGAATGACGAAGCCGGCATTGACCGTCGCGCTGTCGAGCACGTTGGCAAGCCGCCGGTAAGCGTCCTGCGTATATCTGATCTGGCCATCCTCGATTGCCTTGGCGGTGACGATGCCGACGCTCGCCGTCGTGTTGTTCAGCGTTGTCGCGTCGCGCGCGCCGTAAATGGTGATGGCATCCAGCACCGTCGTGCCGTCCTGTGCGGTGCCTGCTGCTGAAAGGCCGGGCCCGCTCGACAGGGTCACCCGGTTGCTGCCGGCAAAGCGTGCATTGACATTGGTGCCTGCCAGCACGGCGTTCAGCGCCTTTTCGGGGGTGAGGGTGCCGCTGACTCCGGCGGTTCTCTTGCCTGCGGCAACAGATGCGTCGAAGAGAATCTGCAATCCCGTCTGTGCGGCAAGGCTGTTCAATGCCGGGGTTAGAGGTCCGGCAGGCACCGAGATTGTGCGTTCCGCCGATTGTGCCCTCGCCGCACTCACCATTGCCGGTATTGCCGGGCTCATGGCAATGGCAGTGCCGGCCAGAAGCGCCGCCCGCAGGCCCGCCTTGGCCCCACGCGAGACGGAAATTGTCTTACTCATCAAAACCCCCAAATCCTACGGTATTCGACACGCCGCAGCCCACCATAAAGCGTGGATGAAACGCCCGCTTGTGAGGTAGACGTTTGGTTTTGGGGATTTGGGACGTTCGGCCAAAGAAAAAATTGCGGGTCGTGAAATGGTTGGCGACCGCTTATCCGAAGGACGGCTTCTTCCGTTTTGACGAGGGCCTGTATCGAACCATGTCAGCCTGCGAGCATTTCTTTCAGGCAGAGTGTAATAAGATTGTGGTCTTCGACGTCAGGCAGTCCGCTGACGCCCACCGAGCCAATCAGTGTGCCTCCGCGGATGATGAGGGGAAATCCACCACCGCTGGCGACGAAATCGCTGACCGGCAGGCCGAACTTTGCGTTGAAGTCGTATCCCTTTCGCTCGGCTTCGAGCCGAACCTGAAGCGAACTGCGATGAAAACGATGGACGACCGCGCATTTGCGGCGTGTCCATCCAAAATTGTCGATGGTCGCGCCCGGCAGCAGGTTGGCGAACACCACGTCGGTGCCGTGCCTTATCTCGATTGCGACGGGAAGCTCCTGTGCCGCCGCCCGCAATCTTATCAGGCTGCCCAGCTTCCAGGCGAAGTCATAGTTGAAGGTGTTGAGCTGAAGGGCTGCTTGTTCGGCCCGCAGGGCGTCAAGCGAAGGCGTTTCGGTGGTCATTCATTGCTCCGGAATGAGGGGTGATCGTTTACCGGCCGTAGGCGTTGGTCGGTAAACTACGATCCATTAGGGCGGAAGGGCAAGCGTCGCTGTTCCGGCTTGGCCGAACACTGCCGGCCTTCGCGTTCGTCGGCATTGCAAACTCGACCCACCTCGCTCCCGCTGAGAAGAAATAATAGCGTATTTTGGAACGTTCCATTTTTCAATGGCAATTATGCCGAAACTTCATAGGGTTTCTGAAAATCATGGAAATCAAAAGAGATGATAATATCATTGAAATTAAAACATTATTGGCGATTTTAGACGGAGCCTTTCGTAGTTTTCGATTTTGCTATGGCGATGTCACTTGACAAAATTGGAACGTTCCAATTAATTACCCCTCGATCTTGATGGACGGCCTGGGAGGGTTCAATGACTGGCGGACGGGTGACCGTTATAGATATCGCGCAGGCCGCAGGCGTCTCGAAATCGACAGTCTCGCTGGTGCTGCGGGGTTCGCCGCTCGTCAATGAGGGGACCCGGGCCAAGGTCAATGCGGCGATGCGCGAGCTTGGTTATGTCTACAACCGCGGCGCCGCGAACCTGCGCCAGACCAGCGCGAAATCGAAAATCATCGGTGTCGTCGTCAACGATCTGACGAACAGCTTCTTTGCGGAACTTGCCGTGGGCGTCGACACGGTCATGCAATCGGCCGGCTATGTGCAGTTTCTTGCCAATACCAGCGAAAGCATCGACCGGCAGCGCGAGGTGATTGCCTCGATGCGGGAGCACGGCATCTCCGGGCTGATCGTATCGCCCGCCCGCGCGACCGATCCGCTCGACTTCAAGCCGCTGATTGCCGCCGGCATTCCCGTCGTGGTCGTTGTCCGCAGCCTGCCCGGTGCGAAAGTGTCGTCGGTTGCATCGGACAATCAGTCCGGCATGGCGCAGGCGGTTGCCCATCTTGCCTCGCTCGGCCACTCCCGCATCGCCTTCATGGGCGGGTTTCCCGATACGGCGGTCTTCCATGAGCGGGTCGGCGGTTTTCGTGACGCCTTGGCTGTCGCCGGTCTGCCTTTTCAGGAGACGGCCGTTGTTCCCTGCGCGCCTTCGCGTGCCGGCGGTGTCGAGGCGATCGGGCGCGTGCTCGAAGCAAGCGATCCGGTCACGGCCGCCGTCTGCTTCAACGATGCCGTGGCTTTTGGCGTTTGCGACGGGTTACGTGCCCGGCACATGGAGGCAGGACGGGATTTCGCGGTTGTCGGCTTTGACGATGTTATCGAAGCCAAGACGACGGTTCCCGCTCTGACCACAATTGCTGTCGACCCCCAGGGGATCGGCAGACGGGCGGCACAGCTGCTTCTCAAACAGATCAATTCGGAGAAAGCCGATGCGGAGGCCGTGACAACGGCGGTTCGGCTCGTTGTGCGGGAGAGTTGCGGAGCGCAACGAAATGAAGTCGGGAGGACATTGGCATGACGGTGCGTTGGGGATTGATCGGCGCAAGTACGATCGCGCGCGAATGGGTGATCGACGCGATCAGAAAAACCGGCGGTGAGGTTGTTTCCGTTTTGAGTTCCAACCCTGTTCGCGGGGCGGAATATGCGGCGGCAAACGGCATCCCGAACGTCGCGTCCGATCTGGCCTCGCTTCTTGCCGATCCGGCCATCGATGCGGTTTACATTTCGACGACGAATGATCTGCATTGCGAGCAGGCGCTTGCCGCTGCCCGGGCGGGAAAACACATTCTCTGTGAAAAGCCTCTGGCCCTGTCGCTTGAAGAGGCTCATGCGATGGCGAACGCGGCCCGCGATGCAAACGTCGTTCTGGCGACAAATCATCATCTCCGCAATGCGCCCACTCACCGTGCGATGCGCGATGCAATCGCCGCCGGCAGGATCGGAACGCCGCTGAGCGCGCGCGTCTTTCATGCGGTTTACCTGCCGCCGCATCTGCAGGGCTGGCGGCTGGACAAGCCATCTGCGGGCGGCGGTGTCATCCTCGACATCACCGTGCACGACGTCGACACACTCCGCTTTGTGCTCGGTGTCGATCCGGTCGAAGTCATCGCGTTTTCTCAGGCCGGCGGCATGAGCCGGGAGGGGCTTGAAGACGCTGTGATGGGTGTCATTCGTTTCGAAAACGGCCTTATCGCCCAGTTCCACGATGGCTTCACGACCAGATATGCCGAGACCGGTTTCGAGGTTCATGGCACCGAAGGCTCCCTGATCGCCAGAAATGTGATGACCCAGAAGTCGGTCGGTACTGTCGTGCTGCGTACCGAGGCTGGCGAGCAAGAAATCAAAACAGGTTCCGACAATCTCTATGAGGTCGCGCTCGAAGCGTTTCACTCGGCCATCACGGGCGGCAAACCTGCCGCGACTGCTGAAGACGGCATCTGGTCGCTGGCGACCGGGCTTGCCGTCGTCGAAGCGTCGAAAAGCGGATCCGCTGTTCGGGTCAAAACAGGGATCGAGAGCCGGTCATGAAAAAACATATCACTCCAGCGCAGGCAGCGGATCTTATTCCAGACGGCGCGATCGTTTCCGTTTCGTCGTCCAGCGGTCTGGGCTGCCCCGATCTGATGTTGAAGGCGATCGGTGACCGCTTCGATGCAACCGGACATCCGAAGAACATCACGACGCTTCATCCGATTGCCGCCGGTGATATGAGCGGTATCAAGGGCGTTGATCACATCGCGAAAAAGGGCCTGCTGAAGCGGATCATCGGCGGTTCATACCCGTCCGGTCCATCCAGTGCCGAACCGCCCTTGATCTGGCAGATGATCACCGCCGATGAGATTCCGGCCTATAATATCCCGTCCGGCATCATGTTCGACATGCATCGCGAGGCGGCGGCAAAGCGCCCGGGTGTCCTCACCAAAATCGGCCTCGATACCTTTGTCGATCCGGCCCGTCAGGGCTGCGCGATGAATGCTTCGGCAGCGGCCGAGCCGGTCGTCAAGCGCGTCACTTTCGAGGGTGAGGACTGGCTCTATTTTCCGTCGATCATTCCGCAGGTGACGATCATTCGCGCGACGACTGCCGATGAGCGCGGCAATCTATCCTACGAACATGAGGGCGCTTATCTCGGAGGTCTCGATCAGGCGCTGGCCGCCCGAAACAATGGCGGCATCATCATCGCGCAGGTGAAGCGCATCACCAAGGAAGGCTCGCTCAAACCTCACGATGTGCGGGTGCCGGGCATGCTGGTGGATTACGTCGTGGTCGATCCCTATCAAAAGCAGACGACACAGACGGCCTATGATCCGGCGATTTCGGGAGAGGTCTTCCATCCGCTCGATTCATTCGAGGTGCCGGAATTCAATATCCAGAAAGTGATTGCCCGTCGCGTGGCTCAGGAGCTTGAGGCTGGCAGCTGCGTCAATCTCGGTTTCGGCATTTCCGCGAATGTGCCGAGAATTCTGCTGGAAGAAGGTCTGCATGGCTCGGTGACCTGGGTAATCGAGCAGGGGGCGGTCGGCGGCGTTCCCCTGCTGGATTTCGCATTCGGCTGCGCCTCGAACGCCGACGCCTATATGCCGTCGCCCTATCAGTTCACCTATTTTCAGGGCGCGGGCTTTGATGCATCGTTGTTGTCATTTCTCGAAATAGGCAAGGACGGTTCCGTCAACGTCTCGAAGCTTTCCTTCCGTCCGCATGTGACCGCCGGTGCTGGAGGCTTCGTCGATATCACGGCCCGGGCGAGGAAAATCGTCTTTTCCGGCATGTTCAATGCGGGGGCAAAGCTGTCGATCAATGACGGCAAGCTGGTTGTCGAAAAAGAAGGAAAGCTGAAGAAGCTCGTCAATGAAGTCGAGCACGTGACCTTCTCCGGCCGCAGGGCGATCGAGCAGGGTCAGGACATCACCTATGTCACCGAACGCTGCGTGATGAAGCTGACGCGGCAAGGCGTCGTGTTGAGCGAGATCGCGCCGGGCATCGATTTGCAGACGCAAATCCTCGATCAATCCGAGTTCGAACTCATTGTTGCCGACGATCTCAAGGTGATGGACGCTTCGCTTTTTGCCGAAGCCAATATCGGCCTTGCGCTTCCGACAAAAAGCGCCCGCGTGCTGGAGGGAACCTTCCATGGCTAATGGCACGGTTCGCATCGAGATCGACGGTCATATCGCGATCATGACGGTGTCGCGGCCGGAAAAACGCAATGCTCTCGATCTCGATATGCTCGGCGCGCTGATGGCGTCCGCCGATGAGGTCGAGGCAAACAATGCGGTCCGTGTGGCGATCCTGACGGGCGAGGGGCAGGGCTTTTCGGCCGGTGGCGATATCAAGGCATGGGGCGGCATGCAGCCCCAGGAATTTGGCCACGGCTGGGTTCGTCACGGTCACCGGGTTTTCGAACGTCTTGCGACCTTGCGGGTGCCGTTGATCGCTGCGCTCAATGGCCATGCGCTCGGCGGCGGCCTCGAACTGGCGGGTATCGCCGACATTCGCATTGCCGAGGAGCAGATCAGGATCGGTCTGCCGGAAACCAGCCTCGGAATGGTGCCGGGCTGGTCGGGCACGCAGCGGCTGGTCAAGCGGTTCGGCGCCCAGCCCGTGCGCCGGATGGCGCTCGGGGGTGAGGTGTTCAGCGCACATGAGGCGCTTGCGCTTGGGATTGTCGATGCGGTCACCCCGACAGGCAACGCTCTGACCGCCGCGAAAGATTATGCGGAGCGCGTTGCCGCGCGTGGCCCGGCGGCGTCCGAGATCGTCAAACTGATGATCGCTTCGGCAAGCGGTGAAGACAATGGCACGGCGGTCGAAGCATTGGGTTCCATCCTGGCTGCCAAGACCGGCGACCTGAAAGAAGGCGTGGCGGCATTTAGCGCAAAACGCCCGGCAATATTTAACGGAGAATGGTGATGACGGTTCTGATCAACCCGAAAATGCTGAGTGACCGGACGGCCAGAGATTTCAAGATGTTCATCGACGGCCAATGGGTCGAAGGCAATGTCGATCCTATCGAGCGGATAGCACCCGGCCATGGTTCCATCGTCAGTCGTTTTCAAGCTGGAACCAAGGCCGATGCGGAACGGGCGATAGCGGCCGCGCGCACCGCTTTCGATACCGGGCCATGGCCCCGCATGACGGCCTCCGAGCGCTCGGCTATTCTGTTGAAGGCTGCGGACCTCATCGCCGCGCGATCCGAAGAACTTGCCTATCTGGACGCCGTCGAGGCCGGAAAGCCGATTACGCAGGTGCGCGGTGAAATCGCCGGTTCCGTCGATATCTGGCGTTATGCCGCCGCCCTCGCCAGAGATTTGCATGGCGAGAGCTACAACACACTCGGTGACGGCACGCTCGGCGTTGTCCTGCGCGAAGCGATCGGGGTCGTATCGATCATCACACCGTGGAATTTCCCTTTCCTGATCGTCGGTCAGAAACTGCCTTTTGCGCTGGCGGCGGGCTGCACCACGGTTGTTAAGCCCTCGGAACTCAGTTCCGGCTCGACGCTTGTTCTCGGTGAAATCCTGCAGGAAGCGGGTGTCCCGAAGGGTGTCGTCAACATCGTGACGGGAACCGGGGCGGAGGTGGGTTCGATCATGACCTCGCATCCCTCAGTTGATATGGTTTCTTTCACCGGCTCCACGGGCGTCGGCAAGCTGACCATGGTCAATGCCGCGCAGACGCTGAAGAAGGTCTCGCTCGAACTGGGTGGCAAGAACCCACAGATCGTATTTCCGGACGCTGATCTTGATGCGTTCATCGATGCGGCTGTCTTCGGGGCCTATTTTAATGCCGGCGAGTGCTGCAATGCCGGGTCGCGCCTTATTCTTCACAAGAGCATCGCGGCGGATGTGGTCAAACGCGTCGGCGAACTTGCCAGCAAGGTAAAGGTAGGCGATCCTCTGGACCCGACGACACAGGTCGGCGCGATCATTACGCCTCAGCATCTTGAAAAAATCTCCGGTTACGTTTCAGATGCGAAAAACAGCGGCGCACAGATCGCTCATGGGGGAGAAAAGCTGGACTTGGGAATGGGGCAGTTCATGTCGCCTACCATTCTTTCCGACGTCACGCCGGTCATGGCCGTTGCGCGTGAAGAAGTTTTCGGACCGGTCCTTTCGGTTCTGACCTTTGAGACAACCGCAGAAGCCATCGAGATTGCCAACTCTGTCGATTACGGCCTGTCCGCAGGCGTCTGGAGCCGCGATTTCGATACGTGCCTGACGATCGGACGCCGCGTGCGGGCCGGTACGGTGTGGATGAATACCTTCATGGATGGCGCGAGTGAGCTGCCGTTCGGAGGTTACAAGCAGTCCGGTCTCGGCCGGGAACTCGGCCGTCATGCGGTCGAGGACTATACGGAAACCAAGACCCTGAACATGCATATCGGCGGCCGAACCAGCTGGTGGATGCCGCAGACTGAAAAACCGGCGTAGATCATAGAATTAGAGCGGGATTTCAGGCGAAAACCGCACACACTTTTCGCCATCCCGCTCTAGCCGGTTAGACTGACTGCGTCCGAGGAGGACGGGTGACGGGGCGGGGTATTCCTCGCTTTAATTTGCGACAATGGGAGGAACATATGCGCAAATTTCTGACAGGCACTGCATTGGCAGTGTCCATGATGGCCGGCGCCGCACAGGCGGCGGAGAGTGTTGAAGTCCTGCATTGGTGGACGTCCGGCGGCGAGGCTGCCGCACTCGACGTCCTCAAGAAGGACCTTGAGGCGAAGAATATCTCCTGGACCGATATGCCTGTTGCCGGCGGCGGCGGCACGGAAGCGATGACGGTGCTGCGCGCCCGCGTTACCGCCGGCAACGCGCCGACCGCCGTCCAGATGCTCGGTTTCGACATTCAGGACTGGGCGAAAGAAGGCGCTCTCGGCAATCTCGATGAACTGGCGGCCAAGGATGGCTGGGACAAGGTCATTCCGAAAGCCCTGCAGCGCTTCTCGAAATATGACGGCCACTGGATTGCCGCACCCGTGAATGTGCATTCGACCAACTGGATGTGGATCAACAAGGCGGCGCTCGACAAGGCCGGCGGCAAGGAGCCCAAGAACTGGGACGAACTGATCGCCATGCTCGACAACTTCAAGGCGCAGGGCATCACGCCTATCGCCGCCGGTGGACAGCCATGGCAGGACGCAACGATCTTCGACGCGGTCGTGCTGTCGCTCGGCACGGATTTCTACAAGCAGGCGTTCATCGACCTCGACCCGGCAGCACTTGGCGGCGAGAAGATGAAGACCGCTTTCGAGCGCATGACGAAGCTTCGCTCCTACGTGGATGACAACTTCTCCGGTCGCGACTGGAACCTTGCTTCCGCCATGGTCATCGAAGGCAAGGCCGGCGTTCAGTTCATGGGCGACTGGGCGAAGGGTGAATTCGTCAAGGCGAAGAAGGTGCCAGGCACGGACTTTGTCTGCGTCCGTTATCCTGAAACGCAGGGTGCGGTGACCTTCAACTCCGACCAGTTCGCCATGTTCAAGGTCGCTGCCGACAAGGTGCCAGCGCAGATGGAAATGGCGGCGGCAATCGAAAGCCCGATCTTCCAGTCGGCATTCAATGTCGTGAAGGGTTCGGCTCCGGCCCGGTCCGACGTGTCGAACGAGGCCTTTGACGCCTGCGGCAAGAAGGCGATTGCCGACCTTGCCGAGGCTGACAAGAGCGGCAAGCTCTTCGGTTCGATGGCTCACGGTCACGCCAACCCGGCTGCCGTCAAGAACGCGATCTATGACGTCGTTACCCGTGAGTTCAACGGTGAACTGACGCCGGATGAAGCAATCGTCGAACTGCCGGCTGCCGTCGCAGCCGCAAAGTAAACGTGGAAAAATGCGGTGGGGGCATCCCCCCCACCGCACCAATGCTCGCATGAAATCGCAGTCGAACCGGTCCGGGCGCCTTGCAGGCAGCCTGTCGTCTTCGGCTACCCAACTGATGGAAACGGCAAGCATCGGGCGCTGTTTCAAGGATCAAGGATATCTGCGCGATGACTGGTCGTAGTCGACTTCAGGAGCTGTTACCGAAGCTTGTTCTGGCTCCAAGCTTCGTCGTCATTATCATTTTCGTATACGGCTTCATCGCCTATACGGGCTTCCTGTCGTTGACGGACAGTAAGATGCTGCCCTCCTACAATTTCGTCGGGCTTCTGAATTACCAGCGGCTCTGGGCTCTTCCACACTGGTGGCGGGCGATCAGCAACCTCGCGATCTTCGCGTCGCTTTACATCATCATCTGCTCGGTTCTCGGCCTGTTTCTGGCGATCCTACTGGACCAGAAAATCCGTGGCGAAGGTTTCCTGCGGCCGATCTATCTTTATCCCATGGCGCTGTCTTTCATCGTCACGGGCACGGCGTGGAAATGGTTTCTCGACCCCGGCATCGGTCTGCAGAACACCATGCATCTGTGGGGATGGGAAAGCTTCCAATTTGCGTGGATCAAGGATCGCAACTACGCCATCTACTGCGTGGTGATCGCAGCGGTCTGGCAGTCCTCGGGCTTTGTCATGGCGATGTTTCTGGCCGGCCTTCGCGGTGTCGACAATGAAATCATCAAGGCGGCCCAGATCGACGGCGCTTCGACCGTCATGACCTACCGCCGCATCATTATTCCCCTGATGCGCCCGGTCTTCCTGTCCGCATTCGTCGTTCTCGCTCACCTCGCAATCAAAGCCTATGACCTTGTGGTCGCGTTGACCGGCGGCGGGCCGGGGCAGGCGACCGAGCTGCCGGCGACATTCATGTATTCCTACACATTCACGCGCAATTCCATGGGCATTGGCGCCTCCTCGGCGATCATCATGCTCATCATGATCTTCTCGATCATCGTGCCCTATCTCTATTCGGAAATTCGCGGAGGGAAACGCTGATGAGCGGCGCTCCAAACCAACAAAATGCAATCAGCCATGGCCATCTGACGCGCGGACTGATTTATCTGGCGCTTATATTCTTCGCCATCTACTACATGCTGCCGCTCTACGTAATGGTGGTCAATTCGCTGAAACCACTGGACGAAATCCGGCAGGGCGGCATGTTGAACCTGCCGCAGGTGTGGACCGTCGAGCCGTGGCTCTCCGCCTGGTCCACGGCGCAGATCGGCGTTCAGCCGACAGGTCTCAAGCCCTTTTTCATCAATTCGATCCTGATGGTCGTTCCGGCTGTCGCGATCTCCACCATCGTTGGCGCGCTGAACGGTTATGTTTTGACCAAGTGGAGCTTTCGCGGTTCGAATGTCTTCTTCGGGCTGCTGCTGCTTTCATGCTTCATCCCGTTCCAGATCGTGCTGATTCCCATGGCACGCATCCTCGGCACGCTGGGTCTCGCCGGTTCGATCTGGGGCCTGATCATGGTGCATGTGATCTATGGCCTCGGCTTCACCACGCTCTATTTCCGCAATTACTATGAAGCTTTCCCGACGGAACTTGTCCGGGCAGCCCAGATCGACGGTGCGAGTTTCTTCCAGATTTTCCGCCGCATCCTGCTGCCGTCATCGGGACCGATCATCGTGGTCTCAGTCATCTGGCAGTTCACCAATATCTGGAACGACTTCCTGTTCGGCGCCTCGTTTTCGGGTGCGTCTTCGACCCCGATGACGGTGGCGCTCAACAATCTCGTGTCCTCGTCCACGGGGGTCAAGGAATACAACGTCCATTTCGCGGGCGCGATCCTGGCCGCCCTCCCAACCCTCATCGTTTACATCGTCTCCGGCCGCTATTTCGTACGGGGTCTCATGTCCGGCGCTGTGAAAGGATAAACCATGTCGTTTCTCGAAATCTCTCATCTGCGCAAGTCCTATGGCGCGCTGGAAATTCTAAAGGACATCAATATCGAAATCGAGGAGGGCGGTTTTCTGGTGCTTGTCGGGCCTTCCGGCTGCGGCAAATCCACCCTGCTCAACACGATTGCCGGTCTGGAACCCATCACATCAGGCACGATCTCGATCAACGGGCGCAACGTAGCCGGCCTGCCGCCGTCGCAGCGCGATATCGCGATGGTTTTCCAGTCCTACGCACTTTACCCCAACATGACCGTCGCCGGGAACATCGCCTTTGGTATGGAGATCCGCAAGGTTCCGAAGGAAGAGCGCGAAAAGGCGATCAGGCAGGTCGCCGATATTCTCCAGATCGGCCATCTCCTCGACCGTAAGCCGAGCCAATTGTCGGGCGGTCAACGGCAGCGCGTCGCCATGGGGCGTGCGCTGGTGCGCAATCCGCAGGTCTTTCTTTTCGACGAGCCGCTGTCAAACCTCGACGCCAAGCTGCGTGTCGATATGCGAACCGAGATCAAGCGGCTTCACCAGCGCATGAAGACCACGATCGTCTATGTGACCCACGACCAGATCGAGGCGATGACGCTGGCGACGAAGATCGCGGTGCTGAAGGACGGCGTTCTGCAGCAATTCGGATCTCCCGCCGAGATTTACAATAATCCGGCAAACATGTTCGTCGCCGATTTCATGGGCTCGCCCGCCATGAACCTTTTAACCGGCACCATCGAGCAGGATGCGTCCGGACTATCCGTTTCCCTTGCGAGACCCGATGGCGAGCCGATGCGTCTTCCCGTCGCGGCCGGCAAGGAGGCGCTGGCGTCCCATGCGGGCCGGCAGGTCATTTTCGGCATTCGACCCGAGGCTTTGACAGACCCGGAAGGGGCGGACCGGAACGCCAGAACGCTTGCCGAGGGAGAATGCCACATCGAGGTCGTGGAACCGGCCGGATCGGACACATTCGCCGTCACCAAGCTCGGCGGCAAGGAGGTCGTTGCCCGCCTGCGCGCCGATGCCCGCATTCACGCCGGCCAGAACGCCCGTCTTGCCTTCAACCTCGACAAGGCCGTGTTCTTCGATCCGACGAGCCAGGTGCGTATCGCCTGAAGTATTTGGTAACAGCATGATGAACAGTCCAGACATTGTCATTATCGGCTCCGGTATCGGCGGCGCGACGGCTGCCGCCGGGCTTGCGGCGACAGGTGCCGACATCCTGATCCTTGAAGCCGGCGATTACATCGCCGACAGCCCGGTCAATCGCGACCAGCGCGCCATCTTTCAAAAGGGCCATTTTCGCCCCAAGGAGAGCTGGTACGAGGCCAATGGCGCTGCGTTCAATCCCGGTAATTATTACAATGTCGGCGGAAATTCGAAATTCTACGGCGCGGTGCTGTCCCGTTATCGCAAGGAAGACTTCAGTGAGATCAGGCATAGGGAAGGCGTTTCGCCCGCCTGGCCGTTCGCTTACGAGGAGCTGGAACCCTGGTACAGCAAGGCGGAGGCAATGTATCAGGTTCGCGGCGAGCTGGGCGCGGACCCGACCGAACCCGAACATTCCGCCGCATATTCATTTTCTCCCGTTGCGGACGAGCCGCCGGTGGCGGATGTGCGGGCACGCCTGAAGGCGAAGGGTTTGCATCCGTTCTCCCTGCCCTTGGCCATCGATATCGAAAAATGGCTCTTGAAAGGTCGGACGCCGTGGGATGCCCATCCGAATTCTCGCGATGGCAAGATGGATGCGGAGACTGCGGCACTTCTCAAAGCCCTTGAATATCCGAACGTCAAAATCGAAACATCCGCGAGAGTAACCAGACTTGAGGCTGGCGCGAGCGGCCGCATTGAGCGCGTCCATTATGAACAGCACGGCGAGGCCCGCTCGGTTACGGCAAAACTGGTGATCCTGTCTGCGGGAGCCGTGCAGTCGGCCGTGCTGCTGCTCCGCTCGGCGGATGAACGATATCCGAAGGGTCTTGCGAATTCCTCCGATCAGGTCGGGCGAAACTTCATGAACCACAATTCGTCGGCTGTAATTGCCGTGTCGCCAAGCTTCCGCAACACGGCCGTCTATCAAAAGACATTCGGCTTCAATGACTTCTATCTGTCCGACGGTGAGGGCGGGCCGCCTCTTGGCAACGTCCAACTGCTCGGCAAGATTTCTCCGGCGATCTTGAAGGGGGCAATGCCCCGCGTGCCGGAATGGTTGCTCCGGCAACTGACCGGACACGCGATCGATTTCTACGCGATGAGCGAAGATATCCCTCATCCGGACAGCCGGATAATGGTTGACGGAAACCGCATCGTTCTCCACTGGCGGCGAACCAACTGGGACGCTCATCTGGCGCTGGTTGCGAAACTCAAAGGCATCCTCAAATCGGTCGGTTTCCCGATCGTCTTGTCGAAACCTTTCGATAAACGCACGCCGTCGCATCAGTGCGGCACGATCCGCATGGGCAACGACCCGGCGGCTGCACCGCTCGACCCCTTCTGCCGTTCCCATGACCACCGCAATCTTTTCGTTGTCGATGCCAGCTTTCTGCCGACGTCGGCAGCCGTCAATCCGGCGCTCACCATTGCGAGCCAGGCGCTGAGGGTTGCCCATCATATCTCGACGGAGGACCTCGCCCCATGAGGCCGACGACCCCGACACCCCATTTCATGATCGCGATGTCGCTTTATGTGGGCGGCGGTCATCAGATTACTCAAGTATAACAGGATAGTTCGATGCGTTTCGACTATATCATCACCGGTGCCGGCCCCGCAGGATGTGTGCTTGCCAACCGTTTGAGCGAAGACCCCGATGTCAACGTCCTGCTGCTCGAAGCCGGCGGGGGCGACTGGAACCCGCTTTTCCATATGCCCGCCGGTTTTGCCAAGATGACCAAAGGCGTGGCGAGCTGGGGCTGGGAGACCGTGCCGCAGAAGCACATGAAGGGCAGGGTGTTACGGTACACCCAGGCCAAGGTGCTGGGCGGCGGCTCATCGATCAATGCCCAGCTTTATACGCGCGGCAATGCGGCCGACTACGACACATGGGTCTCCGAGGATGGCTGTGAAGGCTGGAGCTATCGCGACATCCTGCCCTATTATAAACGCGCCGAAGACAATCAGCGTTTCGCCGACGATTATCATTCCTATGGCGGGCCGCTTGGGGTCTCGATGCCGGTTTCGGCCCTGCCTATCTGCGATGCTTACATTCGAGCAGGCCAGGAACTGGGCATACCCTATAATCACGATTTCAACGGCAGGCAGCAGGCTGGCGTCGGCTTTTATCAGCTTACCCAGCGTAACCGCCGCCGGTCGTCGGCATCGCTCGCCTATCTCAACCCGATCCGACATCGCAAGAACCTGACGATCAAACTCGGCGCACGCGTCTCCCGCATCGTTCTGGAAGGAAAACGCGCCATAGGGGTCGAGGTGGTCGGAAAGTCCGGCACGGAAATCATCCGCGCCGAACGGGAAGTCCTCGTCTCTTCCGGCGCCATCGGCTCACCCAAACTTCTTCAGCAATCGGGTATCGGCCCGGCGGATCATCTGAAATCCGTGGGCGTAAAAGTGCTCCATGACCTGCCCGGCGTCGGTTCGAACCTGCAGGATCATCTCGATCTTTTCGTGATTGCCGAGTGCACCGGCGACCATACCTATGACGGCGTCGCCAAGCTTCACCGGACGATATGGGCGGGGCTTGAGTATATTCTGTTTCGCACCGGCCCGGTCGCCTCCTCGCTGTTTGAAACGGGCGGTTTCTGGTATGCGGACCCGGATGCGCGCTCGCCGGACATCCAGTTCCATCTGGGATTGGGGTCGGGTATCGAGGCGGGCGTGGAGCGGCTGAAAAACGCCGGGGTCACGCTGAATTCCGCCTATCTTCATCCCAGATCGCGCGGAACCGTGCGGCTGTCATCCTCCGATCCGGCCGCCGCGCCGTTGATCGATCCCAATTACTGGTCCGATCCGCACGACCGGAAGATGTCACTGGAAGGTCTCAAGATCGGCCGCGAGATATTCCAGCAGGCGGCGTTGAAGCCATACATCATGGCGGAACGTCTTCCCGGCCCCAAGGTCATGACGGATGATGAGCTTTTCGACTACGGCTGCGCGAACGCCAAGACCGATCACCATCCTGTTGGCACCTGCAAGATGGGCAACGGGCCGGAATCCGTCGTCGGCCTTGATCTCAAGGTGCATGGTCTGGAAGGGCTGCGTGTCTGCGATTCCTCCGTCATGCCGCGCGTTCCCTCGTGCAACACCAATGCGCCGACGATCATGGTCGGAGAGAAAGGTGCGGACCTGATAAGAGGACTTGGCCCCCTTGCGCCTGCGATTTTCTCGCACGAACGCAATGAAACGCGTCCAAGGGCGCGAGCGCAGGTTCGGTAGTCATTCCGCGATCAGGCGGTCTTGATGCGAACCTAAGACAAAGCCTGAAAGGCAACACGAGGAGTAAAACGCTCATGGACGCGACCGTCCCGCAGCATATTCTTGACGCGCTCACGGATGTGAACATGCCGCGTTTGCCGAATGCGCCCGGCCCCAAGGAAATGATCGTGCTCGGCGGCATCGATGTTCCGGTTCATCGGGCTGGCTGTGTCGTTGTCGGCTCCGGTGCTGCCGGGCTGCGGGCCGCGGTGGAAATGAAACGGCGCGGCGATGACGTCGTCATCCTCAGCCAGAGCGCGTGGGGCGGGACATCCGCCTGTTCCGGATCGGACAAACAAACGCTCCACACCGCGAACACGGCTGATCAGGGCGACAACTTCAAGGCGATGGCGCGCGCTATCCGCAGCGGTGGCGCCATGGACGAGGACACCGCCTATGTCGAGGCGGTCGGCTCCGCGCGCATGATGGCCTCGCTGCAATTCCTTGGGCTGCCCTTGCCGCAGGACCCGCTGGGCGGGACGCTGAGATATCAGACTGATCACGACGAAGTCGGCCGCGCGACCAGCTGCGGTCCGAGGACATCGCGGTTGATGGTCAAGGTGCTTGCGGATGAAGCGATCCGTCTGGATATCCCGTTTCACAATCATACCACCGTCGTCAAAATATTGACCGAAGGTTTGAGGCACGAAAGACGGGTCGTCGGCGTTCTCGCCATGCAGCCTCATGAGCGTAGCGACACCAATCCGTTCGGGATCGCTCTGTTCGTGTGTGCGGTGATCGTCCTTGCAGCCGGAGGACCGGGTGAACTTTATCGCGACAGCGTCTATCCCAATGGCTGCTTCGGCTCTCTGGGGCTGGCGCTGGAGGCAGGGATAGACCTCGTAAACCTCACGGAAAGTCAGTTCGGCATCGGCACGCGGCGGGAGGGGTTCCCCTGGAATCTGTCGGGAACCTATGTTCAGGCCATTCCTCACATTTATTCGCTGGATGCCGAGGGCAAAGAGCACCATTTTCTGGCGGACTACTATCGCAATACGCAGGAAATGGCCTCCAACATTTTCCGAAAGGGCTATCAATGGCCCTTCCATTCGACCCGGATGCTCGATTTCGGCTCAAGTCTGGTCGACCTTGCGATCTTCCGCGAGTCGGCAGCCGGGCGGCGGGTCTTCATGGACTTCAATCGCAATCCGCTGGCGGTGCCCGGCGACCTTCCGTTCAGCCTTGATCGTCTCGATCCCGATGTCAGCAGCTATATCGAAAACGCCGGCGCGATGAAGGAACTGCCGATCGACCGGTTGCGGCATATGAACCCGCTCGCGATCGAACTCTACCGGCGCTACAAAATCGACATCGCCAGCGAGCCGCTGGAATTTGCGGTGAACAACCAGCACATGAACGGCGGCATCATGGTCGATACCTGGGGGCGGACCAACCTGACGGGCTGCTATTCTGTCGGCGAGGCCGCAGGTACGCATGGTGTGACACGTCCGGGCGGAGCGGCGCTGAATGCCGGGCAGGTGTTCGGTACACGCGCGGCCGAACACGTCGGCGCAAGTCATCGCGCGAAATCCCCGTCATCGGCAAATATTGAGGCGGCTGCGTTAGCGGGGCTCAATGATCTTCTCGCCATTCTGAAGGAGGATAGTCGCCTGTCCGCCAAGGACATCCGCACCGAAATCCAGTCCCGCATGAGCGATAAGGCGGGGATGATATGCGATGCCGAAAGCGTTTCGCAGGCGCTTGCCGGGGCGCGTTCGCTCAATGCGACGATCCGCTCGAACGGGATTGCTTACGGACGGGCTGCCGAGGCGGTTCGCGCCGTTCAGTGGCAACAGATGGCGATTGCGTCCGAGGCCGTGCTCACGGCGTTGGATTACTTCATTCGCGATGGCGGCGGCAGCCGAGGCGCACGCGCGATCTGCGATGCTGACGGTGAACTGGTTCCGAACGTCAATGCGGGACCCTTGCATGAATTCCGCTTTCGCAGGGAGAAAGACGACCATCGAAGCGAGCAGATCGTCGTCAGGCTCGAAGGTGAGGATATGGCGACATCGACGCGTCCCAACCGCGTCTTCGATGAAAGCAAGAAATCCTTCTTTGAACGGGACTGGCCCGCCTGGCTCACCGGACGCATCTATGATCTCGGTGAAAGAGAAGGATGCGCCGAAGACTGAATTCGTTTTGAATTATGCTCGGACGGGCCCCAGTCACGCCTTTGATACGGCCGATCAGCATTCTGTCCTCGCGCTCGCAAGCTAGGCGCCTTTCAAGAAAAAAATGAAGAAGCGGATCAGCCTCTGCCGGTGGAGGTGTTTTCCTCCATGGCTGGCCAGCTTGCCGGTGCGAGGAGCCCCCCGGCGGGATTGTCTTCGAAGGACCGGCGTCGCCCCCCGGTCACGCCGACGGCGCGCATCTAATTTCCCAAATTTAAAGAACAGGCGACAAAGGCGCCCGGATTTGATAAATTACAATTTAGCCGGTTGCGGTTTGACGCGCGGATAAAGTCTCCAGGCGTTTTCACGCCGCCAGCCGGATCATGGCGCAGGAGGAGAAGTGCTATGACGGCATTCCATGTCATGGCCGGTGCAACCGGTGAATTTACTCGCCCCGAAGTCCGCAAGATTGGTTTCGCGGATATTGTCGATGCATTGAGGCTGGGGCTTGATGACTTCAAAGAGAAGCCGTCCCATTATGTCTTTCTCTGTCTTATGTATCCCATTGCGGGTGTTTTTCTGGTCATGTGGAGTTCCGGCGCCAATCTGTTGCCGCTGATTTATCCCTTGATGTCAGGTTTTGCGCTGATCGGTCCGATTGCGGCCATCGGTCTTTATGAAATCAGCCGCCGACGCGAGCAGGGGTTGGATAGCTCCTGGCGTCATGCGCTGGAGGTTCGTCACTCTCCGGCCCTGCCGTCGATTATCGCGGTCGCCGTCATGCTGTTCGTGCTTTTCGCCGTCTGGCTGATTGTTGCGCAGCACCTCTACACCACGACGTTCGATGCGGCCGGTCCGGCCTCGCTCTCAACCTTTCTGTCAGACGTGCTGACCACCCCGCAGGGACTTTCCCTGATAATCTGGGGGAATCTTGCCGGTTTTGTTTTCGCGGTCATTGTGCTGGCGACAACGGTGGTGGCGTTCCCGCTGCTGCTGGATCGGGATGTCGGCGCAGTCGCGGCGGTGGATGCGAGCATACGCGCCACGCTTGCCAATCCGGTTCCCGTTGCGCTTTGGGGGTTGATCGTCGCGGCGCTGCTCGTCGTCGGCACAATCCCGGTTTTCGTCGGCCTTGCAGTCATCATGCCCATCCTCGGACATGCAACCTGGCACCTCTATCGGAAATTGATCGTCCCCGTTTATCCAAACCGTATGCCTTGAACCCATAACGGAAATCTAGCTGTCGATCATCCTTCCCGCTGTTGCGGCTCTCCTGAGGGAGCCGTTGCTGCCGGGATGGCGATGGAGCGCGTGAGGATGCCATGTCGTATCGTTTTCTTGCCATCTGTCTGCTTTTCGCCACGACCCTTCCGCTTGATGCGCACGCACAGGAGGGGGACCCTGTCGCCGGCGCCACCGTTTTCAAAAAATGCGGCATTTGTCATGTCGCCGAAACCGACCAGAACAAGGTCGGACCTTCACTGAACGGCCTGTTCGGCAGAGCCGCCGGCACTCATCCGAATTTCGCCTATTCGCAGGCGATGCAGGATGCGGGCAAGGCCGGGCTGGTATGGGACGAGACATCATTTCGCGATTATCTGCACGACCCCAAGGCGAAGGTGAAGGGCACAAAAATGGCCTTTGCCGGGGTGAAGGATGACACCGACATCACCAATCTCATCGCCTATCTGAAGCAATACTCCAAGTAGCGAAATGATGCGATCTGAAGAGCTGTCTCTCGCCGGGGTGGATCGGCAGGACAGGGCCGAATGAGAGGCGAACCGCTGCTGTTGCCGCAATTGCTCGCCCGAACTGTTCATGAGATAATGCTAATACGTTTCGCGATAGGATTGTAGAAATAGTCGCGGCCGTGTCAGGGGAGGAGACGATGGCTGTCGTTGTGGTTCTCGTTCTGCTGGTGGTGGGATCGATCGTATTCCACCTGCTGAGCCCTTGGTGGTGGACGCCGATTGCCTCCAACTGGAGCTATATCGACAATACGATCATCATCACCTTCTGGATCACCGGTTTCGTTTTTTCGGCCATCGTGTTGTTCGTCGCCTATTGCGTGTTCCGTTTCAGGCATCGCACGGGAAACCGGGCGGCATACCAGCCTGAAAACAAGCGCCTGGAGGGGTGGCTGGCCGGAGGAACCGGGGTCGGGGTGGCTGCCATGCTTCTGCCGGGCCTCTTTGTGTGGAACCAGTTCGTGACCGTGCCTGATGGCGCCAGCGAGGTGGAAGTCGTCGGTCAGCAATGGCAATGGAGTTTTCGTCTGCCCGGCGCGGATGGCCGGCTCGGACGGGCGGATACGCGCGCTATTGCACCGGACAATCCTCTCGGTTTGAACAGAAACGACCCCGCCGGAATGGACGATGTCATCGTTGAAGGCGGCGAGCTGCATTTGCCCGCCGGCAGGCCGGTGAAGATGCTGCTGCGCGCGATTGACGTGGTGCATGATTTCTACGTGCCGGAGTTCCGGGCCAAGATGGATATGATCCCCGGTTCGGTCACCTATTACTGGTTCACCCCCACGCGGACAGGAACCTTCGAGGTTCTCTGCGCGGAATTGTGCGGCGTCGGCCATCCGCAGATGCGCGGCACCGTCGTTGTCGATACCGAGGCTGACTATCAGGCCTGGCTACAGCAGCAACCGACTTTCTCGAAATCGCTCGCTTTGGCGGAAAAGTCGGCAGCCAGATGAGCGCCATCTGTCGTTGACGGGAAAAGCGTCGTTGAAGGGAAAAGCCGCGTCGGAGGAAACAGGGAGGACGGAAGATGGTCGAGATTGGATCCGGCGCGGGGCAGGTCATCCAGCCCGCTGAGGTCGAGGATGTCGAGCTTTATCACCCGAAAAGCTGGTGGACGAAATATGTCTTCAGCCAGGATGCCAAGATCATCGCCATTCAATATTTCCTGACCGCGACGGCAATCGGCATGGTGGCGCTGGTGCTATCCTGGTTGATGCGCCTGCAACTCGGCTTTCCCGGTTATTTCTCTTTCATCGACGCGGAACATTATTATCAGTTCATCACCATGCACGGCATGATCATGGTGATTTACCTGCTTACCGCGCTGTTTCTCGGCGGTTTCGGCAATTATCTGATCCCGCTGATGCTCGGCGCGCGCGACATGGTGTTTCCCTATGCGAACATGCTGAGCTATTGGCTCTACCTGCTCGCGGTCCTCGTGCTGGTCGCCGGTTTCTTCGCGCCTGGCGGGCCGACGGGCGCTGGCTGGACGCTCTATCCGCCGCAGGCGCTTTTATCGGGAACGCCGGGCGGGCGCGACTGGGGCATCATCCTGATGTTGTCCTCGCTGATCCTGTTCATCATCGGCTTTACCCTGGGCGGGCTGAATTACGTCGTCACGGTGCTACAAGGGCGCACGCGCGGCATGACGTTGATGCGCATGCCCCTGACGATATGGGGCATCTTCACGGCAACCGCCATGGCGCTGCTCGCCTTCCCGGCGCTTCTCGTTGCCGCCGTCATGATGTTGTTCGACCGGCTGCTCGGCACGAGCTTCTTCATGCCCGCCATCGTAGAGATGGGTGAACAGCTGAAACAGGAGGGCGGCAGTCCCATTCTGTTCCAGCACCTGTTCTGGTTCTTCGGCCACCCGGAAGTCTATATCGTGGCACTTCCGGCCTTCGGCATCGTCTCGGATCTCATCAGCACCCATGCACGCAAGAACATCTTCGGTTACCGGATGATGGTCTGGGCGATCGTCATCATCGCGGCGCTGAGCTTCGTCGTCTGGGCGCATCATATGTATGTCAGCGGCATGAACCCGAATTTCGGCTTCTTTTTCGCGACCACGACGCTGATCATCGCCGTGCCGACGGCGATCAAGGTCTATAACTGGGTGCTGACGCTCTGGCGCGGCGATATCCATCTGAACTTGCCGATGCTGTTTGCGCTCGCCTTCATCGTCACATTCATCAATGGCGGATTGACCGGTCTTTTCCTCGGCAATGTCGTCGTAGACGTTCCGCTTTCGGATACGATGTTCGTCGTCGCGCATTTCCATATGGTGATGGGGGTCGCGCCGATCATGGTGATTTTCGGCGCGATCCACCATTGGTATCCCAAAGTCACGGGCCGCATGCTGAACGTGGCGATGGGGCATATCCACTTCTGGATCACCTTTCTCGGCGCTTACGCCATCTTCTTCCCGATGCATTATCTCGGCCTGATGGGCGTGCCGCGCCGTTATTACGAACTGGGCGAGGCCGCTTTCATTCCGCCCTCGGCACACACGCTGAACATGTTCATCTCCGTTGCAGCACTGGTTGTTGGCGCCGCACAACTGCTGTTCCTGTTCAATCTCGCCTGGAGCCTTCGCTGGGGCAAACAGGCGGGCGGCAATCCGTGGCGGGCGACGACACTGGAATGGCAAACGCCGCAGACCCCGCCGGTTCATGGAAACTGGGGCAAGGAGCTGCCGGTCGTCTATCGCTGGCCTTATGACTACAGCGTGCCCGGCGCGGATGAGGACTTCTTGCCGCAAAACCAGCCGGCTGCGGCCGGGTCGTCGGAGAGGGCCCTGTCATGATCGCCATTCTCATCTTCATGGCGGGTATTGCCGGCATCATCGCCTGGTGGATGGCGGGGCAGCGGCTCACTTCAAAGCCATGGCTGGAAGTGGGGGTGGCAGGCGATGCACCGCAGATGCAGGGATCGTCGGCGACAATAGCGAAACTTGGGCTCGGCATTTTTCTGGGTGTCGTGGGCGCGCTGTTCACGCTGCTCATCAGCGCCTATCTCGGCCGCATGGGCGGCGCGGACTGGTGGGGCATCCCCATTCCCGGGCTGTTATGGGCCAATACTGCGGCGCTTGCCGCTAGTAGTCTGGCGCTGCAATGGGCGAAAACCGAAGCCGGCGCCGGTCGCCGCGACAGGCTGAACACGGCTCTTGCGGCAGCCTTTGCGACGGCCGTTCTCTTTGTCGCCGGACAGTTCCTGGCATGGTGGCAACTCACCTCCGCAGGCTATGTGCTGGCGGATAACCCATCGAACAGCTTCTTTTACATGATCACCGGGCTGCACGGCCTGCATATAGTGGGCGGGCTCTGTGTGCTTGGACGCACCGCAATCCGCGCCCGCAGCGGACCCCTGTCGGCAAGGATGCGCCTGAGCGTGGAGCTGTGCGCCATCTACTGGCATTTCATGCTGGTGGTGTGGCTGATCCTTTTTGCGCTCTTCGCCGGCTGGGCGAATAGTTTTGTCGATCTATGCCGTCAATTGGTCAGCTAGAGCGGCGGGAGATGAACCGGAGCAGGTCCCGCCGCTCTAAGTTTTATCTAAGCATCAGATTTTCCGGACGCTACGCACTTTTACTGGAAATCCTCTAAGGAGTGTCGATCATGACCGCATCCATGGAAAGGCCAGCAAGCGATCCGCATCTGCGCCCCACGGGACTGCGCGGCGTTGCCGCCGATCTGTCATCGGACCAGCGGGCGTTCAAGAACGTCTCCTGGGGCAAGGCGATGATGTGGATCTTCATCCTCAGCGACATCTTCATTTTCGGCTGTTTCCTACTGGCCTATATGGCCGCGCGCATGTCGACCACCGTCGCCTGGCCCAATCCGAGCGAGGTTTTTGCGCTGACGATTGGCGGCAAGGATATTCCGCTGATCCTGATTGCCATCATGACCTTCGTCCTCATCAGCAGCAGCGGCACGATGGCCATGGCCGTCAACTTCGGATATCGCCGTGACCGTCGCAAAACCGCGGCGCTGATGGTGGTAACGGCCCTCCTTGGCGCGACATTCGTCGGAATGCAGGCATTCGAATGGACGAAACTGATCGAGGAAGGCGTGCGTCCCTGGGAAAACCCCTGGGGTGCGGCGCAATTCGGTTCGACTTTCTTCATGATCACGGGCTTTCACGGCACCCATGTCTCGATAGGCGTGCTGTTCCTCCTCATCATTGCGCGCAAGGTATGGCGGGGAGATTTCGATCAGGAAAGGCGGGGATTTTTCACCAGCCGCAAAGGGCATTACGAGATCGTCGAGATCATGGGGCTTTATTGGCACTTCGTCGATCTGGTGTGGGTCTTCATCTTTGCATTTTTCTATCTGTGGTGAGTGAGGATGGCATCATGGCACAGGAACAGTCACAGCAGCATCCGATAAGACTTTACATGGTGGCCTGGGGACTGCTTTTTGTCCTCAGCACCTTTTCCTATATGGTCGATTATCTCGGCATTCAGGGCTATCCCCGATGGTCTTTGATCATCGTATTCATGCTTCTGAAGGCAGGGCTGATCATCGCGATCTTCATGCATCTGGCCTGGGAGCGGTTGGTCTTGATCTACGTCATCCTGCTCCCACCGGTCCTCGTGCTTGTCTTCGCCGCCCTGATGGTGTCGGAATCCAATTATACGGCTTTCACCCGGCTGACCTTTATGACTGCGGGTTCCTAGGCCGCTGCAACATATTTCAGGCTTGCGGAAGCAGCACGCCGACAGCGAATTCCTCGTCGGTTGTCGTGTGGCCGGCCTGTGTCTTGCGATATTCGCTGGGCGTGAAACCGCGCTCGGTTCGCAGCGTGCGGGAAAGGTGCGGCGCGTCGCAGAAACCGGTGGCGAGCGCAATCTGCGTGATCGGGTCATGCGTGCTGCGCAGGAGGGAGAGCGCACGGTCCAGCCGAAGCTCGAGATAGACCTTGGACGGGGTCGCGTTCAGGTCGGTGAGGAAACGCCGTTCGAGGCTGCGGCGACCAAGGCCAAGGTCGTTCGCCAGTTCCAGCACTGTTTTCGGAACCTCGATATTCTGCTGCATCCGCAGGATCGCTTTTTTGACCAGAGGATCATTGGCCTTTCGCGCGCTCTGCTGGCCGGGCTGGGGTTTTTCGCCGCTCAGCGCGCTGTCGATCATCATGATGTTGAGGCTTTTGATGGCGGCGGACTGGCCGACATGGCGCTCGACGAGGAAAGCCGCCAGATGGGCTGCGCCGTGACCACCGGAACAGGTCAGCCGGTCACGGTCGATGACGAAAATCTGGTCGGAGATCATCTGGACGGTATCGAAACGGTCGAGAAAATCCTGATGGTGGAACCAGCTCACGCAGCAGCGATAACCATCAAGCAGGCCCGCTTCATGCAGAATGAAGACACCGGTGCAGAGCCCGACGATGGGAATGCCCGCCGCCGCCCGGTCTTTCAGGAACCGCAGCGCTTCCTGCGGCAGGGCGCTGTGATCGCTGATCAAGCCGCCGACAACGACGATATAGTCGTAATGCCCGGCGTCCATCAGCCGTGTATCCGGCTGCACCTTCACGCCGCAGCTCGATTGCACGCTCCCCAGCGTTGCCGAGAGCACCGACCACTCACACAGGATAGGCCGGGAACGGTCCGCCTCGTCGGCGGCAAGACGCAGCACATCAACGAAATTCGCAAAGGCTGACAGCGTGAAGCGGTCGGCAAGCAGGAAGGCGACGCTGAGGCGTTTTCTGGCGCGGTGTGAGGTCATGACGCAAATATTCATGCAAACAGACGCGATTGTCCAGCCGGGGCGCGGCAAATGCTCATAGCGTTTACGACACGAGATTTTCCAACCATCGGGTCCGCTCATGACGCGTTTTAATGCTTTCAATCTTTTGCGGAATGCCCTGACCGGCCACAAGAACTGGGACGAGCAGTGGCCGGACAGCCAGCCGAAAGCCGAATATGACGTGGTCATCGTCGGCGCCGGCGGCCATGGTCTGGGAGCCGCCTATTATCTGGCCAGCCAGCACGGCATCACCAATGTCGCCGTCATCGACAAGGGTTGGCTCGGGGGCGGTAATACCGGCCGCAACACGACGATCATCCGCTCGAACTATCTCTATGACGAGAGCGCCCGTCTTTACGATCACGCCGTCGATCTGTGGGAGAACTTGAGCCAGGAGCTGAACTACAACGTCATGTATTCAAGGCGCGGCGTGCTGATGCTGGCGCACAATGTGCACGATGTGCAGAGCTTCAAGCGCCACATCCATTCCAACCGCTTGAACGGTGTGGACAATCGCTGGCTTACCCCGGAAGAATGCAAGGACTATTGCCCGCCGCTCAGCATTGCGCCGAATGCGCGTTATCCTGTCATGGGCGGTGCGCTTCAGGAACGGGCCGGCACGGCGCGCCACGATGCGGTTGCCTGGGGTTATGCGCGCGGCGCTGCCGCCCGTGGTGTCGATATCATCCAGAACTGCCCGGTCACCGCCATCCGTCGCAATGCCGATGGCTCCGTCGCTGGTGTCGAGACGGCGAGGGGCTTCATCAAGGCGAAGAAGGTCGCGGTTTCCGCGGCCGGCCACACCTCTGTTGTGATGGACACGGCCGGTGTGCGCCTGCCGCTCGAAAGCTACCCGCTGCAGGCGCTGGTGTCGGAGCCTATCAAGCCGATTTTCCCCTGCGTTGTCATGTCGAACGCGGTCCATGCTTATATCAGCCAATCCGACAAGGGCGAGTTGGTTATCGGTTCGGGTACGGACCAATATACATCCTATTCGCAGCGCGGCGGCCTGCCGCTGATCGAGCATACGATCGCGGCCATCGTCGAGATTTTCCCGATCTTCAACCGCATGCGGATGCTGCGCAAATGGGGCGGCATTGTCGACGTGACGCCGGATCGCTCGGCCATTCTCGGCAAGACGCCGGTTGACGGGCTTTACGTCAATTGCGGCTGGGGCACGGGCGGTTTCAAAGCCACGCCGGGCGCTGCCCACACCTTCGCCTGGACCATTGCCAAAAACGAACCGCACCCGATCAACGCGCCGTTCACGCTGGAGCGTTTCCGTTCCGGCCGCCTGATCGACGAGGCCGCAGCCGCTGCCGTGGCGCATTGAGGAGCCGACCCCATGCTTTTGATCCGCTGCCCCTATTGCAATGAAACGCTGCCCGAAGCCGAATTTACCTATGCCGGGCAGGCCCATATTACCCGCGCCGCCGATCCTTCGTCGCAGACCGATGAGCAATGGGAAGAATTCCTCTTCATCCGCGAAAACGTGAAAGGCCCGCATTTCGAGCGCTGGCGGCATCTGCATGGTTGCGGCCGCTTCTTCAACGCCGTGCGTGACACGGTGAGCGACCGGTTCCTCACGACCTATCGTGCGGGTGAACCGCGTCCAGAACTTTCTTCCCTGACCCGTGCACCAGCCAGTTCCGAGGTGTCGAAATGAACTCCTATCGCGTTTCCGGCCGTGGCCGTGTGGATGCCGCCCGCTCGGTCAGCTTTACCTTCGATGGCAGGACCTATCGCGGCGTGAAGGGCGATACGGTCGCCTCGGCACTTCTCGCCAATGGCGTGCATCTCATGGGCCGCTCGTTCAAATACCACCGCCCGCGCGGCCCGGTGGCGGCGGGTTCCGAAGAGCCGAATGCGCTGATCGGCACCCGCCGCAGCGCCGGACGTTTCGAGCCGAACACCCGCGCCACGGTGCAGGAAATCTGGAACGGGCTGGAAACCACCTCCCAGAACAAATATCCGAGCCTGAAATTTGATATCGGCGCTGTCAACGACATGGCCTATATGCTGTTTTCGGCAGGTTTCTATTACAAGACCTTCATGTGGCCGAAGAGCTTCTGGAACAAGGTCTATGAGCCCTTCATTCGCGCGGCCGCGGGTCTCGGCGTTTCGCCCACCGAAGAGGACCCCGACACCTATGCCTCGCGCAACCTGCATTGCGATGTGCTGATCGTCGGCGCGGGTCCGGCCGGTCTGGCGGCGGCGCGTGCGGCGGCGGTCGATGGTCTCAAGGTCGTGCTGGTCGATGAAAATGCCGAAGCCGGCGGCACGCTGCTGTCGGAGCCGCAGGCGAAGATCGATGGCAAGCCCGCATGGAACTGGCTGGCGGATGAGTTGACGGCGCTGAAGGAGCGCGGCGTCAAGGTAATGACCCGCACGACGGCCATCGCCTATTACCACCAGAACATGATCGGCCTTTGCGAAAAGCTCACGGACCATCTGGAGACCGTGCCGAAGGATACGCCGCGCGAACGCCTGTGGCGCGTTCGGGCGCGTCACGTCGTATTGGCGCAGGGTGCACTGGAAAAGCCGCTGGTTTTCCACGGCAACGACCGGCCGGGCGTGATGCTCGCGGGTGCCGCCCAGACCTATCTCAACCGCTATGGCGTCAAGGTCGGCAACCGGCCGGTGGTGGTGACGAGCCATGACAGCGCCTGGTATGCGGCGTTTGATCTTCACGGAGCAGGCGCACGCGTTCAGGCCATTGTCGATACCCGCGCCAAGGTGCGGGAAGAACTGGTGAACGAGGCGCGTGCGCTCGGCATTCCGGTCAAGCTGTCGCATACGGTCACGGCGACGTCGGGGCGGCTGCGCGTCAAGTCAGTCCGGGTCAATCCGGTTAGTGGCGCGTCGGTCGGTGCGGGGCAGGAAATCGCCTGCGATGCGGTGCTGATGTCCGGCGGCTGGACGCCGTCGCTGCATCTCTTTTCCCATACGCAGGGCAAGATCGCCTGGGATGATGAGCGGACTACCTTCCTTCCTGCCGCCACCAACGAGGATTGCGTGATTGCCGGGGCCGGACGCGGGCTCTGGGGCATCGAGGCCGCGCTGAAGGACGGTGCTGAACGGGGTCGCGAAGTTGCAGCAGTGCTCGGCAAGGCCGCCAACCCTTCCGCTCTTGTGGTGGAACATGACCGCACCGGCAGCGGCGTCTCGCACACCGAACTGCCGAGCGACCGTGATGCCGGCAAGGCCAAGGCTTTCGTGGATTACCAGAACGATGTGACTGCCAAGGATCTTAGGCTCGCCGTGCGTGAGGGCATGCGTTCCATAGAGCACGTCAAGCGCTACACCACCAACGGCATGGCGACCGATCAGGGCAAGATGTCCAACATCAACGGCCTCAACATCGCGGCGGAAGCACTCGGCAAACGCCAGCCGCAGGTCGGCCTCACCACCTTCCGCCCGCCCTATACGCCGACGACCTTCGGAGCCTTCGCCGGTTATCACCGCGGCGCGCATTTCGAGGTAACGCGCAAGACGCAGATCGACGGGTGGGCTGAGGCCCATGGCGCGGTCTACGAGCCGGTCGGACAATGGCGTCGCGCCTGGTATTTCCCTAAACCGGGCGAAGACATGGATGCGGCTGTCGGCCGTGAATGCCGGGCGGTGCGCCAGAGTGTGGGCATTTTCGACGCCTCGACGCTCGGTAAGATCGAAGTTGTCGGGCCTGATGCGGTCGAGTTCATGAACCGCATGTATACCAATCCCTGGACGAAGCTCGCTGCCGGCCGCTGCCGTTATGGCCTGCTGCTCGGCGATGACGGCTTCATTCGCGACGATGGCGTCATCGGCCGCATGACCGAAGACCGTTTCCACGTCACCACCACGACAGGCGGCGCCGCCCGGGTGCTGAACATGATGGAGGATTACCTCCAGACGGAGTGGCCGGATCTCAATGTCTGGCTGACCTCGACGACCGAACAATGGTCCACCATTGCGCTGAACGGCCCGAACGCGGCAAAGCTGCTCGCGCCGCTGGTGGAAGGCGTCGAACTGACGGAAGAGGCCTTCCCGCATATGTCCTGCGTGGAGTGCACGGTGGCCGGCATGCCGGCGCGGCTGTTCCGCGTCAGCTTCACCGGCGAGATCGGCTTCGAGGTCAATGTCCCTGCACCGCTCGGCCGCAAGCTCTGGGAAATCCTGTGGGAGGCCGGCCAGCAATATGGCATCACGCCTTACGGCACCGAGACCATGCATGTGCTGCGTGCCGAAAAGGGTTACATCATCGTCGGTCAGGATACCGATGGTACCGTCACGCCCTATGACGCCGCGATGGGCTGGGCCGTGGGCAAGAACAAGCCGGATTTCGTCGGCAAGCGTGGCCTTGCCCGCCCCGATCTCGTCGCCAAGGATCGCCGTCATCTCGTCGGCCTTCTGACCGAAGACCGCTCGAAGCTGGAAGAGGGCGCGCAGATCGTCTTTGATCCGAAACAGCCGATCCCGATGAAAATGGTCGGCCACGTCACCTCGTCCTATCACTCGGATGCCGCCGGCCAGCCCATCGCGCTGGCTCTGGTGGAGGGTGGCCATGAGCGGATGGGCGAGACCGTCTACATCCCCATGCTGGACCGCACCATTGCCGCGAAAATCACCGGGATGGTCTTTGTCGATCCCGAAAATACCCGCCTGAAAATCTGACCCGGAGATGACAATGAACATGCGCGTTTCCTCCCCCGTTTCCGGCACTTTGGCCGAGAGCAAAGCGGCCCGGGTCAGCATCCTGCCGGTGCAGACGCGGCTGTCGCTACGCGCCCGGGGTGATCTCACCCCGCTCAGCGCCGCCCTTGGCCTCGCCTTGCCCGACCGGATCGGCACCCGCTCCGCCGCAGGCGAAATCGAGGCCGTGCGCCTCGGTCCCGACGAATGGACGATCCTTGCTCCGACAGGGGAAGCCGACAGGCTGATTGCGGCCTGCGGCGCTGTCTATGCCAGCCACCCACACAGCCTCGTCGACATTTCCGGCCGGGAAGTGACGCTCTCGATCGAGGGGCCACAGGCTGGCGAACTGCTGACGCTGGGCTGCGCCCGCGATATCGACACCATTGCTATTGGTGAGGCGCGTCGAACGATTTTCGACGGCGTGACCGTGGTGCTCTGGCGCGATGCGGAAAACCGTTTCCGCATGGATATCTGGAACAGTTTCGTGTCGCATCTTGGCCATTTGCTTGAAACCGGCTGCAAGGAACTTGCGGCTGATATCGCTTGATCTGGGAGGAGAAAACAATGCTCAACCGCCTGTCACATAATACCGTTTCGGACACGGTGATCGCTGACGCCATCGCCGAGGAACTCGACCGCCAGAAAACGCAGATCGAGCTCATCGCTTCGGAAAACATCGTTTCCGCCGATGTTCTGGCGGCTCAAGGCTCGGTGCTGACCAACAAATATGCCGAGGGCTATCCCGGCAAGCGTTATTACGGCGGCTGCGAATTTGTCGACAAGGTCGAACAGGTCGCCATCGACCGGTTGAAGCAGCTCTTCGGTGCGGAATTCGCCAATGTGCAGCCGCATTCCGGCGCGCAGGCCAATCAGGCGGTGTTTCTGGCGCTGCTGCAGCCGGGCGACCGGATCATGGGCATGTCACTTGCCCATGGCGGCCACCTGACCCACGGTTCGCCGGTGACGATGTCCGGCAAGTGGTTCGATGTCGTCTCCTATGAGGTCGATGCCGATACACATCTGATCGATATGGAGAAGGTGCGGGCGCGGGCGCTGGAGACCAAGCCGAAGCTGATCGTGGCGGGCGCATCGGCCTATCCGCGCCAGATCGATTTTGCCGGCTTCCGCAGAATAGCCGACGAAGTCGGCGCTTATCTGATGGTCGACATGGCCCATTATGCCGGTCTGATCGCCGGCGGCAAATATCCGAACCCGGTGCCGCACGCCCATGTCGTCACCTCCACCACCCACAAGACCCTGCGCGGCCCCCGCGGCGGCGTGATCCTTACCAATGACGCCGATCTGGCGAAGAAGCTGAACTCGGCCGTCTTCCCCGGCAATCAGGGCGGCCCCCTGATGCACGTCATCGCCGCCAAGGCCGTGGCTTTCGGCGAGGCCTTGCGTCCGGAATTTTCCGACTATGCCGGCCAGGTCATCGCCAATGCGCAGGCGCTGGCAAAGGTGCTGACGAAGGGTGGTCTGGGCATCGTCTCGGGTGGAACCGACAGCCACATGGTGCTGGTCGATCTGCGGCCGAAAGGCGTGACCGGCAAGGTTGCCGAAATCGCTCTGGAGCGGGCGGGGCTTACCTGCAACAAGAACGCCATTCCCAACGACCCGGAAAAGCCCTTCGTCACTTCGGGCGTCAGGCTTGGAAGCTCGGCGGGTACCACCCGCGGTTTCGGCGTGGCCGAATTCGAACAGATCGGCGCGCTGATCTTACGTGTCATCGACGCGCTGGCGGCGAATGCCGAAGGGGATGCCGCGGTCGAAGCCGAGGTGCGGGGAGAGGTTGCTGCACTTTGCGAGGCCTTCCCGATCTACGGTTCGTAAGCGGCCCTGCCGGGCTTCGATTAGTCTCAATCGCCGTCCTGACCACGGCCGGCGGTTGATAGGCAATCTGCGCGAAAGCGCGGGCGATCCGTCCGCGCGGCAAAGACCCAGGGGAGCAGGATTTGAGCACCTATATAATGACAGTCGCGTGCCCGGCGCGCAGCGGCATCGTCGCCGCCGTATCCGGTTATCTCGCCCGGTCCGGATGCAATATCAACGACAGTTCGCAATTCACCGACCAGGAGACGGGCCGCTTTTTCATGCGGTTGAGCTTCGTTTCCGAACAGGGATCGGGACGCGATGCGCTGCTCGACGGCTTTGGTCCCGTCGCGGCCGATTTCGATATGGACTATGATATTCATGACCTTTCGCGAAAGACGAAGGTCGTGATCATGGTCTCGCGCTTCGGTCATTGTCTCAACGATCTGCTGTATCGCTCCCGCATCGGCGCGCTGCCGGTCGAGATCGTCGCGGTGATTTCCAATCACCTCGATTACCAGAAGCAGGTGGTGAACGAGGATATTCCCTTTCACCACATTCGCGTCACGCCGGAAACGAAGCCCGAGGCGGAAGCCGCGATCCTGCAGGTGGTGCGGGATACCGGAGCGGAGCTTGTGGTGCTTGCGCGCTACATGCAGGTCCTGTCGGACCGGCTGTGTCAGGAAATGTCTGGCCGCATCATCAACATCCATCATTCTTTCCTGCCATCTTTCAAGGGCGCCAACCCTTATAAACAGGCTTATGAACGCGGGGTGAGGCTGATCGGCGCGACCGCCCATTACGTCACCGCCGATCTCGATGAAGGGCCGATCATCGAGCAGGATACGATCCGCGTAACCCATGCCCAAAGCGCGATGGACTATGTCAGCCTGGGTCGGGATGTGGAAAGCCAGGTTCTTGCGCGGGCCATCCACGCCCATATTCATCACCGGGTCTTCCTGAATGGAAACAGGACGGTTGTCTTTCCCGCGTCTCCCGGGGAGCATGTGTCCGAGCGCATGGGCTGAATGCCGGCTCATGCGGAACCGTGATTTGCGTCCGTCGTCAGTGGCTCGTTGTCATGCCGTCCTGCCAGTGAACGAGGCGGACTACGAGTGAGGGTTGTTATTCTGCGGGCTGCGCCACGGTCTCCGCGCCGGATCTTTCGCGATCTCCCGAGAGGCTGCGCTGACCGAGCGTGATGATGGCAACGGTCGAAAGGCTTGCGGCAACTGACACCCAGAAACCGTTATCCGGGCCGAAATTATCGATGACCCAGCCGGAGATGAAGGCGCCGAGCGCCATGCCGATACCGATGCCGGTCATCACCCAGGTCACGCCTTCCGTCAGCATCGATTCAGGCACCCGGCGCTCGATCAGGCCGAATGAGGTGATGAAGATCGGGGAGATTGCAACGCCGCTGAGGAAAACGGCAAAAGCCAGAAGGGCAACGGAGGTGCTGGCGGCAAGCAGCGGCAGAGCGGTGAGTGCAAGCACGCTGACGGCGATCAGCAGTTGCCGTTGCAGCGGCATTTTGGGATTGAGCGCGCCGAGAATGAGGCCGACGACGAAGGACCCGATGGCATAGACGCCGATGACGAGACTGGCGGCTTCCGGTTGGCCAAGTTCCTTGGTGATTGCGACGGCGCTTACCTCGGCAGTGGCGAAAGTGGAGCCGACAAAGATCAGCGCAAGCGTGATGATCTGGACCGGGCGCAGGGAGATGGCCGAACGCTGCCGGCGACCGCTTTCAACCGGGCGTACCTTGGGCTCGGTCGAACGTTGCAGAAGGAAAGCGAAGGTGCCGAGCGCCAGGAAGGTGGTGCTGATCATCATGCCCGCTTCCGGAAAGAGCGAGACTGCCAGGCCGACGGAAAGCGAGGCGCCGGAAATGTAGACGAGTTCGTCTGCGGCGGATTCAAAGGCGAATGCGGTGTTCAGTTCCGGCCGGTCGCGGAAGATTTCCGTCCAGCGGGCGCGCATCATGGCCGGAATGCTCGGCATGGCGGCGGCGAGGAAGGCGGAAAGGAACAGCGTCCAGGCCGGCCATTTCTGGTTTGTCGCGATAATCAGCGCCGCAAAGGCGATGACCGAGACGATGGTGGCGGGGATGAGGACCTTGCTCTGCCCCTTGCGATCCACCAGCCGGGAGATTTGTGGGGAGACGGCGGCATTGGTCAGCGCAAAGGTTGCGGAGACGGCGCCGGCCAGCCAATATTCGCCATGGGTTTGCGAAAGCATGGCGACGATGCCGATCGGGGCCATGGCAATGGGAAGGCGGGCGAAGAAACCGGCGGCGGAAAAGCCTTTTGCGCCTGGAGCCCGGAAAATTTCTCTGTATGGATTAGCCATCGGGATGCACCTTGTTCAGAGGGTGTCCACCACATACATACGTGGCGTATGTGAATGAGATAATTGCATACGGTGCGTATGTCAACTAATATACGCGTCGTATGTGGAAAATGGAGAAAAAATGCGCAAACCTCGCAGTGAAATGATTGCTGAGACGCGGACGAAGCTTCTGGCTGCCGGCCGCAAGGCCTTTGGCAGCATCGGTTATGCGGAGGCGTCGATGGATGACTTCACCGCCGAGGCCGGTCTCACCCGCGGCGCGCTCTATCACCATTTTGGCGATAAAAAAGGCCTGCTGTTGGCGGTGGTGGCCGAAATCGACGCGGAAATGACGAAGAGGCTCTGTGACATCTCCTCGAGGGCCGAGTCCCTGTGGGAGGGTTTTGTCGAGGAAAATCTCGGTTATGTGCGCATGGCTCTCGAACCGGAAATCCAGCGGATCATGTTTCGTGACGGGCCGGCGGTGCTCGGCGATCCGTCGCGCTGGCCAAATGCAAACGGCTGCATCTCGGCAGTCGCGCGAAGCCTCGATGCCCTGAAGGATGAAGGCACTATCGGCGATATCGATGCGGAGGCATGCGCCCGTTTCATCAACGCGGCAAGCAGCGCCGCCGCCCAGTGGATCGCCAATTCCGACGACCCCGAAATGACCTCGAAACGGGCCGTGGGAAGCTTCCGGGCCTTTCTGGAGGGATTGCGGATCAGGAAAGACTGATCCGGGGCTTTACGCGGTTGCCCATGCGCGCCGGGCAGCCCGATCATTCGGTCCACAGCATATCCTGCATTCGCCCGACAGGAGGACGGCGTGCTGAAACCGTCCCCCGCGAATTTCCCATGAGCCCGGATATGCTGCCTGCAAGTCATGCAACTGTCATATCGCGGGTCTAGGAGAAAGTGTGGTTTTCACACGTTTCGCGAGGGGAATATGCGCAAAATCGTTGCTGCTTTGGTCGCCACGACCTTTCTTGCCGGCGCCGTTCAGGCTGCCGAGGTTTATCCGCTTGATCGTGCTACGATCCTGACCGGTTCGCCGTTCGATTTCAAAGTCGAGTTCGCTTCCGTCGTAAAGCCGGAAGACGTCAAGATCACCGTCAACGGCCAGGATTACAAGGCCGCTCTCGGCAAGGATGCGGAGTTCGTCGCCGAAGAAAAGAACAAGGACAAGGTCCTTGGTTCGGCCGTCATCCTGCGTGGGGTCACGCTCGCCAGCGCCGGTGACTACAAGGTCGAAGTTTCTGCCGGTTCCGAAACCAAGACGATCACCTGGACCGTTTATGGCACGCCGGCCCAGGCAAAAGCCAAGAACGTCATCTTCCTGATCGCCGACGGCCTGTCCGTCGCTCACCGCACTGCTGCCCGCATCATGTCCAAGGGCATGACCGAGGGTAAGGCCAATGGCCGCCTCAACATGGATGATGTGCCGCCGGTCGCCTTCATCGGCACCTCCGCCACCGACGCTGTCGCCACCGACAGCGCCAACACCATGTCAGCCTACATGACCGGTCACAAGACCGCCGTGAACGCCATTGGCGTTTATGCCGACCGTACCCCGGCCTCGCTCGACGATCCGAAGGTCGAAACGATCGCGGAAGCCCTGCGCCGCCAGACCAAGAAGTCGATCGGCATCATCTCGACCGCCGAACTGCAGGACGCCACGCCGGCTGCCGTCGTTGCCCACACCCGCAAGCGCGGCGACAAGGCCGACATCAACGGCATGCTGTTCGACGTGAAGCCGGATGTCCTCCTCGGCGGCGGCTCCGCTTATTTCCTGCCGCAGGCGACGGCGGGTTCCAAGCGCAAGGATGACAAGGACTATATCGCTTTGTTCAAGGAAGCTGGCTACACGCTGGCGACCAGCAAGGCGGAACTCGCCACGGCCGCCGGCACCAACACCGGCAAGATCCTCGGCCTGTTCCACACCGGCAACATGGACACAGCGCTCGACCGCGAGTTCCTCAAGAAGGGCACCACGGCGAAGTTCCCGGATCAGCCGGGCCTCGTTGAAATGACCAAGGTTGCGCTCGGCGAACTGTCGAAGAACCCGGACGGCTTCTTCCTGATGGTCGAAGCTGCCAACGTCGACAAGATGTCCCATCCGCTTGACTGGGATCGCGCTGTCGTCGACACGATCGAATTCGACAAGGCCGTCGGTGTCGCCCGTGAATTCGCCGCGAAGAACCCCGATACGCTGATCGTCGTCACCGGCGACCATACGCATGGCGTTTCCATCATCGGCACCGTCGATGATGACAAGCCGGGTACCGAAATGCGCGAAAAGGTCGGCACCTATGCCGAGGCCGGCTTCCCGAACTATGAAGACAAGGACGGTGACGGTTATCCTGACAGGGTCGACGTTTCCCGTCGTCTGTTCCTGAACGCCAATAACGGTCCTGACCATTACGAGACCTTCCGTCCGAAGCTTGATGGCCCGTTCACACCGGCCGTCCAGAACGAAAAGAAGGAATATGTCGCCAACGAGCAGTACAAGGACGTTCCCGGTGCTGTGTTCGTACCCGGCATCATTCCGAAAAGCTCGGATAGCGGCGTCCACGCAGTGGATGACGTCGTTCTGCAGGCTGAAGGCCCCGGCGCTGAAGGCTTCCGTGGCTACATGGAACAGAGCGACGTCTACAAGGGTCTCGCCGAAGCTTTCGCACTTGGCGCCAAGCAGACCAACTAAGATATGAATGTTGTGAGGGCACGCCGCTATCGCGTGCCCTCACAATAGTTTCAGGTCTTTCATCGTCCATTCTGACGACGGACGATGGCAGACCTTTTCAAGAAGGAGAATGGTCATGAGCAAGGCTGATCGGGCGCACTTCAACCGTCGCCAGACCCTGGGTCTCATTGCCGGTCTACCGCTGCTGGCCGCCGGCACGCGCGCGCAGGCGAACAGCGACATCACCTTCGACGAACTCTATGGCAAGGTCAGCGTCCTCGGACTGGAGTTTTCCGAAAAGGTCAAGCAGTTGAACGGCAAGGAGATCGCCATGCGCGGTTTCATGGCGCCGCCGCTGAAGGCCGAAGCGCAGTTTTTCGTGCTGACCGAAATCCCCATGTCGATCTGCCCCTTCTGCTCCACGGATGCAGATTGGCCGGACAACATCGTCGTCGTTTATCTCGGCGAAAAACAGACTTTTACCCAGCCGAGCCAGACAATCGAAGTGCGCGGCACGCTGGAAACGGGTTCCTGGACCGATCCGGATACCGGCTTTGTCAGCCTGCTGCGCATCCGCCAGGCAGAATACGCGACGGTTTGAGACCATGCTGTCCCTGAAGATAGATGATCTTGCCGTATCCTTTCCCGGTTTGTCAGCGCCGGTTCTCGTTCTCGACGGTCTGGAAATCGCTGCCGGTAGCCGCGTTGCGCTGACGGGTGGTTCCGGCTCGGGCAAAAGCACCCTGATCAACATCATCGCCGGCCTTGAGCGTGTTCAGGCCGGCCGCGTTGTCTGGGGAGAAGAGAACATTGCGGATTTGCCCGAGGGTCGCCGCGATCGCTGGCGCGCCGCCAATATCGGCCTCGTCATGCAGGAGTTTCATCTTTTTCCCGGCTTGTCCGCGCTGGATAATATCCTGCTGCCCGCCCGCCTGTCGCGTGCGGCAAATGCGGACCTCATGAAGCGCGCGGAATCCCTGTTTGCGACTGTCGGCCTCAAACGCCCGGGGCAGCACGTTGAGACCATGTCGCGCGGTGAAATGCAGCGTGTCGCTATCGCCCGTGCGCTGCTGCGCAGTCCCGGCGTCATCATTGCCGACGAACCGACCGCAAGCCTCGATCTCGAAAGCGGCGAGGCTGTCGGTGATCTCCTGCTTTCCGTTGCGGCCAGCACCGGCAGCACGCTTATCGTCGCCAGCCATGACCAGCATCTTATCGGCCGCCTCGACCGGCGTCTCACCCTCAGCGGCGGCCGTATCGTCGCCGATACCGAGCGGAAGGAGATTGCGGCATGATCGGTTTCATCCTTGCCGACCTGCGCCGTCTTTGGCTGGGTGGCATCGTCGTGGTTCTCCTGGTTGCGCTTGCCACCGCGCTTGGCGTTGCGGTCACGCTGCAGGAGCGTTCGCTGCGTCTCGGCAGCGCCCGTGCCGCCGATAAATTCGATCTCGTTATCGGCGCGGCCGGCAGCGAAACCCAGTTGATCCTTTCCTCCATTTTTCTGCAGGCCGCACCGCTGCCGCTTGTGGACGGCGCTGTTCTGACGAAGCTCGCCGCCGATCCGCGCGTTGCCTGGGCGGCACCTGTCGGGTTTGGCGATTCCTTTGCCGGATACCCGATAGTCGGCACGACGATGAGCCTCGTCAGCAACACGACATCAGGTTTTGCCGAGGGCAGGATGTTCGCGCTGGAAGGCGAAGCCATACTCGGGGCTGCCGTCGATCTGTCTCTCGGTGCTGAGATCAAGCCGATGCACGGCACCGCCGAGACCGGCGGCCACACCCATACCGAGATCGCCTATAAAGTCGTTGGCAAATTGCAGCCCACCGGCACGCCCTGGGATCGCGCCATTCTCGTGCCGATACAGGCCGTGTGGCACGTCCATGGTCTCGGTCATGATCATGGCCATGATGAAGGGCATGAGGATGGCCATGCGGGCGCGCATGATGAAGAACATCACCACGGGGACGGTCACGATCACGCCCATGAAGGCGAAGAACATCACGAAGATGGTGATACGCATGCCGAAGGCGAGGCGGATCATGCCGAAGCCGCTATTCAGCTGGTGGTCTCGCAGCGACAAAAGCATGCTTTGGCCCTCGGCCCAGCCACTTCGGCGCATGTGGAGTCTGACCATCAAGGCGGCATCGATGCGGATGCGCCAATCGTGGAGACTTTCGGCGAGGGCACGCCCGGCCTGCCGGCCATTCTCGTCAAGCCCAAAACGATCGCCGACGCCTATCGCCTGCGGCAGGAATACCGGACCGGTAATACGCTTGGCGTTTTCCCGGGCGAAGTTCTGACGGGTCTCTATGCGACGCTCGGCGATGCCAAGATGGTGCTGAGCGCGGTTGCCGCCGGTTCGCAGGGGTTGGTGGCGGCGGCGCTGGTGCTGGTGACGGTGATCCATGTCGGGCAACGACGCAGGCAGATCGGCGCATTGCGGGCATTCGGCGCGCCGCGCGGCTCGGTATTCGCCATCGTCTGGCTGGAGCTTTTCTTGCTGGTGGTGCTCGGTGTCGGCATCGGTTTTCTGGTCGGATTGGGCGCTGCCCATATCGGCGCACAACTCTTTACCGCAAAAAGCGGCGTCATCCTGCCGGTTGGCTTCACCCGCGAAGATTTGCGTCTTGCACTGTTCCTGCTGGGCTTTGCCGCGGTTCTTTCGGCGATACCGGCTTTGCTCGCCTATCGTCAGTCTCCAGCCGCCGCCCTGCGCGCCTAGATCGCGCGCAAGTCGCCGCAGTTTTCGCTTTTTTTGGATTGATCGAATGGCGTGCCAGTCCGGGGCGATTGGCGCGGTCTAGTCCGTCAGCATTTTGATAGCCATGCCGACACATCGACGCTTCGGCCTCAAATATTCTCTCCAAGGCGTAAAACATGAGCACGCACATAAAATATAGTTTTTTTACTGTGGCCGCTTTTTATGGCAGGCTTGTACTGAGGATTGCATCGAGGCTTGGGAAAAAAAGCAGGAGCCGCGCAATACTGGGAGGGAACCGAGATGGTCGAAAAGAAGCCGGGTAAATCTGCTGAAATCGCGCAGACAGAGCCGCCCGCCGCCGCGCCGAAGCTTCTTTCGGGCGGCAATCCGCAGATTGCCAAGGGATATGGCGACGGCCCGGTGCAGGCCTATATTGCCGCCATGCCGGGTTGGAAAAGTCCGGTCGGAGCACGTATCGATGCGCTGATCGAAAGCCTCGTGCCCGGTGTGCGTAAGGCCGTGAAGTGGAATTCGCCCTTTTACGGCATGGAAGACGATGTCTGGTTTCTCAGCCTTCACTGTTTTACGAAATATATCAAAGTGACCTTTCTCAACGGCGTATCTTTACAACCCTTGCCACCCGGCACCTCCAAACATCCGAAGGTTCGTTACCTCGATATCCATGAGGGTGCGTTTGATGAAACGCAGTTTGCCGACTGGGTGCGGCAGGCGAGCGCCTTGCCCGGCGAAAAAATGTGAGCGATTTGGTTCGCCGGCTCGGCAGGCTTGGGAGCGGGTGAAGATCGCGGAATGCGGCGGCGAATCATGCCGTCTTTCCTCACCTTCAAAGGCCGCGCCGCACTGGGGATGATGAGAAATCGCAGGCTCCTCGATACAGTTTTTCCGTTGCGAAGAAAAACCGGCCAATCCGGCCGATTTCTGTTTACTTTTGCCAATGTTGCACGCCATCACGCTTGCTGAATTCGCTGCCAGGCGTATCGCAAACCACGGAGGATGAGATGAAGGCACTGGTGCTGGAAGAAAAAGGCAAGCTCTCGCTCAGGGATTTTGATATTCCCGGTGGAGCGGGATCCGGTGAACTCGGGCCGAAGGATGTGCTTATCCGCACCCATACGGTCGGCATCTGCGGCTCTGATGTCCATTATTATACTCATGGCAAGATCGGTCATTTCGTCGTCAATGCGCCCATGGTGCTCGGGCACGAAGCGTCTGGAACGGTGATCGAAACCGGTGCCGAGGTAACACACCTGAAGGCTGGTGATCGCGTCTGCATGGAGCCCGGCATTCCCGATCCGACATCGCGCGCCGCAAAGCTCGGCATCTATAATGTCGATCCGGCTGTCCGCTTCTGGGCGACGCCGCCGATCCATGGCTGCCTGACGCCCGAGGTCATTCATCCTGCCGCCTTCACCTACAAGCTGCCCGACAACGTGTCCTTTGCCGAAGGCGCCATGGTCGAACCCTTCGCCATCGGCATGCAGGCGGCGCTGCGGGCGCGTATCCAGCCGGGCGATATCGCCGTGGTAACGGGTGCAGGTCCGATCGGCATGATGGTGGCGCTCGCAGCACTTGCCGGCGGTTGCGCGAAGGTCATCGTTGCCGATCTTGCCCAGCCGAAGCTCGATATCATCGGCTCCTATGATGGCATCGAAACCGTCAACATTCGCGAACGCAATCTCGCAGAGGCCGTTTCGGCTGCGACCGACGGCTGGGGTTGCGATGTCGTCTTCGAATGCTCGGGCGCCGCACCCGCCGTGCTTGGCATGGCTAAGCTGGCGCGGCCGGGCGGTGCGATCGTGCTGGTCGGCATGCCTGTCGATCCGGTTCCTGTCGATATTGTAGGCCTGCAGGCCAAGGAACTTCGGGTGGAGACGGTTTTCCGCTATGCCAACGTCTATGACCGCGCCGTGGCGCTTATCGCGTCCGGCAAGGTTGACCTGAAGCCGCTGATTTCGGCCACCATCCCCTTCGAAGATAGCATCGCCGGTTTCGACCGTGCGGTGGAAGCGCGGGAAACGGATGTGAAACTGCAGATCGTGATGCCGCAGTAACGAACGAAGCCAGCCGCTGATGATTGAGCGGCAGAGACGTTGCGGAAAAGTATGAGTGTAGCCTGCCGGCATCCGGCAGGCTACACGTCAAAATTTCAACGAAAATCGCTTCCGGTTGCGCATTGTTTGAGCGCATCACACTAAATTGAGCGGAAAAATCGGCCCCATCGCGGCGTTTATGGTCAGCCCTTTCGGGCGACTCTTCAATTTTCGACAAAAAAGAGTCAAAAAAGTATCGGCAATTTCTTCGGCGTGATGTGGATGTACTGCCGCCGCCCGCCATATGCTCCTCATCAACGCCTGGGACGAGCCATAAAGAGGAAATGGCTCCTGTCCGCAAATACGGCGGACGCGACTGATGGGAGGAACCATGATGCAGCCCGACCTGGAACTGGTGCACATCCGCAAGGGCGAATCCTTCGCCGCCTGGCGGCATGGCTATCCGTTCCGCACCGTGCGCTGGCATTATCATCCCGAATACGAAATCCACCTCGTCGTCGCCACATCGGGCACGTTTTATATCGGTGATTTCGTCGGTCGCTTCGGCCCCGGTCAGCTCATCATGACCGGTCCTAATCTCCCCCAGAACTGGATCAGCGAGATCGAGCCGGACGAAATCGTGCCGACACGTTCCCTCGTGATCCAGTTTCCGGAGAGCTTTATCGAGGATGCCTGCACTTCCATGTCGGAAATGGAAGTGGTGCGCGGCCTCCTGGATCGCAGCCGTCGTGGCATTCTTTTCGATGATGAGACCAGCGACCGCGTCCGCCCGCTGATCCTCCGGTTGATCGAAGCGCAGGGGCTGACGCGTCTGGCGCTTTTCTGGGAAATTCTCGATCTCTTGGTCAATGCCCCGACATCGGAGGTGCTGGCGAGCCTTAGCTACGAGTTGGATCTGACCGGCATCGGCGACAGCGGCATCAACCGTGCTCTGTCGCATCTACGCCAGCATCTGACCGAGCAGGTTGAGGAAATCGATCTCGCCGACATGGTGGGTCAGAGCCCGAGCGCCTTTTCCCGCGCCTTCAAGCGCCACACGGGAACGACGCTGGTGCGGTATCGCAATCAGTTACGCATCGATCTTGCCTGCCAGATGCTCCTGGCGGATCAGGATGTGAAGGTGGCGGAGGTCTGCTACGATGTGGGCTTTTCCAACCTTTCGAATTTCAACCGGCATTTCCTGAAGCTGAAGGGAATGTCGCCGTCGAGGTTCCGAACCATATTCGCAGCCCAGAAGGCAGCGGTCATGGCGGAGTAAACCAGCGACACATCGCCGATTTTTACCAATTCGGGCAGAGGGCTGTCCGGAAACGGGCACCTGTTGCCCCAACTTTCCAAACGGGAGGAAAAGTGAGATGAAAATGAAATCCAAGTTTCTGATGGCGACAGCCGCAATTGCAATGATGGCCGCTCCGGCGCTGGCGCAGGAAAAGCTGAAGATCGGCATGACCTTCCAGGAACTGAACAACCCCTATTTCGTATCGATGCAGGAAGCCCTGAAGGAAGCCGCTGCAAGCATTGGCGCCGATGTCGTCGTCACCGATGCCGGCCACGATGTGGCAAAGCAGATTTCCGACGTTGAAGACATGCTTCAGCAGAAGATCGACATCCTGCTCCTGAACCCCACCGACAGCGCCGGCATCGAAGCCGCCGTGCATGCTGCCAAGGCCGCCGGCGTGACTGTCGTCGCCGTCGACGCCAACGCCAATGGCCCGGTCGACACCTTCGTCGGCTCGAAGAACAGGGACGCGGGTTACCAGTCGTGCAAATATCTCGGTGAAGCCCTCGGTGGTAAGGGTGAGGTTGCTATCCTCGACGGCATTCCGGTCGTGCCGATCCTGCAGCGTGTCGAAGGTTGCAAGGCGGCTCTTGCAGAATTCGCAGACATCAAGCTGGTCGACACGCAGAATGGCCGTCAGGACCGCTCCGTTGCTCTCGGCGTCGTCGAAAACATGATTCAGTCGCGTCCGAACCTCGCCGGTATCTTCTCGGTCAACGATGGCGGCGCGATGGGTGCACTCGCTGCGATCCAGGGTTCCGGCAAGGACATCAAGCTGACCTCGGTGGACGGTGCGCCGGAAGCGGTGAAGGCAATTGCCGACGGTGGCCCTTTCATCGAAACCACCGCGCAGTTCCCGCGTGACCAGGTTCGTGTCGGTCTTGCCATGGCGCTCGCCCAGAAGTGGGGCGCACGCGTCGTGCCGAAGGAAGTCCCGATCGACGTCATGGTCGTTGACAGCAAAAACGCCGGCGAGTTCAGCTGGTAAGAACTCCTCCCAGGTCCCGTCCCCGCTTATGCGGGGGCGGGGTTAAATCCCGACCATCGAGGAGGGTGAAATGCTGGAACTGAATGGAATAAGAAAAAGCTTTGGCAAGATCGAAGTCCTGCGTGGCGTCGACCTTCAGGCGCGCGCCGGTGAGGTGCATGCGCTTCTAGGCGAAAACGGCGCCGGCAAGTCGACTTTGATGAAGATCCTGTGCGGCATTCTGCAGCCCTCGGAAGGGACGATCTGCATCGACGGCAAGGATCGCCGCTTCGCCAATTATGATGAGGCGATTGCCGCCGGCGTCGGCATCGTGTTTCAGGAATTCAGCCTGATCCCCTATCTCAATGCCGTGGAAAACATGTTCCTCGCCCGCGAAATCCGCGGGCCGCTGCGCCTTCTCAACAAGGGCGCGATGCGCAAGCGCGCGGCTGAGATCATGAGCCGGCTGGCCGTGGATGTGCCGCTCGACGTGCCGGTGCATCGTCTTTCCGTTGCCCAGCAGCAATTTGTCGAAATCGCCAAGGCGCTGTCGCTGGATGCCCGCATCCTTGTTCTTGACGAGCCGACCGCGACGCTCACCCCGTCTGAGACCGAGCATCTGTTCAAGGTCATGCGCGAACTGCGTCGTCAGGGCGTGGCGATCATCTTCATTTCGCATCATCTGGAAGAAATATTCGAGATCTGCGACCGCATCACCGTTCTGCGCGACGGTGAACTGATCGGCTCCTGCCTGACGTCGGAGGTCGATAATGACCGTCTCGTCGAGATGATGGTCGGCCGACGCATCGAAGCCAGCTTTCCGCCAAAGCCGCAGCTCGATCCTTCCGCCGAAAGCGTGATTGAAGTGGAAGAGCTGCAATTGAAGAAGGGCGGCCCCGTCTCGCGCTTTGCGCTGCGCAAGGGTGAAATCCTCGGCTTTGCCGGGCTTGTCGGTTCAGGCCGCACCGAAACGGTGCTGGCCATGCTCGGCGCGCATTCCGCGTCGCGCCGCAAGATCAAGGTCGATGGCGTGGACACGCGTTTTTCCGGCCCCGATGAAGCGTTGATGCGCGGCATCGGCCTCTTGCCGGAAAGCCGCAAGGAAGAGGGGCTGATCACCAGCTTCTCCATCCTGCAGAATATTTCGCTGAACAATTACCGCAAATACCGCAAGGCGCACTGGTTCCTCGATCTCAAAAAGGAACTGGAGCACACGACGAAGGCCATGGCACAGGTGCAGGTGAAGGCGCAGGGGCCTTTTGCCCGCGTCGACACGCTGTCCGGCGGCAACCAGCAGAAGATCGTCATCGCGCGCTGGCTGAACCATGACATGCGCGTGCTGATCTTCGACGAGCCGACACGCGGCATCGATGTCGGCGCGAAGGCGGAAATCTATTCGCTCATGCGTGAATTCGCCGCCAAGGGCCATTCGATCATCATGATCTCCTCGGAGCTGCCGGAAGTGATCGGCATGTCCGACAGGGTCTGCGTCTTCCGTTCCGGCGGCATCGTCGCCACGGTCGAGGGCGAAGACATCAATTCAGAAACAATAATGACAAACGCCACCACCGGGAGAGTTGAACATGTCGCTTGATGCAAACACCGGCACAGCCGCGAAAACGGGCGGTTTCAGTCTCGGCGCCATGTTGCGTTCGCCGCTCGCCCTGCCGCTGGCGGGTCTCATCGTCGTATCGATCCTCATGGGGCTTGCGAGCGACAATTTCTTCAGCGTCAACAACATCATGAACGTGCTGCGGCAGGTTTCCGTCGTCGGCATTCTCGCCGTGGGCATGACCTTCGTCATCCTCACCGGCGGCATCGACCTTTCGGTCGGCGCGGTCATGGCGCTTGTCGGCACGCTGTCGGCCGGCCTGATGGTGAATACCGGCCTGTCGCCCGCGGTTGCTTTGCCAGCTGGCCTTTTCATCGGTCTCGGCATCGGCATCTTCAACGGGGCGCTTGTCGCCTGGGGCAAGATGCCCGCCATTATCGTGACGCTTGCCACCATGGGCATGGCGCGCGGTCTCGGCCTCATTTATTCCGGCGGTTACCCGGTCAGCGGCATTCCGAGCTGGATTTCCTGGTTCGGCGTCGGCCGTATCGGTGTCGTTCCGGTGCCTGTCGTGATCATGGTGGTGATTTATGCCATCGCCTGGGTGCTGTTGCAGCGAACGGCTTTCGGCCGTCATGTCTATGCACTTGGCGGAAACGAGCTGGCGGCCCGTCTTTCGGGCGTGAAGACCCAGCGCGTCAAGCTTGCGGTCTATGGCATCTCGGGCGTCACGGCAGCTTTTGCCGCGCTCATCCTCACCGGCCGCTTGATGAGCGGTCAGCCCAATGCCGGTGTCGGCTTCGAACTGGACGCTATTGCGGCGGTCGTTCTCGGCGGCACGGCGATTGCAGGCGGCAGGGGTCTCATTCTCGGCACGCTCATCGGCGCGGTGCTGCTCGGTATCCTTAATAACGGCCTCAATCTGATGGGCATCAACCCCTATCTGCAGGATGTCATCAAGGGCGGCATCATCCTGCTGGCCATCTATATCGGGCGCGAATGGCGCTGAGCCGGCCCGGAACATCTTCATAAACGCAGGAGAACTAAATGTCTGAATCGCTGCAAGGCAAGATCGCGGTCATCACCGGCGCCGCATCCGGCATCGGGCTTGCCACCACCGAAGCGCTCTTGGAACAGGGCGCGACCGTGGTCATGGTCGACTGGAACGAGAAAGCCTTGAATGATCTGGTCGCCAAGCTTGGCGACCGCGCCATCCCGCAGGTCACGAACCTGCTCGATGCCGACAGCTGCAACGCCATGATCCCGGAAATACTTGCGAAGGTCGATCATATCGACATTCTCTATTGCAACGCAGGTACCTATATCGGCGGCGATCTCACGGAGACGACGCCCGAAGCCATCGACAAGATGCTGAACCTCAACGTCAACGCCGTCATGAAGAACGTTCATGCCGTCGTGCCGCATATGTCCGAGCGCAAGACCGGCGATATCATCGTCACCTGCTCCATCGCCGGCCATTTCCCGACCTATTGGGAGCCGGTCTATTCGGGCTCGAAATGGGCGATCACCAGCTTCGTGCAGGGCATGCGCCGCCAGATGATCCCGCACGGCGTGCGAGTCGCGCAGGTTTCTCCCGGCCCGGTCGTTTCCGCACTTCTGGCCGATTGGCCGGAGGAAAACCTCCGCAAGGCCAAGGAATCGGGCAGCCTGATCGATGCGAGCGAAGTGGCCGATGCCGTCATCTACATGCTGACGCGCAAGCGCACCGTCACCATCCGCGACATGCTGGTCTTGCCGACCAACTTCGACCGCGTTTAAAAACTCCTGGAGCGGCGGGAAAACCGGAAACGGCCCCCGCCGCTTAAAATCTGTTCAAGCACCGGATGATCCGCTCCGAGGAGTATCGTAAATGGCTTCCTATCTTGTTGGCGTCGATGTCGGGACCGGCTCGGCGCGGGCCGGTGTCTTTGATGTCGCGGGCAAGCTTCTCGCCACCGCCAAGCGCCCGATCACCATGCACCGCGAAGATGGGGGCATTGCCGAACAATCGAGTGGTGAGGTGTGGCAGGCCGTGTGCGATAGTGTGCGGGAAAGCGTGTCACGCGCCGGTATCGATCCGGCAGAGGTTGCCGGCATCGGTTTCGACGCGACCTGTTCGCTTGTCGTGCGTGGTGCTGATGACGAGACTTTGCCGGTCGGCGCTGCCGATCATCCCGAACGCGATATCATCGTCTGGATGGATCACCGCGCCGTGGAACAGGCGGAGCGCATCAACGCCGGCGAACACGCCGTCCTGAAATATGTCGGCGGCCGTATTTCCCCGGAAATGCAGACGCCGAAGCTGCTGTGGCTCAACGAAAACCGGCCGGATATCTATGCTCGTGCCGAGCACTTCTTCGACCTGACGGATTTTCTGACCTGGAAGGCTTCCGGCGCGCTCGATCGCTCCGCCTGCACGGTCACCTGCAAATGGACCTATCTCGCCCATGAGAACCGTTGGGATGCGGACTATTTCACCCGCATCGGGCTTGGTGATCTTGCGGAGCAGGGCTTCCGCCGCATCGGTGAAAGCGTCGTTCACCCCGGCACGGCGCTGGGCAAGGGTCTCACCGAAGACGCTGCAAAAGCTATGGGGCTGGTTGCAGGCATCGCCGTTGCCGCAGGCCTGATTGACGCCCATGCCGGCGGCGTTGGCACGGTGGCAGCGGGTGGCGACGCCTCGCGATGCCTCGGTTATGTATTCGGCACTTCCTCCTGCACCATGACCACCACAGCCGAACCCGCCTTTGTGCCTGGCGTCTGGGGTCCCTATTATTCCGCCATGGTTCCCGGCGCATGGCTCAATGAAGGCGGCCAGTCCGCCGCCGGCGCGGCCATCGATTATCTGGTGCAATTGCATCCGGCCTCTGCCGAGGCGAAGGCGCTTGCCGAGAAGGATGGCAAAGCCTTGCCGGTATGGCTTGCCGACCGTGCTCTCAGCCTTGCCGCTTCGGTTTCCGCCGCAGCTGAGATCGCCGAGGATTTTCATGTGGTGCCGGAATTTCTCGGTAACCGCGCGCCCTTCGCCGATCCCCATGCCCGCGCGGTCATTGCCGGTTACGGCATGGAGACGGGCGTGGATTCTCTCGTCGCGCTTTATGTGGCGGGGCTTCTCGGCCTCGGTTATGGGCTTCGCCAGATTATCGAGACGCAGGCCCGCAACGGCGCGCCTGTGGAAACGATCAGCGTCAGCGGTGGGGCGGGTGCTCATCCGCTTGCCCGGCAATTGCTGGCGGATGCGACCGGCCTTCCGGTTGAACTGACCGAATGCGAGGAGCCGGTGCTGCTCGGTTCGGCTATGCTGGGTGCCGTTGCTGCGGGAACCTATCCCGACCTCATCGCCGCCATGCCAGCGATGTCGCGTATCGCCAGCTGCGCGACACCCGATCCTGATTTTCAGAATGTTCATCAGGCGCGTTACGATGCGTTTCTGGCGCTACAGAATGCGGCGCGCGCCATTCGTTCCGCCAGCCATTCCTGAAACGCGTCACAAGCTTAGATCATCCGGCCGTATCGGCCGCAAAATAACGAGGATTCCATGCAGTTTTCCGGAAAATCCGTCATCATCACCGGCGCAGGAAAAGGTATCGGCCGCGCCTGTGCACAGCTGATGGCCGCGCGCGGTGCGGAAGTGGTGGCGATCAGCCGCACGCAGTCCGATCTCGACAGCCTGAAAAGCGAAATCGGCGGCCGTTCGATCCGTGTCGATCTTGCCGATGTCGCCGCCACCCGTGCCGCGATGGCGGAGGCTGGCCCCTGCGATTTCCTGATCAACAGCGCCGGCATCAACGTGCTGGAAAGCGTGCTCGACATGAGCGATGCGGGTTATGAAGCCGTGCTGGGCATCAACCTGCGCGCGGCCCTCGTCACCTGCCAGGAATTTGCCCGCGCCCGCATCGCAAATGGCGGCGGTGGCGCCATCGTCAACATCACGTCTATCGCCGGCCATCGCGGTTTTCAGGATCACCTGTGTTATGCAGCGTCCAAGGCAGGGCTTGAAGGCGCAACACGCGTTCTCGCCAAGGAACTCGGCCCCCACGGTATCCGCGTCAACGCGGTTGCGCCGACCATCACGTTGACCGAACTCGCTGCCGAAGCCTGGAACGACCCCGCAAAGAGCCAGCCGATGATGGTTCGTCATCCGCTTAACCGTTTTGCCGAAGCGGAAGAGGTGGCGCAGAGCATCGCGCTGCTGCTCTCGGACGACAGCAAGATGATTTCCGGCGCCGTCTTGCCCGTCGATGGCGGTTTCCTCGCCGTTTGAAACAGGCAACGGCGGATATCAAGGCGGATTGCTGAAAACCATCAAACCTGATGCGCGGGGTGCAAGATGCACCGCCGCGCATTTTACTTTTTGACGCGCAGTTATCAGTTCAGGTCCGGATGGCGGCCAACGAGTTCCTCGCGTTTCGCCTCGAGGGTTTTCTTCTGCTCCTCCAGCTTGACGAGTTCCTCGTCGATCTCCTCGACACTTTTTTCGATGTGGAGATATTGCTCGGCAAGAAGCGATTTTGCTTCCTTCCGGCTGGAGGCATTCGGCGTATCGCCATAGAGCGGCCGGTTGGCCGTTTCCTTCAGGAAGAAGGTCGTGACGATGCCGAAGACGGCTGCGACCATGAGGTAATAGGCGGGCATGTAGATGTTTTCGGTCACCTCCACCAGCCAGGCGGTTACCGTTGGTGTCAGCCCCGCGACGATGATCGAGATATTAAAGGCGATTGCCAAAGCGCTGTAGCGGATGCGGGCCGGGAAGAGGGCGGGTAAGGTGGAGGCCATGATGCCGATCAGGCAATTGAGTGCGACTGCGAGAATGAGCAGCCCGAAGAAGATCTGCACCACCTGACCGCTGGCAATGAAATGAAAGGCCGGCAGCGAGAAAAAAAGGATCGCCGTGCTGCCGACGGCGAGAAACGGCCTGCGGCCGATCCGGTCGCTCAGCAAGCCGATCGCCGGCTGGACGAACAGCATGCCGACCATGACAGCTATGATGATGAGAACGCCGTGATCCTCGCTGTAATTCAGCGTTTTTGACAGATAGGTCGGCATGTAGGTCAGCAGCATGTAATAGGTCACGTTGGTGACGAGAACCATGCCGATGCAGATCGCCAGCGATCGGGTATGCTCTCTGGCGATCTCCGCGATCGGCACCATCGGCCGTTCCTTGAGCGACTGGCGGTCCTCTTCTTCAGCGCGCTGCAGCCGTTCGGTGAAAGCCGGGGTTTCTTCCGCGGCGTGGCGGAGATAAAGGCCGATGAGCCCGAGCGGTGCGGCCAGGAAGAACGGTATGCGCCAGCCCCAATCGAGGAACTTTGCTTCCCCCATGGCGGTGCTGAGCAGCACGACGAACCCCGCGCCAAGCACGAAACCGGCGATGGAGCCGAAATCGAGCCAGCTGCCGAGGAAGCCGCGTTTGCGGTCCGGCGCATATTCCGCCACGAAGATGGCCGCGCCGGTATATTCGCCGCCGACGGAAAAGCCCTGGGCGAGCTTGCAGAGCAGCAAGAGGACAGGCGCCCAGATGCCGATGGTCGCATAGCCCGGGATTAGGCCGATGCAGAAGGTGCTCGCCGCCATGATGATGATGGTGAGCGAAAGGACTTTCTGGCGGCCGAACTTGTCGCCCATCGCGCCGAAGAAAATGCCGCCGAGAGGACGAATGAGAAACGGCACCGAAAATGTCGCCAGTGCCGCCACGGTCTGAACGGCGGGAGCCGCCTCGGGAAAGAAGACCTTGCCGACGGCATAAGCGACAAAACCGTAAACGCCAAAATCGAACCACTCCATGGCGTTGCCAAGGGCTGCGGCCGTTACGGCCTTTTTGACCTTTTCGTCATCGATGACGGTCACGTCGTCAATGCTCAGCGGGCTGGCCTGAATCTGATTGTGCAATTGTCGTCCCCTTGAATGCCTTGCGCCCAATTATTGCGCGCCATGAAAATGCCTGACATGCGCAAGTGTTCCATTTGCCGGCGGAGGGGGAGCGGTGCAGGGAGCGGCCCATATAAACGAACGCCCGGCACATGGCCGGGCGCTTCTGAAGTCTGGTGGGACAGGCTTAGTGACGATGTTCGGGCATGTCCTTCAGCTGGTCCTTTGTCCACGAGGTAACGGCATGGACGTCGCCATCTTCATCGCGCATGAAATCAAGGTCGCTGATCGGCACTGCAACGGGCTTTGCGCCAATGCCGAGAAAACCGCCGACATCAATGATGGCTGTCGTGTTGGCGCCGACACCGTGCACATGATCAACTTTACCGACCTTGTGATCATCCGCGCCATAAACGGTGGCGCCTTCCAGAACGGACGGCGTGAGTTCGGTTTCAGCCAGACGGACGTGATTGCTGTGGTCCATTGTTCTTCCTCCTGTCTTGGGTTTGCACAAAACAAACTCCCGCACCGCAAAACCGTTCCATCCAAAATCCCCCATGCTGGCGAGCGCGGGACCGCTGCCTATTTCTCATCGGTACATTGTTGGGGTTTGCTTTTGGGCGCTTCCGAAAAGGTTGCGGAATGGTCACACCTTTTCTTTGGAAGACAAGTTTTCGCTAAATTGCAACCGCTAAAGTTGTTGCGATGATGTGTCGGGATGTTATCTCTGCGTCAGGTTGAATCATCGAGGGGATGAGGGATGAAAAAGTTGGGTGCGGTTTTGCTGGTGGCGCTTTTGAGCGCATGTGCAAAGCCATCTGACGGACCGACCGCAGGCAATATCCGATCTGCGACTTTCCCACGAACCAACGAAAAAATCCCCGTCATCGAACTGGCGAATGCACCGGCGGCCACGGTTTCCGCCGGGAGCCTGCAGGGCACCTCCGGGCCTGGCCTTACCGCGCTTCGCAACACCGGTTACAACGCCCAGAGATTGCGGCGCGGCGACGTGATCGACATCACCGTGCTGGATACGGGAGAAGACGGACTTTTCTCCCCGACGCAAAGCAAGACGCTCAATCTCGGTCGCTTTACCGTGGATCAGGGCGGATCGGTGAATATTCCCTTCGTCGGCAAACAGCGGGTGGTGGATTCGACGCCCGAGGGGCTGCAATCGCAGGTCGTCGCCGGGCTCAAGGGATCGGCCGTGAACCCGCAGGCCGTCGTTACCGTCGTAGACAAGCCGACGAGCGCCGTCATGCTCGGCGGTGCGGTGAAGAACCCCGGCAAAATAACGCTCACCGCCCGTCAGGAGCGGGTGCTTGATGCCCTCAATCAGGCCGGCGGCCCGACTGTCGCGCCGGGCGCGGCTACGGTCACCGTGGTTCGCGGCTCGCACAGGGCCAGTGCGCCGCTTGATCGCGTCATGCGGGAAGACCGCCAGAATATCCGCCTTTCGCCGGATGATCAGATCATGATTGATGGCGATGCGGCGAGTTACACGGCGCTCGGCGCCTTCAAGAGCGCCGGCGAATTCCAGTTCGAAGCTGGAAAACTCACCCTGGCGCAGGCTGTCGGCCGCGCTGGCGGGTTGCTGGATGACCGTGCGGACGCACGCAATGTCTATGTCTTCCGCAACGAGATTATTCAGGTGCCGTCTGCAACGGCACCGGGCGCGAAAGGCCCGGTCGCGACAGCCACGACCATGCGGCCGGTAATCTATCACGTCAATATGCGCGACGCTTCCAGCATTGCCCTCATGCAGCTTTTCCAGATGCAGAAGGGTGATGTGCTTTATGCCAGCAACGCGCCGCTGGTGGATTCGGCCAAGCTCCTGACCGTGTTCCAGAAGAGCGTGCCGACGGCGGCAGCACCGCTTCCCGGCAGCGGCAACTGACGATTGGGCGCTACAGAAGTTGTAGCGCTTCCATCGCCGATTGCGGACGCAAAGCGGGATCGTCATGGCAACAGCCGTCCGCAAAATCCGCCAAGCTTTGCGTTGCTCGCGCCCCATCTGACCCAGCAAGCCGCCGGGCAAGCCGTCCCACTGAAAATATATCCTGATCCGGCTTTGCCGCTGCGTCCCGCATCCGTTCCGGTGACGCAAATTCGCGCGAGGCGGCGAAGCTCATGCCCCGTTCCGCATGTCTCTGGCCGATCTCCAGCGCAATGCCGAAATCGCCAAGCCTACCTGTTTCGAAATCGCCGTTCTCCAGAAAAATATTGGCTGGCGTGACATCGCAGTGGACATAACCCCGTGCATGCATGCCGCTTAGCCCTTCCAGCAGGCGGCGAAGGATTGTGATCGCCTGCGGCGCGGTAGTAGGCCGCTGCGACGCCAGTGACTGCGGCAGCCATGGTTGCAACAGACCCGGCCTCCCATCGGGCAGTCTCAGCAGCGCCGATGTTTCCACCAGGCACGGATGGCGCAGTGTCAGTCCGACCTGTGCCTCCTCCCGCAATCTTTGCAGTAGCGCCGCGTCGTTTCTCAACGCTGGTGGCAGGGTCTTCAGCGCATGAAGGGTGCCGAGATCGCGGTGCCGCACTTGCAGCAGCAGGGTGTTTTCGCTTTCGTAGGCAATCCGTTCAAGGGAAAAACTGTCGGCAATCCAGTCGGGTTTTGCCTCGGAAAAATGCGAGACTTTCCGATCCAGCGCGTTCCTGATCTGGTCGATCAGATCCTTCCGGTCTTCGGCCGACCTCTCCCCAGTGCCATCGTGGCGGATGCTTTCCCACAGATCGGAAAAGCGCTCGGCAACCTGCGGGTAGGCAGGCCCATCGCCCGGTTGTTTACCCTTGCTCAAGCCGGTTTCCAATCACGATGGCGCTGACATTTTCGCGTGCGTCCTCGATCAGTGCTTCCTGGATCAGGGCGCTGGCGCAGTCCTTGATCGGGGTGTTGCCGACAATCTCGGCAATCGCGCGCTCCTTCAGGATTTGCACCAGCGGATAACTGCACAGGAGCAGCCTGTCCTGTGAGCTCCAGTCTTCCCCGACGATATCCGGCCGGAATTGCTGGGAAAGCCCGACACATTGCGAGAGCTGCTTTTTCATGCCGATAACGACGTGATCGCGCGAAAGCTGGTGCATGGTTCCGTTTTTCAGGAGATAGGCACGCGCGTCGCCGGACCATAACACGCTCAGCCTGCGGCCGAAAATGGAGGCTATGACGACGCTGGCCATCGGCCTGCCGTCCGCACCCATGGCCTGGCGCGACAGAAGCAGGCTGTTGACTGTGCCGAGCTTTCCCCTGATCTGCTGCGCCATCACTTCGGGAGTTTCGGCATCGGGCGTCTCAGCAAGAATATTCGTGACCAGACGGGCGGCTTCCGCGGCGCTGTGCGTGTCACCCTGTCCGTCCGCTATGGCGAAGAGGGTAGGTGTCTGGGAAACGAAGAGCGAATCCGCGTTCAGGGAGAGCCTCGTTCCCGGGTGCGTGGCATAGCTGTAGATGACCGGCGCGGGCTGTCCGGTTGAGGGCGCGGGCGAAATAATGGGTGGGGTTTTCTGTTTCACACTCTCCGGCGCCTGCGCAGGCGCTGAGCCGTCCTCATCGCCCTTGCCCGTCATGTCGCTGAAGAGGCGCAGGAAATCGGAAGCTTTGGGTTTACCGTCAAATTTGAGGCCGCGGGCACGGCGGCTGATGGGATCAATGTGCCACCAGAGGCTCGTCGGTACGCGGTTACGCACCATTTCCTGTGTATCATCCTCTTCCCGTGGCTTCGGCGGGCGCAGTTTTTTGACGGAGGCGTTGAACCGGGACATGTTGAAATCATCCGTCATGGATGTTTCGGCCAGCGCCTCGGCGGCCATGAACCAGGTGTCGTCGAGATAGAGCGTTCTCGGATGTTTCCGGAAGTTATTGAGCTGGGCAATGATGGCAAGCGGATATTTTCGCCCCACCCGGTCTGCACTGGGCACCAGCACGCCGGCATAGGCGCAGTTTCCCCATATGCCGCTTTCGATGATGAAACGTATGGGAGGCGATGACGCGAATATTTCGGACCATCGGCCCGCGAACGTGTCCGCGCAGGCGTGCAGGCCGGATCGCATCCAGTCGTCAAAGGTCCCGATCAATTCCCGTTCAAGCCCGTCGGAGATGAAGTCGCCATGGCTGGGTACCTTGCCGAAGAAACCGATGCGGTCGCTTTCCGCTGCGGTTTCCGCGGGCCTCGATGCCTGATTGGCCATCAGTTGTTATTGACCGTGGTGCTTTTCGTCGTTGCTTTCATCATAGATCCCCTCCTGTAAAAAAACGCTGTGCCGCCCCGCCGCTAAAACTGTGCGGGGCAGGCAAAGCCGGCGATGGCGTCCAGCCTGAATGGGTTGAGAACCGAGCCGAACTGAATATCGAATTCGGCAGCCTGAGCGCCATTCGCAAATCGCACCCGCAGCAGATCACCCGACTGGTTTTCGATGTCGGCGCCGTCAAACAGCCGGAATGGCGACCAGTCGCCGTTTTCGGTTTTCGCCTGCTGCCAGCCGCCCGGCTGGAAGGCGATGCGCGACAGGCTGGCCGTGTTTTCGCGCGACGGCCAGGTGATCGATTTCGCCTGAATGGGGCCGTGATAATAAACGACCCGCTCACCCTCGATTTCCAGCATCACGGCGCTGGAGGCATTGGTGAGCGAAACGGGTTTGACATTGATCGACACCGCCGGCGTCTCGCTGCCATTCGGGAAGAAGGCGCGCGAAATTTTGTCGGCATTTTCGAACTGGGCAATGGCGCTGCTGGGAATGCCGGCGGCGCCGAAGGTGCCTTTCCAGCTCCAGGGGTTGGTCGTCCTGTCGACAAACGGCTCAAGTCGCTGTTTGAAGAAGCTCTGGAAAACACCAGATGGCCCGAAGAGACGGGTGAAATCCGCGATGGCGACATCGCGGGAAGACGACCTGTCAAAAGGATAACGGCCCGTGACGATGGAAGAGCACAGGGACGCCGCATCGGCTGCCCAGAGTTCGGCAATGCGGCTGCGTGCGGATTTGACCGCAAGCGAGCCGACATCCGCCGCCACGCCCGCCACCCACACATCCAGCGGCGCAGGCAATTCACGGGCCTGCTGCAACAGATCCTGATTGGCCTTTGTGAGCTGGCTGTCCACGTCGAAAACCCTGGCGACTTCATCGGAGGTGGTTGCCGAGCGGGCAAGCTGCTCGTTCAGCATCTTGAAATGCGCGAGCAATTGTTCCGATGGTGAACCACCGGCCTTGCCGCCATTGGCCTCGCCCGTTGCGGTCGTGCCTTTCGCCGCCAGCATGTCGCGCAGTCTCGCATAGGGATCGGCCGCATTCACCGTGGCGGCCAGAACGGCTGCGGTTGTGTCACCTTCCGCGGCGGAGGCGAGGGTGGCCGGGTTTGCTCCGGGGCGCAGATCGGTCGCCTCCGCGATCGATCTGGCAGCCTCCACCACAATATTGCGCTCATTGGCAAGTGCGCGGGTTGTTTCCACCGCGTCGCCAAGGGTCTGGGACGGCTTGACCCGAAGGTCGGCCAGCGTATCGGCCCATTTTTTCTCGAAACGGTCGAAATAGATTTGCAGTGCAGCCTGCGCCACCTGCTCGACCGTGGCGCCCCTGATGGCATCATCGGAACCGCGCACCCACCCTTCGGAAAGCGCGATGCGCGCCGCATGGGCGACCTGCGGAATGACAACGGTGCGATATCCTTCCGCCGTGAAAAGACCTTCGATGCCTTCCGCCATCGGCGCCTTGCTGCGGCGCTCGAAGGCGCGCTCGCCAAGCGGGCCGAAAGCCGTGGCGGGTGTCCATTCCATCAGTTCCCGCGCCTGCGGAAGACCGGCGAGAATATCATAGGCACGCGTGCCGACAGCCTGGTTGCGGATGGTTTCGCGGGCGGTGGCGATGAGCCGCGCATCGAGCTCGATCGGGGCGAGCACGCCATTCGCCAGCGCTTTTGCGTGCCGGTCGAGCGCCTCTCTCGCCGCCGCTCTTCCGTCGCCGGGATAAAGGGATGCGAACATCTGATGCGTCTGCACGGTCAGGAAATCGGGGTCCAGTGCACCCATGCCGCCGAGCATTCCATAGAACTTCAACGAATTAAAGGTGCGCGTGACATCCCTTTCGTCCTTCAGCTGTTTCTGCAGCTGCACGATCATGCGGGGCAGGAGCAGGGCATTGAGCGCGCGCTGATAGGCGTCACGCTGCCGTCCGGCGATCTTGTCTTCCTGATCGAGCCCGAAGCTGACGTTCCACACTCTCTCGCGGGCAAAGCCGGAATTGACATCGCGCAGATTGTCGAGCGCCGGGAGGATACGGAGAAAATCGGCGTCGGAAACATCGCGCACGGGAATGCCCTGAACGAGCTGTTCATAAGCGCCAAGTTTGCGATCGGCTTCCGCCAGCGCCTGCGTATTGGCGAAATAGGTGAAAATCCAGCCGGTGAAGACAATGGCGACCGCGGCGGCGGATACGCCATAGGCAATGCGCCGCACCAGCAATTGTCGCCTGGAAAGGCGCTTGTCACGCATCACCAGTGCGGCTTCGGGGAAGATGACGTCCTTGAACAGCCGCGACAGGAAATAGCTTCGGCGGGTTCGGGACGCTGCGGGAGACCTTTCCGTTTCCGGCTGCGTTCCCGAAGCGAGGTAAACGCCACGCAAAAGTGGGGCTTCGATGAGGGGAGAACTTGCGCAAAGCTCGGTCAGAGCTTCATGGAGCCGGTCCTTCAGCCGTGCGAGTTCAGCCGGGAAACGGAAGATGCGGCCGCGCGTTTCGGCATTCTGCTCCTGCTGCAGGCGCTCGATCAGCATCGCATCGACCCGCTGCTGCAGCAGCTCGAACTCTTCCGTCAGGCGTTGCGGCAGGTTCTCGGCGGTATAGCTCTCATCCAGCTTGAAGGTCGTGCCCCAAACCTGCTGGCGATCGGTCTTGTTGAAACCGTCGAAGAATTCCACGAAACCATGCAGCAGATCCGCCTTCGTCAGCACGATATAGACCGGAACGCGCGCACGCAGATACTCGTCCAGTTCCGAAAGCCGCTGGCGGATGGAGCGCAGTTCCTGCCGCTGCTCCTCGGGATCGCGGGTGAGAAGATCGGGGATGGAAAGTGTCACCAATGCGCCGTTGATCGGCTGCGAGCGGCGATATCGTCTCAGAAGTCCAAGGAATCCTTCCCAGCCGGCCTTCGATGAGCCATCAAGGTCGTCCTGCGTGGTGTAACGGCCCGCGGTGTCGATCAATATCGCCTCGTCGGCGAACCACCAGTTGCAGTTGCGTGTGCCGCCGATGCCCTTCACGGCGTTTTCGCCGAGCGCATCGCCAAGCGGAAATTGCAGGCCGGAATTGGTGAGCGCCGTTGTCTTGCCGGAGCCCGGTGCGCCGAAGATGACATACCAGGGCAGGTCGTAAATATAACCGAAGCGCTTTTTCGTGACCCGCCGCAGCAGCGCCAAGGCTTCCTTGAGGCGCGTCTGGATTTCGCCGACTTCGGCCTGGCGGTTGGCCAGGGCTTCGCGCTCGATACTGTCGACGAGTTCCTTGTCCTGCTTGCGGCCGCGATAAATCGTGACGACGATATAAATCAGCCATATCGCCAGAATGATGCCGATGGCGATCAGCCGCGACTGTGTCGTTCCCAAAGGCTTGAAATCGCCCAGCGCGACCAGATAGCCGTAAAACCAGATGACGATGCAGAGCGCGACCACCCACAGCAGCGACAGGAATCGGCGGCCGATGAGAGCCGCATAGCTCTCGACATAGGAGCGGATCGTATAAAAATAGCTTAGCGGATTCATGGCTGGACCTCTCGCGGCTGCTGTCCCGAACTGTTCTGGATGGTCGGCGAGAGAATGCCGGCGTCGCTCAGTTTTTCATCGGGATTGGTCAGGACCATGATTTCTGTTCTGCGGTTGATCTGACGACCTTCCTCCGTCTTGTTGTCGGCGATCGGGTCGCTGTCGGCACGGCCTTCCGTCAGGATCGCTTCCGGGCCGGTGAATTGTGAAAGAATGTCTCCGACCGCCTTGGCGCGCGCTTCGGAAAGGTGCCAGTTCGACGGAAATTCCACCGTCTTGATCGGCACGGTGTCGGTATAACCGATGACGACGGCGCGGAATTTTTCAGCCGCAAGCGCCCCGCCGATACGCTGGATGAGATCGCGGAACTGCGGACTGACATCGGCGCTGCCGGTAGAGAACAGACCCGAATTGTTGATGCGGACGCGCAGCCGCCCGTTCACATCCGCCAGCGTGACAAGCTTCTTTTCGACTTCCGGCTGAAGGAAGGCCATCAGCTTTTCAAGCCGGGACGGTTGCCGCGGCTCCGTCTTCGGCGGTTCCACGACCTTGGGCGTTTCGACCTGCGCCGGTGGCTGTGGCGGCGGGTTTGCGATCAGCACGCTCGGTGTTTCGTTCGGCGGCAGATGGGCGAGCCTCTCGAAGGTCACATCGGAGGCATTGTTGAGCGACAGCGTGAAGAAGAGATAACCAAGCGCGAAGGCAAGCGCCATCAGCGAAAGCAGGGTCCACAGCGCAGCCATCGTGCGCAATGGCGTATGCCGTGCATCGACGCCTTTCCAGTGCGGCGAAAGCTCCCGTTCGAAAGTGCCGTATTGGCCGATCAGCGTTTTGTAGAGGCTGTCGCGGATGCGCGAGAGCTCCAGCGCACCCTTTGGCGAAACGCGGGTGCGTCCTTCGAAAGCAAGCGACAGGCACAGATAGATCAGCAGCAGCAGATCCTTGTTGGCGCCGGGTGACTGGTGGAAATGGTCGAGAATGTCGAAAACCCGGTCGCCGCCGGTAACGTCATTGTGGAAGGTGGAGACAAGGCCGGAGCGCGCCCAGCCTGCCCGCACGCCCCAGGGCTTGCTCAGAACGACATCATCCACCGTGGCGCAGACGACATAATGCGCCGCCCTTGCCCGTTCGGGGCTGATGCGTGCGGAAGCGAGATCGCGTTCGTAGCGGGTGATAGCCTCAACGCAGGCGCGGCGAAGCTGATCGGGATCCGGCTCGGCATCGCTGAAGCGCAGGAGATGCGCGAGGTTGAGAAGGGGGGCGGCCGATTGCACGAGCGTCGGCACATCGTCGCCGCCGAAATGGAAACCGGAGAGCAGCTGATCGACCGGCATGGCGGCCGCGCTTGCCTTCGGTCGCCCGGCCGGCTCGTCGGCTTCGACAATGTCTTCCAGGATCGCCGCCATGTTGCGGGCGTTCTGGTTGCGTCGGCGGCTTTCTTCGGTGATTTCGACCACCGTCGGCAAATCCTGCCAGGAGGAGGGCTTTTCCTTGCTCATTCGCGTAACGCCCACATTTCCATCTCAAGCCCGGGAAACTCGCCTGCCAGATGCAGGGCGATGGCGCCTGATGTATCAAGCTGCTTCCAGAGTGGTGATTGCGTGTCGATCTCGAAATAGACGGTGCCGGACCGATAGGGCAATTGCCGCGGCAGAACCGGCAGAGAGCGCACGGGAATGCCCGGCAGCGCCACGTTGACCAGTTCGGAAATCCGCTCCACCGGCCCGACCTTGATCTGAGCCGGCAGACGGCGGCGAATGTCCTCGGCGGCCATATCCGCGCGCACGGCAAGCACGAAACCGGCATCGCGCAGCAATGTGCGATCGTGGATGGTGCCGACGCGGACGCCATGGCGGCGTTCCACCAGTTCGATGGCCACGGCGGCCTGTTCCAGAACCGCTGACAGCGACGTGCGCAGATCGTCAAAAACCGCGCCGAAGGTGGCCTTCAGATCCTCGTGCCGATAGGGCGGGAAATCCGTCGCGCGTTTTTTGTCCGTGGTGAAGGTGGCGAGCTCGCCGGCAAGCTGGATGCAGTCTTCGTAAAAGCGGATGGGGTGAAAACGCGTGGCGTTGGCGCAGCGATGCGCCAGCAGCGGATCGGCGCGGTTGAGGATCTGCAGCAGGAAATAATCGCCTACTTCCGCGGTTCCCCGGATCGTCGGGTCGCCGATGCGTTCGGCAATTGCCTGCGCACGGTGGCGCACGATCCCCAGAAGTTCCGTCAGCAATTCGTTGAGGCGGGGTGCCGCCGCGCAGCTGAGGCTCGGAGGAATGAAATCCGGGTCTAGAATGACCGCGCGGTCGGAACGGACCTCGATCACGCGTGCCAGACCGATGAGATCGTAACCGGAAAGATCGTCGCCGGTCTTGAGGAATTTCAGACTGAGACGGCCGACATCGATGGGGGCCACGAAATCCGTCTCGATATTGGTGTCGGAGACCTCATAGCTGGAAGCGGTGAAGCGCACATTATTCGCATCTTTGCGGCCGCTGGCGGACATGTCCGCCTTGCCCGGCTGCCGGGCCGGCAGGGCGAGATAGATGACGGCGTTCTTCACGCTTTCGTCGAGATCGAGTGGCGGCGGCAAGTCGGAATCTTCAGGCGCTTCGAAGGGCGTTCCATCGGGAAGGACGCCTCGCAGGTTCGACAGGGCGAATTGCCCTATCGACAATGCGCTGCGGTCCACGCCGATTTCGGCGACGCCCCAGGGGTAAGGCGAGAGGTTGCGCGTGGTGTTGCGCACCAGGCGTTCAGTCCAGCGGTCGGATTGCTGAAAATGCTGGACGCGAAGAAACATGCCCTCGCTCCAGGCAACACGGTTCTCATGTCTCATTGTGGTTGTTTACCCCCTTTGCGTCGGCCGCAATCGCGCCAGGCTCCTGCGTGGGCGCGGCCTCACCGCGCGCTGCCCGCTGCAGGAACTGTCTGATCGGCAATGGACGGCCGTTTTCCTCAAATTGCTTTTTGTACGTGGACCAGTAATCGGTCTTCATGATCAGGCCCTGCCAGTCCCTGCGGCCGATTTTCGCCCGGAGATCGTTGCCGGCATCGACGGAGGCTTCGAGAAGCCTTGGCTCGAGCTTTTGCGTGCAGTTATGGATCAAGGTTTCGAGAGAGGCGGTGAGACGCCGCTGCTGGCGGATGAGCGTTTCCATCCGCTCGCTTAGGGAGGCTGACGAACCGTGGCCGGCGCGCTCGCTTTCAATGTCGAGAATGGCCAGACAATCGGCGTTTTCCCGCTCCAGCATGGTCAGAAGATCGCCGATCTCCTGCGCGGTCGAATTATCAGCAGTTGATGCTTTCTCCGGGGTCGGCTCTTCGCTTGCCTCCGGAAAAACACTGTTGAAATCTTCGCTACCTGCGGCCGAAACCGGGCGTGAAATCATGACCGGTGTGTTCAATGCGTCGGTATGTTCGTGCTCGCTGCTTGCAACCGGCTCGTCGTCCCAGTTATCAGGCAGAACGGTGCCTATTCCACGCGCTGCAGGCGGTTCGCTCCAGCCGATCTCAACATTTCGTGAAATGGATTTTGCCTTCCGGTTCGCGCCCTCGCGCCATGTTTCGGACCATTCATCGGAAGCGGCTGTGTTGCCCATCACGCCGCCGGCCGAGCGGCCGTTCGGGGCGATGTCGGCAAGGATCGCCGAAATGGTCAGCGGCTCGTCACTCATACGCAGGGATGCGTCGGGATCGGAAAAATCCAGCTCGGCATCACCGCTGATGGCAACCTGAAAAATCTGCCCGCCAATATTGATTTGCGAACCGTCCCGGAGACGCGCGCTTTCACCTTCCAGCAGCAGGCGACCATCGACCAGCGTGCCATTCGCGCTCTGGTCAAGGATCGTAAAACCTTCACCATCGCGGCTGAGCGTGCAGTGCTGCTTGGAAACGCGCCGCTCATTGTCGTCGATCTGCCAGTCGCACTCTCGCGATCGGCCGATGACGCGGCGGCCTCGCTCGAAGCTCCACGGATTGGCTCTTGTGGCTCCGATATTTTGTGTGTCCCTGAGTGCAAGCTTCATATCCATGCCCTCACGCGGAAATCGCCGAGCCTTCTGGCTCGGTCACTACAGCATCGGCGCTGTCTTTTTGGGCGGGCGCCACACGAGCCCAGCTGTTCCAGCCGAGACGGGCGGGAGCATCGGACTGGCCGAGGCGGCAAAAGGGAATGTCCTCCTTTTTCAGGATCACCTGCACATCGAAATGCAATGCGCTTCCAACGAACAGGCGCGTCAGCGAAAATATCTCCGCAAGCCGCTTCGATCCGGGCGTCAGGGCCAGATAATCCGCATAGGCGACAGGACCGATCACGACCCGGAAACCGCCGCTCATATCTTCGACAGCGCTTCCCGCCGTCGTGTTCTGTCCGAGCCTCAGTCCGGATGCCTGCCCGAGCTGGCTTTGTTCATGAAGCGGCAAAGCCACCCATCGCCGGCGAAACTGTTCGACATTGACCGGAAGTCCCGTGAATTCGCAAAGCATTGATGTCAGGGCCGAAACATTGCGGTTGCGGCCGGCCAAAAGGCCGCTGAAACGCAGGAGCGCATCTTCACTCACGCCTGCCTTCTCGACCAGACCGGCAGTGCGAAAACCGGTGAGCGCGAGCAGGGTTTTACGGAAACCATTCTCCCGCTGCTCGACCGACCAGCGCAATCCCCTTGCGAGGCGGTATTTTTCCGTCGCGGATACGAATAATTCGCTGAACCTTGCCGCGAACAGATTGAAGAAGCTTGCCAGCGCGCCGGAGCGATTGCGTTCCTCCCGCTGCAGCAATTCGCCATAGGCCGGCGGCAGCGAACCGAGCGGCCCGACGATGGGCGCGAAAGCGGATTTCAGTTCGGCCTGGCCGCGTTTGTGGTTGAAACCGCTGATCGCCAGCGGGGTCGGCTGTGTTCCGCCATGGGCACCGATGACAATCCCGTCATCCTCGGAAACGAGTTGGGCGACGCGAAACGCAGTGGCGGGCTCAAAACGACCGGGGTCGTCGCTGAGAAGCGCCGCCTGCCGGTCTTTCATGGTTGGCGTTTGCTGTTCCATCCCGGTCTCCTAGAGCAGCGGCCGGTCGGCCGCACGGGCAGGCCAGCGGGCAATCGGTTTGGAGTGGCCGCGCATCGTCGCCGTCAGCCGCGTGAAACTGTTGATCGAGGTGTAGAGCCCGAAGAAATGGTTGAGGACATTGGCGAAAACAAATGCGGCAGGTCGCGCGATCAGCGCGGGATCGAACTCCACGGTGATGTCAGTTCCCGGCACCATGGCCGAGCCGATCCGGGCATGGGAATTCTGCGCCTCGACATTGCTGATCGCCTCCACGAGCTGCCGGGTTTCCGGGCTGTCCCTGAAGGAATAAAGCGACAGAATGTCCTTCAGCGGTGCGCCGCCGCTGTCGGTGAGGGACAGATGGTTGAGGAGGAGATGCGAGATCAGCCGCCATTCACGCGCCGAACGCTCGTTGACGCGGATTGCCGCTGTCGGCGGCATCAGCGCATGGATGGATTTTACAGCCTCGTTGCCGGTCGAAAGCTGCAGGAAGGGGTGCCCGCCGCCAAAGGGAAGCTGGCTTGGTAGCTCGCGATTGATGCACAGCGTATCGATGCTCGCCACCATGTCGAGCGGTCCCAGCGGTCCGCGCTTCTGATCCACGAAGGCGATGTCCGTATCGGAAGAACCGTCGTCATCGAACCGGCGCTGTATCTGCCAGAACACGTTGGCGCCGTTATTGCGCTGTGTGCGGCCGAAGAACGGGGAGGTCTTTTCGGTCTGCCCGGAGCGGCTGGTCAGCTGGACGTTTTCGACGGCGTAGATTTCGCGGGTCCGCTGCCGCCGTGCATCCGGCAGCAGGCGGTATTCCGTGCGTGTGCCATCGAGGCTCAACGGTTCGCAGCTTTGTTTGAACAGGTTGATGACCGGCGAGGCGTTCAGCACGAAATCCCGGACCGACACCATGCGCTCAAGCTGCGTGTCCGCCGCATCCAGATAGATGTAAAGTTCGCAATCGCCGCCGCTCCATTTGCCCAGCCCGTCGATGTCGAGAAAGAGAAATTTCTGCGGCAACGCGAAGAATTCGGTGAGAAGCCGGTATCCGTCAAAACTGTTGGCCGGATAGGGCAACATGGCCTGATCGCGCGTATAACCGGATGGCCTGAGATTGCCGGCGGGCAGGAAAACGGCTTCCTTGTCCTCGGCGTGACGCGCAAGCGCCATGCCCACGCAATGGTTGGTCAAAAGCTCGTAAAGCGCCGTGGCCTGCTGCCAGGCGGCGGACAGGAAAATCTGAAGTTTCGTCAGGCCCATTTCCGGGAAAGTGCCGCCGCGCGGTGCCGTGCTGCGGAGTGAAAGCCGCAGGCAACTGGCGGCACCGGCGAAGGAGGCCGAAAAAGGCGCGTCGATCGGCTGGCCGGAAAGCGTTGTGGCTGCGATTTGCAGCGGCGCAATCGCCACCTCCTGCGTGGTACGAAAACGGCAGCTTTCACCGCCGACGGGTTCGGCGAGGATTTCGCTGTGCCGCGGAAGCGTCTGCACGGTTGCCAGCGCCGTGCTTGGGGTGAACTGAACCACGCTCATGGACGGGATCGGCGCAAGATAATGCGGATAGAGCGTTTCCAGCAGGCTGTCCGACAGTTCCGGAAACTCGTCGTCCAGCTTCTGGCGCACACGGGCGGCGGAATAGGCAAAACTCTGGATCAGCCGCTCGACATGCGGATCGTCGGCGACATCGCCCGTCATGCGCAGCCTGCCGGCGATTTTCGGGAACGCCGCCGCGAAACGCGATGCGCGTTTTCTCAGGGCAAAAAGTTCGTCATTGTATTTTTCGAGAAAGCCGTCAGCCATTCGTCGCCTCCACCAGGAAACGCTGCGTGGACGGATCGATCCGGGATTCGAAGCTGATCGGCGGCATACCTTCCTGAAGGCGGAAACTTGCCTGTATGCGCATGCGAAGCGCCCGGTCGCCATCCGTGCGGTTTTTCAGGATTGTCACATGCACGTCGGCAAGGCGGGTTTCGAACAGGGAAATCCGCCGTTCGATGCTGCGCGCGAGCCGCGCCTTGGAGGCATCCGTCACCAGATTGGCCGAGAGAATACCGTCCACGCCGTAGCTCACCAGCGCATCGGACAGTTCCTTCAGCGCCGCCGGCGGGCCGGCGGGGTTACGGCGGGTATTGAGCAATGCCTCGAGATCGCGGCGGATCACCTCACGCATTTCGCGCGCCTGATCCTTCAGGCTGACGAGCGCGTCCGTTTCGGCATCCGGCGCGTCATCGAGCAGCCGGTCCAGAACGGAGCGTGACAGCGTTCTCTGTCGTGCGCGATATTGCTCGAGCGGATCAACCACGGGCGATCTGCCTTTCATCGTCGGATGCGGCGGAAAGAGAACCGATCTCGTGGAACGGCACGACATCGTCGCCAATCAGCAGGCAGCGCTGGCCTTGCCCGGTCGCCAGCGGCTGGTCCTCTTCGCTCCAGCGCGTTTCCCGGCCAAGGAGAAGGCCGACATCGTCCTTTGCGCCGTGATAGATGGCCGGAAGCAGCACGGATGCGACCGCGCCGTCGCGCAACGTCAGTTCGGCCCCGCGGAAAGCGAGGTCACGCGGGCGGCTCATGGGGTCGATGGTGAGGCTTTCGATGCGGCCATAATCGATCCACAGATAGCGGCCGCCATTGGTCAGCACTTCCAGCGCGTGCGGAATCCGGTCGTCCAGATCGCGGATATCGCCGGCGTTCTTGTCATTATGGCCGATCGCCACATTGCCACGTTTTTCGTCGAGTTCAGCCAGCGCGGTTCCGGCGGCATCCGCGTCACCGCTGCGTGCGGCGATATTCGCCCGGATGGCCAGCTGATCGAGTTCTGACGGACCGCCGGGGAAATCCGGCACCGCGCCGTTTTCGAACCACGCATTGCGTGCGGCCATGGCGCGCAGCTGGTGGCGGAAGAGAGAAAAACCGACACTTTCCTGCGGCGAGAATGTTGCGGCCAGATTGCATTGCGCATCGGCCTTCTCATAGTCGCCGGCGAGGACCAGCAGGTCGATGTAGAAATGGCGGCCATCCTTGTCGGTGGGCTTCGTCTTGACGTGTTCGCGTGCAAGCCCGATCGCCTCTTGCAGCCGGTCATCATCGAGAAGGCGGGAAATGTCGTCGCGCAGCGTCATGCGGATATCCTTTGCGGCTCGGCCGAAGATCGGGATGCGGCCGCCGGCGGCATCATGGTTTCGGCAATGAGGTGGAAGCTCGTGGAGACGTCGTCGAGCTGGAAATGCGGCTGAAGGCGCACGGTGCAGGAGAATGTTCCGGGCTTGCCGGGAACCTCGAAGACGTTGATCCCGGCAGAGCGCAACGGGTAGCGCGTGCGCAGCGTCGCTTCCGCATCGTCATTGCCGAGCGTGTAGGAGGAAAGCCAGCCTTCCAGCTTGCGTTCTATCGTCGAGGCATCGCTCAGCTGGCCGATATCGTCGCGCATGATGACCTTGAGGTAATGCGAGAACCGGGAGGCGCACAGCACATATTGCAGCATGGCCGCGAGGCGGGCGTTCTGTCTTGCCGCTTCGCTGGAATAGTGGCCGGGCGCATGCAGGGACTGGTTGGCGTTGAAGATCGCCATGCCGGAGAGATAGGTGGTGGAGACGGGCACGATGCCGAGATCGGAAAATTGCTGTTCCTGCCCGGTCGTCAGCTGTACCTCGACGGGCGGCTGCGCGGAAAGGCCGTTGCTCTCGATGCCGAGATCGAGCGGCGGCAATTGCCGGGAAGAAAGCATGCCGCCATCCACGGCGTCCTGCGTTACACCGCGCAAATCCGCAAACCAGCCGGAATCGACGAAATTGCGCACCACCACCGTGGCAAAAGCGAAGGCGGCGTTGCCCCAAAGCAGGGTCTCGCCGCTTTCCGCCACATGCTCGCGGAATGGAAATCCGTCATCGCGTCCGCGCGCATAGGGCCTGTAGGGCGAGCGCAGCAAAACCCGCGGCGCGACAAGACCGACGAAGCGGGAATCGTCACGTGCACGAAGCGCGTTCCACCGCAGCCGCGATTTCTCCTGTTTCAGCCAGGAAAAATCGTGGACCCGGCTGAGCTCCGAGAAGTCCTGCAGGCCGACGGCGGAAGGCGAGGCCGCCGCCACGAAGGGGCAGAAGGCGGCCGCAGCCACCATGCCGATCTGCGACAGCGTCGTGATGGAATCGGCACCCTCGAGATCGTCAGGGGAAAATTCGTAGTCGCCGATCAAAAGACCGACCGGTTCGCCACCCGGCATGCCGAATTCGCGGTTATAGACAACTTCGAAAAGATGGCTCTGGTCGAAATCGGTGGCGCGTTCCGTGTTGCGGGCAAGGTCGCGCCAGCTGGCATTCAGCAGCTTCACCTTGACGTCAGTGCCGCGGCCAGCCTCGCGCACCACCATGGCAAGCCCGCGCCATCTCGCTTCCATCGCCTGAAAGTCAGGGTGATGGAGAATGGCGTTCACCTGGCCGGTCAGCGCATCGTCGATGAGGGCGATGAGCTGGTCGGCAAAAATACGGGCGTCCGGAAAGGACTGATGCGCCATGAGTGGGCTCCGGGTGAAGAACGGGGCCGGGGTGGCCGGACCACCCCGGTCCGGGTTCAGTTCTTGGACGGAATACGGGCGACCATGCGTAGCGACGTCGTCAGTTCTTCCATCTGCAACCAGGGCCGCATCCATGCGACCGCATTGTAGGCGCCGGGTTTGCCCGGCACTTCCTGCACGGTCACCTTGGCATCGCGCAGCGGATATTTCGCCCGGCTTTCCTCGCCCGCTTCGTCATTGGCGTTGACGTAGTTGGCAATCCAGCGATTGAGCCAGACTTCGCAATCCGATGCTTCCATGAAGGAGCCGATCTTGTCGCGGCCCATCACTTTGAGATAGTGCGCAAAACGCGATGTTGCCATGATGTAGGGCAGGCGGGCCGAAACGGCGGCGTTGGCCGTTGCTTCCGGCTTGTCGTAAAGCTTCGGCTTGTGCGCCGTCTGGGCACCGAAGAACACCGCATAATCCGTGTTCTTGTAGTGGCAGAGCGGCAGGAAGCCGAGCTTGCCGAGTTCGGCGTCGCGGCGGTCGGTAATGCCTACTTCGGTCGGGCATTTGAGGTCGAGATCGCCGTCATCGCTGGAGAAGACGTGCATGGGCAGATTTTCCACCCGGCCGCCATTTTCCGCGCCACGGATTGCCGTGCACCAGCCGCTTTTCGCAAAAGCGTCGGTCAGCTTGGTGCCCATGACATAGGCGGCGTTCATCCAGCAATATTCGTCATGCTGCAGGTCGCCATTCACCGCACCCTTGGTTTCGTCATAGGCGAAATCATCGATTGGGTTGGTTTTGGGGCCATAGGGCATGCGCGCCAGCACACGCGGCAAAGCGAGTGTCACGAAACGGGAATCGTCGCTCTCGCGGAAGCTGCGCCACTTGGCATATTCCACCGTATCGAAGATTTTTTCCAGATCGCGCGGACGGGCGAGATCGCGATAATCCTCGAAGCCGAACATATGCGGGCTTGCCGCCGAGATGAACGGTGCGAAAGCCGCCGCCGCAATCGACGAGACGCCCTGCAGCAGCTGCACGTCATCGAAGGAGTTGTCGAATTCATAGTCGCCGATGATCGCGCCGAGCGGCTCGCCGCCGGGGGTGCCGAATTCGTCTTCGTAGATCGCCTTGAAGAGGCGCGACTGATCGAATTCCACGGCCTTTTCCAGATCGCGCGCGAGTTCCCGCTTGCCGGAATTCATGACGCGGATCTTGAGGTTGACGCTCGTCTCGGAATTCTTGACGAGATAGTTGAGCCCGCGCCAGGTGCCTTCGAGCTTCGCGAATTCCGGCGCCTGCATGATGGCGGCAAGCTGTTCGGAAATCGTCCGGTCCAGTTCGGCAATGGCGTGGTTGAGGGTGACGGTGAGGTTGCGGTCGTATTTGACCGTTCCCTTCAGCGCCTGGTCGGTCAGCGTGCGCAGAAGATTTTGCGCGCGGTCCGGTTCGGTCTGGCGGGTTGCGGCAACCACCTTGGACAGCAGTCCCTGATCTTCGGCGGTCGTTGCCTGTGCTTCATTTTTCAGCAGGCTTTCAGCGCTCATGTTTCAGTCCTTCCACATGCGGCTTTGGAAAATGCCGCTTGAACAGTTGAAGCCCCGCAATGGGGGCCGTTCGGGGAGGTTTTCCTCCGCGCAGGCGATTATTTGCTCGCGCCGTTCTTTTCCTTGAGTTCGGAAACCAGCGTTGCGAGATCGGTCTTGTTCTGCAGAATATCTTCCAGCATCCGTTCCAGATCTTCAGAACGGTCGGCCTTGGAAAGCAGGTCGCGAAGCTCGTTGCGGGCGTCCAGAAGCGCCTTCAGGGCAGGAACCTGCTGCACGACGGCGCCGGGTTCGAAATCGTCCATGCTTTCGAATTTCAGGTTGACCTGCATGTCCGTGCCGTCTTTCTGCAGCGTGTTGGCAACGGAAATGTTGAGGCCCGGGGTCATGCGGCGCATCACCTCGTCGAAATTGTCGCGGTCGATCTGAACGAACTTGCGCTCGCCGAACGGCTTCAGCGGCTGGGTGGGATTGCCGGAGAAATCACCCAGCACGCCGACGACGAAGGGCAGTTCCTTGACCACCATCGCGCCTTCGGTTTCGACTTCGTATTTGATGTGAACGCGGGGCTTGCGAACCCGCTCCAGCTTTTCATGTACACTTGCCATTTCAACCTCCTTGATGCCCCTTGGCATGGCTGACTGTTAGGGGACGGCGTTTCCCGTCCCTTGCCTCGTTATTTTCCGTTTTCTCCGCCGGGCTTGATCCCGGCGGCCGTCAGAACTGCGTTGCGGGCCTGCGTTTCGGGCAGAAGCTCCGCCAGCAGTTCCGAAAAATCCATGCGCCCCCTGCGAACCAGCGTTTCGATGGAGAGCGAGATCGGCGAGTGCGGCTCGGTCCGGCGAAAGTAACGCGCAACCGAAAGAAGAGTTTCAAAGGCCTCATCGCGTGAAGATATGCCTTCCGGTGAGGCTGCGGATATCCGCACCGCCGGTTGCCCGCCCTCGTCAGTGTCCGCAACGGCGGTCGCCGCCTGCTCAACCGGGGCCGGCTCCTTTTCGCGCCCGCCCAGCGTGCGGATGGCGGCGGCGGCTTCGATGAGCGTATTTCGGATATTGGAACTGGGTGGCGCGAACTGGCCGCAGCGTTCGGAAAGAACCGCCATGATGGCGTCGAAGCTGGAGAGACAGGCGTTTACCTCGGCCAGATGAGAAGACATGGCGGCAACGCCCGCTTCGGATGCCAGCCGATACAGTTCTTCGCGCCTTTTGCTCTCGGTTGGCCGCTGCGCCAGCTGGAAATCCCAGAGGCTGTGCTCGCCAAATTTCCCTCCGGGGATCAGCGGCGCAAGCCGGAGCGGCTGAACAAGTGTTCCTTCGGTGCCGATGCCGTTCAATCCCGCAAAAGGTGCAAATTTTTCCTCATCATTATCGTCGCTGATCGAGCGCAATGAGTCCCAGTGGTTGTAAAAAAGATCATTACAAAGCTCATAGATTTCGCGCAGTCCAGGAAAGCCGCGCAACCGCAGGCTTGCTTCGGAAAGCCACGCCAATATTTCTATGTCCTTGCTTTCGGAATATATAATCTGCAATCCAAGATTGCTGACACTGTCCCAGCTACTGGAGATCTTTAAGTTATCTTGGGGGGAGGTGGCGCGCTCTTCTGTGCGTGCCTGGTTTCTTTCATCCTTAATTCTATAGTATAGTTCACGCGTTCTTGAATCATTGCGGATATTATCTCCGCAATTCCCTAAAAGTTCTACATCTGTTTTAACATGCTTCGTATCCAAAGGTAGTCTATCCCCAGAAAATAGTAATGGATTTTTTGTAGTTACTTCCCTTACGTGAGGCTATTGATCAGACAGACTTATTCAAAATGTGTCTAAATTGTGGCGTCTAGTGTCTAATCTAACCCGATAAAAAATAAACTTCGGGGTGGACAACCCGGTTTCATCATCATAGTTATTCCACGTCACGTTGTGGAATGAACCCGGGCAGGAGGCTCATTGCATGTCGCATATCGATCTCAATCGCCTCGTTGAAGCGCTTGAGCCTGACCTGCGCGTCACCCTTGAAGCTGCGGCTTCTGTCGCGGTGCGTATGGGGCACAGGTACGTGGATATCCCGCATTGGCTGCTGGCGGTTGTAGATGCCGGCATCTATGCGAAAACATTCGAGGAATTAAAAATTCCACTTCCGGTGTTGCAGGCAGAAATCGGCCGCAGCCTTGAAGAGGCCGTGATTGGCGACGGCGAGGCCTTGTCGCTCTCCCAGAACATTCTGACGGCGGGCCGCGAGGCATGGGTTCTTGCTTCGCTGGAGGCCGGGCGCGACCGCGTGACGCTCTGCGACCTGCTTCTGGCGATGGACGAGGAAACCTCGATCCGCTCTTTCGTCCGCTCCGCTTTTCCGTCGCTGAAGGCGATGGATCGCGCGGCTCTCGAGCGCCTTCGCAGTTCCGTTGAAGAGACCGCCGGGAACGGCGTTCCTTCCACGACGGCGGGTACAGCGCCAGCCGCCGGCCAGAACGATTTTCTGCGCCTTTACACCCAGGACATGACCGCCGATGCCCGGAACGGCAAGGTCGATCCGGTGATTGGGCGCGACGATGAACTGCGCCAACTCGTTGACATTCTTACACGCCGTCGTCAGAACAATCCCATTCTCGTGGGCGAGGCCGGTGTCGGTAAAACGGCGGTTGCGGAAGCGCTGGCGCTGGAGATCGCTTCCGGGAATGTTCCGGAAAAATTGCGCAACGTCCGCCTGCTGAACCTCGATATTTCGCTGCTGCAGGCCGGCGCCGGTGTGAAGGGTGAGTTCGAGCGCCGTCTTCATGGTGTGATCGATGCCGTAAAGCGCTCGGCCGAACCGGTTATCCTGTTCATCGACGAGGCGCACGGCCTTGTCGGCGCAGGTGGTGCGGCTGGCCAGGGCGATGCGGCCAATATTCTCAAGCCAGCTCTGGCGCGGGGTGAAGTGCGCACCGTCGCGGCGACGACCTGGAGCGAATACAAGAAATATTTCGAAAAGGATGCGGCGCTGACGCGACGTTTCCAGCCCGTTCATGTGCGCGAGCCTGATGAGACAACCGCGATACGCATGTTGCGCGGTGTCGCCGACAGCTTCGTCAGCCATCACAACGTTGTCGTTCGTGACGAGGCGATCGTGGCGGCGGTGCAATTATCCGCGCGTTACATGCCGGCGCGGCAATTGCCGGACAAGGCCGTCAGCCTTCTCGATACGGCCGCGGCTGCCGTTTCGCTGGCGCGGCAGACACTGCCGGAACGGCTGCGCGCGATGGAAAGCGAGCGGCGTCTTCTGTCCGATGAGTTGAACTGGCTTCTGCGTGAACCGCAGGACGAAGAGATTGAGGGTCGTATCCAGTCGATACGCGACGAAGTCGAAAAGCTCGAGAGCGGGATTGACGATCTGCGCAGCCGTTACGATGCGGAAATGGCTGAACTCAACGAAGAGCAGCCGGCTGAAACCGGTGCATCGAATGTGTCGCCCCTGCGGCGTGCGGCTGAGACCAGGCCGGCAAATGCCGAAAGACTTGTGCCGACGGTGGTTGATCGTGAAGCGATTGCATCCGTCGTATCGCGGTGGACGGGAATTCCGCTCGGTAAACTTCTGGCCGACCAGATCCAAAGCGCCCGCACTCTGGATGCGCGCATGCGCCAGCGGGTCGTGGGGCAGGATGCCGCAATCGGCCGGATTGCCGATGCCATGCGAACCGCGCGCGCCGGATTGTCCGATCCTCGCCGCCCGCCGGCCGTGTTCTTTCTCGTCGGCATGTCGGGAACGGGCAAGACCGAGACGGCACTGTCGCTGGCCGATCTGCTCTATGGCGGCAACAGCCATCTGACGACGATCAACATGTCGGAGTTCAAGGAGGAGCACAAGGTTTCGCTGCTTCTCGGCTCGCCGCCGGGCTATGTCGGTTTCGGTGAAGGCGGGGTGTTGACGGAAGCGGTGCGCCGCCGGCCGTTCGGCGTTCTCCTGCTCGACGAGATCGACAAGGCCCATCCCGGCGTTCAGGATATTTTCTACCAGGTGTTCGACAAGGGTGTGCTTCGCGATGGCGAAGGCCGCGACGTCGATTTCAAGAACACCACGATCTTCATGACGGCCAATACCGGATCGGAATTGCTGACCGCGCTTTCGGCCGATCCGGATACGATGCCGGAAGGCGAGGCGCTGGAAGCGCTGCTGATGCCGGAGCTGACCAAACAGTTCAAGCCCGCTTTCCTCGGGCGTACGATCATCCTGCCGTTCATGCCGCTCGGTGCGGAAGAGCTTGCAAGGATCGTGGACATGCAGATCGGCAAGATCAGGGAGCGTGTTCTGGCAACATATGGCGCCGACCTGACCCTGTCCGATGCCGCGCGCGACGCGTTGGTGGCGCGTGCCGGTGCAAGTGAAATTGGCGCACGCGCCATCGAAATCATGATCGGCAAGGATCTCCTGCCGCCTCTTTCCAGCTTCTTCCTCGAGAAGGTGATCGCGGGAGAACGGGTGGGCAAGATCGTTGTCGATTTTGATGAAAATCGGTTCGGTATTCGTGCCGAAGTGGCTGGGGAGCCAGATGAATTCGCCGCAACCGAAGAGGGTGGGGTGGATAAAGTTGCCGCGTCGGAAGGGGCTACCCGACGCATGCGGCATTAAACGAAGGGTAACGCGGCCTCGAAGCAAGAGGTCATTTCAGCTACAGGAGCTTACAGCATGCCAATTTATCTGCAGATTGACGGTATCCAGGGCGACGCCACGCATGAGGAGCACCGCAAGTGGATGGACATCGAAGCCATTCACTGGAACGTGGCACGCAACATGAACACATCTGCTGGTTCTGCTGCAAACCGCGAAGCATCCGAACCGACTATTTCGGAAGTCATTCTGACCAAGGTCAGCGATTCTTCTTCCACCAAGCTTTTCCAGGAGGCCTGCGCCGGCCGCACTGGCAAGCTCGCAACCATCCATCTGGTGACCACGGGTAATCCGGGCAACACCTATATCGAGTACCTGCTGACGAACACACTCATCGCCAGCTACTCGGTGGATTCCAGCGGTGATCGTCCGGTGGAAACCATCAAGCTCAACTTCACCAAGATGGAAGTGAAGTACACGCCGTTCGACGACAACAACTCGCCGCAGTCTCCGATGATCGCCTCCTACGATCTGGCGACGACGAAGGCCGCTTGATAGCGACGCGACCCGGTGCCGGCCTCGGCCGGCACCGGAACGTTTTCATTGCAGTTTTGCAGCTCACGTCGTGATGTTTCTCATCCACGTTGGACGAGGCGGGTTAATCATGCGCTCCCTATATGCGTTTTTTGCTTCCGTGCCGGTTGTTCTGGCTCTGTCCGGTCTTTCACCGGCGGGTGCCGAGGAACGGACATGGATATTCTCCGGTACCGAACTCAAGCAGGCCATCGAGGGCAAACTTGCCCCTGAGGTGTCTGATCCGGAAATGCGGCGGCTGGTTTCCGTTGCAAAATCGAGCGCCTATATCGCCGGTGTGGCCGATCTGACAAGCGGATCGGACTGGTGTGGTGCGGGCGCCGTGGCGCCCCATGAACTTACCGACCGGATCTACACTTATCTCGGCGATCTTCCTGCGGAAAAACTGGATGAACAGGCAGCCACTCTCGTGCGGGAGGCGCTCAAGGTCTCCTTTCCCTGTGAGCAGAAAAGTAACTAGTGGGACGAACCATGCGTGTTAACTTTGACACTCTCTATAAGAACTATCCGAGCAGCGACCCGTCGCACCCGAACTATATCAGCCAGCGTGATCTGTTCACGGAAATCGGCTGGGATGATTTCATCGGCAATCCGAACTATCACAATACCTGCGCCATTCGCGTCAGCATCGCTTTCGTGAAGTCGGGCATCAACATCGTGCCTGCCTCGCACCGCATCCAGAAAGGCCCCTATGCCGGAAAGGGCATAGAGGTGAACATGCGCCGCCTCGCCAACCTGATGAAGCGGACGGGCTATCTCGGCGAGCCCGAGCCTTTCACGCCCGCGACGGCGCGCAACGGTATCGGCGCGCGCAATGGCGTCGTGGCGTTCAACAATATCCCCGGCTACACCGGCGGCGGTCATATCGATCTTGTGCGGGGCGGCTCGGAAGCCACCCAATGCGCATCTGCCTGCTACTACAATTCGGAAACGATCTGGTTCTGGCCTCTGCAGTCCAGCCGCGGGTCCTGAATAGGAGTGTCCCATGAACGACCAGCCGTCTTTTTCTGATTTCGTTCAGGCAAGTCGCGTTCTGAAGGTTTCTTCGCCACTCGGCGAGGATCAGCTTCTGCCGGAGCGCCTGACGGTCGAGGAGGGCGTGTCGCAGCTCTTCGACATCCGCCTGACCGTGCGGGCCAAGAAAGAAGCGGTCAAGCCCGAGGAACTGATCGGACGGCTGGTCGATATCTCCATCGAGATCAGCCAGGGCGAGGGGGATGGCGGCGGTGTTCGCCGCCCGTTCAACGGCCTGGTGACGGAGCTGCATGAAGGCCCGCCGATCACACGCGGTTTGCGCTCTTACGCCATGACCCTCCGCCCGCAAATGTGGCTTCTGTCGCGCCGCTCGGATTGCCGTATCTGGATGGACAGGACGGCGGTCGAGGTCGTCGAGACGCTGTTTTCCGAACACGGCATTCCCGCGCCCGATACGTCGGGCATCATTTCTCCGCCACCCGCACAGCACTACAGCGTCCAGTTTAACGAGACGGACCTCGACTATCTTTTGCGCCGCTTTGAAGAGGACGGCCTGTTCTACTGGTTCAGCCATGAGGATGGTTCCCACAAGCTGCATGTGGCCGATAGCGCCAGTGGCTGGCTTGGGCCGTCGCCGGCCGCGCAGGGTGAGGGGACGGTGCGTCTGGCGCAGGGTTCGTCGGATCGCAACCACATCAACGACTGGGCACGGCGTTTCTCCTATGTCCCGGGCCAGCGCGCGGGTGCGGACTGGAATTTCGAGACGCCGGGCATGGTGCCGGGCACAATGACGCCCTCACTGGTGCAGATGCCGGATGCGACGAAGCGCGAGCTTTACGAATATCCGGCCCGCATCAAGACGGTGGCAGAGGCCGAGCGGGCGCAGAAACTGCGCACCCAGGCGATCGAGGCCGATCACGACCGGGTGTTCGGTTCGTCGACCACGCGCATTCTGGAGGCCGGCCGCCGTTTCACGCCTTTCGAGGTTGCCCATCCAGAGCATGCCTATGAAGAACATGTGATCATCAGGGCAAGCCATAGCATTGTTGATCTCTCTTATGAGACAAACAGCAACGAGCCGGAATATCGCAATCACTTCGAAGCGATCCCGGCTCGTGTGCCGCTGACGCCACACCGGACGACGAAGCGCCCGCGCATCGAAGGCACGCAGGTGGCGATCGTCGCCGGCCCTGAAGGCGAAGAAATCCATCCTGACCAGTATGGCCGCATCAAGCTGTGGTTCCCGTGGGATCGCAAGGCGAAGAAGGATGGCACGGATACGTGCTGGGTTCGTGTCAGCCAGGCATGGGGCGGCGGTACATGGGGTGCGCAGGTTATCCCGCGCATCGGCATGGAAGTGATGGTGGCCTTTGTCGATGGCGACCCGGACAAACCGCTGGTCATAGGCGTGGTCAACAATCCCGCCAATTCCGTGCCCTACGATCTGCCCGCCAACAAGACGCGCATGGTGCTTCGCTCCAACAGTCACAAGGGCGACGGTTTCAACGAAATCACCTTCGAGGATGAGGCCGGCAAGGAGAACCAGTTTTTTCACGCCCAGAAGGACCAGACCACCCGGGTATTGAATGACCGGACCAAGCGCATCGACCGGCATGAGGTCGCCTCAGTCGGCGGCAACCGCGCGGTGGAAGTTTCCGGCAACCAGAAACACGAGATCGGCGGCTCGGTGAACACCGTCGTCGGCGGTACGGGGCCGATGGCGATGATGGCCATGGCCGGCGTACAGGCGCTCTCCGGGCAGACGGCCGGGTTGCTTTCGCAAGCCGCCCAGATCGCCGGCGGCGGCGGCCCGGGTCTCGCGGCCTTCGCTACCACGCTTGCCTCATCGGCGCTAGGTTTCCTCGGTGCGGGCGGTCTTTCCGCACGCGAAGGTGTTGTCTCCGGTCCAAGTCCGCGTGCGGACGCCGGTACGGCGCTTGCCGGTTCCGGCTCGGGCGTCGGTTCCGATGCTTCGGGATTGTTTCCGCTGCCGGGCATCATGAACACGATCGTCAGCACATTCAAATCCGACAGCGTCGGGGTGGCGCGGGCTGAGCAGATCGGGGTCAGCAAGGTTACGAATGTCGGCCAGACGTCGCTGGAAAGCGTCGGAAAGTTCAAGAAGATTGCAGTCGGTGAAGAGTTCGTCATCGAATGCGGCGATTCCAAATTCATCATGAAGGCGAATGGCGAGGTCATCATTCTTGGCAAGACCTTCAACTTCGTGGCGACGGATCATTTTCAGCTTCGCGGCAAGCCGATCGATCTGAACTGACGGAGGCCGGGTCTTGGAACTTCAGAACCGCCTGCCGTTTCCCGCCATGGCTTTCCGTCAGTTCGATGCCGAAGGAGGGCTCGATTGTATCGTCTCCGTGCGTGCAACATTCATGCATGCCCAGGGCGGTTCTCTGGATATCGCAGCCGAGCAGGAAAGTTTTCAATGGGAGGACGCCTATGAGGGCGATCCGCACCAGACCGTCCTCCTGCGCCAAAGCGATCTTACCCCGGACAAGCCCGGGACGGATATAACCTTTCTCGGGAATGCGTGGTCTGCGAGCGGCGAGCCGGAGAAATCCTGGCGTGCCTCCATCCGCGTTGGCGGAATTTTCAAGCAAATCGAGGTTTTCGGCAGACGCTTCTGGCAGCCTGTCGTTAAGGAGAAATGGGCAGGTTTTTCCGCCAGGGAAGCCAAACGTGTCATAGCGGATTGGAAACTGAGCGATCCTGAACCGGCTAGAAGCGTGGCCATATGCTGGCGCAACGCTTATGGCGGCGCGATCCCTGGCACAGGTGACGCGGGGACGGAAACACCGATTGACGTGGAGCGCCGAAACCCGCTTGGGTGCGGCATCGTCAATCTTGAGATGCCTGCCGACGCCGGGCCTGTTCCAGCTCCGCAGATCGCTGCCGTCGGTGAGCATTCCGATTGGCGGAGCACGCCGGAACCGCAGGGATTTGGGCTCGTTTCGCCTTGGTGGCAGTTCCGTCAGCAATATTCCGGAACCTATGATGATGGTTGGCGGGAGGAGAGGCACCCCCTCTTGCCGCGTGATTTTGATCCACGCTTCTGGCAGGCGGCCCATCCTGATCTCATCGCGACGCCTCACCTCAAGGGTGACGAGAACTACGAGCTGGTTAACCTGAGTTCTGAGCATCCGGTCGCGAAAGGCTCGTTGCCTGGCCTTACCCTCGGTGTCCATTGCTCTCGCGAAGATCGCGATGAATGGCATGTGCTGAAGCTTGATGGTGTGCAATTCGACTGGCGCAATGACGGACGGGTGCTTCTGACCTGGCGCATCAGGTTTCCTCTTCCCGATGCCGGTGAAACAAAACTTACCCTGACGCGCGTTCGTCTGAAGTCGCCCGAAACCGAAGCGGCTTTAACCGAGAGGGAGACAGCATGAGCATCCCCCGCGACAATTATATCGGAGAGCCCCAATATCCCGGCACATGGACGACGGGGACACCGCGTGAGGGACTGCGTGACATCGATGAGGCGCGTATCGTCTCTTTGGCACCTGATGTATGCCTGACACCGGTTGGCTCGTCGGTGGTGCCTATTCCCTATCCGGTCGTGGATTTTTGCGGCCATGATAAAAACTATACGCCGTCTGTTCGGTTCACCGGCAAAAAGGCAATGGTGATGCGTTCGTGTACGACACATGTGCACGGCGACGCGCCCGGTAACCGTAAGGGGGTAAAATCCGGCACGGTGGAAAGCATCTGCGAACCCATCGGGCACGCTGATCAGGTGCTTGCTGAAGGCTCGCATGTCATTCGCCACCTCGATCGTTTTTATATGAACAGCAGGAATACCCAGGGTGAGGCGATCTTCGTCCGCAGCACGCAGACCTATGATCCTCCCAAGGATGATGATCCGGTGCGGGGGTCGCTTAGATGGCAGGACGGGTCGGACGAAGGCCGGGTTATGAGCGATGCGTCGCCCGAGCCGTTTAAAGCGGGTGAGAAATACGCTTATGCGGGATCGGCTGCCGCAGCGACGACTGGGGCAGCTCAAAACTCTGCGCAAGCACTTCGCGGAGGAATGCCGGCGACAAGGCCGACTGTCCCCCAGACTGTTCCTCGTGGTCCGGGAAGGGTGATAACCCCGGGACCCGCCCGAGCGCCTCAGTGGTATCGTACCCCGCCTCACAGGGTTGTGAGCGATCTTGCAAAAGTTGGCCGTCTTGCGAGGGTGGGCATTTGGGCCCGCCGCCTAAATGTCATCGGGATATTATCAAGCGTCCTTATCCCCGATAATGGTGCAAATCTGTCTGACGTCGTCCCACGGGACGATCAGGAGCGGCGGATCAAAGAAATGTTCGACGAGGGTGTCGACGCCGGACATGACAGCTGGGAGATGCGGGATTGGGCGATGGAGGAGCTCCGTCGACATCGGCAGCGAGTGCGTGAGGAACCAGAAAGCCGGCCACAGGCATTACCCCAGAGCGAAACCGTACGTGTCTCCGATCGGGACGAATACCGCAAGAAGTGTCAGGTCGACCGTTACGCCAAGATGAAGAGCGTCTGCGGTCAGTACGGCATGCAGGCTCACCATATAGTTCCGGACTGGACGCTTCGTTATGGCGCGAGAGAGGATGCCGATAAGCGCATTCCGAATATGCCCAGCCTTAATGATGGTATGGCTATATGTGTTATTGGGAATGCCCGGGTAGAGCAAACCGAGCACTGGGGTGGTCATCTGGCGGACAAGGCGATCGAAAATGCGGGTAGAAATTCAACGCCACCTTTTACGGCACCCTTACATAAAGTAGTTCAGGCGTCAGCCCAGGCTATGATAAGCGTGAGGCCCGATTGTGCAAAAGAGATTATGGCAGCCCTGACGACCCAATATGCTGGAAAAAATCCGTTCCAGCTTTTACGAGCTAAACAATATCCTCCCCTTCCTGAAGAAACCATATCGGCTTTGAAGTCTGGAGCTGTTGAAGGAGCGACCAGAAAACCATGAAAACCAAGCTGCCTATCGATTTCACGAGAGCATATGCGAGGTCGGGCAAAACGCTCGCCGTTGTCGCAACGAGAGACAATGCTGAACCTTTCGATCCTGATGGCCGATTTTATCGGTATGATCGTGACGACGTGCCGCCGCAGGACTGGACGTATTCCGACTTCGGTTTCCATATTCAAAGCATGACTGTGTATCATAGCGCTGAGCACGCTACGCCAGATGGTTATTTCGTTTTGCTGTCGTCGGAGGGTGACGTTTATCACACCTACTGGAAGGAGAATTTTCAAGAGAAAATTCAGGGAGCCGGTAGTTGGAGTGACGATTCGAAAGGCTACGGGCGTCTCACTCGCATCCGCGAGATCGGGCAACACCTATATGCCTGCGGAGAGGGGGGGCAAATCTATGTTCGCAAGGGGAACAATGATTGGCGTCTCCTGACCGATAAATTGTTGCTGAACCCAAATGCGCAGGAGGAAGCAAAGCCTGAAAAAGAGCCGGAATTTCTTTCTCCGGAATGGCAGGAATGGGTCACTCGGTCGGCCCTCAATCCAGCCTCCCGCGATATACTGTTCTTTGACATAAACGGTTTGTCGGAAGAAGCCATCTATCTTTGCGGGGAGGAGGGGCCTGGTACCAAACCGGTCCTTTGTTTCTGGGATGGTCATGAGTTGCACGAACTGAAAATTCCAATTCCGGTGGCCGCTTTGACCGGAATTTACATCGAGAATCCTGACAGTGTCTGGGTATGTGGGAGAGAAGGTGTTCTCATACACGGAAGTCACACACGGGGATTTTCGCCTGTCGCATTACGGCAGCAGCATAATCTCTTTCACATGATCACTCCGTATCGGGAAAAACTCGTCATGGCGGCGAGCGTTCGTCCCGGCGGTCTTTATGAGTATGATCCCAAGACAGGACGTTTTGGCAGATTTGATCCTCCTCTTCCGCGCTTGAGCAATCGTGATGATAACGAATCTATCGACAATGGTCCGTTTTTTGCGCAGGTGATCGAAAACGTGCTTTGGGTCGTCGCATCGAAAGATGTTTTCCGCTTCGATGGTGCGGCTTGGGAGCGGATAGAACACCCAGATCTCTGAGTTGCGAGCTTCCGAAGGCTTCGAATGTTATTGATGCGGCTGGGTCTGCCTGAGGCCTTCTAAAATCGCAGCAACGTGGACCGGGAGGGAAATGGCATGAGCCTCCCCCCGACAACTACAGCGGCGAACCACAATGCCGAGACACATGGGCCGCCACCGGGACGCTGCAATACGGCTGCATGTCCTTGATGAGGCACGTATCATCTCTTTGGCGCTTGATGTATCCCTGACCCAGGTTGGCTCATCGGTGATGTCTATTCCGGCGCTGGGGAAGTTTTACTTGGGAGCGCATCGGAGCTTACCACCAAGCCTTGTTTGGATTTTTGAGAGCTATGGATTTGGTGCGATGTTTGGGACTCGCCTGGCCCGAAAGAAACGCACCGACATCCTCTTCCCGAAGCGGCGGCGCATAGATGTAGCCCTGCACCAGCGTGGCGCCGAGGCCTTCGAGTGCGGTTAGCTCGGCGGGTGTTTCCACCCCTTCCACCACGCATTCCAGTCCCATGTCGCGACTGAGGGTGAGGAGGGATTTCACGATTTTGTAGCTGGCCGGTTTTTCGTGCAGGTCCGTGACGAAGCTGCGGTCGATCTTGATCTTGGTCAGCGGCAATGCATGCAGTCGCGTCAGGCTGGAATAGCCGGTGCCGAAATCGTCCAGCGATATGCCGCAGCCGAGGCGGCGCAGCATTTCGACCGATTGCCTCACCTGTTCGAAATCATGGGCAAAAGCCGTCTCGGTAATTTCAAGGTCCAGCCGTCGTGCATCGAAGCTGCTGTTTTCGATGATGCCGAGCAGGGAAAGCTCGCCCTCATGGGAATTGAGGTCCTGGGCCGAAAGGTTGAACGACAGGCGCAGGGAGGGTTCCCATGTGGCGGCGGAGGCGAGCGCCATTTTGAGAAGCGGCCGCGTCAGCGAACCGACGATGCCGGCCCGTTCCGCGATGGGGAAGAACTGGCAAGGCGGCACATGCCCGAGAACCGGGCTGTGCCAGCGCGCCAGCGCTTCAAACCCTGCCGTCCTTCCGTCGCGTATATCGACGATCGGCTGGAACACGACCGAAAGCTCGTTTTCCATATCCCGCTGTTTGAGCAGGTGCTCGACGCGGGCTTCAATATTGATCTGCTTTTCGTGCTCCGCATCGAACAGAACGGCATCGCCACGCCGGGTTTTCTTGGCATGGTAGAGGGCATAGTCAGCCCTGTCGAAAAGCTGCTCGAGCGTGGAGGCGAGGTGTGGAAAGACCGCTATTCCCATGGATGCGGAAACATGCACCGTTCCCTCAGGCATATGGTAAGGCACCCTCAGCTGCTCGGAGATCGCATTGGCATTTGCCACGAGTTGCGCATCATCAGGTATGATAGGCGCGACAATGGCAAATTCGTCGCCGCCCAGTCGAAACGCCTTGCTGGCCTTCAGATTGGCGGTGAGGCGCTTGCTGACATTGATCAACAGCCTGTCTCCCACGGAGTGTCCATAAAGGTCGTTGACCGGCTTGAACCCGTCCAGATCGATGACGCCCAGCGCCAGCCGGGTTCCGTTGGTCCTCGCCTTTTCGAGCTCGGCTTCAAGGTGGGCGAAGAAGGCGCGGCGGTTGGGCAGTTCCGTCAGGCTGTCAATATTGGCAAGCAGCAGGTTTTCATTGCTGAGCGCTTCCGTGCGCTGCTGTGAAATGACCATGCGCTCGAAATTGCGGTAGTTGGTCAGCAGGATGGACATCATGCCGGTGCAGACCAGCAGCACGTTGATGGCGATGGCGACAAATGTCGGTTGCCGCGACGCCAGAAAGAAGGCGATGAAGGCGCCATTGACGATGACCGTCACCATGAAAGCGGCCGAGCGAACATACATCAGACAGAAAATGCAGGAAATGACGGTAATCGCCATATAGAAGGCGACGTGGGATCGCGTATAGGCATCCCCATAGGGCACCAGCAAAAAAGACCAGAGCGTGAATGCCATGGCGATGCCGGCAGCCAGACGATTGGTACGCTGAAGGGCTGCATGCGCCACCTTGGGTGCGGGATCTATACCACGCGTCCTCCACCAGAAGGTGACTCTCAGCGTGCAGCCGAGGGTGAAGAGACCGGGAATTCCAATGGTGAGCCAGAGCGGCGCCACCTGCATATGCGTTACGGCAAGCGCCCATGTACTTGAGAGCAGAATGAAATACATCATCGGCATCTGTCGGGTGAAAGCACGGTACTGCGCTTTCAGCAGATCAGGATTGTCGGACCGAACGGACACGAAGTCCTGCAATTTTTGTGTGGCGGTCAGTAATTTCATTTATGGCTCTTCAAGTACAGAGCGGCATTTGTAACTTAATTCCCGTTACATCATTGGAAATGCACAGGGTTAACCGACATAAAACTGTATCAACCGCAAGATGCAGGCGCTGCATTTCGCAACATTTCATTATTTTCGTTATTAAGCGTTTCCTGGATTGGTATGTCCGATGGGTGAGAAAACCCTTCGCTTCTTGCCATGCGCCGTGGAAAATCTATTGATCTGGTAGAATGAGGCTTCTCTCCCTCGATATTCATGAGTTCCCTTTTAGATTCTCTTGAAAAGCTTGAGCGCGCGTGCATTATGAACGCGTGTTCAAAATTCGAGGAATGGTTCTTGCACATGGATTTAATCCACTATCCCGACACCTTGGCGGCGCGAGCCGAACTGTGCCGCAGCGTTATCCTGTCCGCCGGGGAGCTGGTGCTGAAAGGTTTTGAGGGCGAGGCCACGCGCAGTTTTTCGATGAAGGGGCCGCAGGATTTTCTGACGGTGACGGATGCGGCTTCCGAAGCGCATATTCGCGGTGCGATCTCGGCTGCTTTCCCGGATGACAGTTTTTTCGGCGAAGAAGGCGGCGGCGAGATCGGAGAGCGCGTCTGGGTGGTGGATCCTATTGACGGCACCGCCAATTTTGCCCGTGGCATTCCGCATTTCTGCATCTCTATCGCATATGTCGAAAACGGACGGACAGAAATCGGAGCGATCTATAACCCCGCCCTCGGCGAGCTTTATCTCGCCCGCCGCGGCGAAGGTGCGACACGTAACGGGGAGCCGATCCGGACGGCGGAAACGGAGCGTTTCGATGCGGCTTCGATCGAGATGGGCTGGTCCACCCGGGTCGCGAACGCCACCTATCTCGATGTGGTCACGAAGCTGCTCGATATGGGCGCGAATGTCCGCCGCGCCGGCTCCGGTGCTCTGGCGCTCGCCTATGTGGCCGATGGCCGTTCCGACGGCTATCTCGAATTGCATATGAATTCATGGGATTGTCTTGCGGGCCTGCTACTCGTCAGCGAAGCTGGCGGCGACGTGTGCCCATTTCTGGAGATTGGCAGTCTGAGGGATGGCGGGCCGGTGCTGGCCGCAGCCGCCGGTGTTGCCAAAGGCGTCAGCCAGGCGTCGAACATAGTCCTTGCCGCGCGGTAGCTGCGGCGGGATGATTTATGACGGAGACCCTTTAAAGGGGGCTCCGTGCATGTGGAGGAATGAAATGGACGGACCCGTTTATGCCCGGCCAGCAATCAGCCTGATTGCGGAAGGGCTGGGCCCGCACAATGCTGCGCTTTACATTGGCGGCAGCGATGGTGCGGGTGATCTCGGGCTCCTGCGCCGGCATGGCATCACCATCGTCGTCAATTGCGCCGTCAATCTGGATATCAATCTCGTGCAGGCCACGGCAGAAGAGGGCGACAGGCGCGCGGTAGGTTATGGCGACATTCGTTATTACAAGCTCGGCCTTATTGATGGCGAGGGTAGCCCCGACACCATGATGCTGGGCGCCTATTACATTCTCGACGGCGCGCTTCGCCAGACCATGCCGAAGCGGGAAACCTATCCCTTTGCCGATGGCGGCAATGTGCTCGTCAATTGCCGCGGCGGTCGCAGCCGCTCCGTTTCGCTGGTGGCGCTTTTCCTGCACAAGCAGCAGCCGGATCTCTATCCCACCCTCGACGATGCACTGGCCGTGATCCGCACGAGACGGGAATTGCGGCCGGATGAATGGTTCGAGACACCGAAACCGATGCTTTATGCCGCCGCTCGCCGTGCTTCCGAATGGATCGACATGGTCGAGGGCAGAAAGACCGCTCACTCATGCTGACACGCACGCTTCCCTCGGTTGCCGTCATCGCCGACGTGCATTTTCACGACACGGCTGCCGATTTCGGGTTTCCCGGCATTGAGATCGATGGCCAGCGCATCACCATGCGCAGCTGGTCCGATACACGCGAATCCACCCGGGTTTTCAACGAAAGCACCGATGCGCTGCACGCGGCGCTTGAAGACGTGCGCCAGCGCGGCATTCGCCATGTGGTGCTGCTTGGCGATTATACCGATGACGGCCAGCGGGAAACGACTGAGACGCTGAAGGGCATTCTGCAGCGCCACAGCCATGCCCACGGCACCGCCTTTTATGCACTGCCCGGAAATCACGATATTTTCGGCCCACGTGGCCGGCACCATACCAAGGAATTTCTGACGGAGAATGGCAAATGCCTTTCCGTTTCAAGCGATGCACGGCGGGCCGGCGAGGGCGTCATTATCAGCGATCGCATGTATTGCGAGGGTTATCCGGCGGGCCTTGGCCCCATGGCGGCCTTCGGTTATTTCCGTCAGCCGGATTATCTGCATTGGGAAACCCCCTTCGGTCTTTCCGATGCGGCGGAAGACCGGATGTACGAGGTGCGCTCACCCGATGGGCGCAATGTCTATAGCCTGATGGATGCTTCCTATCTGGTTGAGCCGGAGCCGGGCCTGTGGCTCCTGATGATCGACGCCAATATTTTCGAACCACTCGATGGTGAGTTTGAAAGGGGTGAGGACGCGGCTTTTACCGACAGCACCTCCGGCGGCTGGAACGCGCTTTTGCGCTGCAAGCCCTTCATCATTGAATGGATCGCTGATGTGCGCCGCAGGGCGCAGGCGCTTGGCAAGACATTGCTCGGCTTTTCCCACTATCCAGCGCTCGATCCTTTCGACGGCGCAAGCGGTGCGGAAGGCGCCCTGTTCGGAAAAACCAATGTCGTGCGCCGCACGCCGCGCAAGGCGGTGGAGGATGCGCTGCTGCAGGCCGGGCTTGCCGTCCATTTCAGCGGGCACCTGCATGTGGAAGGCGTAACCCGGCGCGGTGAGGGCGAAAATTTGCTCACCAATATCGCCGTGCCGTCGCTCGTCGCCTTTCCGCCCGCCTTCAAGGTCGTGCACCCGTCGCGTCAGGAAATCCGCGTCGAGACGGTGGAGATGGCCGCCCTGCCGGTCAATGGCCGCATTTGCCATGGTTACGCACAGGAAACAGCACTGGCGGGTGAGGAAAACGACCGGGCTTTCGCGGCGGGTAATTACGGTGATTTTCTGCTGGGTCACAACAGGGCGCTGATCAGGCATCGTTATTTCGCCAGGGAATGGCCGGACGAAGTCGTCAGGGCAATCGCCGACAAAAGCGTTCGGGACGTTCTCGACCTGCTTGAAGGCGAAGACCGATCCTCGTCTGATGATGCTGTCCTGTCCTCAGACCTGCCGATGTTCGAGCTGATTGCGGACTGGTATTGCCTGCGCCAGGGCGCAGGTCTTTCGCTGCCGCATATCGCGCCGCAACGGCTTTCCCTTTATCGAACGCTGGCGGAACGCTTTGGTCGTGAGCCGGATCATCACGATGGCTCGGTGGAGAGCTTTCTCGAAATCTTCTTCGGAGCACTCGGCCTGTTTCTTGAGCGTGCCGAAGGCAGCCCACGCGATCTGGAGCTTCGGCTCGCGCCGCATCATGAACGCGTTGCGGTTTGAACTGAAGAGTTTTGCCCGGAAGGAGACTTGGTCTAGCGCGCGGTGATGCGCTCGACCATGGAAACGGGCACGACCTGAAGCCGGGTTTCCGGCTCATCGCTATCGAGCGCGGTCAAAACCTTCTCGGTCAGCGCGTCGAAGGACTGGGCAATGGTCGTCAACTGGTAGCTTTTCCAGCCGGCCTGCGGAATATCGTCGAAACCGACGATCGAGATATCTTCCGGCACCCGGCGGCCCATTTCCAGGCGGGCGGCATCCATGAAACCAAGCGCCAGCAGATCGGTCACGCAGAAGGCGCCGTCTATTGTCTTGTCCGTGAGCAACTCGCGGCCGGCCTGATACCCGCTGTCATAGCTCGTCGGCCCGCCGGACCATGGCACGACCTCGACGCCTTCGATGCTCATGCGCTGGGTGAAGGCGCTGGCGCGGCGTAACTGTGCCGGCGTCTGGCTGCCGCTGGAAATGACCGCGACCTTTTTGCATTTCGCTTCGACAAGCCGCATGGCGGCAAGATCGGCGCCGCGGGAATCGTCGCTCAGCACCATGTTCGTATCGGTGCGATCAAGACGCTGATTGATGAGGATGAGGCGCACGCCATTGGCGATGCATTCATCAACGATCGAGGCTGGCGGTTCACCGGAGAGAACGACGATGGCCTGTGCGCGGAATTCGAAGAGACGCTCGATCAGCGGCGCAATGTCCTTGCGGGCATCCGCCGCATTCAGCAACAGACATTGCAGGCCACGGCGCAGAAGCCCGATGCTGAGAAGATCCAGCTGCTTTGAAATGAAGGGAGAACTGAGATTGGCGCCGACGACGCCGATGAGATTGGAGCGGTCATTGTTGAGACCCTGCGCCAGACGGTTGACGCGGTAGCCGAGTTCCTGTGCGGCTTTGAGCACCTTGCGCCGCACCGCCTTCGATACGCTGCCGCCGGGTGTGAAGGTGCGCGAGACGGCGGAACGCGAGACCCCGGCCTTTTTCGCCACTTCTTCGGCTGTCACGAACCCTCTCGCCATTCAACTCCCCCGTTGCGAACATGGTCTGATATCACAGGCCATATGGCGTCGCCTATTCCAATCGAAACATTTGGACGGGAGGCGCTCCTGCCGGCCGCCTCCCGCGCCCGGATCATCCATCGGAGAGGGTGGTGTTCCACGCCCGGATCTTTTCGATGTTTCTGTCGGAGCACGAGACGATCTCGAACTCGAACCCATCGCCGGCAATACGTTCGCCGACCTCGGGCAGTCGATTGAGGCGCCAGAGGATGTAGCCTGCGATTGTGGAGTAGCGGTCGGCCTCGTCCACCAGATCGATATCCAGGAGATAGGATACCCTTCTGACATCCACAGTGCCATCAAGCAGCCAGGAACCATCCTCCGCCCGTTCGGAAATCTGTGACTCCTCGCCCTCATCCGGAAATTCGCCGGCAATCGCTTCGAGAATATCCGTCGGCGTTGCTATGCCCTGCAACGTGCCATATTCATCGATGATGACGGCCATCTGCAGGGGCGATTTTCGCAGCTGTTCCATGACCTGCAGCGCCGTGGCGCTTTCATGCACCACAAGCGGCTCACGCAGCGAGCGCTCAAGGTTCAGTTTTCCGTCGTGCAGAAGATCGCGCAGCAGGTCTCTGGTCGCGGCGACGCCGAGGAATGAATCCAGCTTGCCCTGCGCCAGCATCAATCGGGAATGGTCGAGTTCCAGCAGGCGGTGTCTCAGCGTGTCGTGGTCGGCGTCGACATCGAGCCAGTCGATCTCCGTTCGTGGCGTCATGATCGAGACGACGGGACGCTCGGCAAGCGTGAGCACGCCGCGGATCATGTCCTTCTCCTCGGATTTGAACAGATCGCTTTGTGCCGCCTGTGCAGCGATGACGTCGGCAGTCTCACCGAGGGATGGTTGTTCGCCGACCCGGCCGCCCAGAAGCCGCAGAATGGCGTCGGAGGTGCGCTCACGCATATCGCCGGCGGTGATGCGCTTTTCACGGTTGCGCCTGCCAAGCTGGTTCGCCGCCTCGATAAGCACGGAAAAGCCGATGGCGGCGTAAAGATAACCCTTGGGCAGATGGAAGCCGAAACCCTCGACAATCAGGCTGAAGCCGATCATCAGGAGAAAACCGAGGCAGAGAATGACCACGGTCGGATGTTTCGACACGAAAGCCATCAGCGGCCTGGATGCTGCCATCATCACGGCCATGGCCACGCAGACAGCGGTAATCATCACCCAGAGATTATTGACCATGCCGACAGCGGTGATGACGCTGTCGAGCGAGAACACGGCATCGAGCACCACGATCTGCACGATGACCTGCCAGAAGACCGCATGCACTACCTTGCCCTGTTTCGGCTTCTGATCACCTTCCAGCCGTTCGTGCAGCTCCATGGTTCCCTTGGCGAGCAGGAAGGCGCCGCCGAGAATGAGGATGAGATCGCGCCCCGAGAAGGAAAAATCGGCGACGGTGAAAAGCGGCCGTGTCAGCGTGACGATCCAGGAGATGGAAAACAGCAGCATGAGGCGCATGATGAGCGCCAGCGACAGGCCGACGATCCGGGCCCTGTGGCGCTGGTGCGGCGGCAGCTTGTCGGCAAGGATCGCGATGAAAACGAGATTGTCGATGCCGAGGACGACTTCGAGAACGATAAGGGTGACGAGGCCGATCCAGATGTTCGGATCTGCGAGGAATTCCATGTTCAGGAGCCTTTATGGGAATGGGTGCAAACGCGCAAAGCCCCGGATTGCACATCCGAGGCTGGAAGTCGTCGCGTTGATGAAAACAAGAAAATCCGAGGCTGGCTTCGCGTTACGCGAGCCAGCCTCGTTCGGTGTCGACTACCGTCTGTACTGTCGCCTTCGTCAGGCATCGGGTTGATTTATCCCACTATCAGTAAATTCTTGTGCCGGTCGACCTAACAAATTTTCGGCCGCTGGAAAAGCGATTTTCGGTTTTTTGATGCCATGACGATGCGTTTGAGCAATCTTTGCGCGCAAATGAGCGGTTATTTCCCGAAAAATGCGCGCGATGCGCAATCTGGGCGATTGCCTGATTGTTTGACGATAAAAAGCCGTTATTGCTTTTTCCCGCCGATATCAGAGGTCGTCCGCTGGTCGATGGCCTTGCCGTCGAGAATGCTTTTCAGGACGTCGAGGCGCTCGTTGATCAGCCATCCATAATAGTTTTCGACCGGCAGCAGTTTTTTTGCCCCTGCATCCACGGCAGTCCGCAGACGTTCGGCGCGACGCCTTGGCTGGCCGACATTGTAAAGCGTGGCAGTGATGCCGGGATTGCCGGAAATGTCGAAACCTTTTTCCCTGTAGGCATCGATGGAATCCCTGAGGATGGCGGCGATGTAGATGATGCTGCGGTCGGGATCCATGACGTCACGGTAGATATCTTTCGGCCTGTCCGCCGACAGTTTTGGCAGGCCGCTCGTCCTGTTGACGAGATCGGTCACCTGCAGGGCCGTCAACGGGCTGATCTGGCCAAGGCCGAAGGTCTGCCCGGCATAAAAGGGCTGGAAGAAAGCGCGCTGGAAGGAGATGGCCTCATAGCTCACACCATCCACCACCTTGCCGCGGAAACTCTCGTCCCAGACGGTATCGCGGCAGCTCCATTGTTCCGACGTGGTGGCAAGCGTTTCGCAGGACCGGAATTCGGGCCGCTGGAGAAATGTCTTCAGGGAAACGCCGTCATAGCTGAACTTTATATCGAGTTCGGCGTAGGAAATGGCCTTGATGTAGTAGGTCTGCAGGCGATCCACGGCCGAGACGTTGAACGTATGTTCTCCGACGATGGCGCCGACGATGTGGACAGGGTCTATGCCATAGGCCGCTGCGGCCTTCTTGATCTTGCCGAGAAGGGCGGGCTCGCTGTTTAAAAGATCGACCGTCTTGCGGAACTTTTCGTCGTATGTCGTGTACGAGGCCTTGGTGCGGATCGCCGAGGCTCTGGGGATTTCCGGCTGCTCGGCGGAGCGGTTTCCGGGAGGAACGACGGTCACCTGTTGCGCCAGCGCGTAGGAAGGAAGGGAGGCCAGCGTCAGGATGACGGCGGCTGCGCGGGTGGTCTTCGCAAACAGGCTCATGCAGCGTTCTCTGTAATGTGGATTGTTATCGCGGCGACCGCTCCTTCATAGGCAGGCCGGCCATAGCTGACAAGTTCGCATCGCTCACATTACCGTTGGGCGTCGTTTGATGCGCGTTCTGATCGACGTCCCGCACGATCGAAACCGAAATCCCGGGTTCGTTAAAAATCGAGCTTTTTGTTTCATGTGAACGCAAATCGCCGCCGATAGGTCTGTCGTCAGGAGACGACCATGACCCTTTCCATCAAATTGCTGCAAGCCTGTTTCATTCTGATTGCGACCTGCCTGGCTGCGCCGGTTCAGGCGTCTCCTTTCATGCAGACTGGCAAGATCACGTCGCAGCCTGTCGGCCACTATGATTTCTGCCAGCGGCATTCGGTTGAATGTCAGCCGGTGACGGCCATGCCGCCTCTCACCCTCACCCCCGATGCATGGGCAACGATTGTTTCGGTGAACAATGCCGTTAACGTCGAGATAGACCAGCGCACCGACATGGAGGTTTGGGGTTATGAAGATTATTGGGAATATCCCTACAAGGGTGCGGGCGACTGTGAAGACCTTGCGCTGGAGAAGCGCAGGCGCCTGATGCAGTCCGGTTTTGCGGTTTCAAATCTACTGATAACAGTGGTGCGGGACGAACGGGGAGAGGGCCACGCCATCCTGACAGTCAGAACCGATCGGGGAGATTTCATTCTCGACAATATGAAGGCGAAGGTTTTGCGCTGGGACGAAACGGCCTATACCTATCTGAAACGCCAATCCACCGATCATGCCGGTCGCTGGGTGGATATAGAAGGGCCCGCTGCGCCGGCAATCGCCTCCCGCGAGGCTGGTCGGGCTACCGCCACCTCAGCGACAGCGCGCCGCAGCTTGTTCGATATCTTCAAATCGCGCTGAAACCACTCACGGCAAGAGCAGGACCGGGTAAGAAGAGGTTTGGTGCCCCGGTAAGGACAGCGGGCCGTCATGCGGCCCGCGAGCATAGCCCTTCTACGGATATGGATTATTGTCTCGCAAGGCCAATGCCCGTTGCCTCGTCAAAGAGGTGCATATCGGCCGGGTTGATATCGAGGCCAATGGCTTCGCCAGCCTTGACTGCGCTGCGTCCCTGTACCGCGATAACCAGTTCGGTGGAGCCGCCAAGCGTGAGGAAGGTGGCCGAACCGGTTGTTTCCACGGCGGAAACAGGCAGCGTCAATGCCGCCCCCTCTGCCGCCACCGGGCGGATATGTTCAGGCCTGATGCCGACAATGACATGTTTTCCCGGCGGCAGGGCGGCCGGCGCCCTGATAGGCTGCTGTGGATCACCTTCGCCGAACCGCAGCAGAAGCGAAGCACCGTCCGGACTGACTGTCGCCGGAATGAAATTCATGGCCGGTGAGCCGATGAAACCCGCAACGAAACGATTGACCGGGCGGTCGTAAAGTTCCAGCGGCGTGCCCTGCTGTTCGATGACGCCGTCACGCATGACGACGACATGATCGGCCATGGTCATCGCCTCGATCTGGTCGTGGGTGACGTAGACTGAAGTTGCGTGCAGGCGATCGTGAAGGGCGCGGATTTCCTTGCGCATGTGGACGCGCAGGGCCGCATCGAGGTTGGAGAGCGGCTCATCGAACAGGAAGGCCTGCGGATTGCGGATGATCGCCCGGCTCATGGCCACACGCTGGCGCTGGCCGCCGGAGAGTTCGCGGGGATAACGCTTCATCAGCTTGGAGAGTCCGGTCGTGGCCGCAACCTCTTCCGCGGCCTTGCGGGCCTCGGCCTTGGCCACGCCACGCATGCGTAGCGAATAGGTGAGGTTTTCTTCGACAGTCATATGCGGGTAGAGCGCATAGGACTGGAACACCATGGCCACATCGCGCTTGCGTGGCGGCACGCCGTTCATGAGGGTGCCGGCAATGCGCATGTCGCCGGCCGATATGGTCTCCAGGCCCGCGAGTGAGCGCAGAAGGGTAGACTTGCCGCAGCCGGATGGGCCGACAAGTGCCACGAAGGTGCCCTTCTTGATGGAAAGGTTGATGTTCTTCAGCGCATGGAAGGCGCCGTAATATTTGTTGACGCCTGATAGTTCGATCTGAAGGGTCATTTGAGCGCTCCCGAGGTCAGGCCGGATACGATGCGGCGCTGCAAGAGAATGAAGAGGGCGAGAATGGGCGTCACATACATGGTCGCATAGGCCATGATGTTGTTCCATTCGCTGGTGTTGGGGCCCATGAAGGAGTTGAGGCCGACGCTGGCCGGCTGCAATTCGGCTGCCTGGATGATGGATTTCGAATAGACGAACTCACCGAAGGCCTGCATGAAGATGAGGATGGCGCTGACGAGGATGCCGTTTCTGGCCAGCGGCAGCACGATGTTGAAGAAGGCCCCGACCCGGGAATTGCCATCCACCAGCGCCGCCTCTTCCAGCTCCTGCGGCACGGCCATGAAAGTGGCGCGCACCAGCACGACGAAGAAGGGCATGCTTTTCGCCGCAATGGCGAGGATGACCGATAGCCGCGGATAATCCAGCAATCCGAATTGCGAGAAACCGACGAAGATTGGCGTGATCATCAGCGATGCCGGCAGAACCTGCAGCATGAGGATGAGGAACAGGCCGATATCCACCCAGACATTGCGATACCGCGCCAGAACATAGGCGCAGCCGACGCCGAGAACGGTGATCAGCAGCACTGCGCTGGAAGCGATCATCACCGAGTTCCACAGGTAGCGACCCATGTTGCGGCTGTTCCAGACATAGGCATAGGTTTGCCATTGCGGATCGCTGGGCCAGAATGAGGGCGGATTGGCGAACATTTCCGAGCCGCTTTTGAGCGAGGTCAGATACATCCAGTAGAGCGGGAAGAGGTAGATGATGGCGAGAATGATGGCGATTGCCAGCATCAGGCGATTGCGGTTGGTGATGCTCATCCGCGCACCTCATGCCGTGTGGAGCGCACATACACGATGGAGGCCAGCATGACGAAAACGATCATGATGACTGATATCGTCGCACCCTTGCCGAAATCATATTGCCGGAAGGACAGGTCCCAGGCCCAGTATTGCGCCACGTTGGAACTGTTGTTCGGTCCGCCATCGGTAATGGCGGCGAAAAGATCGAATTGCTGCAGCGTGAAGATCAGGCCGAGCGAGACGATCGCGCCGATGGTGGAGCGCATCATCGGCAGGGTGATGGTGTAGAAGCGCTGCCAGGCATTGGCTCCATCCAGTTCCGCGGCTTCGTAGAGGTCGCCGGGAATGGAGGCGAGGCCCACCGAAAGCAGGATCATGTTGAAGGAGGTGCCGAGCCAGATATTGGCGATGACAACCGCCCAGAGCGAAAAATTCGCATCCGAGCGCCAGAAGATATTGCCCGATATCAGGCCGCTTTCCCGCAGGAAGAAGTTTAAGACGCCGAAATCGCCCGAGAGAATCCAGTTCCAGATGGCGCCGACGACGAGGCCGGGCATGACCCAGGAGACGAGGAACAGGCCGCGCAGCCAGGTGGCGCCGGGGAAATTTACCCAGAAGAACAGCGCCAGGCCAAAGCCGATCGCGAACTGCCCGGCAATCGAGGCCACGACAAAGGTGACCGTGTTGAAAAGGATCGGCAATGTTTCCGGCTGCCGGAACAGGTCGATATAATTCTTGAAGTCGACGAAGGGGCGCACGAAGGTGCCCAGACTGAACATGTCGACTTCCTGAAAGCTCATGACGATATTGTAGATGAGCGGCAGCCCGGCCATGACGAACAGGAAGCCCAAAGGAAAGGCGACAAGGACGATGTCGAAACCGCGACCGTCACTGACGCTGGAAAACAGTTTTTTCATGAAACATCCTCACAAGCTCCAGTCGGGGCCGCCGCCGCTTTTCGCGACAGGCAGCCCCACCGGGAGGAAACCTTGGGTGGAGGCCGGGGAAACCCGGCCACCCGCCCAGATAGATCAGCCTTCGACCAGCTTTATCTTTTCAGCGGCCTGATCAAGCGCAGCCTTCGGCGTCATCTGACCCGACAGGGCGCCCTGAATGGCGTCCTGAATGGCCTTGGAAATCTTCGGCCATTCGGGTGAGGGACCACGCGGCTGCGCATATTTCAGCTGTTCCACGAAGGTCTTCAGCGCCTCATCCTTCAGCGCATTGCCGGTGGGCGGAACCGGAATATCCGAACGCGCCGGCAATTGGCCGAAGTTCTTGAACATGTCCTTGTCCTTCGAGGCGAAGAATTCGATTGCCTTGAAGGCCTCTTCCGGGTGCTTCGTCTTGGAGAAGATTGCCCAGTTATAGTCGCCCATGGCCGAAGACCGTGGGGCGTCGGGTGTGGGCACCGGCAGCAGGGCCACGCCCCAGTCGAACTTGGCGTCCTTCAGCATGCGGTCGATTTCCCATGGGCCGGAAATGACCATGGCGGCATTGCCGGCGTTGAAGGTGGCGGTGGAGTCCCACTGGCTGCGCGTCAGCGTATCCGGCGACGCCAGCTTTTCATCCAGCATCAGCTTCCAGGTTTCGAGCGCTTTTACCGCACCCTCGGTGTTGATGTGCTTGTAGGTCGCGCCTGCCATCTGCGCCCAGGGCAGGAACTGGAAGGTGCCTTCCTCATTCGCCTTGGCGCTGAAACTGATGCCATAGACGTTCTTCGAGGGATTGGTCAGCTTGCGGGCTGCATCCACCAGCTCATCCCAGGTCTGCGGCGGTTTTGCCGCATCGAGCCCGGCGGCCTTGAACAGGTCCTTGTTGTAATAAAGCGCAATCGTATTCGTGGCCTTCGGCACACCGAAATATTTGCCGTCCCACATTACCGATTTCAGCGGCCCCGGAAAATAATTCTCCGTCTTGATGACATCAGACTTGGCGATCATGTCGGTCACATCAAGAAACGCCCCGCGTGCGGCGAACATGGCGTGGTTGGGGTTGTCGATGGCGATGATGTCGGGCGCATTGCCGGTCGAATAGGCGCGCATGGATTCGCTCACCACATCATCGAACTGCAATTGCCGGTATTCGATCTTGATGCCGTTATTGAGCGCGTTGAACTCTTTGATGAGGTTCGGCGCCGGCTGGATATCACGATCCAGCGACCAGAGGGTCAACGTCACATCCTCTGCCTGCGCGGCAATGGCGCCGGCGGATACGCCCGCCAGCAAAATTGCGCCGGCCATTATGCATTTCGCGATACCCATAATCTCCTCCTCTTGGTTATCGTCTCTGCAATTCTCGGAAACCTTCTCCCAAAAGGTTTCCGTTATGTCGGGTCGACGACGAAATCGCCGCCGCGGCATTTTTTCAGATAGTTCAGGCCATGCACCTGGCCCGTCATTTCAAGTGCATCGCGATAGACCGGGTCATGCCAGCCTTCGATATCGATGGAGCCGGACCAGCCGGCGAGTCGCAGTTCGGAAATAATGTCCGTCCAGTTGCTGTCGCCGAAACCCGGCGTGCGCATGAAGACGAATTTTTCCTTGCCGAAAATGCCGTGCTCGCGAATGACGTCCCAGCGGATTGTCGCGTCCTTGCCGTGCACGTGGAAAATCTTGTCCGCCCATTTTCGGATTTGCGGCAGCGGGTCGATCAGATAGACCATCTGATGGCAGGGTTCCCATTCGATGCCGATATGGTCGTCCGGGGTCTCGTTGAACATCAGTTCCCAGGCATCAGGGTTGTGCGCAATGTTCCAGTCGCCGGTCTGCCAGTTGCCGTCCATGGCGCAGTTTTCAAAGGCGATCTTCACGCCCTTGTCGGCGGCGCGTTTTGCAAGCTCGCTCCAGATTTCCTTATATCGGGGAAGGCTTTCCGGCAGCGGTTTGCCGCGAAGCCTGCCGGTGAACCCCGCAACGCAGGTCGCGCCGAAATGGTGGGCATTGTCGATGCAGTCTTTCCAGCCCTGCAATGTCTCAAGGTCGATCTCGGTTTCTTCCAGCGGATTGCCGAACATGCCGAGCGTGCTGATGGTGATGTCGCGCTCACCGATCGCGTCAAGGCAGCGCTTGCCGAGCTCGGCAAGGTCCTGACCGTTGGTGGTCTGCCAGAAGAACGGCTCGAAGCTTTCAAAGCCGAGATCGGCGATCTGGCCGATACGTTCGGCCGCCTGGCCCTTGGTGGCGCTGACCATGGTGCCGATGCGGATGGATGTTGCCGGATTGCTCACGTCTTTCAGTCCTTATGCTGCAATTGAAACACGCTGGCCGAGGCGGGCGCTTTCAATCGCGCCGATCACCATGGCAAGGCTGTTGATGTTGTCGAAGGAGGCTGTCTCCGGCATCTGGCCGGTGCGGATGGATTCGAGGAACGAGAGAATGACGCTGGCATGGCCGCGCGTGTCCTTCTCGGAAACGGCTTCGGAAACGTTTACGGTCTTAAAGCCACGCAGAAGCCCCTGTTCGTCGCCGGCCACCGAGGCGGAGAAATTGTCTTCCCCGTCCCACAGGATCATGCCCTTGGAGCCGATCAGCCGCCAGCGCGCTTCCCAGCTGGTCCGCTCGCCTTCGGCGCACCACGAGCCGCGATAGGTGAAGACGACATCGTTGGAAAACTCGAAAATGGCGTTGGCGCTTGCCCCATGGGCATACCAGGAACCGGCCGGGTTCTTCTCCACGCAAAAGACGGAGAGGGGTTTTTCATTGGCGACGAAACGGGCCGCATCGAAGGTGTGGATCGCCATGTCGAGAAGCAGGACGTTCTTCATTTCCTCGCGGAAGCCGCCAAAATGCGGCCCAAGGAAGAAATCGCAATGGATGGCCGTCAGATCGCCGATAACGCCGTCTTCCAGCGCGCGGCGCAGCCGCCGGATACCGGCCACAAACCGCCGGTTTTGCACCACAGCATGAATTTTGCCTGATTTCTTCGCCAGTTCCACCAGCGTTGCGGCTTCCTCCATCGAGGCGGCAAGCGGCTTTTCGCTGAGCACATGGCACCCGGCCTCTAGACCGGCCTCAACCACGGCGAAACGCGCCTGCGGGATGACGATATCAAAAAGGATGTCGGCCTTGGTTTCAGCGAGAACCCTGCGGAGATCCGTGCCGATGACCGCGTCGGTGAGGGCGAATTCTTCGGCCAGCGCGCGGGCCGTGTTCTCGTTCAGATCCACCAGACCGGCGATCTTGATCGCACTGGCGATTTCCGGCGTTGATTGAATGGCGCGCAACCAGCCTTTGGCCATGGCTCCGCACCCGCATAAAACGGCACTAAAAGTCATCTCATCTCCCCGGGCTCTTGGCAAACTCCTCTTTGCGCAGAGCGTCGTAAACGTTTACGAGACTATGCCAATGATGTTAGATATGTCAAGACCGTTAAGGGGCGCGTCGATTGCGCGCCGGGCCTGGGAGGGGAGTGCATGAAAGGAATTCGTCAGCTTGCCGATTATCTCGAGATATCGATAGGCACTGTTTCCCGTGCCCTGAACGGCAAGCCGGATGTGAACGAAGAGACGCGGCGGCGTGTTCTCGAAGCGGCGGAAAAGCTGGGTTATGTCGCCAACCAGTCCGGCCGCAGCCTGCGGCAGGGAACAACTAATGTCATCGGCCTGATGACCGGCAGCGACGCGCAGACTGTTGAAAACTCCGACAACTTCTTTCTGGGTGTGACGGATGGTCTGCAAAGCGTGTTTTCCGGACATAATCTCGATCTCATCGTTCTGCCTTGTCCGGGGGAAGAGGATCCGGATGAATATTTGAAGCGCATGGTGGCGCGCCGCATGGTGGATGCGATGATCATTTCCGCGACCCGGCGGACTGACAAGCGTGTGGATTTCCTGAAGCAGACCCGCTTGCCTTTCGTGTCGCTCGGACGCACCGCTTCCAGCGACAGTCACGCCTGGATCGACCTCGATTTCGAGGGAGTTGCGAGAAACGCCGTGAACCGCCTTGCCGCTGCCGGGCACCGCTCGATCGCGGTTGCCGTGCCCGACAGCGACATCAATCTCGGTTACGTTTTTCTGGAGGCATACAGGCGCGCGCTGGAAGACAATGGCATCGCCTACGATTCTTCTCTGGTCATCCGGGCGAAATCAAGCGAGCAGGGCGGTTATCACGCCGCCAGCGAATGGCTGCAGATGCGGCCCCGGCCAACGGCGATCGTGCTGATTTACGAATTGATGGCGGTTGGTCTTTATCGCCGGCTCGCGGAAGCGGGCCTGAGACCGGGGCGCGATCTCGCCGTCATCGGCTTCCGCGATGGTCCGCGCGGTCAGTTTCTGGAACCCCGCCTAACCAGTTTCCGCATGTCCCTGCATGATCTCGGTGTGACGGTCGCCCAGACGCTACTATCGACCATGCCGGCCTACGCGCCCTTTTACCCCGATCAGGCTCGCCATTGCGTATGGCCCATGCTTCTGGTGGCCGGCGAGAGCGATCCTGCCCCCGCCGCATAGGCCGCTGCGCGGGGGGCGTTAAAGCTTGTAGCCGTCAATGCTGACGACGCCGAAAGGATTGAACTTATATTCGTCTTCCTCATACCGGTCGTCGTCGGCGAGGGTGGCGTGACGGCCCTTCACGGCCGCTTCAACGCCGTCACGCGACATTTGCTCGGCAACATCATCCATCAACGCGGCGATCTTTAACTGTTCGGCGTTCGTCGATGGCTGATCTTCGTCTTTTTTGATGAAGCGGACCTGCACATCGGGCAAGCCGATCAGGTGAAACCCGACGCTCGTCATTCCTTCGGCATCGTCTCCTATGGGGCGGCGTGCGAAAGCCAGGCGGCAGGTTCTGGCAAGCGCCATCCCGTCATCGGCGGCCGCCTCGCCATGCGACTGCTCGAAGAGTTGCTTCCAGCGTCTTGCCCCATGGGCGACGCCCGCACTTTCACCCTTCACGGCGACAGCGCCGTGATCGAGCATGTGCTGTACGAATCTGAGGGCATTTGCGGATGTCTTCACGGCTGTTTCGGCATCCATGGGCGGGCTGAGCACGTAAAGCACCGAGCCATGCCCGGCGACGGCTTCCTCATCCTCCGGCTGGTAGGCGTCGGGGTCGACGCGATCCCAGCAGACATTGAACGAGCGCTCCATTCGGTCGTCCGGCTCATCCTGTGAATAATCGTCATCCAGGCTGAAATCCGGCGCAAAATCATTGATGGCGGCGCTGGCGCTCTTCTGGAGCGCCTCCAGCCCATTTTCCACGCCGAGAAAGCAGAGGATATGCCTTGGCTTGTAACTGGAGCGGGATGCGGCAAAGGCTGCCGGCTTGCTCGATGCTGCGCTGAGAGACGGCCTTGCCAACACAAGGCCGCCCAGAAATGCGAGAACTCCACGACGCTCCGAATTCATCCGATACCCCCGGTTTCCCTCAACAGGATGACGGGGTTTTACACCGGTGCGTGTATTTCAGGCCAGATGGTGTTTGGTGTTTTTTTGGCATCGGGGTTCCAGGACCAGTCTCATGCCGGGCGGTATCAAGCCGCCGGCGTGATCCGGCGGCGACTATTTTGTGGTGTAACCGCCATTGACGAGAATGGTCTGGCCCGTCATCCACCAGCCGTCGGTGACAAGGAAGCGGATATAGGGAACGATGTCCTCGATGTCGGTGAGACCGGTTTTCGAGAAGCTGGAAAGAGCGGCGGCGCTCTTGTGATAGGCCTGCGCCTCCGGCGTTTCCTGGCCGTAGAAGAACGGCGTGTCCATCGGTCCGGGACCGATTGCCGTCACCGAGATGCCCCGTTCACCAAACTCCTTGGCCGCAGCGCGGGTAAAATGTTCCACCGGCGCCTTGGTGCCGGCATAGCTGGCGTAAAACGGTGTGAAAGCGCCCAGGAGCGAGGTCACGAGCGTGCAGATCTTGCCGTTGTCGCTGACATGACGACCCGCCTGCTGCAGGAAGAAGAAGGCCGATTTGGCGTTGACGGCAGTCATTTCGTCATATTCGGCTTCCGATGTGTCGAGGATCGGTTTTTTCAGCACCTTGCCAACGGTATTGATGGCGATATCCGGGCGGCCGATGGCGGCGACGGTATCGGCAAACAGCTTTTCAACCGCACCTGCCGTGGTGAGATCGGCCTGAAGGGCGACGGCCTCAGCGCCGGCCGCCTTCACGGCGGCCACGGTTGCGTCGGCATCGGCCCTGGTTGCGGCGCTGTTGTAATGGATGGCGATGGCGCGGACGCCCTGGCCGGCAAAATCGCGGGCAATCAAGCCACCGAGATTTTTTGCGCCGCCAGCGATGATGACGGTTTTGCCCTTGAGAGTATGGTCTGTCATGGGTCGGCCTCCTTTTGCCGTGCTCGGCCACGCTGGTGACCGCTTTCTTTGCAGCAGGATATCGTCTAGCATTTTGTGATAAAGGCGCTCATTCTGATATGACATGTCAGAAAATCCGCACAATAGGGTGTTTTCGGTTGGACCGTATCGACCTGTTCCGCATCTTCACGCGTGTTGTCGATTGCGCAAGCTTCACGCGGGCCGCCGATACGCTCGGCATTCCACGCTCATCGGTTTCGGCAGCCGTACAGGAACTGGAAGGGCGCGTTGGTGCACGTCTGCTCAACCGTACCACGCGCAAGGTCTCGCCGACGGAGGATGGTTCGGCTTTTTACGAGCGCTGCCAGCGGCTGATCGCCGATGTCGAAGATGCTGAAAATCTCTTCCGGCAAACGGCGGCGCAGCCTTCCGGCCGGTTGCGGATAGACGTGCCGGGCCGGATCGGTCGACTGGTGATCGCGCCGGCGCTACCGGAATTTCTCGATCTTTATCCGCAGATCGACATCAGTCTCGGCGTTACCGACCGCGCCGTCGATCTGGTGGAGGATAATATCGATTGTGTGCTGCGGGTTGGCCCGCTCAGCGATTCCGGCCTGATCGCACGGCCGATCGGCAAGCTGCCGTTGATCAATGTCGCAAGCCCCGCTTATCTCGCGCGTTATGGAACGCCGAAAACGCCCCATGATTTCTCCCGCCATTGGGCGGTCAACTATGCGTCGCCCTCCAGCGGGCGGATGGAAAACTGGGAGTGGGTGGAAGGCGAGGCGCTGCATTCGTTTTCCATGCGCGGCCGGGTCACCGTCAACAATGCCGAGGCCTATATCGCCTGCTGCCTTGCTGGTCTCGGCTTGATCCAGATACCTGCCTACGATGTGAGGCCGCATCTGGAGAAAGGCGAACTCATCGAGGTGATGCCGGCCTATCGGGCCGAACCGATGCCGATGACGCTGCTTTATCCCCATCGCCAGCATCTGTCGCGGCGGTTGCAGGTCTTTGCGGAGTGGCTGGAGGTCTTGCTCCGGCGACAGCTTCTCTAACGTCGCGGGGCTCCAGGCGCGTCGGATTTTGCTGGCGCTGCCGCACGCTGCTACGGGCCATTCATCCGCCAGATCGGCGGAATAGCGTCAGGCGCCATACTGCTCATCCGTCACATGCTCCATCCAGTCTACCACCTTGCCGTCCTTGACCTCCTGAAGCGCAATATGGGTCATCGCCACATCGGGTGCGGCGCCGTGCCAGTGCCGTTCACCCGGTGCAAACCAGACGATATCACCGGGGCGAATCTCCTCCACCGGCCCACCCTCACGCTGCGCGCGGCCAAGGCCGGATACCACGATCAGGGTCTGGCCGAGGGGATGGGTGTGCCAGGCGGTGCGGGCGCCGGGTTCGAAAGTCACCTGAGCACCCTGCACCCGTTCGGCATCGAAGGGGTTGAAGAGCGGATCGATACGGACCGAACCGGTGAACCAGGCATCCGGGCCTTTGCCGGACGCTCGTGTTCCCGCGCGCAATATTTCCATGGTTGTTCTCCTGACTGGTCTCGAGCGGCGATTTGATGTGGGAATTCCCCGCTTGTCCACAGCCGAGTGAAAATCTGCCCGACCGGAAACGCTTATATGCCTCTCGAAAACCCGATGACACGACCGTTCTCGCGTGGTTATCCCGCTCTTCCATATGGGTTTTCGAACGCTGCCAGCCGTCATTTTCCTTCTTTCCGCACGCCGCAACAAAAATCATTCTCGGGATTGACTCAATTATGAAACCGGTTACATTTGTCGATGTAAACGGTTTCATCAGTTGAAAACTGTGCTTGGAGGAGCAAATTTCATGTTTAGACATTTGATGGCTGCCGCCGCTTTGGTGCTGGCGGCCGGCACGTCCGCGCACGCCCAGGAGCAGAGCTTCAAGATCGGTCTTTCCAATTCCTTCGTCGGCAGCGAATGGCGCACGCAGATGATCGAAGAGGCTCAGGCTGCCGCAAAAGCGTGGGGCGAAAAGGGCGTCAAGGTCGAAGTCGTCGTTCAGAGCGGCAATGTCGATGTGCAGGGGCAGATCGGTCATATCCGTAACTTCATGAACCAGGGCGTTGATGCGATCCTCATCAATCCCGGCAGCCCGACGGCCTTCGACCCGATCTTCGCGCAGGCCAAGGCGCGCAACATTCTCGTCATCGCCACCGATGCGGAAGTGTCTTCCAAGGATGCGATCTATGTCGGCATCGACCAGAAGGCATGGGCGGCCCAGTCCGCACAATGGCTTGCGGATGCGCTGAAGGGCAAGGGAAGCGTCGTCGCCATCAACGGCATCGCCGGCAACCCCGCCAACGAAGCCCGCGTCGCCGGTTACCGCGAAGTGTTCAAGAAATACCCTGACATCAAGGTGCTGAACGAAGCCAATGCGAGCTGGGATCAGGCGCAGGGCCAGCAGGCTATGCAGAACCTGCTTGCAACCTATCCCGATATTAGCGGCGTCTGGGTTCAGGACGGCATGGCGGATGGTGCATGGCGCGCCATCGAAGCCGCCGGCAAGACCAAGGACATTGCCGCAACCGGTGAAATCCGCAAGGACTTCATGACCCGTTGGGAAAAGGAAAAGTTCAATTCCGGCGCTTCGGTCAATCCTCCCGGCGTCATGGCCAGCGCGCTCAACGTTGCTGTCCTGAAGCTGCAGGGCAAGGAATTCAAGGACGGCATTTTTGGCGGCACCTATGGCAACGCCATCTACATTCCGATCCCCTTCGTCAGCAACGACAACCTTGCCGACAACATCAAGACTGCAGAAGGCAAACCCGGCTACTGGTCCGTTACGGCAACCGTGACGCCGGAACAGGCGGGCGAGTTCTTCAAGTAATATCCGTCTCGGGCCGGCGGCGAACGCCGGCCCGAACCAGAAATTCGAGCGCGGACCGGGCCTTGGCCATCCGCCTGCGACAGACACAATTCGGGGACATGCGATGGCGAACGCTTTGGAAGCGGCCGGCATAACGAAGAATTTTGGCGCCGTGCGTGCGCTTTCGGACGGCAGGCTGACCGTGGGCCGCGGTGAAATTCACGCGCTCCTGGGCGCCAATGGCTGCGGCAAGAGCACGCTCTGCAAGATCGTTGCAGGCGCGGTCGCGCCGACCAGCGGCACCATCAGGTTCAACGGTGAGGACGTGCGCTTCAAAAGCCCGCGGGACGCCGAAAATGCCGGTGTCGCGCTATTTTATCAGGAACTCAGCCTCATTCCGCAGCTTTCCGTCGCTGACAATATTTTCCTCGGGCGTGAGCCGAAACGCGGCGTCTTTGTCGACAGCAAGGCGCTGAAAGCCGAAGCGGGCAGACTGATCGCGCTGTTTGACGGCGTGGCTGGCGAAGGGCTGGAGCCGGATGCGATCGTCGGCACGCTGCCTCCGGATCAGCGCCAGCTTGTCGAAATCCTCAAGGTATTCGCCCAGAATGCCAGCCTGATGATCATGGACGAGGCGACGGCGGCGCTCGATGGCCGCCAGTCGCAGCGCTTTTTCGAGATACTTCGGGCCAAGAAGGCCGACGGCGTCTCCACTATCATGATTTCCCACCGTCTCGATGAGGTCTTTGCCGTCTGCGACCGCATCACCGTGATGCGCAATGGCGCGACGATTTCCGAACTGGATACGGCAGCCACCAGCCGCGAGGCCGTCGTGCACGATATGGTCGGCGATGTCCGCGCAGCACCGGCTCGCCAGCAGGGGCGTGCCGCCGCAGTCCCCAGCCTCAAGGTAACGGATGTTGCGGGCGAGGGCGTTCGCGGCGTCAGTCTGGAAGCCTATCCGGGCGAAATCGTCGGTCTGGCCGGTTTGCAGGGGCAGGGCCAGTCAGCCTTGCTGAAGGGCCTCTTCGGCACCAGCCCGTTTGCAACGGGGCAAATCCGGTTCGAAGGTCGCGACATCACCATCGGCAAGCCTTCGCAGGCCGTTCATAATGGTTTTGCCTATGTCTCGGGTGACCGCGGACGTGACGCGTCGCTTCAGGGCCGGTCGATCTTCGAAAATCTCGTCGCAGCCCTCATGGTGCGCGAAAGGATGCGGCTGATCCGGCCCGCGACGCTGAGACCGCGCGTGCAGAAGGTCGCGGATGACATGAAAACGAAATTTGCCGGCCTGGATATGCCGATCGGCACGCTTTCCGGTGGTAACCAGCAGAAGATCTTCATTTCCCGCTGGCTCGCCACCGCACCGAAATTGCTGCTGCTCGATGATCCGACCAAGGGCATTGATCTTGGTGCAAAGGCCGACCTCTTCGCGCTGATGCGGCAGCAGGCCGATGCCGGCGCGACCATTCTTCTCTATTCCTCGGAAGATGCGGAAATCCTCGAATATGCCGACCGCATTCTCGTCTTTAATGGCGGGCGCATCTCCGCGGAACTGACCGGAGCCGACATGACATCCGTAAACATGACCCGCGCCGCCTATGGAGACGCCGCATGAGCTCTTCCGGTTTTCTGCGCAGGCAACCATGGATCATCACCCTCGTTGTTCTGGCCGTTCTCGTTGCCGTCAACACGTTTCTGCAGCCCTCCTTCGTTCAGCCTTCCGTGCTGCAATCGAACCTGACGACGTTTCTGCCGCTGATCCTGGTCGCCATCGGCCAGACCTATGTCATTCTGGCGGGAGATATCGATCTGTCGGTCGGCAGCATCGTGGCGCTCGCCAATGTCGTCACCGTCAGTGTCATCGCGGCGCTGGGTGGTACGACGGGCGCGGTCTTTGCCGGCATGGCGGCGGGTGCGGCTGTCGGGCTGCTCTGTGGACTGGTCAATGGCCTCTTCATCTCCGGCCTGCGTTTCCAGCCGATTGTTACCACCTTCGCAACGGGCATCATCTTCGCCGGGCTGGCGATCTGGGTGCTGCCGCAGGCGGGTCTTCCGGTGCCGGAAGCCTTTTGGCAGACCTATTCCGGCAGCTTTATCGGCTTGCCCTTCGTACTGTGGGTGCTGCTCGCCGGCATCGCCTTCACGCTGATCGTATCGCGCATTCCGTTTCACACCCATCTCCTGGCTGTCGGCGGCAATCGCACCGGCGCCTTCCAGACGGGCCTGCGCCTCTCCGGCATCCGCATTGGCGCCTACATGATCTCCGGCCTGTTTTCGGCGCTCGCGGCGCTCTGCCTTACCGGCGAGACGGCCTCGGGCGATCCGCTTCTCGGCGCAAGTCTGGCGCTTTCCTCCATCTCGGCGGTGGTGCTGGGCGGCACCGCGCTTTCCGGCAGCTTCGGCAGCTCGACCGGGTCGATTGCGGGCGCACTCGTGCTTGGCATGATCGGTAATGTGATTTTCTTTGCGGGCCTGCCCTTCGAGTACCAGACACTGGTGCAGGGGTTGATCGTGCTGACGGCGCTGGCCGGCGGCGTTCTGGTGACGAGGCGTTGATATGACCAATCCCGGCTTGCAACTCAAAACCCTCCTCACCGATCCCCTGACCATTGCCATTGGCGCATCGGCCTTCCTGCTGCTGGTCGGGGAATTGCTCTCACCCGGCTTCGCACAGGGCTCGCAGATCGTGCGGCTGCTGACGATTGCCGCCATTCTCGGCATCGTCGCGGCGGGGCAGAACCTCGTCATCCTCGGCGGTCGTGAAGGCATCGATCTTTCCGTCGGCGCGATGATCTCGCTTGGCGCGGTGCTTGCCGGCAACATGATGAACGGCCAGAATGCCGGCATTCCGCTTGCCATTCTCGTTGCGGGCGGCGTTCCCTTTCTGATCGGCCTCATCAACGGCCTCGGCATCACCTTCGTGCGCATTCCGCCGCTGGTCATGACGCTCGGCATGACGGCGGTCATTCAGGGCGGTCTGGTGGTCTATTCGCAGGGCGTTCCATCAGGGGCGGCGGCGCCGCTGCTGGCGGGCTTCATCAACCGTCCGCTCATCTTCGGCATTCCCGGCGTGCTCTTCGTCTGGCTGGGCATCGCCGCTATCATGCTGTTCGTGCTCCGCCGCACGGCCTTCGGCTTTGCCATCTATGCCATCGGTTCGAATGAGAGAGCGGCGACGCTCACCGGATTGCCCGTCTCCCTGATCCGCACGCTGCTTTACGGCCTGTCCGGCCTGTTTGCCGGGCTGACCGGGGTCTGCGTCATCGGTTACACCGGCACGTCCTTCATCTCCGTTGGCGACCAATATGTGCTTCCGTCGATCATCGCTGTCGTCATCGGCGGCACCTCGCTTGCCGGCGGTGCGGGCGGATATGTCGGAACCATGGCCGGGGCAGTTGCGCTCACCATTCTGCAAAGCGTACTGATAACGCTCAACCTCGATGTATGGGCACGGCAGATCATATTCGGTGTCACGTTGCTAGCGCTGATGCTGCTTTATGGCCGCCAAAAGCAGTTGCGTGTGTGACAGATGAGCAAAGACCAAGGTTCGAATATCAGGGAAGTTGCAGCTCTCGCGGGCGTTTCGATCGCGACAGTATCGCGCGCGCTGCAGCAACCCGACAAGGTTCGCCCGGAAACCCGAAAGAAGGTTTTCGACGCCGTGCGGCAGGCGAACTTCGTTCCCAATGCGCAGGCGGCAAGTTTCCGCCGACAATCCAACAACACCGTCATCCTTCTCGTTCGCGATATCGGCAACCCGTTTTATCTAGAAATCTACAAGGGCGTGGAAGAAGCGGCAGGCGAAGCGGGTTTCAAGGTGCTGATGGGTGACGCCCGCAACGATGAACACCGCGTGGCGACCCATATCGACATGGTGCGGCAGAAACATGCCGACGGCCTGATCCTGATGACCGGCCAGTTCCCGTCCGAGCTTCTCGATCAGGGCGATGCGCTGCCGCCGATCGTCATCGCGTCGGAAACGGTGCCTGGACTCGCGCTGCCGACCGTCAAGGTCGACAACCGCGCCGCCTCCATCAACGCCATGCGCCATCTCATAGAGGCGGGGCATGAACGGATCGTGCATCTGGCCGGTCCGGTCCCGGAAAGTCTCGCGCAGGAGCGTTTCGACGGTTACCGCGATGCACTTGCCGAGGCCGGCGTCGCTTATGCCGACGAACTGGTGGTGACGGGCGATTACAGCATTGAGGCCGGCCGTCAGGCGATTGCAGGCCTTCTCGAAAACGGCATTGCCTTCACCGCGATCTTCGCATCGAGCGACCAGATGGCGATCGGCGCGATCAGCGAGCTGCGGGGCAGGGGCCTGTCGGTTCCGTCCGATGTCTCGGTCATCGGCTTCGACGACATCATCTTCGCCAATGCCTTCGAACCGCCGCTGACGACGGTGCGTCAGCCCCGGCAGGAAATGGGCCGCAGGGCCATGGCGCTGATGGTGGACCGGCTGAACGGCAAACGCACGGCCGAAACCATCGTGCTGGATACGGAATTGGTGGTGCGCGGCTCGGTCGCGCCCTGCCGCCCGCCGCACCGGTAGCGGCCAGCCGGAATTGTGAATGCAAGGAGTGTAAGGACATGAAGACGATCAAAGGCCCGGCGATTTTCCTCGCGCAATTTGTCGGGGACGAAGCCCCCTTCGACACGCTCGACAATCTCGGCCAATGGGCGGCTTCGCTGGGGTACAAGGGTATTCAGGTGCCGACCGATCCCAAGCTCTTCGATCTCGAGAAAGCCGCCGCCTCCAAGGGTTATTGCGACGATATCAAGGGCCGTCTGGCCGAGATTGGTGTCGAGATCACCGAGCTTTCGACCCATATTCAGGGTCAGCTTGTGGCCGTTCACCCCGCCTATGATGAAATGTTCGACGGTTTTGCACCGTCCGAACTGAGCGGCAACCCCGTGGCGCGGCAGGAATGGGCGGTCAACCAGCTGAAGTGTGCGGCGAAGGCCTCGCAGCATCTTGGCCTCAAAAGCCATGCGACTTTCTCCGGTGCGCTCGCATGGCCGTTCGTTTATCCGTGGCCGCAGCGTCCGGCTGGTCTTGTCGAAATGGCCTTGGCCGAACTCGGCAAGCGCTGGACACCCATTCTCGATACATTCGAGGAGAATGGCGTCGATCTCTGCTACGAACTGCATCCGGGTGAGGATCTGCATGACGGTGTCACCTTCGAGCGTTTTCTTGACGCCACCGGCAATCATGCGCGCGCCAACATCCTCTACGATCCCTCGCATTTCGTGCTGCAGGCGATGGATTATCTCGATTTTATCGACATTTACCACGAGCGTATCCGCGCCTTTCACGTCAAGGATGCCGAGTTCAACCCGACGGGCCGCTCGGGCGTTTATGGCGGTTATCAGAGTTGGGTCGACCGGCCGGGGCGTTTCCGCTCGCTGGGTGACGGGCATGTCGATTTCGGCGCGGTGTTTTCCAAGCTCACCCAATATGACTTCGACGGCTGGGCGGTGCTGGAATGGGAATGCGCGCTGAAGCACCCGGAAGACGGCGCGCGTGAGGGCGTAGCCTTCATTGAAAACCACATCATCCGCGTGACCGAGCGGGCTTTCGACGATTTCGCCAAAAGCGGCGTCGATGATGCCGCCAATCGCCGCCTTCTCGGACTTTGAAAGGGATAGCCATGTCCTCCGTTACAAAAAAATTCGATAACCGCCGCATCCGTCTCGGAATGGTCGGCGGCGGTCAGGGCGCTTTCATCGGCGCAGTGCACCGCATCGCCGCCCGGCTGGATGACCGTTACGAACTCGTGGCCGGCGCGCTTTCCTCCGATGCGACGCGTGCTGCCGCTTCGGCAACGCTGCTCGGCATCGCGCCGGAGCGCTCCTATGCCTCGTTTGAGGAGATGGCGGCGGTTGAGGCCGGTCGTGAAGACGGGATCGAGGCGGTCGCCATCGTGACCCCCAACCACCTTCATTTCGCCCCGTCCAAGGCCTTTCTCGAGGCCGGGATCCACGTCATCTGCGACAAACCGGTGACCGCGACACTGGAGGAGGCGAAGGAACTGGCCAAAATCGTCGGGGCATCCGACAGGCTGTTCATTCTGACGCATAATTACACCGGCTATGCCATGCTGCGGCAGATGCGGGAGATGATTGCCAGTGGCGATATCGGCAAGCTGCGTCACGTCCAGGCCGAATATGCGCAGGACTGGCTGACCGAAGCGGTTGAAAAGACCGGTGCGAAGGGCGCGGAATGGCGCACGGACCCCAGCCGCTCCGGCGCGGGCGGGGCAATCGGCGATATCGGCACGCACGCTTTCAACGCTGCCGCCTTCGTCACGGGCGAAATCCCCAGCAGCCTTTATGCGGATCTGACCTCCTTCGTGCCGGGCCGGCAGCTGGATGACAGCGCCAATATTCTCTTGCGTTACGAAAGCGGCGCCAAGGGCATGCTCTGGGCAAGCCAGATCGCGGTCGGCAATGAAAACGCCCTGTCGCTCCGGGTCTATGGCGATAAAGGCGGGCTTGAATGGCACCACCGCGTGCCGGATGAGCTGTGGTTCACGCCTTATGGGGAGCCGAAGCGGCTGATCACCCGCAACGGTGCGGGCGCGGGAGCTGCCGCCAACCGTGTTAGCCGCGTGCCGTCAGGGCACCCGGAAGGATATCTCGAGGGTTTTGCGACGATCTACCGCGAAGCCGCAGATGCAATCATCGCCAAAAGGGAGGGAAAAACAGCCGCCGGGGAGGTGATTTACCCCGGCATGGAGGACGGCCTTGCGGGTCTCGCATTCATCGATGCCGCCGTCCGCTCCAGCCAGACCTCGACCTGGGTCAAAATCGACATCTAGGTCGCAGCCTATCGGAGGAGACGACGCAGGGCACCGGAGGCTGTGCCCGGCACCTGCCCGGTCAAGGAGACCGGGAAGGGTGGGCGTGTCGTCACATTGATCAAACGGAAAGGGAGTTACGCGTTTGAAAACGTTCAAGTCAAAATTCGCAGGCATGGCAGTCGTTGTCGCATTGGCGGCCGGCATCGCAAATCCGGTTTTTGCCGATGACAGCAAGACGCTGCCGATTGCGGCGCAGATGTACACCCTGCGCAATTCCGGAACGCTGGAAGAACAGCTTGCCATCCTCAACCGCGCTGGCGTTTCCGCCGTGGAAACGGTGGATATGCAGAAGGTCAGCCCCGGCGAGCTGAACACGCTTCTCGAAAAGCACAAGATCAAGGTCATTTCCTCGCATGTGCCGATTGACAAGCTTCGCGGTAATCTCGATGAGGTCATCACCGAGCAGAAGGCCGTCGGCAATCCTGTCGTGACCGTGCCTTTCCTGAAGCCGGAAGACCGCCCGAAGGATGCTGCAGGCTGGACCGCCTTCGGCAAGGAGCTCGGCGGATATGCGGACAAACTGTCTGCGGCAGGCCTCTCCATGGCCTATCACAACCACGATTTTGAAATGGTCAAGTTCGATGGCAAGACGGCGCTTGAACTGCTGCTCGATGCGGCAGGCCCGAAACTGCAGGCCGAAGTCGACGTCGCCTGGGTGGCGCGCAGCGGCAATGATCCGGCTGAGTTCCTCGGCACCTTGAAGGGCAAGGTTTTTGCCATCCACGCCAAGGACAATGCGCCTGCGGGAACGGCGGAAAACGAGCGCGGCTTTGCAACGCTTGGCACCGGCACTCTCGACTGGAAGACGATCCTGCCGGCGGCAAAACAGGCCGGCGCAAAATGGTTCATCCTTGAGCACGACCTTCCGCTCGATGCCGAAGCGGTCGTGACCAAGGGCAATGCGTTCCTGAGCGAACGTCTTCCGACCATTCAGTAAACACTGCCAGTAAAACCAGAACCGCTCCCCGGCGGCCGGTTCGCCGGGGCGCATGAGGTTCGACAGACGCATGACCAGTTTCCGCCGCGTTGCGACGGGAAGCGCTTTGCCTGTCGTTTTTTCCAAGCTCACATCGGAGGAGTTATCATGGCAAACAATCATTATGATGCGATTGTTGTCGGCTCGGGCATCAGTGGAGGCTGGGCCGCAAAGGAACTCACGCAAAAGGGTCTAAAGGTCCTGATGCTGGAGCGCGGCCGCAACATCGAGCACATCACCGACTATCAGAATGCAGACAAGGAAGCCTGGGATTACCCCCATCGCAACCGCGCCACGCAGGAAATGAAGGCGAAATATCCCGTTCTCAGCCGCGATTACCTGCTGGAAGAGGCAACGCTCGGCATGTGGGCCGATGAGCAGGAAACACCCTATGTCGAGGAAAAGCGCTTCGACTGGTTCCGTGGATACCATGTCGGCGGCCGCTCGCTGCTCTGGGGACGCCAGACCTATCGCTGGTCGCAGACGGATTTCGAGGCCAATGCGAAAGACGGCATCGCCGTCGACTGGCCGATCCGTTATGAAGACGTCTCCCCCTGGTATGACTATGTCGAGCGCTTCGCCGGCATTTCCGGCAGCCGCGAGGGGCTGGACATTCTCCCTGACGGCGAATTCCTGCCGCCCATTCCGCTCAATTTCGTGGAGCAGGATGTGGCCAGCCGGCTGAAGAAGGCGTTCAAGGGCACGCGCCACCTCATCAATTCGCGCTGCGCCAACATTACCCAGGAACTTCCCGATCAGGAGCGCACGCGCTGTCAGTTCCGCAACAAGTGCCGGCTGGGCTGTCCCTTCGGCGGCTATTTCAGCACTCAGGCATCCACCCTGCCTGCGGCGGTCGCCACCGGCAATCTCACGCTCAGGCCTTTCTCCATCGTCAAGGAAATCCTCTACGACAAGGACAAGAAGAAGGCGCGCGGTGTCGAGATCATCGACGCAGAAACCAACCTGACCTATGAATACACCGCCGACATCATCTTCCTGAACGCCTCGACGCTGAACTCGACATGGGTGCTGATGAATTCGGCCACCGATGTCTGGGAAGGCGGGCTTGGCAGCAGCTCCGGCGAACTCGGCCACAACGTGATGGACCACCATTTCCGCATGGGTGCGACAGGCCAGGTGGAAGGTTTCGAAGACTTCTACTTCAAGGGCCGTCGTCCGGCGGGTTTCTACATTCCGCGTTTCCGCAATACCGGCGACGACAAGCGCAAATATCTGCGTGGTTTCGGGTATCAGGGCTCGGCCAGCCGTTCGCGCTGGGAACGGGAAATCGCCGAGCTCAATATCGGAGCCGATTACAAGGAAGCGCTGACCGAGCCGGGCGGCTGGACCATCGGCATGACCGCTTTCGGCGAAATGCTGCCCTACCATGAGAACCGCGTGAAGCTCGATCATGAGAAGAAGGACAAATGGGGCCTGCCGGTCCTCTCCATGAATGTCGAGATGAAGCAGAACGAACTCGACATGCGCGAAGACATGGTCAATGACGCCGTCGAGATGTTCGAGGCGGTCGGCATCAAGAACGTCAAACCCTCCAGGGGCAGCTATGCACCCGGCATGGGCATTCACGAAATGGGAACGGCCCGCATGGGGCGTGACCCGAAAACCTCCGTCCTCAACGGCAACAACCAGGTCTGGGATGCACAGAACGTCTTCGTGACTGACGGCGCCTGCATGACCTCGGCCTCCTGCGTCAACCCGTCTTTGACCTACATGGCGCTGACGGCGCGTGCAGCCGAATTTGCCGTTTCCGAACGCAAGAAGGGGAACCTGTGATGAACAGACGCGAACTGCTGAAACTGATAGCCATTGCCACCGGCCTTCCGCTGATCGGCGCGGATGTCCTGACGGCCGCGGAAAATGCTGCCAAGCCTGCCGGCGCTGGCCATGTCTTTACACCGGAGGAAATCCGCTTTCTGGACGAAGTGGCGGAGACCATCATTCCCCGCACTTCCACGCCCGGTGCGAAGGATGCCGAAGTGGGTGCATTCATGGCCGTCTATGCGGCTGATTGCTACACCGACGAGCAGCGGACGCTCTTCCTTTCGGCAATTTCCGACATCGAGAAGCGCAGCCAGACCGAACACAAGAAGGCCTTTCTGGAGCTGACGGCGGAACAGCGGCAGGCGCTGCTTTCGGCGCTGGACAAGCAGGCCAAGGCTGAACAGACACCGGCGAAACCGCACGCCTTCACGCTGGTCAAGCAGTTGACGCTGCTCGGCTTCTTCACCTCGAAGATCGGGGCCACGGAAGTTCTCGTCTACGACGAGATTCCCGGTGGTTTCGAAGACCGCATTTCCTACAAGAGGGGCACGCCTGCCTGGGGCACGACCTGAAGAGAGAGCTGTTGGTCCGTCCGCATTTGCGGGCGGGCCGCATTCATACGGCAAGACAAGGATGACATGATGCGCAAGACACTCATCATCGCGGCGGCTATGCTGACCGCAAGCACCGTTCCCGCTCTTTCGGAGGGCGATGTTGCCAAGGGGGAGGCGGTCTTCAAGCGCTGTTCCGCCTGTCACGCCATAGGCGGGGGCGCGAAAAACAGGGTCGGCCCACAGCTTAACGGCATCATTGGCCGTGCGGCGGGCGGCGTGCCTGACTATACTTATTCGAGTGCGATGAAAAAAGCGGGCGAGGACGGTCTCGTCTGGACGCCGGAGGAATTGCGGGATTTCCTGAGCGCGCCAAAAAAGAAAATACCCGGAAACAAGATGGCGCTGGCCGGCATCAGCAAGCCGGAAGATCTGGACAATCTCATCGCCTATATTGAAAGCGCGGCCTCAAAGCCGGTTGAGTGAGAGCCGGGGGCTACCCGGTCGAGGCCCGCCCTTGGCGAAGGCCAAGCACATGGAGGCAGGCGCCTCCACTCTACACCTGGCTGGCTTCGCCTTCCGCCAGCTGGGCAAGGCCCGGCAGATTGCAGACCAGAAGCTTCTGCCGCCCGCCCTGCACCAGCCCCTTGGTCTCCCAGCTGCTGAGAATGCGCGAAACGGTGTGCAGCGTCGTGCCGGTCATTTCGGCGATATCCTGACGCGAAATCGGGAAGTCGATGCGGATGCCGTCCAGCTCCTTGCGTCCCGCCTGCTGCGAAAGGCGCAGCACGGCATGGGCCACCCGGCGCTCCACTTCCTGCGTCGACATTTCGCGGATGCGCGTATGGGCTTCCTCGAGACGCTGGCCGATTGTCTGCATGGCTGAGACGGCAAGATGCGGGTTCTGCTCGACGAATTGCGGCCAGAGATCGGTTTGCCAGGACAGGATCACGCTTTCGGCAGCCGTCGTTGCTGTACCGGGATAATCGGCCCGCTGCAGCGCCCTTGCGAAACCGAAGAGATCGCCGGGATGCACCACGCGCACGATGATCTGCTGACCGTCATGGGTCACCTGCGTTACCTTCAGGCGGCCGTGGATGAGCAGGAAGAAATGCGTGGCCGGCCGGCCCTGCTCGAAAATGGCTTCGCCCGCCGGCACGAGCCGGGATGTGGCGTGGGTCAGCAGTCCGTCCAGCTCATCGTCGGCCATCTTGGCAAACAAGGCCAGCGACCGGATGACGCTTCGGTCAATCTTCACTTGCACCCTCTCCGGTGGTCGGCCGCCGCCACGGTTCCCGCAATGGGCAATCGGGTATCGGCCTTTTCTGTATCTTCACAATACAGCACTATCACCGGTGGAAGAAGATCAAATGATATAAATCAACTAATTGTTTTAATTGACGATTATCAAGAAATAAGAGCGGCTGCGCGAAGCTTTTCGAGAAGCGGCGCATACCAGCGCGTATCCTTCACGAGCCGGAAACCGAGATTATCAGGCGGCACGCCGACCGCGCAGCCGCCGCTTTTCGGGTTTTTAACGAAGGCGCTCATCGCCGCACGGTGTTTTCCCGAAGCGACGGGAATACCGCAGGAGGCGACGGTATCCAGCATTTCGCCATCCTTGCCAAGCGTTACACGCCGGCTGCAGCTCGAGGTCCATTCCCAGACATTGCCGCCGAAATCGGCTAGGCCATATTCGTTTTCGCCGAAGCTGCCATAGGATTGCGGAACGGGATTGCCCGAGGCCTTGCGGCTGGTCTGCCGCTCATAATCCGCCAGCCAGCGCAAGGCTGGGTTTTCACTATCGGCAGCTACGCCAAGCGTCTCGTCAGGAAAAAGCGAGCCGGCGGCGAAGGCCAGTTCAGTATCACTCGGCAGGCGCCAGGTGGTGCCCGTCCGCTCGCTCAGCCATGCGGCATAGGCATGGGCATCATCCTGGCTGATGCCGGTTGCCGGTATCTCGCCGCCGACCGGAGCGGCAAAGCCGGGTTCCGGCTGCTGGCAGCCGCCTTCGGCGACGCAGCGCGCATAATCCGCGCTCGACACCTGATATTTCATGATCGTCAGATTTTGCCGCATCGTTACGTCGACCATCGGGCCATCGACGGCATAACCATTGCGGAAATATTCGCCTTCCGCCCGGTAGGTGAAACTGCCAGCAGGCACGGTAACGACCTGCGGCGGCGCCACGGCTGCGCGCGGATCAGTGCCGCTGCGGATGATCCCCGACTGGAAACCGATCGCCGTCGCGAGCAGCGTGGCAAGCGAGAGCGGCAAAAGGAGCGAGACGGCATTTGGAAAATGGCTGCTGCCGGGAATGCCCATGGGAACCTGCCTGCGTTTTGGGAACGCCAAAGTTCGGGCCTGCCTTCAGGCCGTAGAGAGCAGAAAGGAAGCGCGCCGCACTCTGTTGGCGGCGGCGCGCTTCCGGGCGCGTTAGATGCTCGACGGAGCGAGCACCGCTTGCATCAGGCTATTGTTCCACTCACCCGTCACCTTGAAGTGGGCCGCCGCGCCCAGCTCGAAGGCTTCAATGAGGTTGTGGTTGACATAGGCATAGATGCCGGGCTGCTCGAAGGTATAGAAGGCCGCGCCCGCCGTGCCGCCGGGGATGAACCAGGTTTCCTGGTCGAGATCCGGCGGGTTGCGGAATTTGCCCGTCGCCCAGACATAATCGCCATGGCCGCCGATGAGGTGCGGGCGGGTATCGCGGTTCGCCTGCGAATGCACGATCAGCACCTTTTCGCCCACGGCAGCCTGAAGGGCGTGTTCCCCCGTCAGGGCGCCGACTGCGCCGTTAAAGACGATGTGGCTTGGCGTCAGCTTGCGCATGACTTCCAGCGTATCGGCCATGGCGTCGCCGGCGCTTTCATATTTCTTGAAACTGCCGTTCTCGTCGCGGGGGATGTAGAAGTCCTGTTCGCCGACATAATAGACCTTGTCATAAACAAGCTCCTTGCCGTGGCCGTCCGTCAGGCCCTCGCGCGGCAGCACCATGATCGCGCCATTCATGCCCGAGGTGACATGCCACGGCACCATGCCGGGAGGTGCGCAGTGATAGACGAAGACGCCGGCCTTGGTGGCCTTGAACCGCAGGATCGCCTTTTCACCGGGGTTGACGATGGTGAGCCCGCCGCCGCCGAGCGCGCCGGTGGCCGAGTGGAAATCGATATTGTGCTGCAGCTCATTGGTATCGGGGTTGATGAGGGTCAGTTCGACATAGTCGTCCTGATGCACCACCATCAGGGGCCCGGGAACCGAGCCGTTGAACGTCATGGCATGGACCTCGGTGCCCTTGTCGTCGAGGACCATTTTCTGTTCCTTGATCGTCAAGGTGAACTCGACGATCTTCGGTCCGCCTTCGGCTTTCTGCGTGTGGGCGTGCACGAAGGGCGGCTTGACGAGATCAACCTTTACGCGAGGAAGCGCTGCAATTTCCGCGCTCGTCAATGGCTTGGCTGCGGCCTTCTTTTCCTCTGCCGCGCTCGCCGCCGATGGTATGACCATGGGGGCTACAGCCCCTGCAAATGCTGCGCCTGCGAGAATATTACGCCGTGTGATGTGGAAGGTTTCCGTCATCATATTTCTCCTGTCCCTCTTAGGGCAGAGCATGTTTCGCTCTGTCACAGCATTTGTAGCGGAGGGGCGGAAATACAATTTGAGATGGAGCAAACTGCGCGTCGGGCCACCTGCGACATTTTGGCAGGCGGTTACGGCTTCATGCGGAGGCGGCGCACCTCCTCTTTGCCTGTTCGCAAAGAAGCGAGACGGGCTTGCGTCTAGACATATGTCAAGACCAAACGAGGAGCATCACAATGAGTGGCAGCCAAACCGTTCTCACCGAAGGGCGCAGCCGGCCAAAGGGCGGCATTCCAAGGGGGCTGGCACGCACCGGCCCGGTTATCTTTTCTTATGGCTTCCGGCCATTTTTCCTCGGCGGCGCCATCTGGGCCATCGTGGCGATGGTGTTGTGGATCGCAGCCCTTTCCGGCCTTGTCGACATCGGCGGAGATTACGGTGCGCCGAACTGGCATGCCCATGAGATGCTGTTTGGTTTCGCTTCGGCGGTGCTGGCCGGCTTTCTACTGACGGCTGTGCCGAACTGGACCGGGCGGCTGCCGGTGTCGGGCAAACCGCTGGTCTGGCTGTTTGCGCTCTGGTGCGCGGGCCGGATTTTCCTGCTCGTGCCGGACACGGTGGGCGTGGTCACCGCCGCAGCCGTTGACGGGCTGTTCCTGCCGGCACTTCTCACGATCTGCGCGCGCGAGGTCATTGCCGGGCGCAAGTGGAAGGACCTCAAAGTGCTGGGTGGGCTATTGGCGCTTTCCATTGCCAATATCATTTTCCATGTGGCGGCGATTGAAGGCGACCTGAGCCAGATGGCGACCCGCCTTGCCGTTTCGGCCTACACCGTGCTCGTCATTATCGTCGGCGGCCGGATCGTGCCGAGTTTTACCCGCAACTGGCTGAACCGTTTCGGCCGCACGGATTTCCCCGTGCCCTATAACGGCTTCGACACCGCCGCCATCCTCACCGGCATCGCGGCGCTGGCCGTCTGGACGGTAGAGCCCGAGAGCATGGTGGCCGTGCCCACGGCACTTCTGGCAGCTTTCATGCACGCCGTGCGTCTCATCCGCTGGCGCGGCTGGACAACCTGGCCTGAGCAGGTGCTAGTAGTGCTGCATGTGGCCTATGCCTTCATCCCCGCCGGTTTCATCGCCATTGCGCTGGCGGCTCTCGATGTCATGGACACGCGGTCCGTCCTGCACATCTTCACTGTCGGCGTCATCGGCTGCATGATGCTTGCGGTCATGACGAGAGCAAGCCTTGGCCACACCGGACGCAAGCTTGCGGCCAGCAGGGTCACTATTGCCGCTTATGTGGCGCTGATCACCTGCGCGCTGCTGAGACCTACAGCCGAGTTCTTCCCCGGCGCCATGATGCATCTTTACGCCTGCTCGGCGCTTCTCTGGATCGTGGGTTTCGGTCTCTTCTGCGTTGAATACGGGCCGATACTGATGCGTGAGCGCAAACCGCTGAAAGCGTAGTCGGGTTCGTTGCTAAACCGCCAAAACGAAACGCCCCGGAAGCAATTTCCGGGGCGTTTCGCTATCGAGGATACCCGATGGTTTAATGTGCACCGGCCCCGGCGCGGATGAAGATGCGAAACGCCGTGCGCGCCTCGTCGAAATTACCGGCCCATTGATGGCCCCGGGCCAGAAGCTCCGGGTAGAGGAAGGTCGGTTCCTGCGGCATCAGCACGAAGATCACGGCACCCGGGGGAAGACGGTCAAGTGCGGCAAGCGTACGGCTCGCCTGACCCCCGGTCGCCTCGTCGCTGAGATCGAGATAGATGACCGGGTCTGGCCATATCTGCGGCTCTTCGGCATTGCCCGCAAGCGCCGGCGAAACGGAAATCTGCTCGGCTTCACTGGATTGCGGCGTAAACAGCACTTCCCAGTCGCCGCCGCCGATTTCCCGGACCTGATGGTTGAAACCGCGCTCGGCCATGACCTTGAACAGCGGAACGGGCCGGAAGGTGGCCAATAATCGCAGCGCCTCACCCGGCGCAAGCCCGGCCACGGCTTCCATGATTGCCGGAAAGGGCTCGCCGCCGCTCTGCAAAAGCGGCCGGACATCGAGTTCCCTGATCATTTCCGTCATTGCTTCACCTCGTTAGTCGGCTGGCGGCGGCATGAGCCGTCCGCCAGAGGTCTTTTCACCATGCCGCAGGCGCTGGGGTCAATGCTCGGATCCGCAGCAGCATTCGCAGCCGGACATATCGTCCTCGGAGCCTTCGGCCTGTTCTTCCAGCCGGCCGATATCGAGACGCCAGACTTCCGGGCCCTGTTCGAGATATTCCCAGCCAAATTCACCGGGGAAATTGGTGGCAAGCTGGTAAAGCAGCGGACGGGGATCATGATCGCTGGTGATCTGCAGCGATTGCCCTTGAGCCAATGCGCCGAGCGCGCCGAAAATGCGCGGATGGCGTTCGCGGTGCGGAATGATGCGCACATCGATATTGGTTGCAGTTTGGGCTTCGGACATAGGCTGGCTCCACGGCCGCGGATGAAACTATGTCCGGCGGTGCGGCCGGCCGGCGGACTGGAAAAACCTATCCGCCGTGCGGTTGGGAGACATTGTCGCCGCGCAAATAAACCTGAGATTCGTCAGGTCTGTTTGCGCGACAGGCTTCAGCCGGCAAGGCTGCGATAGATTGCCGGCAGCGCCGATGGCAGCTTCGCTATCCTGCTGACGATGGCATAACCGTTCTGGCCGAACATGGCCGGAATATAGGACTGCGCCTTGCTGTCGACAGTCACCCCGAAGACGCTGACGCCCGAGCGCCTTGCCTCGGAAACGGCACGGCGGCTGTCCTCGATGGCGAAGCGACCTTCATAATGATCGACATCGTTCGGCTTGCCATCCGTCAGCAACAGAAGCAGCTTGCGGCGCTCCGGTCTTTCATGCAGCTTGGCGCTGGCGTGGCGGATGGCGGGACCGATGCGGGTGTAGAAGCCGGGTTTCAGCGCCGCGATGCGACGCTCGACATTGTGGCCCATCGGTTCATCGAAATCCTTCACTGTCTCCACTCGCACCCAGGAGCGGCGGCGTGAGGTGAAGGTCAGGATCGAGTGACTGTCGCCGCAGGCGGAAAGCCCGTGGGCAAGCACCAGCAGCGCTTCCTTTTCCACGTCCAGCACTCGGCGATTGTCGAACCAGGCGTCGGTCGACAGCGATACGTCGACGAGGATCGTCACGGCAAGATCATGCGCCTGCGGACGGCTTGCCATATGAATGCGGTCGCTGCCCTGTCCGCCGGCGGCGATGTCGCTTCTGGCGCGCACCACCGCGTCAAGATCGAGATCGTTGCCGTCAAGCTGGGCTCGCAGCATTTCGTGACGTGGCCTCAGTACCTCGAACTGCCGCCTGACCCGGCGGATAAGGCTCTTGGTGTCCGGGTCGGGTTCCGGCGCCGTCTCAGCACCCTTCGCAGGGGAGGCGATGACCCGGCAATGGTCGGCGAGGTAGGTGCCACTGCGATAATCCCATTCGGGATAGGTCAGTTCCGCCGTCAGCGGCGTATGATCCAGCGCTTCGGGCGGCAGGTCGAGATCGAAGCGGAAGCGGGCGGAAGGCCGTCCCTTTCTTTCTCCCAGCGTCATGTCGTCCAGCTCGTCGGCCGCACTGCCGTCGGCATCGTCGCTGTCGTCACCGGGACGGTCGACATTGACCATCTCGGCCATGGCAAGGATCTTTTCGAAACGGTTGAGGATGAAGGGGCTTCGCTCGGTCTGCCGGTTCTCCGCCTTTTCACGCACGGCGATATGGCGGGCCGCTTCCGCCCCCTGCGGCGCGGCGCTCGCCGCCGGCTGGTCTTCGCCCTGCCGCGCCTCGGAGGTTTCGCGCAGCAGCGTGTCCGGCCAGAGCGGAACCGGCAGCATGGGCAGGTAGCGCGGCGGCGCTTTGACCGGGAAGCCGGCGGGCGGTGTGTGGCCCTCGATCCCCGCCGCTTCCGCCAGCATGGAGAGCACTCGTTGTTCCACCTGCTGCTCGGCCTGCGGCAGCGGCCGCTTCTGGCGCACCGCGAGCAGGGCAGCGCAAAGCCGGCGATAACGGGTCTTCATTCCGGGGAAGGCACGGATGACAGCTTCCGCCAGTTCTGCGGCGCGGTCGAGCCGGGCAAGATCGTTGCGCAGCGGGTCGGCGGTCACGACCGGTTGAAGCGGCATCATCGCCATGGCGGCCGCGAGCCAGAGATAGAGATCGCGGTTGAGGCGGCGGTCGGGAAACAGATCGAGCACCGGCGGCAGCATCAGCGTGGCGTGATCGCGGCCGGGCTGGGCCAGTTTCTCCTCGCCAAGGCCCATGCGCTGGCGAAGCCTCAGCCGGTGCGTGGAGGTGCGCGCGCGCGCCGGGGCGATCTGCACCGCATGTTCACCGCCAAAACCGCGGAAACAGATGGCCAGCACGGCCTGTATGTCCTCCAGCTTCACGGCATGATCTGGAAAGCGCAGCCATGTGCCGGTTTCGCCGATCAGCCTGTGCCAGGCGCGGCCGACGGTTTCTTCCAGTTCCAGAAAGTCCAGCATGGTTTATCCTCATGGCATTCCGATATGGATATAAATGCGCCCTATCGGATGATCGCATCCGCGACTTCATGCAGCGCGGCCTTCACGTCAGGCTCGTCGGTCAGCGGCTCGATCATCGCCGCGCGCACGGCCTGGCGGGCGGGAAGGCCGGTATCGATGAGGCTGGCGCAATAGACGAGCAGGCGGGTGGAGACGCCCTCTTCCAGATCGTGACCTTTCAAGCCGCGCAGCCGGTGGGCGAGATCGACGAGCGGCTCGACATCGCGCGCATCGAGCCCGCTTTCATGCGAAACGACGGCGATTTCCTGTTCCTTGGGCAGAAAGTCGAATTCAATGGCGACGAAACGCTGTCGGGTGCTGGGCTTCAGGCTTTTCAGCAGGTTCTGGTAGCCGGGATTGTAGGACACGACGAGCATGAAGCCGGAGGGCGCTTGCAGAACCTCGCCGGTGCGCTCCAGCGGCAGGATGCGGCGGTCGTCGGTAAGCGGATGCAGCACGACGGCCACATCCTTGCGCGCCTCGACGATCTCGTCGAGGTAACATATGCCGCCCTGGCGCACCGAGCGTGTCAGCGGGCCGTCCATCCACACGGTTTCACCGCCTTTCAGCAGGTAACGGCCGGTCAGGTCGGCGGCGGCAAGGTCGTCGTGGCATGAAACTGTCGAAAGCGGCAGGCCGAGTTTCGCCGCCATATGGCTGACGAAACGGGTCTTGCCGCAGCCTGTCGGGCCTTTCAGCAGAAGCGGCAATTGCCGCACCCAGGCGCTTTCGAACAGCACGCATTCATTGCCGAGCGGCGTGTAGAAGGGGGCATCTGGTAAGGGCGGCGGCGTCGGGCGGAAGAGGGTGTTCATGGTCATCTCCATGTTTGATGGTAAGGAACCGGCTCTCCGGGGGAAAAGGAGAGCCGGTCCGTTTTCTCATTCGGCGGGCTGCACGAGGCGGGCAACGCCACCCTGTTTTTCTTTGCCCGGGACCAGGATTGCCCAGATGAACATGGCCGCCGAAATGAGAACCGCGAAACCCGAGCCGAGGCGGATCCAGTAGAAGATCGCCAGATGGTCCTGCACATCCATGAAGCTTTCGCCCATGACGCGCTGTAGCTGGATCTGCACCACGCCGGCAAAGGTCAGCGCGAAGGTCATCACCGACATGGCCGTGCACATCACCCAGAAGCTCGTCATCGAAAGCCACTGATTGTAAGGCGCGCGCTTTCTCATTTCCGGCACGGCATAGGCCATCATGGCGAGGTTCAGCATCACATAGGCGCCGAAGAAGGCGAGGTGCCCGTGGGCGGCGGTGAGCTGCGTGCCGTGGCTATAGTAATTCACCGACGACAGCGTATGCAGGAAGCCCCAGACGCCGGCACCGAAGAAGGCCATGACCGAGCAGCCGATCGACCAGAGCAGTGCCGCGCGGTTCTCATGCTTGCGGCCGGCCTTCCAGGTCATGACGAAGGTGAAGATGACCATGGTGAAGAAGGGGGCCACTTCCAGCGTCGAGAAGAGCGAGCCGATCCATTGCCAGTAACCGGGCGCGCCGATCCAGTAATAGTGGTGTCCGGTGCCGAGGATGCCCGAGAAGAGGGCAAGGCCGACGATGACATAGAGCCATTTTTCCACCACTTCGCGGTCGATGCCGTTGAGCTTGATCATCAGGAAGGCGAGGATCGAGGCCATGATCAGTTCCCACACGCCTTCCACCCACAGATGGATGACGTACCACCAGTACATCTTGTCGAGCGCCAGGTTCATGGGATTGTAGAAGGCGAAGAGGAAGAAGATCGCCAGACCCCAGAGACCGAAGAGCAGGATGTTGATAACAGTGGTCTTGCGGCCCTTCAGCGCCGTTATGGTGATGTTGAACAGGAACATCAGGACGACGAGGACGATGCCGACCTTGATGGCGAAGGGCTGCTCGAGGAATTCGCGGCCTTCATGGATGCGGAACATATATCCGACCACCGCAACGGCTGCGGCCACCAGAAAGATCCAGAACTGCGCGATGGCGAGTTTCGGGCTGTAAAGCTCCGTTTCCGTCTCTTCCGGCAGCAGGTAGAAGGTCGAGCCCATGAAGCCCATCAGCAGCCACACCACAAGGGCGTTGGTGTGGATCATGCGCACGATGTTGAAGGGCAGAAGCTCGGAAAGCGTATTGGGCAGCACGTAGATCGTGGCTGCGACGACGCCGAACAGGATCTGCGCCACGAACAGCCCGATTGCGCCGTAAAAATACAGCATGGCGACTTTTTGTGTCTGGTATTTCATCTCGTCATCTCCTTGCCGTCCACCTCAACCCGCCTCGTTCGGCGGCCAGTTCTGCGTCTTGATCCGGCTCGTCCATTCGAGGAAGTCGACGAGATCATCGAGCTCCTGTTCGGTGAGATTGAACTGCGGCATCTGGCGTCGGCCCTCGATGCCGGTGGGCTGGGCGACCATCCAGCCCTTGATGGAATCGCGCGCCGCTTGCTTGTCTTCCACGCCGCCATAGCGCTTCCAGACATTGCCGAGTTCAGGCGCGAAATAGGCGCCTTCACCGAGCAGCGTGTGACAGTTGATGCAGGAATTTTTCTCCCACACGTGCTTGCCGCGTGCGACGCTTTCCGTCAGCGTGCTTTCATCCGTCGAGGTGGTGCGCATGTAATAATGGCTATGGGCGGTCAGCCCGACGAATATGACAAAGAAGAAGATGGAGCCGCCGTAAAAGACGTTTCGCGCTCCTGTTTTGGTCAGGCGTTCTGCCATGCCAATGGTCCTTTCCATCCGGAAGACCGCTTATGCGGACTGGCTTGATCGAACCCTCATGCCGGGATTTGCCAGCTGGCTGGCGGAATGCGGTGGGGCCTGAACCCTTTCTAGCCGTTGGCCGCGGGTGTTCTTTGCCTTTTGGCAAACAACGGGAGAGGTGGTGCCACCGGCCTTTTCAGAGTGACAAAATGCCCTGGACGAATGCCCGCAAAAGGGCTGCGGCGGCGAAGATGGCGGGCCATGCCAGAAGGGCGGCGCGCAGCAGGCCGCGCTCTTTCCGAAAGCCCAGAAAGTCGTCGATGACGCGTCTGGATTTCATGAGCGCGAAAAGCAGCATCAGGCAGGCGGCTGCGACCGGCGGCAGAAACGCCGCCTTCCACGATATGACGACGGCCGTGCCGGCAAGAACGAGAATGGCGAGTGCTGCGAAGCTTCTTGCAAGCTGGCGGGAGGTGCGATGGATCATGATGTCAAACCAGATAAACGACGGGAAAGATGACGATCCAGACCAGATCGATGACATGCCACAGCGTCGTCACCAGCGTGATGTTCTCGTTTTTCGGCCAGCAGGCCACGATGAACAGCAGGATCGCCACGAAGACGACATGCAGCAGGTGGAAGCCGGTGAGCAGGAAATAAAGCTCAAAGAATGCGCCATAGGCGGGATCGGACGCGAAGGCGATTTCGGTGGAATATTCATGGAGCTTCACACCGACGAAAGCGAAGCCCAGCAGACCGGCAAGGAGAAGCGCCCGCCTTTTGCCCGGCAGCGCGGTGTGACGGCTGGCCGCCACGGCCGCCTGCCAGCCGCTTGCCAGCAATATAAGCGTATTGAGACCGGCAAGCTGCGGCTGCAGATGCTGGCGCGCGGCGGCGAATGCATCGGGATTGAGGGCGAAGGCGATGATGAATGCGCCGGTCAAAGCGCCGAAGGCGGCAAGTTCGCTCCAGACCAGAATCCACAGGAGCAGATTTCCGCTTTCCTCTTCCGTATTTATCGCCATGGCCTTGTCCGTAATTGTAAAACAGCAAGCCACGCTTAGGCGTCCTCAAACCCCGCTTCTTTGCGGTCGGTCAAAGAAGGGAGCGCGCAAAGCCCTATTGTCCTGACAAAGCGCAACTCTGGAAAATGGAGCTTCCCATGAACGACGCACAGGTCGGGCTGATTGTCGCAACCCCTGTTATCATTGGCTTTGCGGTACTGTTGTACCGTATGGGAGTATTACAGCGCATGGGCGCGGTTTCCGCCGTTCTTGCCTCCGTGGCGATTGCGTCGGTGCTGTTCCTGAACCAGTGAGAAGGCAGTCGGATGCTTGAACTTGTCGCCGCTCTTTCGCTTTTCGTGGCGCTGCATTCCATTCCCGCCGTGCCGGCCGTGCGCGGCCGGCTGATTGCGGCCATCGGCAGGCCCGCTTATTTCGGCGCCTATTCCGTGGTCTCGCTTCTGACGCTGGCCTGGGTTTTTTATGCCGCGCTGTCCGTCGATTACATTCCGCTCTGGGATGTTGCGCCCTGGCAGGCGCACGTCACGTTTCTCGCTGCTCCGATTGGTCTGTTTTTCGTGCTGGCAGGCCTCCTCAGCGTCAATCCGCTCTCCATTTCCGTACGGCAGGGGCAGAGACCGGGCGCAATCGTGCGCATCACGCGCCATCCGGTGCTTGTCGGTTTTTTGTTCTGGTCGCTGGGGCATGTCGTGCCGAATGGCGACCTGCGCTCCGTTATTATCTTCGGCGGCTTTGCGCTGTTTTCTCTCGGCGGAATGGCCATGACCGAAAAACGCGCGCGGAAAAGACTGGGCGATGCGTGGAGCGCGACGGCTGCCGGCAGCGCAACGGTTCCCTTCGCAGCAATCCTCTCCGGTAAAACGCGCCTCGCCGTGGACGGGCCGATGCTGCTTGCTGCGGCGCTGACGGCGTTGACGATCTGGTGGCTGCTGGCCGGTGGCCATGCTGCGCTCTTCGGCGCGGACCCTATGGCCTATCTCTGATCGCTCAGGGTGCTTTCACAACATGTGGCTGCCATATAGTAGCCTGCCGCGTGGAAGCGATGCCGAGCTGATCAATGGCGCGAGCGGCCATCTGGTCGACAATATCGGCGACGCTTTGCGGTCTGTTGTAAAAGGCCGGCACCGGCGGCATGACGGTGGCGCCCGCTTCCGTCACCGCGCACATGTTGCGCAGATGGATGAGATGCAGCGGCGTCTCGCGTGTCATCAGGATCAGCTTCCGGCGTTCCTTCAAATGCACATCGGCGGCGCGGGTGAGAAGATTGTCCGAAAACCCGGTTGCAATGGCCGCAAGTGTGCGCATGGAGCAGGGTGCAACGATCATGCCGGCTGTCGGGAAAGAGCCGCTGGCAATTGCCGCGCCGATGTCATCGACGGCGTGATTGACACTGGCGAGCGACAACATCCGCCCCATGGCTTGCGCACCTTCCTCATGCAGCACGGTGCGTCTGGCCGATTGCGACAGGACGAGATGGATTTCGACGCTTTTCATCTCGGCGAGGCGTTCAACGATGCGCAGGGCTATGCCGGCACCCGATGCGCCACTGACGCCCACCACCACACGACACGGGGTCATGGCCGTTCTCCAAGGCCGAGATCACGCCACATCACATCGACTTTCGCGATCACGTCAGGTGTCATTGATAGCACGCGGCCCCATTCACGCTCCGTCTCCGGCGGCAGCTTGCGGGTGGCATCCAGCCCCATCTTGCCGCCGAGCCCGGCTTTCGGCGAGGCGAAGTCGAGATAATCAATCGGCGTGTCGTTGATGATCGTTGTATCGCGCGAGGCGTCGAAACGGGTTGAGAGCGCCCAGACGACGTCCGCCCAGTTGCGCACATCAATGTCGGGACCGACCAGAATGATGAGTTTTACATAGCTGAACTGCGGCAGCATCGACCAAAGGCCCATCATCACCCGTTTTGCCTGCCCCGGATATCGTTTGTCGATCGAAGCGACCATCACGCGGTAGGAACAGGCCTCCGGCGGCATCCACAGATCGACGATTTCCGCAAATTGTCTTTTGACGAGCGGCAGGAAAATCTCGAGCATGGCTTCGCCGAGAACCGAGGGTTCATCCGGCGGCCGGCCGGTATAGGTGGAAAGATAGATCGGATTGCGGCGCATGGTGATTGCCGACAGCGTCATGACCGGAAAGGCTTCGACCGAATTATAATAGCCGGTATGGTCGCCATAAGGTCCTTCCAGGGCCGTTTCCGTTACTGAGACGGTCCCTTCCAGCACGATCTCGGCATTGGCGGGCACCGGCATCGGCACGGTCAATGCTCTGGCGATGCGGCTTTTCGAGCCGCGCAGCAGGCCGGAAAAGCCAAGCTCGCTGATATGTTCGGGAAGCGGCATGACGGCGGCGAGAATGGTGGCGGGATCAGTGCCGATGGCGACGGTAACGGGCATATCCAGCCCGCGCGCCTGCCACAGCCGGTGGTGATGTGCCCCGCCACGATGAGCCAGCCAACGCATGATCACCCTGTCCGGCCCCAACACCTGCATGCGGTAGATGCCGACATTGATATCGTCGGGATCATCAGGCGAACGGGTGATGACCAGCGGCCAGGTGATGAGCGGGGCCGGTTCGCCCGGCCAGCACCATTGCACCGGCAGGTGGGCAAGGTCGACTGCATCTCCCGTCAGCACCCTTTCCTGCACCGGCGCGCGGGAGACGTTGCGTGGCCGCATGGAAAGTGCTGCCCGGAGCAAAGGCAGCTTGCTCCAGGCCTCTGCCATGGTTTTCGGCGGCCGCGGCTCGCGCAATTCTGCCAGCTTCGCGCCAAGCGTGGGCAGGCCGCCCGTTTCCAGCCCGAGCCCCCATTCGATGCGTTGACGCGTGCCGAACAGATTGGCAAGCAGCGGCATCTCCCGCACCTTGCCCTCGTGGTCGACGGGTTGCTCGAACAGCAGCGCCGGCCCGCCCTCGGCGAGCACGCGGCGGTGGATTTCGGTGATCTCGTGCACCAGCGAGACCGGCTGGCGGATTCGCCGCAGCTGCCCACGCTCTTCCAGCAGCCGGACGAAACCGCGCAGATCGGCAGCGCGGGCGGGTTTCTCTTCTGTCTTTGTGTCTGTCGGTTCGTCTCTCATGCCGCTTGTTTGCCGGTGGCAGTGGGGCATGTCCTTGCGCTGCCGCAAATGCGGGTTCAGTGCGAACGAAGATAGTCGGCGAGAACGAGGGCGTGGTTGTGTTCGGTATCGTGGGCGGCATAAAGCAGTGTGACCCGGCCTTTCGCCATCAGCTCCTTCATCTGGGCCACGGCATCGGGGTTGGCCGCCAGTTCCTCATGATAATGCCGGGTAAATTCGGCAAAGCGCGATGGCATATGGGAGAAGTTCTTTCGCAATTCGTTGCTGGGCGCGATCGCCTTCAGCCATAGCGACAGTTTTGCATCTTCCTTGCGCATGCCGCGTGGCCAGAGTCGGTCCACCAGAACGCGCGTGCCGTCATCCTCGCTGGCGGGTTCGTAAATCCGTTTGACCCTTATATCGGACATGGGCGACCTCCTTCGCTTGGCAAGTCCGTGATCTATAGCGCTTTTCATCGTTTCACGCCGGAAAATCACCCTGTCTTTGCGTTCGCTCAAACCGCCATCCGTGCGCCACGGTTAGGTTGCCGCCCGCAACAGAGCCGACAGGACCCTTCATGAGACCTTTTCCCGCCGCCATCGCCACCCCCTTGAATTTTCTGCCGATTGCCGTGGTGCAGCGAGCGACGGCGGCGATGCTGGCGCAGATCATGAAGCGGCATCCGAATATGTTCGTCCGGCTCGGCGAACATCGCAACAAGCGCTACGCTTTTCTGCCTGTCGATCTCCCCTTCGCCTTCATGGTCGAACCCGCAAGTCCTGCCATCACCGTCAGCCGAAAGGGCCGCCTGCCCAAGACGGACGCGGCGGTCGAGGGACCGCTTTTCATGCTGCTTGCGCTGATGGAGGGGCGGCAGGATGCCGATGCGCTGTTCTTTTCGCGTGATCTGAGCGTCACCGGCGACATGGAGGCGATGCTGGCGCTGCGCAATGCGCTTGATGACAGCGGTATCGATCTGCCGCGTGACCTTGGTGCATTTGCCGGGCCTTTCGCGCCCGTGGTAACGCGTGTCGCGAACCGTCTGCGCGGCCACGTTCTGTCCGAAACGCGGGGAGAGCAGGCATGGAACTGATCTGTCCTGCGGGAACGCCCGCCGCCTTTCGTGAGGCCGTGGATGCCGGGGCGGACGCCGTCTATTGCGGCTTTCGTGATGAAACCAATGCCCGCAATTTTCCCGGCCTCAATTTTTCCCGCGAAGAGCTGGCCGACGCCATCACTTACGCGAAGAAACGCGGTGTCCAGACCTTTGTGGCGCTCAACACCTTCATGCGCGCCGGTAATGAGGACATCTGGTATCGCGGTGCGGCCGACGCCGTGAAGGCGGGGGCTGACGCGCTTATCCTCGCAGATTTCGGCCTGATGGCGCATGTGGCGGAAAACCATCCTCAGCAGCGCATCCACGTCTCGGTACAGGCCTCCGCCTCCAATGCCGATGCGGTCAATTTTCTCGTCGATGCCTTCGGCGCGAAACGGGTGGTGCTGCCGCGCACCCTGACGATTCCTGACATTGCCCGGCTGGCGCGGCAAATCCGCTGCGAAATCGAAATCTTCGTGTTCGGCGGTCTCTGCGTCATGGCGGAGGGACGGTGTTCGCTTTCGTCCTACGCCACAGGCAAATCACCCAACATGAACGGCGTCTGCTCGCCGGCAAGCCATGTGCATTACCGGCAGGATGGGCAGGAGCTGGTGTCGGAACTCGGTGATTACACCATCAACCGCTTTCCGGCGGGGGAGGCGGCGGGTTACCCGACGCTGTGCAAGGGCCGTTTCGAGATTGCCGATGACAAGTCCTATGCCTTCGAGGATCCGGTATCGCTTGACGTGATGGACCAGATCGATGCGCTGCGCGAGGCGGGGGTCAGCGCGCTGAAGATCGAGGGTCGCCAGCGCGGCAAGGCCTATGTGGCGGAAGTGGTTTCCACCCTGCACCGGGCGCTTTCCGCCGGTGCCGAAGAGCGCGGCAGGCTGCTCTCACGCCTGCGGCTCTTAAGCGAAGGCCAGCGCACCACCGTTGGTGCTTACGAGAAACGCTGGAGATGAAGGCGATGGCAAAACCTGCAAAGACCACTCTGGCGCTCGGCCCGGTCCTTTATCTCTGGCAGGGCGAGAAATGGCGAGATTTCTATTTCCGCATCGCCGATGAAGCGCCCGTCAGCCATGTCTATCTCGGCGAGACCGTCTGTTCCAAACGGTTTCATTTCACCGAGCCGCATCTGGCAGAGGTGATCGAGCGGCTGGAGAACGCCGGAAAACAGGTGATCCTTTCGACGCTTTCACTGGTGACGCTGGAACGGGAAAGCCGCCAGCTGCGCGGCCTGATCGCCGATAGTCCCTATCCTGTCGAGGCGAATGACCTTTCCGCCCTTGGCATGCTGCATGGCGCGCCGCACGTCGTCGGGCCGATGGTGAATGTCTATAATGCCGCGACCGCGCGGCTGCTCTCCTCGCGCGGGGCAAGCGCCATCTGCCTGCCGCCGGAACTGCCGATGATCTCGGTGGAGCGCATCGTGGCGGAGACGCCTGATGTGGACTTCGAAATCTTCGCCTTCGGCCGCCTGCCGCTCGCCATTTCGGCGCGCTGCGCCCATGCCCGCGCCAAGGGCAATATCAAGGATAATTGCCAGTTCGTCTGCGGCGACGATCCGGATGGATTGCCGGTCCGCACGCTTGACCGGCAATCATTTTTGGCGCTGAACGGGGTGCAGACGGTGTCGCACACCTGCCAGTCGCTGCTTGGCGAATTGCAGGATCTGGCCGCTGCCGGCATCGCCCGCTTCCGCCTCTCGCCGCAGGATTGCGACATGGTGGCGGTGGCGCAGATCCATGACGACGTTCTGACCGGCAGGCGGGGTGCGGAAGATGGTCTTGCCCGTCTCAGCCAAATCTATCCGGACGTGCCTTTTTCCAATGGTTTTCACCACGGGCAGGAAGGGGCGGCCTGGATCGCCCGCGCCCGCAACACGGCGCATGGGGTGAATGCATGACGACGAACGGGCAAAGTGAACAAACGCTGTCCGCAGCCGCGCCGGGCGGAGCGGATATCGCGGCGGCGATCCATCTCGTGCGTAACGTGGTTTTGCAAAGCGCGCTCGATTGCGGCTGCCGCGACAAGGTGCACGACGCGCTGCGCGAGCTTGAGGATTTCGAGCGCCAGCGCAATGTCGTCAAGCTCCTTGCCGCCGCCCGCGAGGAGCGGCGCAAGATCGGGCTTCTGACCGATATGCTGTCGGATTTTGCCGAGGACGATACGGTCGATGAAGGCGTGGTCGAAACGGCGAGCCCGATGTTTCTCGATATCGCCGCCGCCGCGCAGGAGGGTTCGCGCATTCTGCGAGAGGCCCGGTCTCTTAAAACATGCAAATAGCCCCTTGCTTCCGGTGCTGTTTGATCCTGCGCAAAGAGCACCCGCTTGCAAAATGTCATTTCCGGGTTGGTGACGCTCGGGGCCGCAAGGCTGGTTGTGCGGCATCGGGGCGCTTCCGGCGCGAACAAGGATCAGGACCATGGCCCATCATCTCACCCGTCGTCAGGCTCTTTCGGCCCTTTCCGGTTTCACGGTGGCGACGCTTGCCGCACCCCATATTCTGAAAGCCGAGACACCGCTCACCTTTTACGGGCCTCCCGCTGCGCCGTCCGCCGTGCTGGCCCATGCGGTAAAAGGCGGGTTCCTGAAGGACGTTGCGCCTGAAGCCGTCTTCAAGGCCTGGAAAACGCCGGATGAAATGCGCGCGGCCGTTGCCTCCGGCTCCATGGGGGCGGTGGTGATGCCGAGTTATGGCGCCGCCAATCTCCATAATCGCGGCCTCGGCCTCGGGCTGCTCAACGTGCTGACCACGGGTCTGCTCTATATCGTTTCGAAAGACGAGACGCTGAACTCCCTGAAAAGCCTTTCCGGCAAGACGCTCGCTTTGCCGTTCAAGAATGATATGCCCGATTTCGTGCTGCATCGCCTTGTTGCCGAAAACGGCTTGAAGTCCGGCGACATCAAGCTGGAATATGCCGCCTCGCCGCCGGAAGCTGTGCAATTGCTGCTGACGGGCAGGGTGGATGCGGCGCTGCTCAGCGAACCGGCCGCAACCGCTGTGCTGATCAAGGCGAAGTCGTTTTTCATGACCGTCCACCGCACCATCGATATCCAGCAGGAATGGGCGAAGGTGGCCGGCAAGGCCGAAATCCCGCAGGCCGGTCTCGCCTTGACGTCGCAGGTTCAGCAAAAGCTCGGCAAGTCCGGCATAGAGGCTCTACAGGCCGCCATGGAGGCGGCGCTCGCCAGCGCCATCGCCGACCCGAAGACGGCGGCCGATGCCGTCGCCGAAGCCCTGGGCTTTCCGCCTGACATCATCGCTGCCTCCTTCCCGACTAGCCATCTATGTGCGCTGAAGGCGAGTGCTGCGCGTACCGATCTTGAGGCGTTTTACGATGAACTCGCCAAGGCCGGCCCCGCGATCATCGGCGGTCGGCGGCCGGATGACGGTTTTTATCTGGTGTAGCAGGCATGAACCGCATTCTCGAAAGTCTTGGCTGGATGGGCCGCTATCTCTGGGCGGGCTGGGCGGGGCTTTCGGGTATTTTCTGCTTTCTCGCCGCCTGGCAGGCCGGGCATGAAATTTATGGCTCCTTCATCCTGCCTTCGCCGGGTGAGACCTTCACGGCTATCGGAGTGCTTGCGGCGAGGCCGGATTTCTTCGCGATCCTGTCGCAGAGCGCCGTCAGGGCCCTGACCGGTTTCACCATTGCGGCGGGCATCGGCACCGTCGCCGGCGTGATGGCGGGTTACTCCTTCGCGGCCATGCGGCTGATGAAGCCTGTTGTCACCGTCCTGCTCGGCGTTCCGCCCATAGGCTGGATCGTGCTGGCGCTGATCTGGTTCGGTTCCTCCGGCGGCACTGCCGTCATGACCGTTGTCATCGCATCGGCTCCCGTTTCCTTTGCCGGTGCATTGGAAGGTGTCGCCAAGCGGGATCGTCAGCTGGAGGTGATGGCGCAGGCCTTCGGTGCTCCATGGTTTTACCGGTTGCGGACCGTCACAATGCCGCATGTGCTTTCCTATCTCTTTCCCGCCTGGACCACGACGGCCGGCAGTGCGTGGAAAGTCACTGTCATGGCCGAGCTTCTGTCGAATTCCGGCGGCATCGGCGGCGAACTGGCCACCGCACGCGCGCTGTTCGACATTGCGCAGGTCAGCGCCTGGCTCACCATCACCGTCGCGCTGGCGCTGCTCACCGATTACGGCCTGCTGCATCTGCTGCGCGAAGCGCTGGAACGCTGGCGCGCCGCCGGGCTGCCATGGGGTGTCAAACGATGAGCGATCATTCCAGCCTGCGTTTCGAACATGTCGGCCACGCCTTTTTAGGTCGCAGCCTGTTCGAGAATTTCGACCTGAGCATCGCGCCGGGGGAAACCGTGGCGCTGCTTGGCCCTTCCGGCAGCGGCAAGACGACGATCCTGCAGATCGCGGCTGGCATCATCGATCCCGTTCGCGGCCGCGTGCATCGTCGATATCGCCGGCAGGGTCTGGTCTTTCAGGAACCGCGGCTGCTGCCATGGATGACGCTGATCGACAATATAGCCTACGGCCTTGCGGCCACCGGCATGCCGAAACGGGAACGCCGTGAAAGGGCTGGGTGTTTTGCGCTCGAAGTTGGGCTGGAAGAAGCGGATTTCGGCAAATATCCGGTCGAGCTTTCCGGCGGCATGCGCCAGCGCGCCGGTGTGGCGCGGGCGCTGGCGGTGGAGCCGGACATGCTGTTTCTGGACGAACCTTTCAGCGCCGTCGATGTCGGCCTGCGACGCCATTTGCAGGAGCTTCTGGTGGGTACCGCCCGCAGGCGCGGTTTCTCCACCCTTCTTGTCACCCATGATCTTCATGAAGCGCTGATGGTGGCCGACAGGCTGATCGTGCTTTCAGGCATGGACGGCCGCGTGGTTGCCGCTCACAAGCCTTCCGGCTCGCCGGGCGGGCGCATGGCGCGGGCGGTGTTCGATGAAGCGGAACGCCTGGCCGAGAGCCCGGCCTTTGCCGAACTGTTTTCGGCGAGGGAGCGGGTCAGATGAGGCCGCCGCCGATCCTTTGCGAAGCCCTGCGGCTGTTTTTTCCTCTGGCCGCCATGCATGGCGCGGTTTGGCCGTTTTTGTGGGTGGTTATCGGCGGTTATGGCCTGCCTTTCGCCGATGCCGTGCCTGCCTCGCAATGGCACGCCCATGAGATGATTTTTGGCACCTATGGCATGGCGCTTGCGGGTTTCCTCGGGTCGGCGGCGCCGGAATGGACGGATACGAAACCGGCGCAGGGGAGAGCGCTGGTCCATCTTGCCTGCCTCTGGCTGCCGGGCCGCATCATCGGTGTCTTGGGGGCTGATGCGTGGAGCCTGCTGGCCTGCTTTTTTGATATGGCTTTTCTGCTGGCGCTCTCTGCCCTCATCGGCAGGGCAATGCTGGCGCGGCGCACGGTGAAGCACCTGACATTTCTCATCTGGCTTCTTCTTTTCGCGGCGACGGAAGCGGGTGTGCGTTATGGCTGGTGGGCCGGCGATCTCGCATTCGCATCCCGCTGCCTGGAAGTGGCGCTGTGCATCTTCATCGTGCTGTTTTCGCTCTCGGCAGCCCGCATCAATGTGGTCGTCATCAATCTGGCGCTTGATCCAAGCGGAGAGACCACGCCTTACCGGCCGCATCCCGGCCGCCAGCACATGGCGGGCGCCATGGTGACGATTTATATGGCGGCGAGGCTCGCCTTTCCGCAAAGCGATGTCTGCGCCTGGCTAGCGCTTGCGGCCGGTGCGGCGTTTTTCGACCGGCTGGCCGAATGGTTCATCGGGCGTGCGGTCTTCAGGACCGAGGTGCTGCTGCTCGGCCTTGGCAACGCCTTTGCCGGCGCGGGATTTCTGGCGCTCGGGGCGACACGGCTCGGTTTTTCCGTCACGCCCGCCGCAGGGCTGCATCTCCTGTCTGTCGGGGCGCTTGGATGCGCTGTCATGGCGGTTTTCATCATCGCCGGGCTCCGGCACACGGGCCGCAATCTGGCGTCTCTGCCATGGCAGGCCCATGCGTCGGCTGCCGTGATGGCGGCGGCCGGACTGATCCGCATCCTGCCCGAGTTCGATTTCGCCGCGATCCTGTCACCCTATCATCACGGCCTCAGTGCAATGCTCTGGGCGGCGAGTTTCGGCGCCTGGCTGCAGAGTTTTTTCCCCTTCATGCGCGCGCCGGGCATGGACGATAAGGGAGCCTGCGGATGAGAGCTTCCGGCAGCTCCGACGGTCGGGCATTCAACCCATTTTACGTCGACTGTTTATTTTTTCAGCAAAAGCACAATGCGAAATCAGTGACTTAGGCGAGCCGTCTTGATGAATGTTAGTTCTAATAAATAATCAATAAAATCAAATAGTTGAATATTTCCGTCTTTTAGCCGATGATGACTCGAAACGAATAGGAAACGCGAATATGCCTAAAATAGTCGCGCCTCAACACACAGATGAAAAGCCTGGCCGGACGAGGGAACTTGTGACCTTCGCCGTTCTGGCCTTTGGAATTTGGCCCGTTCTGGCGGTCGGATTTGTCGGGGCTTATGGCTTTATCGTCTGGATGTTCCAGATCATTTACGGCCCTCCGGGGCCGCCCGGTCATTGAGGGCGCCATGATGATGGAAGCCTCCCTCAGCCGGCGCGATTTGCTGCGCGGCGGGCAAAAACATAGACCACGTATCTGTCCCCCCGGGGTCGCGTTGAGCGACCTCACCGCTTGTAGCGGTTGCGCAAAATGTGTCGAAGCCTGTCCCACCGGCATCATTGCCATGGTGGGCGGTTTGCCTTCGGTGGATTTTTCCGTCGGGGAATGCACCTTTTGCGGCAAATGCGCCGAAGCCTGTCCGGAACCGGTGTTTGCCGTCCCTGCTGCCCAACGCTTCGATCATGTCATGGCGATCGGCGAGGGCTGTCTCGCCTTCGGCAATATTGATTGCCAGGCCTGCCGCGATGCCTGCCCGACCGCGGCCATCCGGTTTCGCCCGCGCCGCGGCGGTCCCTTCGTGCCTGAACTTATCGAACAAGCCTGCACCGGCTGCGGGGCCTGCGTGTCCGTCTGCCCGGCCGGTGTGATCGAGATCAAGGAAACAGCCACGGAGATGCAATATGTCTGAAAATACAGGGCGGTATCATGTTTCAAGCGCCGTGGTGGCGGTGATGCCGCAGATGCGCGACGCCGTGCTCGCAACGCTTTTAACGCTCGATAATGTCGAGGTTCATGGCGAGGGCAACGGCAAGATCGTCATCGTCATCGATGGCACGAGCACCGGCATGCTGGGCGATACGCTCACTTATATTTCGACACTCGACGGTGTGATTGCCGCCAACATGGTTTTCGAACACGTCGATACAGAGGAGACAAGCGGCGATGAGCAGCGAACTGACGCGGCGTGATCTATTGAAGGCGCATGCCGCCGGCATTGCGGCGGCGACGGCAGGCATTGCGCTGCCGGCCGCGGCCCAGCCGGTGCCGGGCGGCGTTTCCGCCTTGCAGATCAAATGGTCCAAGGCGCCCTGTCGTTTCTGCGGCACGGGCTGCGGCGTCATGGTCGGCGTCAAGGAAGGCAAGGTCGTCGCCACGCATGGCGACATGCAGGCGGAGGTCAATCGTGGCCTCAACTGCATCAAGGGCTATTTCCTGTCCAAGATCATGTATGGCAAGGACCGCCTGCAGACCCCGCTTCTGCGCAAGAAAAACGGCATTTATGCGAAGGATGGCGAGTTCGAGCCGGTAAGCTGGAACGAGGCCTTCGACGTCATGGCCGAGCAGTGCAAGCGGGTGCTGAAGGAAAAGGGACCGACGGCGGTGGGCATGTTCGGTTCCGGCCAGTGGACGATCTTCGAGGGTTATGCCGCGACCAAGCTGATGCGCGCCGGCTTCCGCTCCAACAATCTCGATCCCAATGCCCGTCACTGCATGGCGTCTGCTGCCTATGCCTTCATGCGCACCTTCGGCATGGATGAGCCGATGGGCTGTTACGACGATTTCGAACATGCCGATGCCTTTGTGCTCTGGGGTTCGAACATGGCGGAAATGCACCCCATTTTGTGGACGCGTATCGCCGACCGGCGCCTGGGGTTCGACCATGTGAAGGTGGCGGTGCTTTCGACCTTCACCCATCGCAGCATGGACCTAGCCGATATCCCGATGGTCTTCAAACCTGGCACGGATCTCGTCATCCTCAATTACATCGCCAACCACATCATCAAGACCGGGCGCGTCAACGAAGACTTCGTGAAGAACCACACGAAATTCGTGCGCGGCGTCACCGATATCGGTTACGGCCTGCGCCCCGATAATCCAGTTGAGGTGAATGCCGCCAATTCCGCTGATCCGACCAAGACAGAAGCGATCGATTTCGAGACCTTCAAGGAATTCGTCTCCGAATACACGCTGGAAAAAACCGCCGCCATGACCGGCGTGGAAGCCGGTTTTCTGGAAGAACTGGCCGAGCTTTATGCCGACCCGAAACGCAAGGTCATGTCGCTCTGGACCATGGGGTTCAACCAGCATGTTCGCGGCGTCTGGGCCAACCAGATGGTCTATAACATCCATCTGCTGACGGGTAAGATTTCCGAGCCGGGTAACAGCCCGTTCTCGCTCACCGGCCAGCCCTCGGCCTGCGGCACGGCGCGTGAGGTCGGAACCTTCGCCCATCGCCTGCCTGCCGACATGACGGTGACCAACCCCGAGCACCGCAAACATGCCGAAGAAATCTGGCGCATACCGCACGGCATCATCCCGGAAAAGCCGGGTTATCACGCCGTGCAACAGGACCGCATGCTGCATGACGGCAAGCTGAATTTCTACTGGGTGCAGGTCAATAACAACGTACAGGCAGGTCCCAACACCAAGAACGAGACCTATCAGGGCTATCGCAACCCCGAAAACTTCATCGTGGTCTCGGATGCCTATCCGACCATCACGGCCATGAGCGCCGACCTTATTCTGCCCGCCGCCATGTGGGTGGAAAAGGAGGGCGCCTATGGCAATGCCGAGCGGCGCACCCATGTCTGGCACCAGCTGGTCGAGGCCTCGGGTGAGGCGCGTTCCGATCTCTGGCAGCTGGTGGAATTTTCCAAGCGTTTCACCACCGATGAAGTGTGGCCGGCGGAGATACTCGACGCCAATCCCGCCTATCGCGGCAAGACGCTTTATGAGGTTCTCTTCAAGGACAGCGATGTCGGCAAGTTCCCGCTGAGCGAGATCAACGCGGATTACCAGAACCAGGAATCCAGGGATTTCGGTTTCTATCTGCAGAAGGGCCTCTTCGAGGAATATGCCGCCTTCGGGCGCGGCCACGGCCATGATCTTGCGCCTTACGATGCCTATCACGAGGTGCGCGGCATGCGCTGGCCTGTGGTGGACGGCAAGGAAACGCTGTGGCGTTACCGCGAGGGTTACGACCCCTATGTCAAACCCGGCGAGGGCGTGAAATTCTACGGCAACAAGGACGGCAAGGCGGTCATCATCGCCGTGCCCTATGAGCCGCCGGCCGAATCCCCCGACGACGAATTCGATACCTGGCTGGTGACGGGCCGCGTGCTGGAGCACTGGCATTCCGGTTCCATGACCATGCGCGTGCCGGAACTCTACAAGGCTTTCCCCGGCGCCCGCTGTTTCATGAATGCCGATGATGCGCGCAAGCGCGGGCTCAATCAGGGAGCGGAAATCCGCATCGTCTCGCGCCGCGGCGAAATCCGCTCCCGCGTGGAAACGCGCGGACGCAACCGCATGCCGCCCGGTGTCATCTTCGTTCCCTGGTTCGATGCCAGCCAGCTCATCAACAAGGTGACGCTCGACGCAACCGATCCCATCTCCAAGCAGACGGATTTCAAGAAATGCGCAGTCAAGATAGAGCCAGTCGCATGATCAGGAAACACGGATGGATGGTCGCCACGCTTCTGGTGGTCGCGGTGGCGACGGGTGCCGCTGCGCAGATGGTGCCGGAATTGTCCGGCCCGCGCGGTGACGCCATGCGCACCGAGCCCGCCAAACCTCTGCCGAAATGGGTGATCGACGACTTCAGGCGCATGCGCGCCTATCCGGAACAGCCGCCGGTCATTCCCCATTCCATCGACGGCTACCAGCTTTCGGTCAATGCCAACCGTTGCCTGTCCTGTCACAAGCGCGAATTCACGCAGGATTCCGGCGCGCCGATGATCAGCGTGACGCATTACATGACGCGCGAAGGCCAGATGCTGGCGGATGTTTCGCCGCGCCGTTATTTCTGCACAGCCTGCCATGTGCCGCAGGCTGATACGCGACCGCTCGTGCCCAACACGTTTCAGGACATGAGCGAAATGGGCGTCAAACCGGCGGGTAGCGAATGATGATCGCCCGAGTGAAAAAACTTCTCGCCTGGCTCTGGGCTATTCTGACGACGCCTGCTGGTACGCTCAGCCTTGCCTTCCTGACGCTTGGCGGCTTCGTCGGCGGGGTGATGTTCTGGGGCGCCTTCAACACCGCGCTTGAGATGACCAACAAGGAAGCCTTCTGCATTTCCTGTCATGAGATGCGCGCGAATGTTTATGAGGAACTGACGCGGACGGTGCATTTCTCCAACCGTTCCGGCGTGCGCGCCTCCTGTCCGGATTGCCATGTGCCGCATGAATGGACGGACAAGATCGCCCGCAAGATGCAGGCCTCCAAGGAGGTCTGGGGCAAGATTTTCGGCACCATCGATACGCGCAAGAAGTTCCTCGACAAGCGGCTGGAGCTTGCCCAGCACGAATGGTCGCGCCTGAAGGCCAATGATAGCCTGGAATGCCGCAACTGCCATTCCTCCGCCGCCATGGATTTTACCAAACAGACGCAGCGCGCCGCCGATATCCATTCCAAATATCTGCTGACGGGCAAGGCCACCTGCATCGATTGCCACAAGGGCATCGCCCATGAATTGCCGAATATGGAAGGCATCGATCCCGGCTGGAAAATGCCGCCGGCACTGGACGACCAACCGGGCCCGACAGCCTCTGCGGTGGACGACCTGAGGCGCGCGATGACGGATGTGCATCGGAACGTTTTCTGAATATTGGGGTGGCCGGTTGAGGAAGCCGTGATCGGGCCGCAATCAGGCCCGGCCGGCTTCTTCTATGAACCTGCGCACCAGCGGCAGATGACGCCTTTCGGCAAGGCAGATCGCATATTCATCGATGAGTTCGTTGGCGTCGCACAGCGGCACGAAGGAAAGGCGCGCATCGTGGCCGAATTCCAGATCGGCCACCACGCCGCATCCGACTCCATTGGCGATGGCCTCCCGCACGCCCTCGCGGGAGGAAATTTCGATCACCCGCTGGATGGAAATGCCGTGATCGGCAAGGTTCTTTTCGAAGATTTCGCGGGTGCGCGATCCCCGCTCGCGCATGACGAAGGATAGGCCTTCCAGCTCGGCCATGAAGACGCTCTCCCGCGCAGCCAGCGGGTGAGAGACGGGCACGCACAGGCCAAGCCGCATGCTGAGAAATTTGACGCCATAGAGGCGCGGGTCATCCGGTGCACGGGCGGTAATGGCGACATCGGCGCGATAATCGATGATCTGTTCCATCACCCGCGCCGAATTGTCGACTGAAAGGGAAAAGGTAAGCTGCGGCCGCTCGGCCTTCAGCCGCGAAAGGATCGGCAGCGGCAGCACGGGACCATCCGCTGCAACACGCAGATGCCCGCCCGCGGAACCCGTATCGCCGCGCAGGAAAGCCTTCGCCTCGTTTTCGGCCTGAAACAGGCGCGCGGTTATCTCGAACAGACGTTCGCCCTGCGGGCTGAGGCTCACCCCCCGCGGTTTTCTTTCCAGAAGGTTGACGCCGCTGGTAGCCTCCAGCTCCCGCACATGGGCCGAAAGGGTGGACTGGCTGATCGCCATGTCCCGCGCGGCCTGCGAAAAGCCGCCCGATTGCGCGACGATGTGAAAGGCCTTCAGCTGCGTGGTCGACATGGGATCCTTTTCTGCCGCCGTATGGGCCGTCCTTATGTCGTGTGAGTATCGGCGAAAAGGCTGACAGCACCATGACGCCCGCCGGAAGGCTTCGTTTACCCTGTGGCGTAACCGATAGGGGGCATGGGAAATCGCTATGGCGCGTTTACGGATTATTAAGAATTCGTCATCCGGGCGTTAGTCATCGGCTCTAATCGTGCCGGCATGGCCAAAGGGCCAATCCGTTTCACGCAGAAAGGCCAAAGAGATGACGACCTCACAAAACTCGATTGCCAATCCCATCGAAACTTCTTCCGACTGGTTGCTGAAGATTCCGAGCCTTTCGCAGCAGCAGAGCATTCTTGTCTCGCCCGGTGGCACCGGGACGGTGACATCCTACAGCCTCGTTTATGACGTCTATTTTCCGACGAACGGTTCCTCCGGCTGGATGCCTTTCCTTCAGACGGATATCGGCAACAGCAACGATGCCGATATTTTCGGCAAGGCGAGCGGCGACAGCTACGGCGTCGGCATTGGCGGGAGTTATCGCGGCACGGCGAAACTGGATGCCTGGAACCGTATCGGTCTCACGATCGAGAAGAATTCGAACGGCACGGTTTCGATGAACAAATACGTCAATGGCGAATTTGTCGCGACCCAGCAGATCGCTTCTTCCGGTGCCAGCCGTTTCGCCATTGACCTGTCCAAGGGCTTCCTGATTTTCTCCGATGAGGACGGTGAAACCTCCCCCGGTTATCTCAGCAACTTCCTTTTCCTTCAGACAGCGTTGACGAAAGACGAGATGTCTTACCTCAGCGGTCCGAAAACCTCAGGCATCCTGCCTGACGCGATGAAGCAGACGGCAGAGCAGGTAGGTGCTCTTGAAGTCCGTTTCTCGGAAGGTTCGGCTACTCCCGCAATCGGCACGGGAACGATCTCCGGAAAAGGCACCACGCTCGAATTCACGACGCCCGCGAACTCCGGCGTTCTGGGAATCGGCGAGACGGCTCCCGTCGATCCGTCGGCAGTGACGAAAACCGCCCCGATCAAGGACATGATGGTTACGCCCGACGCGGCGAATATGACGATCGATCTGTCGAAGTACTTCTCCGGCGAGAACCTGACTTTCACCGTGCAGAACAGCGAAAACAAGGTCGTCAACGCGGTGCTTGCCGATAACAAGCTGACGCTTGACTTTTCCGAACTCGGCCATTCCGATATCCGCGTGATCGCGACGGACGCCGCAGGCAAAAGCGTGACCGATGACTTCCGCGTGCGCGTGGCCGGCCCGAATGCCTATACGATCGCCGTTTTCCCCGATACGCAGGACTACACCTCGAATGACGGCATCAAGCACCTCTTCGGCGAAATGACACAGTGGCTGGTCGATAACCGCCAGAGCCACAACATCATCTTCATGAGCCATGTGGGTGATATCACCCAGAACAACCAGTCTTCCGAATGGGATATCGCCGAAGCGGCGTTGCGCAAGCTCGATGGCAAGCTCCCCTATGCATTGCTTCCCGGCAATCACGATCAGGGCGTATATGGCAACGCCGCAAACCATTCCTCCGACCAGCTTGACAGCCGTTTCTCGGCTGCAAAACAGGCCGCAACCAATGCCGGCACCTTCGGGGGCGCTTACGATCAGGAACAGGCCGCCGCCCGCAACACCTACAGCACCTTCACCGCACCTGACGGCACGAAATGGTTGTCCATCTCGCTCGAATTCGGTCCGCGCGACGACGTGATCCGCTGGGCGGGCGACATCATCGAAAAATTCCCCGATCACCGCGTCATGCTTGCGACGCACTCGCTGACGAGCTACGCGGGACGTCAGGATAATCTGGCCGCGCCGCTTTACGATGAAGGTGCCGGTTACGATTACGGCATGCGCACGGACCAGCGCGGCGCAAACGACGGCGAATATGTCGCCCGGGCCTTGCTTGCGCGTTATCCGAACATCGTCATGACCTTCTCGGGTCACATCTTCGGCGATGGTGCGGAAACCGATATCACCTATAACCAGTATGGCGAGCCGGTCTTCCAGTTCCTGGTCAACTACCAGAACGGCGTTTCCCGCGAAATCACCGGCAACGGCGTCGAGTCACGCGGCTCCAACGGCGGCAATGGCGCCATCCGCCTGATCACCATCGATCCGGACAACAACCGCATCACCACCGAAACCTATTTCACCGCTTTCGACGACTATCTCGATGGCTTCCGCACCAAGCCGGAACTCGATCGCAACGGCCTGACCGGTTATTATCGCGGCCACCAGGAAGTGTTCGAGAATGTGTATGTCGGCGCCGGTCAGGCGCGCGCCATGGCCGATGCCGGCGACGATATCGTGGCCGATGCAGCAACCGGTGCGTCGAAGGCGAGCGTCAAACTCTCCGCGGCCAGGTCGCTGTTGTCGGGAGACATCCAGAAGTTCGTCTGGACGGACAAGAATGGCGATGTGGTTGCTGAGGGCAAGGAAGCCGCCGCCGATCTTTCGCTTGGCAAGCACAAGCTGACGCTGACTGCAACCGATGCTAACGGTGTCAAGACCATCGATACGGTTGACGTTCTTGTTCGCGGTGACCGCACCCTGCTCATTGAAAACTTCAATGACGGCAAGGCTGACGGCTGGGCCACCGATTTTGGCGCAACTGACGGCAGTACCGGCAATTTCCTGCTCAAGGGAACGGTATTTTCCCGCTCGACCACAACTGAAGGCCTCGACGCCCCGGAGGCGGCGCTTTTCGACCAGAGCGATGCGACCGCCAACAAGCTCGTTTACATCGGCGCTCAATCAGCTGGCTGGAGCAACTATGTCTTCGAAGCGACGCTGACGCAGCTCGATAATGATGCGATTGGCGTCTACTTCTACTACAAGGATGCAAACAACTATTACCGCTTTACCATGGACGGCGAAGCGAACCGTCGTCAGCTGGTCAAGGTCTCGGAAGGCAACGCCGTTGTCCTCGCCTCCGTCAATGAGGGCGTCCAGTACAATATGGAGCTTCCGCTGACTGTCTCGGTCGTCGGCGGCGTCATCAACGTCTTCCTGGGTGACAAGAACGTCTTTGGCGGTCCCGTTGTTGATGCAACGTCACCGCTCTTAGGCGGCACGGTGGGTGTCTATTCCAGCGGCCAGCGCGCCTCGGTTTTCGATGACATCGTCGTCACCCGGGCCGTCACGACAGCGAAGGCCGGCATCGACCAGCGGGTCTATGACCTGGATGGCGACGGCAAGGCATCCGTCACGCTCGATGCATCGTCTTCGTTTGGACCTGAGCAACTGACAGGCTTCGTCTGGACAGACCTTGACGGCAATGTCGTCGCCACCGGCAAAAAGGTCGACGTCGCCCTTGATGCGGGCATCAACAGGCTGATCCTGAAGGTAACTTCCGCCAACGGTTCCGTTTTGACGGACCGCGTCGACGTCACGGTCGTGGACAAGACGAAAATCCTCGTCGCAGAGGATTTCTCCTCCGTCGAAGCGATGGCGCGCTTCAAGATCGTCGACGAGGGTGAATCCGGCGGTATCGGAGCGGATGGAAAAGCGTCCGAATGGTTGATTTCCAACGGCAAGCTGCTTCAGACGACCGAACTTGCGAGCCGTGAACTGACCTGGACCGGCGCAACCAGCTCCGACTACTGGAAGCGCGGCTGGAGCCCGATGGGTGACGGCGTCAACGTGCTGCGCCTTGGCACTTATGCGCTGTTCAACGACCCGGCAGCGCTCGCATGGACGGACTATGCCATCGAGACGACTTTCCAGACACCGGACAAGGACGGTCTTGGTTTCCTGTTCCGCTACAAGGACAGCAAGAACTACTACAAGCTTGAACTCGACGCCGATGGTACTCTGGATCGTAGCCCGGGCAATGGCGCCGGCAGCATCTTCAACCTCGTCCGAATGAGAAATGGCATCGAGGAAATCCTTGCTCAGGTGCCGGGCAAATATGAGCCGGGCCAGGAAACGAAGCTCCGCGTCGAGGTCGTCGGCGACAAGATCACCGCCTTCGTCAACGATGAAGCGCTGTTTGCCTATCCGATCGGCGACCGGGAACTCGACGCCGGTACTTTCGGTTTCTACTCCTGGGGCAATGCGGGTCTGACTTTCGACAATCTGACGGTGGTCGATCTCAAATCCGGTCTCGATGCGGGCACTACCATCAACGGCACGGAAGCGCGCGACACACTCGTCGGCACCGATGGCGATGAGACGATCTTCGGTTATGGCGGCAATGACCGGTTGATCGGCAATGGCGGCAACGATCGTCTGCGTGGTGACGATGGCAACGACGTGCTGATGGGCGGGGCAGGGCGCGATGCGCTGTCCGGCGGCCACGGTGACGACGTACTGTTTGGCGATGAAGGCAACGATGTCGTCTCCGGCGGTCTCGGTGACGACATCATCGAAGGCGGCACCGGCAACGATCTGCTGCTCGGTGGCGACGGCTCCGACACCTATGTCTATGGACGTGGCGACGGCTCCGACGACATCATTGAGACTGCGGGTGCCGCGGGCGACAAGGACATTCTCGTTCTGCATGATATCGCCAGAAACGAGACCGTCCTGCACAAGTTCGGCGAGGCCGTCGAAATCGAATTCACTAACGGTGAAAAAATCTCGCTGCGCAACCAGCTTGCTGGCGGCGGCGTGGAACTGGTGACCTTTGCAGATGGCACGCTTCTCAACCGGGATGCTATCGTCAAAGCTCTCGTCAACCGTGGCCCGGTCGCTACCGCCGATACGCTGGCCGCAGTCGATGAAGATGCGGCATCCTTCCTTATCTCCTTCGCCACGCTGCTGGCGAATGACAAGGACGCCGATCTCGACCAGCTGACGGTGACCGGGGTCTCTCTGGCAGTCGGTGGAACGGCGGTTCTGGAGGAAAACGGTATCCGCTTTACCACGGCAGCCGATTTCAACGGTGCGGCATCCTTCACCTACAAGGTCGCCGATAGCCGCGGCGGCTCCAGCGAGGCGACGGCAAGCTTCACCGTCAAGCCGGTCAATGACGCACCGGTTGCCGCTTCCATTGCCGTAAAGACCGATGAGGATGTTGTCCTGAAGGGCAAGGTCGTCGCCTCTGATATCGATGGCGACACACCGTCCTACGCCATCAAGGCCGATGCCGGTGCGGCGAAAGGCAATGTCAAGATCGACGCGGCGACCGGCGAATGGGTCTATGCGCCGAACGCGGATGTGAACGGAACCGACGCCTTCACGGTCGTCGTTTCCGATGGCAAGGGCGGCAGCGTCGAGAGCGTCGTTACCGTGACGATTGATCCCGTCAACGATGCGCCCGTGGCTGTCGAGGACAGGATCACCGTGTCGGAAAAGGATAACGCCGGTTTCGATCTGGTTGCCAATGACACCGATGTGGAAGGCGATCGCCTGACGCTCGTCAGCGTCGCGGTGGCAGCCGTGGCCGGCCTCGCCTTGACCAACGAACAGGCTGCCGCGGCCTTCTCGGTGGCGGATGGCAAGCTGGTTGTCGATCCTTCTTCGGCCTTTGCTGCCCTGGAGGATGACCAGCAGGCGGTCGTGACGCTCACCTATACGGTTCGCGACGCCAATGGCGGTGAAGCCCTTGGCACCACGACCGTGACGGTGGACGGCTACACCGAATATACGGTTGTCAGCGGTACGGACGGTAACGACGTATTGGTGGCCGGCGACGGCAAGGACATGCTCGAAGGCGGTGACGGCAACGACACGCTTCTCGCCGGTGCCGGCAACGATATGGTGGATGCGGGTGCTGGCAACGACCGTGTGGTCGCGGGTGACGGCAATGACATCGTCGAGGGCGGCACCGGTAACGACGTGCTGATGGGCGGCGCCGGCAATGATGTTCTTCACGGCGGTGCTGGCAACGACCAGCTGAACGGCGGTTCCGGTGACGACACGCTGATTGGGGGCGCGGGCAACGATGTGCTGACCGGCGGCAGCGGTGCGGATACCTTCGTCTTCGCGTCCGGCAGCGGCCGGGATGTGGTGACGGACTTCCAGGCCGGGGCTGATGGCAAGGATATCGTCCAGCTCTCGAAGGAGGTCTTTGCCGACTATCAGGCGCTGATCGCCTCCGGTGCCTTCACCGACGGTGCCAACGGTGCCGAGATCGCCTTCAAGGACGGATCGACCATCACCTTCGACGGTGTGAAGACCGAGCAGTTCGTCATCGACGACTTCCGCTTCGCCTGAGCCATGAAGGCGCATCCTCCGGGATGCGCCTTTTTTTCGTTCGCGGCCCGTTGTCATCGGCGTGTTATTGCCGGTTGCTACCGCCGCGATCTCAACGGATCGTAAAAATGCGTCATCATTCTGCCAACAACAATAACCGGCCAATCAAGGGTGTCTTCTCGGGCTGCGTCACTGCCTTTGTCGGCATTGCCCTGATGAGCGCCCTGGTCAATATTCTTTATCTCACCGGCTCGCTGTTCATGATGGAGGTCTATGACCGGGTGCTGCCGAGCCGCAGCCTGCCGACGCTGCTGGCCCTCTTCGCCATAGCCGCAGTTCTATATGCGTTTCAGGGGCTGTTCGATGCCATACGCGGCCGTCTGCTGGTGCGCATCTCCGATCGCCTCGATCAGGTGCTGTCCTCCAGGGTGTATGACGCCGTCATCGGCCTGCAACTGCGCCTGCCCGTCAGCGGCCGTCAGGCGCAGCCGCTTCGCGATCTCGATACGATCCGCTCCTTCCTTTCCGGAAGCGGACCGACCGCGCTGTTCGATCTGCCATGGCTGCCTTTTTACATTGCCATCTGCTTCGCCTTTCATTTCTGGCTCGGCGTGACGGCGCTTGCCGGCGCGGCCATCCTCACGGTGTTTACGCTGATGACGGAGCTGGTCTCCAGGCGACCGGTGGAAGAAGCCGCGCAACATGCGTCCAGACGCAACCGGCTGATCGAAGCCACCCGCCGCAACGCCGATATCATTTCGGTCACGGGCATGGCCACGCCGCTCAGGGATCGCTGGCAGATGGATAATCGCGCCTATGTCCGCGAGCAGCGCTCCGCAAGCGATATTGCCTCCGGTTTCGGCGTGGCGAGCAAGGTGCTGCGCATGCTGCTGCAATCAGGCATTCTGGCCGTCGGGGCCTGGCTGGTCATCAATGAGCAGGCGACACCCGGCATCATCATCGCCGGTTCCATCCTGTCGGCGCGGGCGCTTGCGCCGGTCGATCTTGCCATTGCCAACTGGAAGGGCTTCATCGCCGCCCGGCAAAGCCGTCATCGCCTTGAAAGAACGCTGGCGCTGCTGCCGGATGCCGCCATGCGCCTCGATCTGCCTGCGCCACAAGCCCTTCTGTCCGTCGAGCGTGTTAGCGCCCTTCCGCCCGAAACGACAGAGCCGGTCTTGCAGGACATCGCCTTCACACTCCAGGCCGGCAGCGGTCTTGGCGTGATCGGCGCGAGCGGATCGGGCAAGAGTTCTCTTGCGCGCCTGCTTGTCGGTCTCTGGCGGCCGCTCAAGGGCTCCATCCGGCTGGACGGTGCGACGCTGGACCAATGGCCGGCGGAAGCATTGGCGCGCCACATCGGCTACATGCCTCAGATGATCGAGCTGCTGGATGGAACCATCGCCGAAAACATCGCTTCCTTTGATCGCCAGGCGAGTTCGGAGAAGATCATCGCAGCAGCGCGCGCAGCGCGCATTCACGATCTCGTCGTAAGCCTGCCGGATGGTTATTCCACCGAAGTCGGCGAAACCGGCCGGCAATTATCGGCGGGGCAGAAACAGCGGATCGCCCTTGCGCGGGCGCTTTATGGAGACCCCTTTCTCGTCGTGCTCGATGAGCCGAATTCCAATCTCGATTCCGAAGGTGAGGATGCGCTGACGGCGGCCATTCTCGGCATTCGTGAGCGTGGCGGTGTGGCCGTCATTATCGCCCACCGCCCAAGTGCGCTTCTGGCCGTGGACAAGGTGCTGATGATCGCTGACGGACGCCAGCAGGCTTTCGGCCCCAAGGAGGAAGTGCTCGCCAAGGTGCTGCGCCCGGTCGGTGGCGCGGCCGCCGCCCTCAAGGTCGTGCAGGCCGTGGAAGCAGGAAAGGTATGAAAATGGATGAATGGCAGACACTGCGACGCTCGATCCGCAACCACCTTTTTGTGGGTGGCTTGGGCTTCCTAACTCTGACCGGCGTCTTCGGCGGCTGGGCCGTCGGCACCGAGATCGTCGGTGCGGTAATCGCGCAAGGTTCTCTGGTGGTCGAAACCAGCCTGAAAAAAGTCCAGCATCCGGTGGGCGGCGTCGTCAGCGAACTGATGGTGCGGGACGGAGACCGTGTGAAAGCGGGCGACGTGGTCATGCGCATCGATGCGACGATGACGCGGGCTAATCTCGCCATCATCGTCAAAAGCCTCGATCAATTCACTGCCCGCAAGGCGCGGCTGGAGAGCGAGCGTGATCGGGCCGGCCGCGTGGTTTTCCCGCAAGCGCTGTCAGGCCGCGCAGATGATGCAGAGGTTCTGGCGATGATGAATGCCGAACAGCGTCTTTATGAAAACCGCAAGGCCGTTCGCGAAAGCAAAAAACGCCAGCTCGAACAGCGCGTGCGGCAGCTTCGCGATGAGATAAGCGGCATGGAGGCCGAGCGCGCAGCGAATTTCCGCGAGCAGGGCATGGTCGACGAGGAGCTCAGCCGCTTTCGCTCGCTGCATGAAAGGGGCCTGATGGAAAAGAGCCGGCTCAGCACGCTGGAGCGTCAGGCCACGGACATCGATGGCGATATCGGCCGGCTGATGGCCGGCATTGCCGGGGTTGAGGCGAAGATCAGCGAAACCGCGCTGCAAATCCTCCAGATCGACGAGCAATGGTCGGAAGAGGTGGGGTCCGATCTGCGCGAAATGGATGCCCGCATCGGCGAATATGTCGAGCGCCGGGTGGCGGCCGAGGACCAGCTGAAACGTGTCGATATTGTCGCGCCGCAGGACGGGGTGGTGCATCAACTTTCAGTGCACACCGTCGGTGGTGTCGTCGCGCCGGGCGAACAGATTATGATGATCGTGCCTGAAGTCGACAAGCTTGTGGTGGAAGCCAAGGTTGCGCCGCAGGATATCGATCAGATCTTTTACGGCCAGGCCACGAACCTGCGCTTTTCCGCCTTCAATCAGAAAACGACGCCGGAAATCACCGGAACGGTGGAGCGCATTTCGGCTGACGTGACGGTGGATCAGCGAACGGGCGCCAGCTATTATATCGTCCGCGTCGCCACCTCGCAGGAGCAGATAAAGCGGCTGGGTGAATTCAGCCTGATGCCCGGAATGCCGGTGGAAGCCTTCATCACAACAGGCGAACGAAGTGTCTTGTCCTATTTCCTCAAACCGCTTCTCGATCAGGCGAACCGTACCTTCCGAGAGGCCTGAGGGAGAAGGGCCTGGCGTTGTCGCTGGACGACATAGCGCGATCAACTCAGCAACGCCGTGCGCCTCCAAGGGCACACGGCGTTGCATTGCTTATAAAGCGCGTGGAATTTTTTTCGCCCAGCCGCCCAGCCGCCCAGCCGCCCAGCCGCCCAGCCGCCCAGCCGCTCAGCCGCTATGCCCGCATCCGCTGACGGGCATCTGCGTCATAAAACAGTCTCTTGCGATCCGTGGCACTGCCATACCGGCCTTGATCGAGCAACCTTGTGTGATCAATGGATGGGGGCTACCCGGTGACGACGTGCCATTTCGCAAAGTCATGCTTTTCGGAACCTGACAAAACGCCGCATGTCCTTTCGGGCACGCGGCGTTTTTATAGTGACCCGGATCGCGATTTCCATCGCGATCCGGGTCCACTCATGCCGATGCGTCAGCCGATCTTCACATTGTCGTCGCGCTTGATGGCGATGAGGGCCGAGCGTGGCAGCTTGCCTTCGCCATCCGGGAAGGGGGCATCGGGGTGCTGGATGCCGACGAAGTGGGTGCGCTTGTCGCCGGACCAGGTCTGGCCGGTGACTTCGGAACCCTTCGGGGCGGTCAGGAAGCGTTCGATGCGGCCGGTGGCCGGGTCGCCCGCCAGCATCTGGTTGTTGCCCTGGCCGGCGAAGTTGCCTTCATTGCTATCCTCGCCGTCGGTCTGGATCCAGAGCAGACCGGTGCTATCGAACATCATGCCGTCAGGCGAGTTGAACATGTTGCCTTCGTTGATGTTCGAAGAACCCGCATAGGCGTCCTTGTGGACGGTGGGGTTGCCGGCCATGCAGAACAAGTCCCACTTGAACTTGCCGTCCGCATGGTCGTCATTTTCCGGATACCAGCGCACGATCTGGCCGTATTCGTTCTTCTCGCGCGGGTTGGCGGCATTGATCGCCATGGCATCGCCGCCGGCATTGGCGCGCAGCTTGCCGTCCTTCATTTCGCCGCGGCGGCTGTTGTTGGTCAGCGCGCAATAGGCTTCGATGGCGACCGGGTTGATGGCGACCCATTCCGGGCGGTCCATCGTCGTTGCACCGACCTTGGAAGCGGCCTGTCGGGTGAAGACGCAGATTTCGTCGATCTTCATGCCCGTGGTTTCAGGGGTCAGGGCCAGCCACTCGCCGGCGCCGTCATCGGAGAACTTGGCGACGTAAAGCGTGCCTTCGTCAAGCAGCTTGGAGGTGTCGCCGCCCGGCACGTAGATGCCGTTGGAGACGAATTTATAGAGGAATTCGCCACGCTCGTCGTCACCCATGTAAACAACGACACGGCCGTCACGGGCAATCACCACGGCGGCGTTTTCATGCTTGATGCGGCCAAGCGCGGTGCGCTTGATCGGGGTGGACTTGGCGTCCGAAGGATCGATCTCGACCACATAACCGGCGCGGCGCGGTTCGTTGGGGTTCTTGGCGACGTCGAAACGCTCGTCAAACTTCTCATAGGCATAACGCGTCTCGGCCACGATGCCATAACGCTTGTAATCATCAGGCAGCTTGAAGGTGGCGTCGGTGGTGCCGAAATAGCCGTTGAAGTTCTCTTCGCAGGTGAGGTAGGTGCCCCACGGTGTGCGGCCGGCGCCGCAATTGTTGAAGGTCCCGAGACAGTCGATACCATCAGGGTCGGCGGCGGTCTTGACGAGATCGGAGCCTGCAGCCGGGCCGGAAAGCTTCATTGGTGTGTTGTGGTGGATACGGCGATTGAAGGGGCTGTCGAGAACGATCTTCCAGCCGTCCTTGTCTTCCGCAACTTCCATGACGGTGACGCCCTGCATGTTCTGCAGGATCTTCACATCGTCGGCCGTCTTCGGGTTGCCTTTTTCAGCGTGCGGCAGGTTGGTTTCCGGGTTCACATATTCGTGGTTGACGGCGATCAGCTGATGGCTGCCGACCACGAAAAGTTCCATACCGTCGGTGTTTTCGCCGAAGACCTTGTCGGAATTTTCAACGCTGACGCCCTTGGCGGGGTCGAGATCGGGAACGTTGGAGAACAGCGGCTGGCCCCACTTCGCCAGCGGCTTCCAGTTATAGCCTTCCGGGACATGGATGGTGTGGTCGGTTGCGGCGGCAACCGGCTTGAACGGGAAACGGCCGGCGGCGGCTTCGTGCGCCTCCGCCGAAGTGCTGCTCAACAGGTTGCCGAGCGTGCCCATGGCGGCCGCGGCCGAACCGAAGGCCAGCACGCCGCCGAGAAAGCCGCGGCGGGAAATCGCGGTTTCAACCACGCGGTCGAAATCGGTTTCGGCCGGCGGCGGGTTCTGCAGTTCGTCCCACTCGTCCCAGGACAATTTGCTCGTATCGATGTCGGTCATAGTCTGTCTCCACCGTTCAATGTTTGGAATCATTCCAACAGGCTGCGTACCTTCCGAGTGTTTCACTCGGATGACGGGAAGACGGGTTTAAAATATGATCTTCTCAGTTATGAATCTACTATTTTTCCCTCAATGCGGGAGAAGGATGCGAGTGAGCAGCAGGCCTTCGAAGCGGCAGAAGCGGAAGGGAACCTCCGTTCCGCGGCGCCAGTCTTCGCCGAGGTCGGCCGTCAGGCGCAATGATGCGGAGCCGTTTGCGTCAAAGCCGGATAATTCGGCCGCCTCGAAAAAGAACAGCCGTTTCACTGTCGGATAAAGCGCCTTGAACAGGCTTTCCTTGGCCGAAAAAATCAACCCGGTCATGAAGGGATCGATATCGTTGCCGAGGTTGTGGCGCTCATTCGCGGTCAAGGCCTGCGGGGCGATATCGCGGGCCTCCTCTTCGGTCAGCAGCCTTTCGATATCGATGCCGATGCCGCGAAATCGCTGGGAAGAGCCGGCGAGCGCAATCGCCCGCCCATGGCTGTGGGAAATCGCACCGATGACGCCCTCGGGCCAGATCGGGGCGCGATCCTCACCCATACCGGGAAAGACGGCGTAGCCGGTGAGGCGGCGCGTGGCTTCCGCCGCGCATCTGCGGCCGGCGATGAATTCCGCCTTGCGTCTCTGCGCGGCGTTTAAAAGCTGCGGCGGCAAGGGAGGGACATCGCCGCCGCCGCCTTCTTCGGCGCTGTAACGAAGGGTGAGGCAATGGCAATCGCCGCTGTCGTCCGGCCAAGGCCAGATGGCCTCCGGTGGATCGCCGGAGACGGCTTCGCGATGAAACGCCGTTGCGACGGCCATATTCTTCAACTTCAATCCAACGGCTCGAATTTAAGCCGCAAGCGTGGCGCCGCCATCGACCACGATCTGCTGCATCGTCACATGCCCGGCCTGATCGGAGGCGAGAAACAGCACCGTATCGGCGATATCATCAGGCCTTGCGATTTTGCCGAGCGGAATGCCGAGCTTGAACTGCTCGGGCAGGCCGGCGACCAGCCGTTCCTTGCCGGCGGGATCGCTCAACATGCCTGAAAGCATCGGCGTATCGGTGGAGCCCGGTGAAACGACGTTGCAGCGCACGCCATAGGGTGCAAGCTCAAGGGCGGCGCAATGGCTGAGGCTGACCAGCGCCGCCTTGGAGGCGCAATAGGCCATCATGCCGATGCGCGGCACGACGGCGGCATTGGAGCCGACATTGACGATCGCACCGCGCCGCTGCCGTTTGAAGATGCTGCTCCATTGCCGCAGCATATAAAACGGTCCCGCTGCATTGACGTCCATGCAGGCTTTCCAGTCCGCAGGCGTCAGGCTTTCGCTGTCGCCGAGCCGCAAGATGCCGGCGGCGTTGACCAGGATATCGAGCCCGCCCCATTCGTTTTCGATTGCCTTGCAGGCCGTCTCCACCGCCGTCGCGTCGGTGATGTCGAGTGCGATCTGGCGGAAGGGCGCTTCCGTCGTTCTTGCCAGAAGGTCGAGGCCGATGACCTCGGCCCCTTCCTCGATGAAACGTTCGGCGATGCGGCGGCCGATGCCCTGGGCCGTGCCCGTCACCAGCACACGCCGCCCGGTAAATCTCTGTTGCGTCATCTTTTTCGTCCGCTCAGGCTGCGAGCCGCTTTTCTTCGATCAGCGCCCACCAGGCGGAAAGTGTGGGTACACGCGCAAGCTCGTCAAAACCGACGGTGACACCGCGTTCCTTCAGCTCGCCGGCAAGCTTCATCACCTGTAGCGAATCCAGCCCGTAGAAGATCAGGTTCTCGTCGGGGTCGATATCGCTTTCATCCTCCACCATCTGCAGGACACGGGCTTTCAGCCATTCGCTGATACCGGTGGCTTCTCCCGCGTCGACGAGGCTTGCAGTGTCGATCACCACGCCGCAGCGCGTCGCCACATATTGCAGGGCCATGCGGTGTTCGGCCTCGGAAAAATCAGCAACGCCGTCACCGATCATGAAGGGCTGAATATCCTTCATGAAGGCTTCCACCGCCGTCATCATGCAGCCGATATGGGCGTAGACGCCGCCGACGATGATCTGATCGCGGCCCCAGCCCTTCATGCGCTCAGTAAGGTCGGAACGCTGGAAGGCGCTGTAGCGCCATTTGGTCAGCACCACGTCGTCAGGCGTCGGGGCGAGCTTATCCACGACCTTCTGCAGTTCGGGGTCGACGACGGTGAGGCCCGGTCCCCACATATCATTGAGGAGCGCACGGTCGCCAGGCGGCTGCTCATGCGGCTGGGCGGTATAGATAACAGGTACGCCGTTCTGAACCGCCCAAGCCTTCACCTTTGCGAGATTGTCGATGAGGGTGGTCATCAGCTTGCCTTCGGCCTCATAAAACCGCAGGAAATAACGCTGCATGTCGTGGATGAGGAGTACGGCACGTTTCGCATCGGGCTGCCATTTTGTCTTGTTGGCCGGAAAGCTTGCGGCGACCGGCATCGGATAGTCGGAAATGCTGGGGATCGTCATGATGACCTCGGTGGTTTGCTGCGCCAGGGGCGCTTAATCTCTGGTTTCGGGACGCTCTTTTTGAGCGCCCCCCTTTGTTTGTGCCGCGCGTCAGGCGCTGATGGCGGCGGGTGTCACAAGCAGGTCGCGCAGACGTTTCTTGTCGATCTTGCCAACGGCGGTGAGCGGCATGGCCTCGATGAAGCGCACACGATCCGGCAGCTTGTAATCCGCGACGCCGAGACCGGCGAGATGCTGGCGGATGGCCGGCGCCTTGAGCGCGGGATTGCGTGAAACGACGAAGACGCAGCTTTTCTCACCTAGAAGCTCGTCGTGCATCGCCACCAGCGCGGCATGGGTGACGTCCGGATGTCGCAGGATAAGGTTTTCGACCTCCTCCGAAGCGACCTTTTCGCCGCCGCGATTGATCTGGTCCTTCACCCGGCCAACGACCCGGAGATAACCTTCGGGCGTGCGCTGCACGACATCGCCGGAATAATAGAACCCATCCCTGTCGAAGACCCGGGCGCTGTGTTCGGGCGCGCGGTAATATCCCCGGAACGTATAGGGGCCACGGGTCGCCAGCATGCCTGCTTCGCCCTCGGGCACGTCGTTGCCATCCTCATCGACGATGCGGATCTCGTCGTCCGGGCTGATCGGCCTCCCTTGCGTGGTGAAGACGATGTGGTCGGGATCACCGGAGCGGGTGTAGTTCACCAGCCCTTCCGCCATGCCGAATACCTGCTGCAGGTCGCAGCCCAGCACTTCCGGCACCTGGCGGGCCAAGGCTTCGGCAAAGCTTGCGCCGCCGACCTGCAGCAGCTTGAGGGATTTCAACCGTTCGCGATGGGCGGGTGCAGCCTGCAGCCACAGCGCCACGGCCGGCGGCACCAGCGGCACCATGTCGATCTCGTGTTTTTCGATGAGATCGAAGCAGGCAAGCGGCTCCGGATTGGCGGCCATGACCACGGCGCCGCCGGCGTGGAAAACGCCGAGCGCGCCGGGCGAACTCATCGGGTAATTATGCGCCACCGGAATGGCGCAGAGGAAACGGGTCTTTGGCGAGAGTTCGCAAATCTCTGCGCTGGCCCGGGCGCTGTAATCATAGTCGTTGTGCGTCCTCGGGATCAGTTTCGGGGTTCCGGTGCTGCCGCCGGAAAGCTGGAACAACGCCACCTCGTCTGACGCCGAAGGGGCGTAGGCGGGCGGGTTTTCGGCGGAATTGGCAAGCATCCGCTCAAGGCTGCGCTGCGGATCCGCTTCGCCGAGCAGCAGGGTCACCGCAAGCTTCGGGGAGACTGCTTTCAGCGTCTCCACAAATGCGTCATCGGCGAAAAGCTCGTGGCTGCGCGAGGCAATCACCAGCTTCGGTGCAATCTGCTCCGCATAGGAGGTCATTTCCAGCCGGCGATGGCTGAAAAGTGCGTTGACGGGGGCTGCGCCGATTTTCATCAGCGCGAAAAAGACGAGATAAAACTCGGCGATGTTAGGCAATTGCACCAGCGCGGTATCACCCTTGCCAATGCCCGCGGCGGAGAGATGGCCGGCCAGATTGGAGGATTGCCGGTCGAGATCGGCATAGCTGAAGCGGCGGTCGCCGCAGACCAGCGCCGTCGCGTCCGGCCGGCGTTCCACCTGCTCAGTAAGGATGCCGCTCAGCGGCCGGTCGATCCAGTAACCGCGTTCGCGGTATCGGCGAACGAGATCGTCGGGCCAGCGTTCAAATTCGATTGTCATGGTTCGTTCCTGGGAAAATTAGGCAGAAAGACCGCAGGCGTTCAGCATGGTCTTGAGTTTGGTCTGCACCTCGGCCCACTCGGATTCGGGCTCCGAGGCCTCCACGATGCCGGCGCCGGCGAAGAGCCGCACGGTTTCCCGCTGCACGGTGCCGCAACGGATGGTCACAACCCATTCGCCATTGCCTTCAGAATCCGTCCAGCCGACCATGCCGGTGAAGAGGCCGCGCTCGAAAGGCTCGACAAAGCGGATGAGGCGATGGGCGCGCTCGGTGGGGAAGCCGCAGACGGCAGGTGTGGGGTGCAGCAGGCAAGCAAGCTGCAGCGCATTGGTCTCGGGATCGGCAAGGCGGCCTTCGATACGCGTTGAAAGATGCCAGAGTGCGGCGGTGTTGATAAGGGAGGGTTTGTCGGGAACATCGAGTTCGGCGCAGACCGGCGAAAGCAGCGAGCGGATATCCTCGATCACCAGGCTGTGCTCGTAATGGTCCTTTTCGGAAGCCGAGAGCCGATCCGCATTGGCCTTGTCCGCTGCCGGATCGACCATGCGTTTTGCCGATCCCGCCAGCGGGTTCGAGATGATTTTCCCGCCCTGCTTGCGGATCAGGAGTTCCGGGCTGACGCCGATCAGGTCGCCGCCGTCGGGAAGCGGAATGCGGAACTGGTAACCTTCGCGGTTCTGCTTGGCGAGGCTCGCCAGCAATCTTTCGACATTGACCTCGGAGGCGAAAGTCAGTTCACGCATGACCGAAAGCACCGCCTTGCGGACTTCGGAATGGCGGAAATTGACGATGGCATGCTCGACGGTACGCTTGAAACCGGTCTCGTCCGGCAGGCTGTTCTGGCCGATAAGCGCCGGCATGGCCGAATCGGCGACGATCGGCGCGGCATCCCTTGAATTCCATTCATGGTTGTATGGAATATACAGGCATGAAGGTTCACTGACATCGAAGGGGATTGCGCCGATGGCGATGGGGTTCTGCTCGCCGTCCCGGCGCGCACGCTCGAAGGCGTCGGCCAGTGCCTGCTGCAGCGGGCTCGATATGTCTTCGCCGCCACGGGCGGGAATCGCGATCCTTTCGCGAATGCCCCTGGCGCGTAATTGCCCGCTGCCGGAAGTAAACAGAAATTCTCTATTAAATTCAGTAATTTCGTCGGATTCGACGTCATTCGTCCTGAGTGCTCCCGTTTTCATGGGATGCCTCCTGTGCGAGTGGTTGACGATGGCTTATACTTGAGTATGCTAATCATGTTTTGTCAACCGGTTCAAACTCACATGCTAAATTTAACCCCGATGCAGGTGGCCTATTGGGTCGGCCGCGAGGCGGATGGAATACTCGGGAAAGTTACGCCCCATCTTTACCTCGAATTCGAGGGGCAGGCGGTGGATGCGGAAAAACTGGCCGTTGCCGTCGAAAGTCTCTGCCGGCGTCATCCCATGCTGAGCCTCCGTATCGACGCGGAAGGGCGTCAGTCCGTCGATCCTGTCGGCCGGCCGCTCCGCCTTGATGTGGAGGACATGACCGCGCTTGATTCGGAGGCGCTTGCGCGCCGTCTTGAGACGAAACGCGAGAAGTGGAGCCATCGCGGGGCTGATCTTCGTGCTGCCGCACCGGCGGCGATTTCGCTCAGCCTGTTGCCGGAAGGGCGTTGCCGTCTGCATGTGGACACCGATATGCTGGCCATCGATCCGGCCAGCGTGCGGATCGTGATGGAAGACCTTGCCCGCTTCTACGAGACGGCGGCAGGCGTAGACAAAACACAGACGTTCGAATCAGTCCCCCCGTCGTTTTTCGACTGGGCGGAACGGCTTGCGTCCGATCCTGACTTGAGGGGCCGGCGCGAAAGGGACCGTTTATGGTGGCGGCAACGGCTTGCCGATGTTCCGGACGCTCCGCCGCTGCCGTTTCTGCCCGATGACCCCTCGCGCGCCGTTCACACGGACCGGCTCGCCACGCTGCTTTCAGCGGCTGAGCGCGGCAGTCTGGAGCGGACGGCGCGGCGCTGCTCCGTGACGCCATCGACCCTTCTGCTCGGCGTTTTCGCGGTGGCTCTGTCGCAGGCGGCGGGGGCGGAGAAATTCCGGCTTTCCGTGCCGGGTTTCTGGCGCGCGCCGTTGGTGGAAGGGGTCGATGAGATCGTCGGCGAATTTTCCAACGTGCTCGTGCTCGGCGTGGAAATCAGGCCTGAAGAAAGCGTCGAGGCGCTGCTCGGCCGGCTGTTCGATGAAATGAACGGCCTTCTCGCGCACCAGTCCTATCCGGGCGTCAGCGTCATGCGCGATCTTTCCCGCCAGCGCGGTGATTTGCAGACCTCGCCGGTAGTCTTTACCGCCGGAGTCGATCTTCCGGGCGGAGAGCTGTTTTCGGAACGCGTCGGGCGGTTGTTCGGCCCGATGGTCCACACCGTCTCGCAGGGGCCGGGCGTCGCGCTGGATGCGCAGGTGGCGGCTGTGGATGGCGGCCTGCTGATCAACTGGGACGTGCGGCTCGATGCGCTGCCGGAGAGCTGGCTGCGCGCTTTGTTCGAAACCTACGTCGCTCTTCTCCGCCGGCTCGCGGAAAGCCCCGATCTTACTTCTGCAAGCTCGGAGCGATTGGTCGCACGGCAGCCGGAAGCGGCAGCCGAGGCAAAAGGAAAACCCATGGAACGTCCACTCTCACCCCTGCAACAGGCCTATCTGCTCGGGCGCGGCACCCATCTGCCGCTCAGCGGTGTGGCGATGCAGGAGTTCCGCGAATATCGCGGCAATATCGACCCGGAACTGTTGCAGTCACGCCTTGCCGCAATGGTCGGGAGACATGAAAGCCTGCGTACCCGCATCGATGAGCGGCGTCTGGTGCAGATCGTCTCCGACGAGCCGAAGATCAATCTCGATCGTGTCGATCTTTCGGCCCTGTCTGTTCCGGAAGCCGAGGCAATGATCGAGGCAGCGCGACGGGATTTTTCCCATGCACATTTCGATCTCGCAGCCTCGCCATGGCAGGTCACGATCTTCCATATGCCGGATACCGGGACGGCGGGGCATAAAGTTGTCGTCTTCCTGCGTTTCGACGCGCTTATCCTTGATGGGCGGGCCATTGCCAGCCTTGCGGCGGAACTCTTCGATGGCGTCCTGTCGCCAGAAACCGCCGCTACGACCGGAACGCCGAAGGAGGATATCTCGGCGGCCCGCGCCGGGGATGCTGCCTATTGGGCGGACAAGCTGAAAGATGCCGAGGTGCCCTCGCAACTGCCGTGGAAAGCACCGCTCGAAACCATTCCCGCATCGCGTTACAGCCGCCAGAGCCTGCTCGTCGAAAAGCAGCGCTTCATCGCCTTTTCGCGGATCGGCGCGAAAGAGCGGCTGTTCAAGAATTCGGCGCTGACGGCAGTGATCCTCGATGTGCTCTCACTCTGGCTCAATGAAGGCGCTCTTGTCGTCGGCATTCCCGTTGCGCCGCAGGTGGGAGGAGCCTTTGCCAACCGCTCTAGCTTCATCGCCGTCCAATGGGATGCGGCCAAGGGCAGCTTTGCGGAGCGGGCGGCAGTCCTGCAGACGGATGTGCTTGATGGGCTGAACCATCTGGCTTTTTCGGGCATCGATCTCAATCGCGTGCTTCTCAATGCCAATCCGGGCGGGCTTGCTTTGCCCGTCGTGATTACCAACGGCCTTACCTGGCCGACGCTCTCACCCGAATCGGAGATGCGATGGGCGGGTGGGCTTACGCAGACGCCGCAGGTGGCGATGGATTTCCGCTTTTCGCAAAATCCGCAGGGTGATCTTGTCCTCGATATAGACTATGCGGAGCAGGCGATCGATGCGGCGATGGTGGCGGATATTCTCGCAGCCATCGAGCGTGCGATTGCCGGGATCGCGGATAGCGGCGCTTTCTCCTTCAATAGACGCGATATTGTCGACCTGTCCCATTACAGGCTGAATGGTGACGAGCGCAGCTTCGTCTGCCCGCCATTTCTGGAGCGGATTGCCGGCCACCTTTTCAAGGGGGACCCAGCACGCACGGCACTTGTCAGCGGCAAACGGTGCATCGCTTATGGCGAACTCGGTCAGATGGTGGCAGGGGCGATGGCGGGCCTCAAGGCGCGCGGCATCGGCCGGGGCGATGTCGTGGCCGTATGCCTGCCGCGCAGTCCCGAACATACGGCTATCACGCTCGCCGCAGCATTTATGGGAGCGGTCTGGGTGCCGGTCGATGCCGGCTCGCCGGAAGATCGCCTGCGCTACCTGCTGACCAATTGCCGCCCGGCCGTCATCGTCGCCCGCAGCGCTCCGCAGGGTTTCGACGCTGTCGATCCGGCGGAGCTTCTGTCCATGCCCGCACCAGCTGGTGCGCCAGTTACCATGGCTGACGTAGCAGCACTCTCCGGAAGCGAGGAGCCTGCCTATTATCTCTACACGTCGGGCACGACAGGCAAACCGAAATGCGTCGTGCTTTCCAACCGCGCCACGGCCAATGTCATCGGCAGCACGCTTGCGGAATGGGCGGTGACGGAGGGTGACGTGTTCATGTCAGTCACCCCGCTGCATCACGACATGTCCGTCTTCGATGTTTTCGGCGCGCTTGTCGCCGGGGCGACGCTGGTGCTGCCGGAACCCGGCGAGGAAAAGGATGCGGTGCGCTGGAATGAGTTGGTGGCTGAACATGGCGTCACGCTCTGGTGCTCGGTGCCGGCCATCTTCGAAATGCTTCTCTCCTGCCGCCGTGGTGCCCAGCTCTCTTCGCTCCGGCTCGTGGCGCAGGGCGGCGATTACATCAAGCCCGTGATTATCGAAGAGCTTCGCAGGCTGAAGCCCGATCTGCGGCTGATATCGCTCGGCGGGCCGACGGAAACCACGATCTGGAGCATCTGGCACGAGATCGTTGCGGAAGATGTCGCGGCCGTGCCCTATGGTCACCCGCTGCCCGCCAATCGATATTTCGTCCTCAACGATCAGGGCGACCATTGCCCGGGCGGTGTCGTTGGCCGCATCCACACGGCGGGCGTGAGTGTAGCGATCGGCTATCTCGAAGATGGTGCGATTACCCAGACGGATTTCGTGACGGTCAACGATCCCGAGGGAAAGCCCGTGCGCGCCTTCCGCACCGGAGACCGTGGCCGCTACCGGCCGGATGGCAAGATCATGTTTGCGAGCCGCGTCAATGGTTACGTCAAGGTGCGCGGCGTGCGCGTTTCGCTGCCGGATGTGGAAAACGAGCTTATCCGCCATCCTTCCATCCAGCGGGTTCTGGTGGTGGATTACGGTGTCGAGCAAAAGGGCGAGGCGGCCATCGGCGTGCTTTACGTCGTTGCGCCCGGCTTCGAACTCTCCACCGCCGATCTGCGCAATTTTGCCCGGAGCCATCTGCCGGAATCGCATGTGCCCGGCCGGTTTCTCAAGGTCGACGATCTGCCGCTTTCGGCTAATGGCAAGCCGGATCGCCGTCGCGCCCGCGAATTGCTGACCGGCGCGACGGGTGGTGTGGAACCGGCAAAAATCTCCGCCCCGGTGGCTCCCGTCGCCGATCAGGGCGACCGCCGGGTGCTGGATATCTATCTCGGCGTGCTGGGTAAAAAACCGGCGAATGTGGATGCGAACAGCGACCTGCTGGCGCTCGGTCTTTTGCCTTCGCATCTGAAGATCGTTTCGGCTGAAATCCGCACTGCCTTCGGTGTGGAACTGACGCCGCAGCAGCTTCTGCGGTGCCGCAATGCCAGACAGGTGACCTCGCTTTTGGCCGCCCGGGCGGCGTGAACCCAATCATTTCGGGCGGGATTTCGCGCCCGATAACGGAAATTGTTCAAGGAAAAACAGATGGCGCATATCGATCCTGCCAGCGACTGGCTTCCACTGACGCAGCCGCAACTCGATTTCTGGGAGGAGTTTTCCTTCCATCCCGACGAGCCGGTTTCCACCGTCGCCCACTACATCGATCTTTCCGGCGCGGTGAACGAAAGCGCGCTCCTTCAGGCAATTACACGCACCGTGCGCGAGTCCGAAGTCCTGTCGATCCGTTTTCGTATCGGGGAGGATGGCGAGACACCGCAGCAATGCTGCGATCCAAGCCATGCCCCGGTGGTGGAACTAATCGACCTGCGCACCAGTCCCGCTCCCCTGGAAGAGGCGCTGCGGCGCATGAACGCGGATGTGGAAGCAAGGCTCGATCTCAGAACCGACAGGCTCTCTGCGCAGCTGCTCTATCGCATCGCGGATGACCGCTATCTCTGGTACATCCGCGCCCATCATATCGTCGTGGATGGTTATGGCCTGACGCTGGTCGAGCAGCGCTGCGGACAGCTTTACGGGCACTATTGCGGCAAGGGCGAAGCGGGCCCGGATTTCCACCCCTTCGGTGATTTCCTTGCCGAAGAGGATGCCTATAAGCAAAGCCGGCGTTTCGAGAAGGACCGTGATTTCTGGGCGGCCTATCTCGCCGCACCCGCCGATCTGCCGGTGCTGGACAAGGATTGCGAGGACTATGGCGGCGGCGGCCTGCATGCCGATGCGGCCTTGCCGCAGGGGTTCAGCACACGGTTGCAGCAGGTGGCGGGTGCAATGGAGATCGGCTGGCCCGACCTTCTGGTGCTGCTCTCAGGCCTTTATCTCCACCGTGTCCTGCCGCGTCCGGATCGCAATGTGCTGACCTTGTGGCTGCCTTTCATGGGCCGCTGGGGCAGCGTCGGCGCGCATATGCCGGCGATGCTTGTCAATATCCTCCCCTTCCATCTCACCATCGAGTCGGGCGAGAGCCTCGGTGCATTTCTGAGGCGCAACGCCACCAATCTGCGCAAGCAGCGTCTGCATGGCCGCTACCGCATCGAGCAGATCGCCGCCGATCGGGAAATCCCGAAGGGCCGGCGCTTCTTCTTCTCGCCGCTCATCAATGTCCTTCCCTTCAGCGCACCGGTCTTTGCCGGGCTCGCCGTTATCAGGCACATTCTTGCCAATGGTCCCGGCGACGGTTTCAACCTGACCTTCCGTGGCGAAGATGACGGTAGCGAACTGAACCTGCATATCGATGCGGATTCGGCGCTGACGCAAACGGAGGATTTCGCCCGCTACTGCGAGGAACTGCCATTGTTCCTCGACGCCATGCTGCGCGAGGAGGCGCTGACGCTTGCGGCGGCGCAGGCGTCCACGGCATTCCGTCTGGCGGTCTGAGGGGGGACTGTGGGCGGATGCCAGGCCGGCTTCGGGGTGTGAGGCTGGACATGCGTTATCGATAATGACGAAAAATCCGTGTTCCGTCATGCCGGACTAGATCCGGCATCCAGCCACGGCGCGTCTGCGCCGTGAAAGGACTCTTTCGCGATCAGGACTTGATCGCACTGGACCCCGGACCACGCCCGGGGTAACGGCGTGTGGATGCAGGGCGCGCGCCAATACATTCTCAGCAGCACTCATAGGTAAAAATAACCCGGCTCCGCCAGGCGAAGCCGGATTTTCCTTGCCCAAGTCCGGTTCAGGCGAGTGTCGTCAGCACGCGGCTCGAAGCGCCTGCTTCGGCAAAACGGCTGAAGACGCCGCTGGTGGTGTTGCGCAGCCGCTCGACATCGTCAGGGCCGTAACGGTCCGAACGGTAGCTCATCAGCACGCGAATGGAGCGCTCGCCGCCTATCGTCTCTTCCATCACCTCGAATTGCAGTCCCAGCATGGATTCGTGCTTGTCAGGGTCGATCTGGCGGAACTCCACCGGCTTGCCATCCGGCCCGGCGAGGGTGCCGTTCAGCTTGTTCTTGGCGTGGATCTGGATGAAGACCTCGAACAGATGATCACGGCCCGGCGTCATGCCCAGCGCTTCCTCGACGAGATCGATCGGGATTTCGCTGTGTTCCAGCGAACCGTTGATGGTGTTCTTCACCGAAGAAATCAGTTCGCCGATGGTCATGGTCTCGCCGAAACGCACGCGATGGGCAACGACAGTGGTGAAATAACCGATCGTATCGAAATAACCGCTGTCCGTGCGGCCCGAAGCCGAGGTGCCGACCACGAGATCGCTCAACCCGCCGAGATGGCGCAGCGATGCGGCAATTGCGGCATAGACCACGTTGAACAGCGAGGCGCTGTTCTGCCTGGCAATGGCGTAAAGCCCGTCGCTGACATGTTTTTCCAGCTTGAACTCGATCCAGCCGCCTGCCGGGGCTTCATCCTGCGACGTCTCCGTCGCGTGGCCCTGTCCGTTGAGGGTAAGGCCTTTCGGCGCATCCCGCAGCATGTCGGTCCAGTAGGCAAGGTGGCCGGCATTCACACCTGACGCCACCTGTTTTCTTGCAAATTCATGGAAGGGTGCCGGTCTGGTCGCAAAGACCGGGGCCTTGCCCGCGGCCCTTGCCCGGTAGGCCTCGGTCAGCTCGTCCATCATCAGGTTCACCGACCATTCGTCCAGCACGATATGATGGAAGAGGAAGGAAAGCACCTGACGGCCGGTCTGTGCATCCCGCAGGAAGCGCAGGCGCATCGGCAGTTCACGCGCAAGATCGAACCGCCAGCCGGCCTCCGCGTGCCGGTCCACACCTTGGCTTTCCTCGCTGGTCCAGAACCATTTGTACCCGGGCAGATCATGCATCGGCACGATCTTCTGCAGAACCGTATCATTTTCGACGTAGAAATGGGTTCGCAGGCCGGGATGGCGCTCGATAATGTCGAGGAAGGCGCATTCGAAGGCATTCTCATCCACGGGATCGAGGAAATCGAGCGCGAAGGGAATGTTGAAGATTTCGCCGAAACCGAAGGCGGCATAGGCTTTCCAGAGCGACATCTGCGCCAGCGAAAGTGGCGCAGTCAGCGAGCCGGTCGCCGTCGCCTCGGCCTGCGCAGGTGCGGCGGTTTCAAGCCGGGTCGCCTGTTTTGCGAGCGAGGCGGCGGTCGGGTAGCTGAACAGGTCGTTGAAGCGCAGCTCGATGCCGTGATTGGCGAGAAGACGCCCGATGATGCGGGTGGCGATCAGCGAATGGCCGCCAAAATCGAAGAAATCATCATCCGGTCCCATGTCCGGTGAAGCAAGCGCTTCACGGAATTCGGTAAGGATTGTCGCAGCGGTGTCGTCGTTCTGACCGGAAGCGGCGGGCGAAAGGGCTGCCTGTTCCGATGCTGTCGAGGCGTCTTGAGGGACGATGCCGGAAAAATCCGCGCCGCCTTCAAGATGGCTGACGAAGCGCTCCAGCAGGAAGGCCGTCGCATGTGGCGATGTCTCCTTGCCACCCGTCAGTTCTAGGCGGATATCGCCAGTTGAGGTCGGACCGGCAGCAAGGGTCAGGCCGAGACCGGATTGCAGGGAGGGCAGGGGCAGGTGCTCAAACTGGAGGCCATGCTCCGATATGGCCTGAACGGGTGTCGCAAGCGCCTGCAGCGTGAAGGTGGCCGTTCCACCTTCATTGTCGTTTCGCTGTTCCAGCCCCGCCAGCACGGCCTTTTCAGCCTGTTCGGGCGATTGGCCGCCGGAGATCGCTACCCGTGCTGCGGCTTCAGCTGAAATCGGCATGGCAACGCCGGGCTGCAGGCGCAGGGTTACGGTCTCTGGACCACCGTTTTTTGCGAGAAAAAGGGCGAAACGCGAGCCGGCGCGGGCCAGAAGCGCATTCCCCGCCGTGGAACTGTTGAGGCCGAGCAGGGTTGTGGGAAGATCGACACCGTGGCTGTGGCTCGCCGGCCTGTCGATCCCGTTTTGCCGCAGCGCCACGACGGTCGAGCCGGAGGCCGGCCGTTGCAGCCAGCTGAGCGGAAGTGGGTCGACGCTGCCGTTTTCGACCGCGCGCGGCGAAAGCGGCTTTGGCGTCTTACCGGCATAGGCCGCCGTGATACCTTCCAGCAGGATCTGTGGCGAGAGGACTTCGCGGAGCAAGCCGTGGACCAGAAATGCCAGCAGGATTTCTCCTTCGCTCAAAAGCACGACGGCCTGAAACGGCGGGTCGGTTTCGGCATCGAAGGGTCTTGCCTGGAGGGCGTGCAGCAAGGTGAGGGCCTCGTCTGCCGAGGGAACATGCAGCAATTGCACGATGGATGCGGACGGGGCTTCGATGCTCTTGGCAAGAGTGCCGTCCTCGCCGAAGGCAAAGCGCGCACGAAGCTCGGGCCAGACCTCGCAGACCGTCTTCAGCGCCGAGGTCAGGCGCAGCAGATCGCATTCTTCACCGATGCGATAGGCGAGAAGCTGCCGGAAGACCTGATCAGGATCCTGAAACTGCTCGAACCAGACCCGTTCTTCGTATTGGCTCGGCGGGGCTGCGTTTCCCTTGTCGAAGGTTTCTTCGATGCGACGTGCGAGCACACGTGTATTGTCTGCTGCCATGGTCCTCTCCTTGGAAATATTCGGCGGCCGCCTTGGGAAAGCGGCTGATCTTTCTCGCGGGATCAATGTCCCGCGCGCGACCGTTCGATGAGCGCCTGCCAGGCGGCAAGCGTGGGCTGCCGGGCCAGATCGTCATAATCGAGCCGCGTCCCGGCAAGCTGTGAAAGCGGCGGCATCAGGCGCATGAGGGCAAGCGAGTGAAGCCCGCGGCCGAACAGGTTGTCCCCCGGTTCGATATCGCGCACCTCATCATCCAGAACCCTGGCGAGAAGGGCCTTGAGTTCCGTCATCATCGTTTTCGCTTCCAGCATGGCACCCGCCGCGATTACCGGTTCATTCATCGAAATGATCGTGAACGCCGCTGGCGCCGCGACGCCAGTAGCCGGAAGCGCGAGTCCATTTGGGGTTGGCGCCGAACTCCTCGACCAGAAGGGCGCGAACCTCCTTTGCGGTCTTCGATTCGCAGGCGACCCAGCTGAAGAAGTCGCCCTTCGGCAGCTCCAGCTTGCGCAGCGCGCCCGCCAATGCATCGTAATCGGTTCCGTTTTCCATCTTTTGCGTTACCCAGACAATCGAGGCGTCCGCCTTCGTCGTAAGTTCCAGCCGATCCGCATCCGTCTCGACCTCGATCAGCGCCACGACACGGGCGCCCTCGGGCATTTCCTCCAGTCGCCGCGCCAGCGCGGGAAGGCCGGTATCGTCGGCAATCAGCAGATGCCAGTCATAGGTGAAGGGAACGGTGAAGGAGCCGCGCGGACCGGCGATCCACGCCTTGTCACCCACCTTTGCGGCTTTCGCCCAGTTGCTGGCGGGGCCGTCGTGATGGGTGGCGAAATCGATGGCGAGTTCGCCTTTTTCGGCATCGAAGCTGCGCGGCGTGTAGTCGCGCGCCAGCGGGCGCGGCGCGCCTTCCGGGAATTCAATGCCGTTCGGGCCGATCACCGGCAGGCTCGGTTCGGTTTCGCCGGGCTGGGGGAAGAACATCTTGACGTGATCGTCAAAACCGAGGCTCGCAAAGCCATCAAGTTCCGGCCCGGTCAGGACGATGCGCACCATGGACCGGCTGAGCTTTTCGACGCGCGCGACATTGAGCGCGCGCAGCGCGACGGCGTGGCGATGGCGTTTGGGAGTGCGGTCCGGTGTTGCGGAACCTATCGTTTCTGGCATGCTCATGCTGTTGTCTTTCCTGGGATATTGCCGATGGGGTCGGCGGTGTCGCAGTCCCGGATCGGCGGGCCGGACAATCGCGCGTCGGGATTTTTCTGGCACGCGATCCGGCGTCGTTGCGTCAAGATGCGCGAACCATAACAGGCGGTTTCCGCTGCCGCAATATAACTTTCTCCAAAAACTCAAGTTTATATCGCTGCAGATTCAAACTGCATTGCCGCCGACTGATCAGCGGCGACCGGCCCAGCTTTCGACCTCGTCCAACGTGTGCAAGGCGCTCGGAATGGAAGGCGTCGTGACCCTGGTGGAATCGAGGAAGACGATCCTTTTCTCGCGCGCCGGTTTTACGAAACGCTCCCAGCCGGGAATGATCTTTTCAAGTGCAGCGCGCGTTCCCGCCTCGCCGCGGACGGGGCTGGTATAGCTGTTCATCACGACAAGCAGATCGGGATTGAGCTTGCCGAAGGCATCGGCGCTGAGCGGCATCACCAGGGTCGAGCCCATTCCGCCCGAAGAGGCGGCGCTGTCGATTTTCAGCCGGGCATACCCCAGATCCTCCAGCGCCTGCACCGCGCCGGACATGTCGCCCACCGCATTGATCTGGTCGGTCAGCAGGATCGCCAGATAGGTCTTGCCTTTCGCCTCTTCGCCCAGTGCCTTTTTGACCATGGCAAGCCTGGTGTCATAGGTCTTACGGCGCTCGGCGTAGACGTCGCTTCGCCCGACCAGACCGGCAAGGTCCTCCTCCACGCTGAAGCCATAGGCTTTGCCGGCGCTTGCCTTTTGCAGATAGACGGGTGCGACGGTGGAAAGCTGCGCGGCCTTGCCGCTATCCATTTCGGTGGCAACGATCAGGTCCGGTTGCAGCGCCCGCAGCTTCTCGAGATCGATCTGGCCGACAGCGCCAAACCCCTTGGGTTTTGTGCGGCCCTCGCCGAGAACCGTATCGATGAAATCGACGGCGGTTGCGAATTTGCCGTCGCTGTTGCGGCCATAGGCGCCAACCACATTGGCGTCGAGATCCATCAGCGGCACTCCCAAGAGCGGCTCGTGCATGACGACGATGCGCTGTGGCTTTTCCGGAACGGAGACGGTGCGGCCGGCGGCATCGGTCACGTTTCGCTCAGCGGCGAGGCTGGTTCCGGCGGCCAGAAGGGCGGCGATGAGGATGGCAATTCGCATGGCATTCCCTTTATTGATTTTTTCAGTGGCTGTTGTTTCTGCGAAGCGCCTGCAGGCGCAGCGTGAGGATGAAAAGCGGCACGCCGATCAGAGTCAGCGCAAGGCCGATCGGCATCGGCGTATCGGCCACCAGCCCGCGCGACAGCGTATCGGCGGTTACCACCAATATGCCGCCGGTGAGACCCGAGAGGAAAAGCCTGGCGCGGCCGACGGCTGGCGAAACGAAGGTGGCGAGATGTGGGGCGATGACGCCGAGAAAGGTCAGGGGGCCAACAGCGGTAACGGAAGCGGCGCTGAGGATGACCGCAAAAACAATGACGAGCGGGCGCGAGCGCTTGACCGTTTCACCCAGCGCCATGGCCATCTCATTGCCCAGATCGAAAACCGCAAGCGCCCGGCCGATGAGAAAAATACCCAAAAGGCTTGCGCCGAAGAGGGGTGCGAAAACGAAGATGGTTGGCCAGCTTGCCTGAAACAGCGAACCGGCCATCCAGTCGGCCAGCGAGAGCGAGGTTTCGGCGGGCGTGTAGAGCAGAAGCACTGATGAGACGGAGGAAAGCGCCGATTCGATTGCGATCCCCATCAGCAATATGGCAAGGCCGCTCGAGCGTTCGCGTCCGACAAGCGCGATCAGGAGGAAGGCGACGGCAAGGCCACCACCGACAGCCGCAAGCGCCACCAGCGTCTTGGGTGCGGCCGGCACCAGCACCAGAAGCAGCATGATGGTGGTCATCGACCCCTGGCTCAGACCGAACAGGCCGGGATCTGCCAGTGGATTGCGGGCGACGGATTGCAGCATCGCGCCTGCCAGCGCCACACTCCAGCCGGCCATGAAACCGAGGAGGATGCGCGGCAGCCGCACCGTCCACAGCGCATAGGCCTGATCGTCGCTGAGATGCCCGCCGGCAAGGCCGCGCAGCAGCTCGATAAGGCCGGTTTCGGTATTGCCGAGGCTGGCGGAAATGGCAGCCAGCGCCAGCGCCAGCGCAATCAAGGCAAGGCCGGCTTTCAGATTGCCGATGCCGATCTGCAGGCCGCTCGGCAGCCGCAGCACAGCTTTGCCGTCGGTGGCGAAATGCCGTTTCATGAAAGCCCCCTTGCCGAAGGCGAAAGATAGAAGCGCTTGACGATGACGATGAAGACGAGGCCGCCGAGCAGGTCCATGAAAAGCCCGGTATTGACCACATAGGGTGCAAACAGGGTTTGCGCACCAAGATCGGCCAGCACGCAGAGGCCTGCCCCGACAAGGGCGGAAGCCGGCAAGGCGAGCGTGAAATTCACACCCACCAGCGGCCGGATCATATGCGGCACGATGAGGCCGACGAAACCGATCGGGCCGCAGATCGCCACGGCCGAACCCGAGGCCAGCATGGTGGCAAAAAGCGCGATCCGGGAAATGCGAGTGACATTCACACCGGCGGAAGCGGCCTTTTCCGCGCCCAGCAGAACAAGCGTCAGCGGCCGGGCGACCGCCCACAATATCACCAGCGCAATCGCGCCGATCCACCAGAAATCGAACAGGCGCTCAGCATAGACATGGTTGATATTGCCGCCCACCCAGCTCAGGAATTCGGCGCGGCGCGTGGGGTTGGAGAGAAGCAGGGCATTGGTCACGCCGATCAGCAGCATCGAAACCAGCGCACCGGCAAGAATGAGCGACAGGCCGCGCGGATCGTTTGATCGTCCGGCGAGGCGCGCGACAAAAAAGCAGGCGGCAAAGCCGAAACCGGCGCCCGCAAGCGCCGCAAGCCCCTGCACCTCGGGAGAGAAATCGAACACCAGTGCGCCGGCGATCACAAAAAGCGTCGCCCCGGTATTCAGCCCCAGCGTTGCGGGCGAGGCGAGGGGATTGCGGACAAGCCCCTGCAGCACGCAGCCGCTGACGGCCGTGGTGGCGCCGACATAGATGGCAATCAGCGAGCGTGGGATTTGCTGATAGAGAAGCACCGACTGCTGATAGGTGTCGGCCTCGCCACGCCAGAGCGTCGCCGCGATTTCGGCAAGCGGCATTTCGGCAGCCATCACCACCAGATCGAAGATGAGGATGGCGGCCAGCAGCAGCGCGGCGGCGAAAATCAGCGTTATTTTAGAGGTCATGCCGGAATGGCCTGTTCCTGCCGGTCGAGGCGAGGCACGCAGATGAGCCGTCCCTGACGGGAGAAGATATCGGCTTCGAGATCGAAGACCTCGGCGACATTGGCTGATGTGACCGTACTCGTCACCGGGCCGGACGCCAGAACCCGCCCGGCCTTCAGCATGATGACATCATCGGCGAAAGTGGAGGCGAGGTTGAGATCGTGCAGCACGACGATAACCGTCTTACCGTGCCTGTCGGTCAGTTCGCGCACGAGGCCGAGAACGGCATATTGATATTTCATATCGAGATGGTTGACCGGCTCGTCCATCAGGATGACGTCCGTATCCTGCGCCAGCACCATGGCGATGAAGGCGCGCTGGCGCTGGCCGCCGGACAGCGTGTTGACCTGTGCTTTCGCCTTGTCTTCCAGCCCGACGGTCTTCAGCGCCTCGGCAAAAAGCGCCCGGTCGCGTTCGGTCGGGCCGCCTGCAAGACCGTAACGGGCGTAACCGGCAAGCTCGATCAGCTCGCCAAGCGTCATATAGTCAGGGCAATGGCATTCCTGCGGCAGATAGGCGATGCGGCGGGCGAGGTCCCGGCGTCCGATCTCGCCGATCAAACGCTCGCCCAGGCTTATCCTGCCTGATGACAAAGGCAGGAAACCCATGATGGTCTTCAACAGCGTCGACTTGCCGCAGCCATTGGGGCCGACCAGCGCGGTAACGCGGCCGGCTTGGAAGCGGGCGGACAGTCCTCTCAAGACGGGAACATGGCCATAACTGGCATGAAGGTCCGTGGCGTCAAGCACCGGATACAACTCCTGTTATTCATGCGGCCATGCGTCGAGACGCCGCACGGCCGTTATAACTATTTGAATTTAAACATCGAACTAGCAGAAAACGTGTTTCTTTCCGGCAAGGGCGATGGTGTGGTCTTGAAGCGACACTAAACTATAGTAAAACTCTCCACAAATCGAAATTTGCCGATTCAGGGCGTGAATTTCTTACCGGTTATTTCAGTCGAGGTGCATCATGTCAGTCGCGACCAAGCTTCATGTCGGCATGTCGCTGGCCCCAACCTGGCTCAGCGGCGAGGCGTGGCGGCGTGCCGACAGCGGTATAAACGGGGTGTTTTCCAGCGATTATTTCGTCGATCTGGCGCAGCGTGCGGAGGCCGCGCATGTGGATTTCGTGTTCCGGCCGGATACGCTTTTCCTGCGCACCGAGGGGCTGGAAACCGGCGGCGGATTTGCCAGCATGGACCCAACCATGCTTCTTTCCGCCATCGCCCGGGAAACCAGCCATGTCGGCCTGTTATCCACCGTATCGACCACGTTTCTGCCGCCCTATGTGGTCGCCCGCCAGATACAGTCGCTGAACTGGCTGAGCAACGGCAGGGCGGGGTGGAACATCGTTACGGCGCTGGAGGGGCACGAAAATTTCGGCCTGAGAGAGATGCCTTCACCGCAGGAGCGCTATGAGCGCGCCGCCGAATTCACGCAGGTCGTACAGCAGCTCTGGGCGAGTTTTCCAAACGAAGCTCTTAAACTCGACGGGGAAAGCGGGCGGTTCGCCGATTCCTCGCTGGTGCATCCGGTCGCGCATGAGGGCAGGCATTTCAGTGTCAAAGGCCCGCTCAACCTGCCGGCCCATGCCAGCCGTATTCCGCTGGTGCAGGCGGGCGCTTCGCCCGAAGGCCGTGATTTCGCCTCGTCGGTGGCGGACGCCGTCTTTGCCTCCACACCGGATATGCAGGCGGCCATAGAGCTCAGGGCGGATTTGCGGCGGCGTGCCGAGGGCCACGGCCGCAACGCCGACGGCGTGAAGCTGATGCCGGGCCTTAGCCTTTATCTCGCGGACACCGGCAAGGAGGCGCTGGAACTCTTCGCGGAGACCCATGCGCGCGCCAACCGCACCCGCGCCTTTGCCTCCATTCGCGATATGACCGGCCTCGATCTTTCGGACTGGCCATTGCAGCGGGTTGTCACCATGTCCGATCTGCCGCCACCGCCGGAGACACCGAGAAGCCGTACCCACGCCAACCTCCTGCGCCGGCTGATCGAGCGGGAGACGCTGAGCGTCGCGGATTTGCTGCGGCGTCCGGAGGTGATGGGTTCCGGCCATTGGCAGATCATCGGCACTGTCGAGGATGCCGTCGAGACCATCCGCGAATGGGCGGTGGCCGGGGCCATCGACGGTTTTGTCGCAGTGCCCGGCGGTTCGGTGGCGTCGATGCGGCTGGTGCTGGAACGGCTGTTGCCGAAACTCGCCGATGCCGGGCTGTTCCGCACGGCCTATTCCGGCCGCACCTTCGCGGAACATCTGGCCGAATAGGCCTATGCGCCGCCAGATTCGGCCGTCGCCTGTCTGGCCGCCTCGATCAGTCTGGAAAAATGCTGTTCGGCCTCGGCGTTGGCTACAAAGGATACGGTGGTGACGACGCAACAGAGCTCGCCCTGGGCATCGAAAACCGGAGCCGCCTTGCCCGTCAGGGCGGAAAACAGATGTTCATTGAGTTCCGCGCCACCCGCCTCGCGAATGGTTTCCAGAACTCTGGCATCGGGGCAGGAGCCACGAAAGGCGGCCGGTTGCAGCTTGCGCACCGCGGCTATCCTCTCCGGCGGCAGGTAAGACTGGAAGACCAGCCCGCAGGCGCTGTTGTCCAGCGGCAGAACATCGCCGAGCGCCACAGTGCTGATGGAAAAGCTGGCGCTTCTCGCCCATCGCACCACGGTCGGGCCGCGTTCAGTCCAGATCGCCACGCCGCAACTGGCGCCGATTTGCGCGGCGAGCGCTTTCATCTGGCGGCCGGCTGTTTCGACCGGATTGATTCGCCGGAGCGCACTGATGCCGATCCCCAGCGCCGCCGGTCCAAGATCGTAACTGCCGCTTCCGGGATCCTGCGTCACCAGTCCCTCCCGCACCAGGCTCTGCATATAACGATGGGCGGTGGAACGGCCGGTGCCGGCGCGTTTGGCCAGTTCGCCAAGCGCAAGCGCCGTATCCGATCTGGCGAGAAGGTTGAGAAAACGCGCCGCGATCGATACGGATTGAATAAGCGCCGAGCGCTTTTCGCCCTCGTTTTCGGGCGCTTCGTCCGCTTCGTCCGCTTCGTCATCCATGGCGTTCAAGCTTGTTCCCCCGTGTATCGAGAAATGCCTAACTCATCCGGGTGAAAATCGGAATCGATTTCTGCGGACTTTTCAGCCGCTTTCGTTCGCAACGCCGTGATTGCCGACGAGGCGCTGATTAAACTTTGTTGTAAATATGGCACATCCCGTTACGGAAGCCTTTTTGTCCGCAATACAGAACGCATTCTCTATTGCGAAACGGATAACGCTTCCGTTACTTGAATATGACTTTAATACTCATGTTTTTTAGGGGTGTGTGATGGGGTTTAGCTCTAGCGGTCGTTTGATGAGCGGGGTCAGCGCTCTGACGCTGGCGACGATGTTTGTGACGCCGGTTCTCGGTCAGGATCAGCAGGCTGAGGCGGCGGTCACGACCGTGTTGAAACCGATCGTCGTGACCGGTGAAAAAGTGGCGCGCGACATGAAGAACACGGCTTCGTCCGTTTCGGTCAAAACCGCCGAGGAAATCAGGAAGGAAAAGACCGGCGACCCGACCGTGTCGGAAGCGATCAAGGATATCCCGAACATCGTTTATACCGATAATGTCAGCGCTCCCATCATCCGCGGACAGGATACACAGGGACCGAATACCGGCTCCATCGCCTTCTTCACCGGCACGGTGCCGCGCGCCACGATCAATGTCGACGGCCATTATCTCGGTTATAACGAGTTCATCTATGGCGCGAGTTCCATCTGGGATGTCGACAGCATCGAGGTCTTCCGCGGCCCGCAGACCACCTCGCAGGGCGCCAACGCCATCGCCGGCGCGATCCTCGTCAACACCAAGGACCCGACCTTTACGCCTGAGGCTTCCTATCAGGCCGAAATCGGCAATTATCACCAGAAGCGGGCGTCATTTGCCTTTTCCGGACCGTTGATCGAGGACGAGCTGGCGGCGCGCATGGCGATCGATTATTCCGGCCGCGATACCTTCATCGACTATATCAATTCCGCATTTGCCCATGACGGCACCGATCAGGATTTCAAGGAATTCAACGGCCGCTTCAAGCTGCTGTGGGAGCCGTCGGAAATCCCCGGCCTTTCGACGAAGCTGACCTATTCCTATAACGCTTCGAACCGGCCAAGCCAGGAGGCGGCGTCGCGTCCCTTCGAGGATCTCAACCACATCACCACCACGATGCCGAATTTCAGGCAGTACACCAATACCGGCATTCTCGATATCAATTACGATTTCGAGAACGGCGTGAAACTGTTCAACCAGACGCAGTTTTCCGCCTCCACCGCCAAACGCCGGGTTGGTATTGCAAATAACGGCGATGCGGATGTCGATCTCAAGAACACCTCGCACGAAACGCGCGTCACCTTTGGCGATCAAGAGGATGTGCTGAGCGGTGTCGCGGGCATTTATTACGCGCATACGAAAGCCGACGAGGTGCTTTATCTGCGCGGAACATCGCGCTTCAACGACACCAAAGATAATCTCGGCCTCTTCAGCGAGTTGAGCTATCGCCTGACCGACCAGTGGACCCTGACGGGCGGCCTGCGCTACCAGCAGGACCAGATCCAGCGCGCCGGTTACCGGACGCTGAGCGCCACCAGCAGAAGCTCGGTCAATTACGACGAAACCTTCTCGGAAATCCTGCCCAAGGCGTCGCTGGCCTATGCCATCAATGACGACTGGACGGTCGGCGGCCTCGTCAGCCGTGGTTATAATCCCGGCGGCGTCGCATTCGACCTGACCACCAGCAAATGGCGGAGCTTCGACAAGGAAACAATCTGGAACTACGAGCTCTTCACCCGCGCCAGCCTGCTGGACGATACGCTGACGGTGAACGGCAACCTGTTCTACATGGACATGAAGAACGCCCAGTTTAACGTGCCGGTCGTCGTCTCCACGGGTATCAGCGAATCCTACACCGTCAATGCCGAAGAGGCTCATGCTTACGGTCTGGAAATCGGGGCTGATTACCGGGTTCTCGACAATCTGACGCTGAAGGCCAGCGCCGGTCTGCTGAAGACGAAAATCGACGAGATTTCCAGCAACGCCGCCTATGTCGGCAAGGAATTCGCCAAGTCGCCGGGTTACAGCTTCACCATCGGCGCAAGCTGGGATGTGACGGACAAGTTCACCGTTTCAGGCCAGGTGCGCCATCTCGACGGTTATTATTCCGACACGGATAACAAGGCCGTTTATGCGATCGATCCCTATACGATCGCGGATGTGCGGGCGAGCTACAAGTTCCAGGACGAGCTTGAATTCTACGCCTACGTCAAGAACGTCTTCGATGAGCGCGCCCCGACGCTGATGAAGGAAAACCGCGGCATCGGCGGCATCGAGGCCAGCATGACCGAACCGCGCATGTTCGGCATCGGCGTGCGCGGCACGTTCTGAGCCTACGAGCGAGCTCGAAAAACAAAAGGCCTTCGAAGCGATCTTCGAAGGCCTTTTTTAATGGAAACGATGCGGGGAAAGCCTCAGAAAAACGCCTGAATGCCCGTCTGCGCCCGGCCGAGGATCAGCGCGTGAACATCATGCGTGCCCTCATAGGTATTGACCGTCTCGAGGTTCTGCGCGTGGCGCATGACGTGATATTCGATCTGGATGCCGTTGCCGCCATGCATGTCGCGGGCCTGGCGGGCGATATCCAGCGCCTTGCCGCAATTGTTGCGCTTGATGATGGAGATCATTTCCGGCGCCATCCTGTGCTCGTCCATCAGCCGGCCGACGCGCAGCGATGCCTGAAGGCCAAGCGCGATTTCGGTCTGCATGTCGGCGAGCTTCTTCTGGTAAAGCTGCATGCCGGCGAGCGGCTTGCCGAACTGCTTGCGGTCGAGACCATATTGCAGGGCGCGGAACCAGCAATCTTCGGCAGCGCCCATCACACCCCAGGAAATGCCGTAGCGGGCGCGGTTGAGGCAGCCGAATGGGCCTTTCAGGCCGGAAACATTGGGCAACAGCGCGTCTTCGCCGACTTCCACGCCATCCATGACGATTTCGCCCGTAATGGAGGCGCGCAGCGAAAGCTTGCCGCCGATTTTCGGGGCTGAGAGGCCCTTCATGCCCTTTTCCAGCACGAAACCGCGGATCTGGTTGTCATGGGCTTCCGATTTCGCCCAGACGACGAAGACATCGGCGATCGGCGCGTTGGAAATCCACATCTTCGAACCGCGCAGACGATAACCGCCGGCGATCTTTTCAGCACGGGTCTTCATGCCGCCGGGATCGGAGCCGGCATCCGGCTCGGTCAGGCCGAAACAGCCGATCAATTCGCCGGAGACGAGGCCGGGCAGATATTTCTTCTTCTGCTCGTCCGAGCCATAGGCGAAGATCGGGTGGATCACGAGCGAGGATTGCACGCTCATCATCGAGCGGTAACCGCTGTCGATCCGCTCGACCTCGCGGGCGACGAGACCATAGGCGACGTAGCTGGCATTGGCCGCACCATATTCTTCCGGAAGCGTGATGCCGAGAAGGCCGGTCCGGCCCATCAGGCGGAAGAGTTCCGGTTCGGTGGTTTCGGAGAGATAGGCCTCGGATACACGCGGCAAAAGTTCCGACTTGCCGAAGGCGGCGGCGGCGTCGCGGATCATCCGCTCGTCGTCTGTCAGTTGGTCTTCGAGCAGGAAAGGGTCCTGCCAAATGAATGCTGCGTGTTCGCTCACTTTATGCCTCCGGATTTGCTGGCCGGATTATTCGTATCGAAGCCCGCCCGCACAAGCCATGTTTACTCATTTTTGCATTACATATAGTAATGGCTCATGACGTCTCTCAGCCGCAAACTCCTGCCGTCCACCAGTGCGCTTGCCGCCTTTGATTCCGTTGCCCGGCTCGGCAGCTTTTCCGCTGCCGCGGAGGAGCTCGCCCTGACGCAAGGGGCGATCAGCCGGCAGGTTATGTCACTGGAAGAACAGCTTGGCGTGCGCCTGTTTGAACGCGGTGCGCGCGGCGTGGCGTTGACGACCGAGGGGCGCGCTTATGCGAAATCGATTGCCTCCGCCCTCGGTGAGATACGGTCCGCGTCGCTGCAGATCATGACCAAAACGCATGGCAATACGCTGAACCTCGCCATGCTGCCCACCTTCGGCACCCGTTGGCTTCTGCCGCGTATCCCGGATTTCGTGGCGAACCACCCGGAAATCACCATCAATTTCGCCACCCGCATCGGCCAGTTCGACTTCGAGCGCGAGCAGCTGGATATGGCGATCCATATCGGCCAGGCCGATTGGCCTGGGGCAGAGAGCACGTTTCTGATGCATGAGATGGTCGCCCCGGTGTGCAGTCCGCAATTTCTCAGTGCTCATCCCGTGGAAAAGGGAGAGGACATCGCCGCCCTGCCGTTGCTGCACATGGCCTCGCGGCCGGGCGCGTGGGGCCACTGGTTCGAAAGCCTCGGCCTGTCGCTTGCCTTGCCGCAAGGCATGCGCTTCGAGCAGTTTTCCAGCGTGGCGCAGGCCTGTATCGCCGGCCTCGGCGTGGCGTTAATGCCGCTTTTCCTGATCGATAACGAGTTGAAGTCTCGGCAACTGGTGAAAGCCTTCGATCATCAGGCCAAAAGTCCAAGCTCTTATTATGCGGTAGCGCCGCTTTCGCGCGCCAATCACGTTCCGGTCGTGCTGTTTCGTGACTGGCTGGTGCGGCAGGTGGAGGCCTATCGTGCGGCGAGCATGACAGTCTCATAAAAATAATCGCACTTTTTTCGGGCATTTAGACTTTATGCCCAGGTTTTCGCCGTGTTTTGCCGTCTTGCGGACTCGACAGGAGAGCTTAGCTGGACTATCGTGATTAAACGTTTAATCAGCCCTTCCGGACCATCATGGCGTCTTCACGGCCTGCCACCAATCTGAGCGCGATAGCAGCGGCACTCGGCGTGTCGGTTGCAACCGTGTCCAATGCGCTGTCGGGCAAGGGTCGCGTTTCGCCTGAGCTGGTGGAGCGTATCCGCAAGACGGCAAGCGAACTGGGCTACGTGCCGAGTTCGGCGGGCAGGGCGCTGCGCACCGGCAGATCAGGCGTTCTGGGGCTGGTTCTGCCTGACATCGCCAATCCGCTTTTCCCACAGATCGCGCAGGCCATCGAAAAGGCGGCGGTCTCTGCCGGTTACGGTGTGCTGATTGCCGATGCGCGCGGCGAGATCGCCATGCAGACGGATGCCATCAACCGGCTGATCGAGCGCGGTGTGGATGGCATGGTGGTCGTTCCCCGCCGCGGCACGCGCATTGCCGATGTCGATTGCCCTGTTGCGGTCATCGACAGCCCCTCTACACCCGGAAACACTGTTGCCGCCGACCATTGGGATGGCGGCCGGCAGGTTGGCGAATATCTGGCGGGGCTTGGCCATCGCAAGGTGGTGCTGGTGGGCAAAAACCGGGATTCCAATGTGCAGAACGACCGTCTTGGCGGTATTCGCGATGGTCTTGGCAAGGCATGCGTGACGCAGACGCTCTGGGTGGACGCTATTGAACAGGCGGACGGCGCGGGTTGCCGGCTTGGTCTTGCCGACAGGGTTTCCGAAGGTTTCACCGCCTTTGCCGCCGTATCCGATCTGCATGCGCTGCGCGCGCTCACCGAATTGCAGCGTGAGGGCATCGAGGTGCCGGAAGAGGCGAGCGTCACCGGTTTCGACGATCTCATCTTTTCCGCCGTGGTCACCCCGCCCTTGACGACCATGCGCATGGATATGGGCCGCATAGCCGATTTGGCCGTCGGCGCGCTGCTGCGCGCAATCGACGGTGCGGGTGAAAACGGCGTCGCTGTCGATGTGACGGCGGACATCTCGAAAGTACCGATGGCGCTGATCATGCGCGGTTCCACCGGCAAGGCAAAGCATGATGCGATTGAAGCCAAAAAAACGACAGCAGGAGAACTCACACCATGAAAAAGATCATTCTTGCATCGGGCGCCGCCCTGATGCTGACGATGGGCGGAGCGCAGGCGCAGGACAAGACGCTGACGATCTCGGTCTACGCCTTCGCGCAGGACGAATTCAAGGAACTGGTCTATGCGCCGTTCGAAAAGCAGTGTGGCTGCAAGCTGGTCGTTGAGACCGGCAACAGCGTCGAGCGTCTGGCCAAGATGGAGGCCAACAAGGCCAATCCGGTGGTCGATCTCGCCATTGTTTCCATGGCGGATGCGCTTTCCGCCACCCGCAAGGACCTGATCCAGAAGATCGATGCCGCCAAGGTGCCGAATATCGGCAAGCTCTATGACATCGCCAAGGATCCGAATGGCGACGGCATGAGCGTCGGCGTCAATTTCTACGCCACGTCAATCGTTTACCGCACAGACAAGATGAAGATCGATAGCTGGGCCGATCTTTTGAAGGACGGTATCGTTGACCACGTCGCTTTCCCGAATGTCACCACCAATCAGGGCCCGCCGGCGCTTTACATGCTGGGCAAGGCCATCGGCAAGGACACGCCTGATCTCTCCGGCGCTATCGAAGCCGTGGGCGAAAAGAAGGACGATATCGTCACGTTCTACGTGAAATCGTCGCAGCTGGTGCAGCTCATGCAGCAGGAAGAAATCTGGGCCGCCCCCATCGGCCGCTTCTCCTGGGCGCCCTTTACCAAGCTCGATCTGCCGCTTGCCTGGGCAACCCCCAAGGAAGGCCAGACCGGCGGCATGAACGTGCTCGTGGTGCCGAAGGGCACGAAGAACGAAGATCTGGCGCTGCAGTTCATGGATTTCTGGCTCTCGACCGACGTTCAGAAGGCGCTGGCCGAAAAGCTCGTGGACAGCCCGACCAACAAGGAAGTCAAGGTGTCCGACGAGGTGGCGAACAACATCACCTATGGCGACGAAACCGCAAAAAGCCTGCAGCTCATTCCTTCCGCCGTGACGCTCGACAACCGTGACAAGTGGCTGTCGGAGTGGAACGCCAAGGTCGGTCAGTAAGTCCTTATCAAGGTTTGGAATGGGGCATTTAAAACGTCCGAAAGGGCGGCTCCATTCCCGGAAAAGCGGTTTGGTCGTCCCCTGACCGCTTTTCCACCTCTCAATTCCGCAAGCTGGCCCTGGCCGCTTGCAGTAACAATCGGCCGCAGGCCGTTCAGGGAATAAAGCGATGTTTCAGAACCGGGCCGAAGCGCTGGCGCTTGCATTGCCCGCCGCAATTTTCGCGGCGGCGGTCTTTCTTGTGCCGGTCTTCATGCTTCTGTCGGAGGGCTTTCACACCACTGACGGCTGGACATTGTCCGCTTACGCCGATTTCTTCTCCGATCCGCTGAACAGGGCGGTTTTCCTGCGCACCCTGAAGCTTGGCGCACTCGTCACCATCGTATCTGCGGTGGTGGGTTATGCGGCGGCTTTCGCCATCGTCAATCTGTCGCCGGGCGCGAAAGGACATGTCATCAATCTGGTTGTCTTGCCGCTGATGATCTCGCCGGTTGCCCGCACCTATGCCTGGATCGTCATTCTCGGCAGAACCGGCATCGTCAACCAGGCGCTTCAGGCTGTAGGACTGAGCGATGCGCCGATCCGTATACTGTTTTCCGAAACGGCTGTTTTCATCGGCCTTCTGCAATTGTTCCTGCCATTGATGATCATTTCCCTCATCAGTGCGCTGGAGAATATGCCCAAGGATACGATCGCAGCCGCCCGCGTTCTCGGCGCAAACTGGCTGCAGGTGTTCTGGAAGGTCATCCTGCCGCTCACCAAGGAGGGGCTTGTTGTCGGCGGCACGCTGGTCTTCACCGGTTCGCTCACGGCCTATATCACGCCGGCCATTCTCGGCGGCTCCAAGGTGCTGATGCTGGAAACCCTGCTCTACCAGCAGGTGACGGTCTCCAACAATTTCGTCGCCGCCAGCGTCATCGCCTTCATCCTGATCGTCATGAGCTTTGCCGCCAATATCCTGCTGAAGCGCATCGCCACCGCAAGGAACAAGAAATGACCCGGCAGCTCTTCATTCCGCTCACGCTCCTGCTCGTTGTCGGCTTCCTGATCGGGCCGTTCCTCATCATCGTTGCGGCCTCGTTTTCGGCCGGCGACACGCTCGCCTTTCCGCCGCAGGGCTTTTCACTGAAATGGATCGCGAAGGTCTTCACCGTCGAAAGTTTCCGTGAAAGCTTCGCGATGTCGATGTTCCTCGCCATTGGCGGCACATTCACGGCGCTCGTCCTCGGTATTCCCGCTTCCTACGCCATGTCGCGCTACAAGCTGCCCTTTGCGGAAACCGTGCGCACGATCGTTTCGGCGCCGATCATCGTGCCGGGTATCATTGTCGGTCTGGCGCTGCTGCGCTATTTCGTCGTGCCCTTCGGCATCGGCATCACGCTTGCCCTGTTTCTCGCGCACACGGCGCTCATCCTGCCCTATGCGGTACGGGTGGTTTCGGCCAGCCTCAACAATCTGCGTTCGGATATCGAGGAGGCGGCGGTGCTGCTCGGCTCGTCGCGGTTTGGCGCATTTTTCCGTGTAGTGCTGCCCAATATTCGCGGCGGCATCCTGTCGGCCTTCATCCTCGGTTTCGTGACGAGTTTCAATCAGGTGCCCGTGTCGCTGTTCCTGTCGGGTCCGGGCGTGCGCACGCTGCCAATCGACATGCTGGGCTACATGGAAATCGTCTTCGATCCGTCTGTCGCTGCACTCTCATCGCTGCTCGCCTTCCTTTCCATCGGCATCGTCTTCCTGGCCGAACGTTTTCTGGGGTTCTCCCGTTATGTCTGACGCAAATTACCTTTCGCTCCAAAAAGTCTCGCTCGCCTACGGCAACAGCATCGCCGTCAAGGATCTCGACCTCGATATCCGCAAGGGTGAACTTCTCGCGCTGCTCGGTCCTTCCGGCTGTGGCAAGACCACCACGATGCGCGCCATCGCCGGGCTGATGCCGGTGGCGGGCGGGCGCATCGATCTCGACGGCGCCGATATCACCCGCGTCGCCGCCAACAAGCGCGCCGTCGGGCTGGTGTTTCAGTCCTATGCGCTGTTTCCGCACCTGACGGTTTACGAAAACGTCGCCTTCGGCCTGAAACTCAAGGGCATGAACGGCAAGGCGCTTGATGACAAGGTCGCCTCCGGTCTGAAGTCCGTGGGATTGTCGAACTTCGCATCGCGCAAGCCGGCCGAGCTTTCCGGCGGCCAGCAGCAGCGCGTGGCGCTGGCGCGCTCCATGGTCATGGAGCCGAAGGTCCTGCTGCTCGACGAGCCGCTCTCCAACCTTGATGCGCGCCTCAGGCTTGAAATGCGCACCGAATTGCAGCGCGTGCAGAAGGAAACCGGTGTGACGATGATCTTCGTCACCCATGACCAGATCGAGGCGCTCGCACTGGCCGACCGTATTGTCGTCATGAAGGGCGGCAAGATTGAGCAGATCGGTACACCGGAAGAGATTTATAACGCACCGGTTTCGTCCTTCGTGGCAGACTTCGTCGGCTTTGAAAACATCTTCGCGCTGGAAGGCGGCGCGCTGAAAACCGCAAACGGCACAACACCGCTTCCCGGACCAGTCCCTTCAGCATCTGGACTGGCCTGGCGGCCGCGCATGGTAACCCTTGGTTCAGGTCCTTTCCAGGGAACCGTGCGCGGCACATCCTTTGCCGGCAACAGCCGCGAATATCTGCTTGATACGCCGCTCGGCCCCATCAAGGCGGAGACGGATGCCGCGCTGACCTCTCACGCTATCGGTGATATGCTTGCCTTCGACCTGCCGGTCGAAAAGGCGGCAAGCCTCAAGGTGTTCAACTGACCATGGGTGTGTGGATCGATACCGATATGGGCTTTGACGACATTGCCGCCATCATGGTCGTGCAATCGTCCGGCCTTGCCATCGACGGCATTTCGCTGGTCTTCGGCAATGCAACGCTGGAAGCGGTCTGCGGCAATGCCGCGGGTGCGGTTGCCACCTTCGGCTGGTCGATGCCGATCCATCAGGGCCGCGCCATGCCGGTCCTCGGCGCGCTTGAAACCGCCCAGTCGATCCTCGGCGATAGTGGCATCCCGACCATCGGCCAAAGCCTGCCGGATGCGCCGGCCTTGCCGAAAAGCGATGCCTTTGCCGCCCTATGCCGCTGGCTGGAGGGGGAAGGCGAGAAGCGCATTCTCGCGCTTGGGCCGCTCACCAATATTGCCGCGCTCTGCCTTGCCCGACCCGATCTTGCAGGCAGGATTTCCGACCTCACCTGGATGGGTGGCGGTGTGACGAGCGGCAACCATACGGCCTCGGCCGAATTCAACGCCTTTGCCGATCCGGAAGCGCTGGCCATCGTGCTTTCCCATGACCTGCCGCTGCGCATGGTCGATCTGGACGCCTGCCGCAAGGTCACCGCCTCGCCAGCCGATGTGCTGCCGATCCGAAATGCTGGCGGCAAAAACGCCGGGCTGATTGCCGATCTGCTGGAAGGCTTCATCGGCATCGCCACCAGCCGTGGCAGACCCGCCATGGCGCTTTACGATCCCGTTGCCGCTGTCGGCTTTTCTTTCGGCCTTCTCGGCTGGCGTCATGCGAGGATCGACGTTGAACTTCACGCGACGCTGACACGCGGGCGAACCGTGGTCGAGACGCGGGCTCAGAAAGCGCAAGTCTTCAACGCGCACTTCGCCGAAACGGTGGATGCCGAAGGTGCGAAGGCGGCTATTCTCGAGGCGCTGCGCCGGGAGGCCGCCCGATGAGTGCCTATTCACGGATACGCGAGCCGGCCGATCTCACCGAGGATGCACTCCGCGCCCGCGCCGTTGCCGCCGCACGCGGCGATGCGCCTTTTGATGTTCTCGTCACCGGCGGAACATTGGTGGATGTGGTGACGGGGGAGCTTCGTGCCGCCGATATCGGCATAGTCGGCGCGCTGATCGCCAGCGTACACGAACCGGCAAGCCGCAGCGATGCTGCGCAGATCATCGATGCGACGGGGGGCTATATCTCACCCGGCCTCATCGATACGCATATGCATATCGAAAGCTCGATGGTCACACCGGCCGCTTATGCGGCGGCGGTGGTGGCACGCGGCGTCACCACCATCGTCTGGGACCCGCATGAATTCGGCAATGTGCACGGTGTGGAAGGCGTGCGCTGGGCGGCGAAATCCATCGAAAACCTGCCGCTGCGCGCCATTCTGCTGGTGCCCTCCTGCGTGCCCTCGGCACCGGGACTGGAGCGTGGCGGTGCGGATTTCGACGCCGCCATTCTCGCCGATATCCTGTCATGGCCGCAGGTCGGCGGTGTTGCGGAAATCATGAATATGCGCGGCGTCATCGAGCGTGATCCGCGCATGAGCGGCATCGTACAGGCCGGGCTTGTTTCGGAAAAGCTGGTCTGCGGCCATGCGCGCGGCCTGAAAGGTGCCGATCTCAATGCCTTCATGGCGGCGGGCGTCTCTTCGGATCACGAGCTGGTCTCGGGTGAAGACCTGATGGCGAAACTGCGGGCGGGGTTGACCATCGAGCTGCGCGGCTCGCATGACCACCTGCTGCCGGAATTCGTGGAGGCGCTGAATGCGCTGGGCCATCTGCCGCAGACAGTGACGCTGTGCACCGACGACGTCTTCCCCGATGACCTGTTGCAGGGCGGCGGGCTGGATGATGTGGTGCGCCGCCTTGTGCGTTATGGCCTGAAGCCGGAATGGGCGCTGCGCGCCGCAACGCTCAATGCTGCCCAAAGGCTCGGCCGTACCGATCTCGGCCTCATCGCCGCCGGCCGCCGCGCCGATATCGTTGTCTTCCAGGATTTGAGCGGTTTTGCCGCTCGCCACGTCCTTGCCGGTGGCAGGGTGGTTGCGGAAGGCGGACATATGCTTGCCGAGGCTCCCGCCTGTGATGCGACGGCGCTCCAAGGTTCGATGAAGCTGCCGCTGCGCGCAGTCAATGATTTCCGGGTTGCTTCCGAAGGTGCGAAGGTGCGCCTCGCCACCATCGACCGCCCGCGTTTCACGCAATGGGGCGAAGCGGAGGCCGATGTGAAGGACGGTTTCGTCGTTCCGCCCGAAGGCAGGACGATGATTTCCGTCACCCATCGCCACGGCATGGCCGAACCTGTCACCAGAACCGGCTTCCTCACCGGCTGGGGAAACTGGAACGGCGCGTTCGCCACCACCGTCTCGCATGACAGCCACAACCTCACCGTTTTCGGCGGCAATGCCGAGGACATGGCACTCGCCGCCAATGCGGTGATAACGGCAGGCGGCGGCATGGCTGTCGCCTCCAAGGGCAAGGTGACCGCGCTTCTCCCGCTGCCGCTTTCCGGCCTCGTTTCCGATGCGCCGCTTGAAGACGTGGCAAAGGCTTTCGAGGAATTACGCGCCGCCGTCGGCAGGGTGGTGGAATGGCAGCCGCCCTATCTCGTCTTCAAGGCCTGCTTCGGCGCGACGCTCGCTTGCAATATCGGCCCGCACCAGACGGATATGGGCATTGCCGATGTGCTCACGGGCAAGGTGATGGAAAGCTCGGTGATTGCCGTTCTCGAATAGCGGCGGTTCGCATCTGCGGTCTGCGATTTATTCCACCTTGGGCCCGTCAGGCGTCTGTGTTTCACGCGCGGCAATGCGCGCTGCCATCACGAAATTCTTCACCACGGGCGATGTCGTGCCGCGCCGATAGGCGAGCGATATGGAAAGCTGTGGCGGCGGACCGCTGGAGGGCAGCAGGACGATGTTGTGCATTTTGACTTGTGCGACGGATTCCGGAACGAGGGAAACCCCGAGTTCGGCCGCGACCAGCGATAATATCGAGACGATTTGCGGTGCAGCCGGCCCGAGACGCGGCGTGAATCCAGCCTCCTCGCAGGCTTTTATCGATGCATCGTGAAGGCTGGTGCCGATGCTGCGTGGCGTCAGAATGAAAGGGTCGTCGCGCAGTTCCATCAGGTCTATGGCGGTTCCGCGCCGCGCGAGTGGATGGGATGCCGGCAGGGCGACCAGAAGCGGTTCGTCAGTGAGCACTTCCTCGAGCAACGTATCAGGGTCGGATTGTGAGGGGCGCAGCAGCGCCACGTCCAGCCGATCTTCAAGTAGGGCCGGCGTCAGTGCGAGAGCAGCTGCCTCCATCACCTGAAGTTCTACGTCAGGGTATTTGCGTCTGTAAGTGCGGATGCAGGCCGGAACCAGAGGGTTGAGCGCCGCCGTGCCGGTAACGCCTATTCTCAGGATACCGGTTTCACCGGCCGCCGCCCTGCGTGCAAGCCGGATACCTTCGCTCACCTGATGCGGAATATGGGCCACCGCGATGCGAAACGCATGACCCGCCGGCGTTAGTTCCGCGCCATGCGCGAGACGCCGGAATAGCCGCACGCCGATTTCCTGTTCCAGAACCTTTATCTGCTGGCTGAGCGGCGGCTGCGCGATTCCCAGATGTTCTGCCGCCCGCGTGAAGCTGCCTTCATTGGCGATGGCCAGAAAATAGCGGATGTGCCTGAGTTCCATGATATTAGATCCAGATATGACAGGAACGCTTTCCATATATTAGAATGAAAGACGGAGCTGCGCTATAGCTGGGAGCGAAAAGGACAAACCCGATGCGCCAGCTCAAAAAACAGGATTTCACCCCGCCGATCGTCATGACGGAGGAGCCGCCGGATGTGCTCTGGATCCGGCAGGGAAGCCGCCAGTTTCGCCGGGCGAGTTGGGCGCTCTTTCTGGCCGGCTTCGCCAGCTTTTCGCTGATTTATTGCGTGCAGCCGCTGCTGCCGGAATTTCCGGCGGAATTCGGCATAAACCCCGCAACCGCATCGCTCGCCCTGTCGCTGACGACGGGAACGCTGGCCTTCGCCATTCTTCTCAGCGGTGCTTTTGCCCAGCTCTTCACCCGCCGAAATCTGATGTTCGTTTCGATGATGCTGGCCGCTATCGCCAATATCATTGCAGCAAGCACGGAAGGTTGGGCATGGCTGCTTGCCGCCCGCGCGCTGGAAGGGTTCGTGCTCGGCGGCGTTCCCGCCGTCGCCATGGCTTATCTTGCCGAGGAGATCGAACCTTCCAGTCTCGGCAAGGCGATGGGGCTTTATGTCGGCGGCACGGCCTTCGGCTCCATGGCCGGGCGTGTCGGCATGGGGCTGGTGTCCGCCTATACGTCCTGGCAGGTCGCAATGTATGCGCTGGGGGCGGTCTGCATCCTTGCGGCCATCGGCTTCCTGCTGCTTCTTCCGCCCTCGCGGAATTTCCGGCCGCAGCACATGCCGCTGAAAAATCATCTGAGAATATGGGCGCAACATCTTGGAAATCCTGAACTTCGGCGGTTCTATTTCCTTGGCGCGATGCTGACGAGCGTGTTCACCACCGTTTTCAACTATTGCGCCTTTCGCCTCGTCGCGCCGCCTTACGAATTGGGTCGCACCGCCGTCAGCATGATCTTCCTGACCTTTGCCCTGGGTATCGTCGCTTCCTCCTATGGCGGTGCTCTGGTCGACCGGTTCAGCCGGCGGATCATGCTGGTGGTTGCCTTTTCCACCATCCTTGCCGGTATCCTGCTGACCTTCGCCTCAAGCATCATCCTCATCGTGGCGGGGATTGCGGCGATAACCGTCGGATTTTTCATTGGGCATTCGGCTGCCAGCAGTGGTGTGGGTGCCAATGCGGGAGGCGCCAAAAGCCATGCTTCCGCGCTTTATCTGCTGTTTTATTATTGCGGAGCGAGCATCACCGGCTGGATCGGTGGCTGGTTCTGGATCCATGCCGGCTGGCCCGGCATCATGGCGATCACCGCCGGCTGCGCGCTTGCCGGAATTTTCGCCAGCCTTGCCGGTCCGAGCGCGCGGCGCGTCTGAGCGGCCATCGCCGATGCATCCGGCCGTTTTTACTCCGCCGCCAGTTCCTGCTCCACCAGTGTTGCCCAGAAAGCGACGCCGGGAACGATTGCCGCGTCGTTGAAGTCGTAGGAGGTGTTGTGGTGCAGCGCGCCATCCACCGCGGGGCCGTTGCCGAGCCAGACGTAGCAGCCGGGGGCCTCGCCCGCGAAAAAGGCGAAGTCGTCGCCGGCGGTCGAGGGCGGGAAGGCGGTGCGGGATTTGTTGCCGAAGACGGTCTTGGCGGCTCGGAGCGCCCGTTTCGTCGCATCGGCATCGTTGATGACGGGCGGAATGCGGCGGATGAATTCATAGCTTGCCTCGATGCCGAACATCGCCGCCGTACCCTTGGCGAGCCTGCCGATTTCCGTTTCAAGCTGGCTGCGCACCTCAGGCGCGTAGGCGCGTGCGGTGCCGCCGATTTCGACGAGATCGGGAATGACGTTGAGCGCCTTGGGGTCACCCGCCTGCACCGAGCAGGCGCTGACGACGGCAGGTTGCAGCGGATCGACGACGCGGCCGACGATGGTTTGCAGCGAAGCGAGGAAGGTGCCCGCCGCCGTTACCGGATCGCGGCCGAGATGCGGCTTGGCGCCATGGGTGCCGATGCCCTTGAAGGTGACGCGCCAGCTGTCTGAAGAGGCCAGCTGTGGGCCTTCCACCACGGCCATCTCGTCGAGCCCAAGCCCCGGCATATTGTGCAGGCCATAGACCGCATCGCAGGGGAACAGCGTGAAAAGCCCGTCCTCCACCATTTTCTTCGCACCGCCACGGCCTTCTTCGGCCGGCTGGAAGATGAAATGCACGGTGCCGGAAAAATCGCGGGTCTTTGCGAGGTAACGCGCGGCACCAAGCAGCATGGCGGTGTGGCCGTCATGTCCGCAGGCATGCATCTTGCCGGGAAATTTCGATTTATAGGGCCGGTCGGGCACCTCAGGCATGGCAAGCGCATCCATGTCGGCGCGCAGGCCGATGCTGCGGGTGCCGTTGCCAACCTGTAGCGTGCCTACCACGCCGGTGCCGCCAAGGCCGCGATGCACCTTCAGCCCGGCGCGCTCGAGAAGATCGGCGACGATGGCGCTGGTTCTCTCCTCTTCGAAACCCAGTTCCGGATGCGCGTGCAGATCATGACGAAGCTCCGTCAGGAATGGCAGGTCCTCGCCGATGCGATCCAGCAGTCTCATGGGAAGCTTGTCCTTGAATATGGGAAAAACCCGCGTCATAGGTGGGTTTGTCCGAATGCCTGTTGCTTTGTTTCCGTTCTAGCGGAAAAAGCCAATGAAATGAACCCGCCGCGTATTCGCGGTTGTTGAAATGCCTGATGTGCTGAACGGGATCGGCGCGACCGAAAACCGCGTCCGCCTTGCGCGATCCCGATCCTGAAAGGAAAACCGATGCCGCCATCCGCATCGCCTGCCGCCCATTCTCCCGCCGCGCCGCATGAGTTCTGGCAGGATATTCTTCCGCCCGCCACCTTCGATACGGCAGGTCCGCATTCCACCTTCTTTCCGGCGGAACTGGATGATGGAAGGCAGATCTGCCTGCCCATCCGGCCGCTTGCGGACGGGGAGCATGCGCTGGCATCGCTCATCGTCAATCAGGCGTCGTTCGCGGTGCTGGAGGCGCTGGCCGCCGATCTCGCCGCCAAGCTCGCGCCCTTCAAACCGGATGTCGTTATCGGCCTGCCGACGCTGGGCTTGACGCTCGCCGCCGCCGTTGCCCGGCATCTCGGCCATTCCCGTTACGTGCCTCTCGGCACCTCGCGCAAATTCTGGTATCTGGAGGAACTGTCGGTGCCGATGTCCTCCATCACCACCCGGCAGGAAAAACGGCTCTATATCGATCCGCGCATGCTGCCGCTCATCGAGAACGGGCGGGTAGCGCTGGTGGATGACGTGATCTCCAGCGGCAGTTCCATCATATCAGGTCTTGCGCTTCTCGCTGCCTCCGGCATCCGGCCCGCCGTCATAGGCGCGGCCATGCTGCAATCGGATCGCTGGCGGGAAAAATTCGCCGCTTTCGGGCCGGAATGGCCGGAGCGGGTGAGGGGCGTTTTCGCCACGCCGCTGCTCACCAAAGCGGAAGACGGCTGGCGCGCCTGACGAAGCGCAAATTCCGGCAAAAGGCAAGTGGTGATAATTTCACCGCTGCCTAATTTGTGTCTTGCGAAGCTCGAAGAGATCGTCCTAAGATCGGCTCCGACAGACAATAGCGGTCGGCGAATAATGCGCCGGTTTGCTTTCGCGCGGTGTCATCCCGGCGTCTGCCCGCCCCGTTTTGTTCTTTCCGATGACTGGAATTTCTTCCCATGCATGCAGTGTTCGACGGTCATAATGATGTGCTGCTTCGGTTGTGGCGCAACAGCAAGGCCGGTGCCGATCCGGTGGCCGAATTCAAGAATGGTACGCGGGAAGGCCATATCGATGGCCCCCGTGCAAGGGCAGGCGGTCTCGGCGGCGGCATCTGCGCCATTTATATTCCTTCCGGCGACCTTATTCTGCAGGAACCGGATGAAAGCGGCCATTACAACACGCCGCTCGCCGCTCCGCTGGAGCGCCTGCCTTCGCTGGATATCGCCATGGAGAAGGCGGCGATTGCGCTGAGGCTCGATCGCGCCGGCGCCTGGCGGCTGTGCCGCTCCACGGCCGATATTCGCAAGGCCTTTGCCGAGGATATTTTCGCCGCGGTGCTGCATATGGAAGGTTGCGAGGCAATCGGCGCCGATCTCGACGCGCTGGAGGTGTTTTACGCCGCCGGCCTGCGGTCGCTCGGCCCGGTCTGGAGCCGGCACAATATTTTCGGCCACGGCGTTCCTTTCTCTTACCCCATGTCGCCAGATACGGCGCCCGGCCTCACCGATGCCGGTTTTGCGCTGGTGAAGGAGTGCAACCGGCTCGGCATTCTCATCGATCTCGCGCATATCACCGAAAAGGGCTTCTGGGATGTGGCCAAGACCACCAACCAGCCTTTGATCGCCAGCCATTCCAATGCGCATGCGCTCACCCCGGTTGCCCGCAATCTCACCGACAGGCAGATGGATGCCATCAAGGAGAGCGGCGGACTGGTCGGCCTCAACTACGCCGTGACCATGCTCAGGGCAGATGCGCGCGACATTGCCGACACGCCGCTTTCCGACATGGTGCGCCACATCGACTACATGGTGGAGCGCATGGGCATCGATTGCGTGGCGCTGGGATCGGATTTCGACGGCGCGACGATACCCGTCGGCGTTGCTGATGCGAGCGGCAATCACAATCTGGTTGCGGCGCTGAAATCGGCGGGCTACGGTGATGGAGAACTTGCTAAAATATGCCGGGAAAACTGGCTGCGCGTCTTATCCCAGGCCTGGCATGAGGCCGCCTGAGAACACATAAAAGCGAACGAAATCAATCTTATAACAAAAGGGGAGATCCTATGATCAAATCGCTCAACAAATCCATGCGTATTCTCAGCACCAGTGCTGCCCTGTCGCTGATGATGCTGTCTGCGCCGCACGCTTTTGCCGCCACGCCGGCCGATACGCTGGTGGAAGGTTTCGCCATCGACGACATCATCACGCTCGATCCGGGTGAGGCATTCGAACTCTCCGCCGCCGAAGTCACCGGCAACACCTATAGCAAGCTGGTTTCCATCGATCTCAACGACACGTCCAAGGTTATCGGCGATCTCGCCGAGAGCTGGACGACCTCCGAGGATGGCCTGACCTATACGTTCAAGCTGAAATCCGGCCTGAAATTCGCCTCCGGCAATCCGGTCACCGCTGACGACGTCGCCTTCTCCTTCGAACGCGCCGTCAAGCTCGACAAGTCGCCCGCATTCCTGCTGACGCAGTTCGGCCTCAAGGGCGACAATGTCACCGAAAAGGCGAAGGCTGCGGATGCAAACACCTTCGTTCTGACGGTCGACAAGCCCTATGCGCCGAGCTTCGTGCTGAACGTGCTCACCGCAACTGTCGCTTCGGTGGTCGACAAGAAGCTCATCACCGAAAAGGCGAAGTCGGTCACGCCGAGCGCCGATTACAAATACGACACGGATTTCGGCAATGAATTCCTGAAGACGGGTTATGCGGGTTCCGGCCCCTACAAGATCCTCGGCTGGAAGGCCAACGAAGCGGTCATTCTGGAAGCCAACCCGAATTATTACGGTGAGAAGCCGAAGCTGAAGCGTGTGGTCTATCGCCACATGAAGGAAAGCTCCGGCCAGCGTCTGGCGCTTGAAAATGGCGATATCGATGTTGCCCGCAACCTTGAGCCCGGTGACATGGAAGCCGTTTCCAAGAAGGAAGGCCTCGCCGTCACGTCTGCGCCCAAGGGCACCGTTTATTACTTCAGCCTCAACCAGAAGAACGAGAACCTGAAGAAGCCCGAGGTCATCGAAGCCTTCAAATATCTCGTCGATTATGACGCGATCGGTGAGACGATCATCAAGGGCATCGGCGAAGTTCACCAGACCTTCCTGCCGAAGGGCCAGCTCGGCGCGCTTGATGAGAACCCCTACAAGCTCGACGTCGCCAAGGCGAAAGAGCTTCTCGCCAAGGCCGGCCTGAAGGACGGCTTCACCGTGAGCATGGATGTGCGCAACACGCAGCCGGTGACCGGCATTGCCGAAAGCGTGCAGCAGACGCTGGCGCAGGCTGGCATCAAGCTCGAAATCATCCCGGGCGACGGCAAGCAGACGCTGACCAAATACCGCGCCCGCACCCATGATATCTATATCGGCCAGTGGGGTTCGGACTATTTCGACCCGAACTCGAATGCGGAAACCTTCACCATCAACTACGACAATTCCGATGAGGGCAAGAACAAGACGCTCGCCTGGCGCAATGCCTGGGACGTTCCTGATCTGACCAAGGAAACCCAGTCGGCGCTTTTGGAGAAGGATAGCGCCAAGCGCGCCGCCATCTATGAAAACCTGCAGAAGGAAGTTCTGGCGAAGGGTCCCTTCGTCATCATCTTCCAGCAGACCGAAGTGGCCGGTTACTCGAACAAGCTCAAGGGCCTGAAGCTCGGACCGAGCTTCGACACCAACTACGTCTATACGATCTCCAAGGAATGATCCGGAAGGATCGGTCGCTTGAGCATCGTTGAAACGAACAGCCGGGCGAGGCAGGGCAAACGCCGTGCCAACGCCCGTGTGAAAGTCGTTCTCGGCTTCGCCGTCACCGTCATCACCACCTTTCTGGGGCTGATGGCGGTCACATTCTTCATTGGCCGTGTGGTGCCGATCGATCCCGCATTGGCGATCGTCGGCGACCGCGCGCCTGCGCATGTGGTCGAACGCGTGCGTGAGCAGCTCGGCCTCAACCTGCCGCTCTGGCAGCAGTTCTTCCTTTATCTGAAGCAGGCGCTGTCTGGCGATTTCGGCACCTCCGTCCTCACCACCAATCCGGTGATGGAGGATATCAAGCGGGTGTTCCCGGCGACGATCGAGCTTGCCACGATCGGAACGATCATCGGCGCCGTCTTCGGCATTCCGCTCGGTGTTCTCGCTGCCGTCAAGCGCGGCAGCTTTGCCGATCAGGTGGTGCGGGTCATCGGTCTTATCGGTTATTCCGTGCCGATCTTCTGGCTCGGGCTTCTGGCGCTGCTGGTGTTTTACGCCCGGCTGCAATGGGTCGCCTATCCCGGCCGAATGGATATCGTCTATGAATTCACCTTCACACCGATCACGGGCTTTTTCCTGATCGACGCGATCTGGCAAAGGCAATGGGACGTGTTGTGGGATCTTTTCCGCCACATCATCCTGCCGGCCTCTCTGCTCGGCTATTTTTCGCTGGCCTATATCAGCCGCATGACGCGTTCCTTCATGTTGAACGAGCTCGCCCAGGAATATATCGTTGCGGCCCGCGCCAAGGGGCTTTCGGAAACCCGCATCATCTGGTTCCACGCGCTGCGTAATGCCGCCGTGCCGCTGGTGACGGTGATTGCGCTCTCCTATGCCGGTCTCTTGGAAGGTTCGGTGCTGACTGAAACCATCTTTGCCTGGCCGGGCCTTGGCCTCTACATCACCAATTCCCTGCAGAATGCGGATATGAATGCCGTTCTCGGCGGCACGATCGTGATTGGCGCCATCTTCGTCGGCATCAATCTCTTTTCCGATCTGCTTTACCGGACGCTCGACCCAAGGACGCGCAGCCGATGACGATTTCGACCGACACACTCAAACCCTATAGCCGCGAATGGCTGCTCTCCGACCGGCCGGCCTCGCGCAAGCAGGCGCGTCTTGGCCGTGCTTATGTCATCTGGCGGCGGTTTTCGGAAAACCGGCTGGCGTTGCTCGGCCTCGGCATCATTGTTGCGCTGCTGTTCGTCGCGCTGTTTGCCAATGTGCTGGCGCCGCATAATCCGGTGCAGGGCGATCTGCGCAATGCCCGGCTTCTGCCGCCCGGCACTGCCGGTTATCTGCTCGGCACCGACGACCAGGGGCGCGATATTCTCTCGCGCCTCATCCACGGTTCGCGGCTGACCCTGTTCGTGGTGCTGCTGGTGGCCATCATCGCGGCGCCCATCGGGCTCATCGTCGGCACCGTCTCGGGTTATGCCGGCGGCTGGGTGGATGCCGTTCTGATGCGCATCACCGATATCTTTCTGGCCTTTCCGAAGCTGGTTCTGGCGCTGGCGCTGGTGGCCGCACTGGGGCCGGGCATTGAAAACGCGGTGCTCGCCATCGCGGTCACCTCATGGCCGCCCTATGCGCGTATCGCGCGCGCTGAAACCATGACCTTCCGCAATTCCGATTTCATCGCGGCGGTGAAGCTCATGGGGGCCTCGCCCTTCCGCATCGTCCTGAAACACGTCATGCCGCTTTGCATGTCGTCGCTCATCGTGCGCGTCACGCTCGATATGGCGGGCATCATCCTCACCGCCGCAGGTCTCGGCTTCCTAGGCCTTGGCGCGCAGCCGCCGTTGCCGGAATGGGGCGCGATGATCGCTTCGGGGCGTCGTTTCATCCTCGACCAATGGTGGGTTGCGGCCATGCCCGGCGTGGCGATCCTCATCGTCAGCCTCGGTTTCAACCTGCTGGGTGATGGGTTGCGCGATGCGCTTGATCCCAAGGAGGCGGGCCAATGAGTGCGCCGTTTCTGACCGTTCAGAACCTGCGCGTTTCTTTCCCCACTCGCACCGGGCTGGTGGAGGCGGTGCGCGGTGTGTCCTTCACGCTTGGGCGCGAACGCCTCGGCATCGTCGGCGAATCCGGCTCCGGCAAGTCGCAGACGGGCCGCGCCATCATGGGGCTGACGCCGAAAAGCGCGCGCATCGAGGCCGATGCGCTCCGTTTCGGCGATATCGACCTGCTCAAGGCGTCCGCAAAGGAGCGGCGGATCATGCGCGGCAAGCGCATGGCCATGATCCTGCAGGACCCGAAATATTCGCTGAACCCGGTCATGACCATCGGCCGTCAGATCATGGAAACCTTGCGCACCCATGAAAAGATCGGCGGCAGCGAGGCGCGCCAGCGCACGCTTGCCATGCTCGAAGCGGTGCAGATCCGCGATCCCGAGCGCGTCTTCGATCTCTATCCGCATGAGGTCTCCGGCGGTATGGGCCAGCGCGTCATGATTGCCATGATGCTGGTCTGCGGCCCGGAACTGTTGATCGCCGACGAACCCACCTCGGCGCTCGACGTCACGGTGCAGCTCGAAGTGCTCGACATTCTCGACAAGCTGGTGCGCGATCGTGGCATGGGGCTGATCTTCGTCAGTCATGATCTGAGGCTCGTCTCCTCCTTCTGTGACCGCGTTCTCGTCATGTATGCGGGCAAGGTGGTGGAAGAGCTTTCTTCCGCCAATCTGAAGGAAGCGAAACACCCCTATACGCAGGGGCTTTTGAACTGCCTGCCGGAAATTGGCGGCCACCGGCATCCGCTGCCGGTTCTGGAACGCAAGCCGGAGTGGCGCGCATGAGCACAGTTCTTTCTATCAGAGACATGGTGGTCGATTTCGACGGTTACATCGCGCTCGACAGCGTCAGCATCGATGTGGCCGAGGGTGAATCCTTCGGCATCGTCGGCGAATCCGGTTCCGGCAAGTCGACCCTGCTGCGCGCCATTGCCGGCCTCAACCATTTCGACGAAGGTTCGTTGATGGTGGCCGGGCGCTCCTATTCGGGCAAACACCGTGACAAGAGCTTCTACAGCGATGTGCAGATGGTGTTTCAGGACCCTTACGGTTCCCTCCACCCGCGCCAGACGGTGGATGCGCTGCTGCTCGAACCGCTGGTCATCCACGGTCTCGACAATCGCGAAGAGCGTATTGCCCGCGCGCTGGATGAAGTCGGCCTCGGTTCCGGTTTCCGCTTTCGCTATTCGCACCAGCTTTCCGGCGGCCAGCGCCAGCGTATCGCCATTGCCCGTGCGCTGATCGTCGAGCCGAAAATCCTGCTGCTGGATGAGCCGACCTCGGCGCTCGACGCTTCCATTCAGGCGGAAATCCTCAATCTGCTCGAACAGGCCCGCAAGGATCGTAACCTTACCTTCGTCATGGTCAGCCACGATCTCGGTGTCATCAGCCATATGTGCGATCGCCTGGCGGTGATGAAGAGCGGCAAGGTGGTGGAAATGCTGGAAGCAGAGGCGCTGGAAAGCCGGGAATTCAGCGCGGATTATACCCGCCAGCTGCTGGTGGCGAGCGAGGGTTTCAAGCGCGTTTGATTGGCGAGACGGTGCGGCCTGTTTCTTCTCCCCGCCTGGGAGAAGAAACAGGCGGCGCGCTTTCGTTCCACAGGTGATCTTCCCGGGCGAAGTATTCTCTCATCGCGCTGCGATGATATGGTGAACCGCCACACCGGCATTTCCGCAACAGGTACCCACCCCATGCAATTGCGCGCCTTGATGTATTTCGACGAACTCGTCCGCACAAATTCCATGCGCGCTGCGGCGGAGAACCTGAATGTCGCGCCGACGGCGGTGAGCCGGCAGATTGAAAACCTCGAATATTATTTCGGTTCGCCGCTGGTGGAGCGCTCCAGCAGGGGCGTGAAGTTGACGGCAGCGGGGGAGCTGCTCGCCGCCCGCGCCGGCAAGACGCTGCGCGAACTCGACCATGTGCACCAGCTGATAGACGATCTCAAAGGCCTGCAGCGCGGCCGGGTCACGGTCTATGCCAATGGCGCTACGGTGGCGAACCTTCTGGCGCCGGTGCTGGCGCAGTTCAGCCTGAAATATCCAAAACTGCGTTTCGAGGTGCATATTACCAGCGCCCGGCAGGCGATGGAGGCGCTGGGTGCGGCGGAAGCGGACCTTGTCGTCAGCCTGTTTGCGCCAAAACTATCAGGCGTCAAGGTGCGTTCGCGCACCCGCATCAGTTATGATGTCATCTTCCCCGCTGGCCACGCGCTCGCCGCCCAGCCGGAAGTCTCGCTGAAGGAACTGGCGGGCCTGCCGCTTGCGCTGCCGGACAAGAGTTTTGCCGCGCGTCAGGCCTTCGATACGCTGTTTGCCGATGCGGGCATCGAACTTGACCCTGTCTTCATCACCAGCTCGCTGGAAATGCTGAAGGAACTGGTGCTGGGCCATGCCGCCGCCACGCTGTTGCCGGCGCTTTCGGTGGCGCGTGAAATCCGCAGCGGCCAGATGGTCGCCGTTCCGCTCTCCGGCAAGAAGGGCATCCACACCCAGATCGATCTCTGTGTTGCTCCCGACCGGCAATTGTCCTTCGCCGCCTCCAAGCTTGCCGATTTCATCGAGCGCTTCATGCGCGAGGCGACGGCGGGATAAGCGAGACGGTTTGGCCTTTCCGCCCGGAAGGTTGATTTCCATCCGCATTTCCGTGTAGCCATTTCAGCTACACGGAGCACACAAAAATCGAGATTGTGTGTGCGCCTGCAACATGACACTCTTTTTGCAACGGGTGGTCTTTGGAAGGGCAAAAATGCCCCGGCCGCCAGACAGGGGACAATGATGCCACGCATTTATCTTTCGCAGGCGGCAACGCTTTCGCGCCGCGCCGCGCTGAGCCTCGCACTGGGCACGGCGCTTTGGCTGCCGCTTTCGATAACGGCGGCGGATGCCGCGCCGAAAACCGCGCTGACGCTTGGCATGGCCGTCGAGCCCGCCGGGCTCGATCCGACCATTGCCGCCCCCGTCGCCATCGGCCAGGTCACCTGGCAGAATATCTTCGAAGGTCTGGTGACGATCGACCGCGAAGGCAAGGTTAGGCCGCAGCTTGCCGAAAGCTGGGAAATTTCCCCTGATGGCAAGACCTATACATTCAAGCTGCGCAAGGGCGTCACCTTCCATGACGGCGAGGCCTTCGATTCCTCCGTTGCGAAATTTTCGCTGGATCGGGCGCGCGGCGAAAGCTCGGTCAATCCGCAGAAGCGCTTCTTCGCCGCCATCGACAGTATCGAGACCCCGGATGCCGCAACGCTGGTGCTGAAGCTGAAGCAGCCGGCCGGCAGCCTTCTTTACTGGCTCGGCTGGCCGGCATCCGTGATGGTGGCGCCGAAAAGCGCTGAGAATAACCGCACCACGCCCGTCGGCACCGGCCCGTTCAAATTCGTGAACTGGGCCAAGGGCGACAGGGTCGAGCTGCAGAAGAACGACGGCTATTGGGACAAGGCCGTGGCGGTCAAGCTGGACAAGGCGACCTTCCGTTTCGTCTCCGACCCGCAGGCGCAGGCGGCGGCGCTGAAGTCAGGCGATATCGATGCCTTTCCGGAATTCGGCGCGCCGGAGCTGATGACCTCCTTTGAGGGCGACAAACGCCTTGGCACCTTCGTCGGCAATACCGAACTGAAGGTCGTGGCCGGCATGAACAACGCCCGCAAGCCCTTTGATGACAAGCGCGTGCGCCAGGCGCTGATGATGGCGGTGGATCGCGGCACCGTCATCGAAGGCGCATGGTCCGGCTTCGGCACGGCCATCGGCAGCCATTACACCCCGAATGACCGCGGTTACATCGATACGACAGGAGTGCACCCCTACGATGTCGACAAGGCGAGGGCGCTGCTTGCCGAAGCGGGTTATCCTGACGGGTTCAGCTTCACCATCAAGGCGCCGCAGATGGCCTATGCCCAGCGGACCTCGCAAATCCTGCAGGCGATGTTTGCCGAAATCGGCGTGACGATGACCATCGAGACGACCGAATTTCCGGCGAAATGGGTGGCGGATGTCTTGAAGGGCGCGGATTACGACATGACCATCGTTGCCCATGCGGAGCCGATGGATATCGATATCTATGCGCGCGATCCCTATTATTTCAATTACAGGAACCCGGCCTTCAACGAGGTCGTCGGCAACGTTGAAAAGACGGCGGATGCGGCCCAGCAGGAAGCGCTTTACGGCGACGCCCAGAAAATCCTCGCAGAAGATGTGCCGGCACTTTACCTTTTCGTCATGCCGAAGCTCGGCGTGTGGGACAAGAAGGTGAAGGGGCTTTGGGAAAACGAACCCATTCCCTCGAATGTGCTGACGGATGTGCATTGGGAAGAGTGACGTTTGTCGATACCGGTTTCTTCCGTCATGCCGGACTTGATCCGGCATCCAGCCAGCCCAAGTCCTTCGGCTGAAAGGGCTCTCTCCGCCGCGCAGACGCGCGCCGGCTGGATTCCGGCTCGGGGCCGGAATGACGGGAGAGAGGTGACTGGACGCTCGACCACAGGTGAAACAAAGCAAGGAGAAGGTGCCAGATGTTAGCCGTCCTCATCCGGCGTCTCGTCAGCCTCGTCATCACGCTGTTTGCCGTTTCCCTCATCATCTATGTCGTCATGGGCCTGCTGCCGGGCGATCCGGCGGCGATCATGCTTGGCACGTCCGCCAGTCCGGATACGCTCGCTGCACTGCAGAAGCAGATGGGTCTCGATCAGCCGCTGCCGCTGCGTTATCTCCATTGGCTCGCCGGCGTGTTTCAGGGCGATCTCGGGCAATCCTATACCTATGGCGTGCCGGTGGCGGGGCTGATCCTCGAGCGGCTGGCCGTCACCCTGCCGCTTGCGCTGCTGGCAGTCTGCCTGTCTGTCGCCATCGCCATTCCACTCGGCGTGGCGGCGGCGCGGAACCGTAACGGAGCGCTGGATTTTGTGGCCGGGCTGTTTTCCCATGTGGGCATCGCCGTGCCCGGTTTCTGGGTCGGGCTGCTGCTCATCATCGTCTTTTCCACCACGCTCGGCTGGATGCCGGCGGGCGGATTTCCCGGCTGGACGCCGAGTTTTTCAGCGGGTCTTATGGCGCTCATCCTTCCGGCGGTCGCGCTGGCGCTGTCGCAGGCCGGCGTTCTCACCCGCGTCTGCCGTTCCGCCGTGCTTGAAGTGATGAACGAGGATTTCGTGCGCACCGCCCGCGCCAAGGGTTTGAGCGAGCGGGTGGCGCTGTGGCGGCATGCGGTGCCGAACGCGATGATCCCTGTTGTCACCATGATCGGCCTGCAATTCACCTTCCTTATCGCAGGCGCGGTGCTTGTCGAGAATGTCTTCAATCTTCCGGGCCTTGGGCGGCTTGCCTATCAGGCGCTGACCCAGCGCGATATCGTCGTCATGCAATCCGTCGTGCTGTTCTTTTCGGCGCTCGTGATCATCATGAATTTCGTGGTCGATATCGCCTATCTCCTCATCGACCCCAGACTGCGGGCAGGTGCGCGATGATGCGATTGATCCGCCGCCGCCCTGCCTTTGCCGTCGGCATCGCCGTTACGATCTTTCTGGTCGCAGTCGCCCTGTTGTCGCTGGTCTGGACACCGGTATCCCCCACAAAGATGCAGATCGTCCAGAAGCTGAAATCGCCATTCGTCTATGGCGGCCTCGGTACGGATCATTTCGGCCGCGACGTGTTGTCCATGCTGATGGCGGGTGCGTGGAACTCGCTGTCCACCTCCATCGCCGCCGTCGCCATCGGCGCATCTATCGGCACGGCCATCGGCGTTGCGGTCGCGGCGCTGCGCGGTTTCACCGAAACCGTGGTCATGCGCGTCTGCGATATCATCTTTGCGGTGCCGCCGATCCTGTCGGCCATGATGCTCGGCGCCTTCATCGGCACGGGGCGCTTCACCGCCATCATCGCCATCGCCACCTTCATGGTGCCGGTCTTCGCCCGGCTGACGCTGGGGGCGGCGCTGCAGATATGGTCGCGGGAATATGTCACCGCCGCCACCAGCATCGGCCAGAACCGTGCCCGGATCACGCTTTTCCATATCGTGCCGAATATTTCCAACCAGATCATCGTGCAGGTGACGATCCAGCTCGGCCTTGCGATATTGACGGAAGCAGGACTTTCCTTCCTCGGTCTCGGCATGCCGCCGCCCGCCGCCACCTGGGGGCGAATGCTCGCGGATGCGCAGACCTATCTCGGCACAGCGCCGTGGCTCGCCATCATGCCCGGCCTTGCGATTGCGCTCGCCGTCTTCGGCCTCAATCTTCTCGGCGATGGCCTGCGCGATCTGCTGGACCCGCGCGATACTAGCTGACCGCTCAAGAAAGCTGTCGCCCATATTTCCTGTTTTTCTGACGAGACGATGCCATGACCGATCTCATAGACCTCAACACGCTCGAAATCCTGTCGCTTTACCGGGGTAAGAGGCTTTCGCCATCGGAATATTGGCAGGCGGTGGAGGCGCGTATCGATGCATTCGAGCCGGTCGTGAACGCGCTTTACGCCTATGATCCGGAGGATGCACGCCGGCAGGCGCTGGCCTCGACGGAGCGCTGGCAAAAGGGTGAAACGCTCGGGCCCCTTGATGGAATTCCGGTCTCGCTCAAGGAATTGATCGCCACGAAAGGCCATCCCGTTCCGCTTGGCACCAAAGCGGTAGAACTGGTGCCTGCGGTTGAAGATGCGCCGGTGGCCGCCCGCTGCCGCGAGGATGGCGCGATCCTTTACGCCAAGACGACCTGCCCGGATTACGGCATGCTCTCCTCCGGCCTTTCCAGTTTTCACAAGCTCAGCCGCAATCCTTGGGACCCGACACAGAACCCCGGCGGCTCCAGCGCCGGTGCGGCCTCGGCCGGGGCCGCTGGTTATGGCACGCTGCATATCGGCACGGATATTGGCGGCTCGGTGCGCCTACCGGCGGGGTGGACAGGGCTGTTCGGCTTCAAGCCCAGCCAGGGCCGCATACCCGTCGATCCCTATTATACCGGCCGCTGCGCCGGGCCGATGACCCGGACCGTAATCGATGCCGCCTATGCCATGGCGACGCTTTCGCGACCCGACTGGCGCGATGGCACCGCGCTGCCGCCCAACGATATCAACTGGATGGACCTCGACATTAATGTGAAGGGCCTGAAGATCGGCCTGATGCTGGATGCCGGCTGCGGCCTGCCGCTGGAAGAAGAGGTGCGCGATGCCGTGCTCTCCGCCACCAAACTGTTCGAAGAGGCAGGCGCCACTGTCATTCCGGTCGAGCCGGTGCTGACGCGGGAGATGCTGGACGGGCTGGATGATTTCTGGCGGGCGAAGTTCTGGGGCGATATGGCGGCGCTGAGCGCGGAGCGCCGCGCCGCAATTCTTCCCTATATTCACGAATGGGCGGAAAAGGGCGCTGATGTCTCCGGCGCACGCGCCGTTTTCGGTTTCAACCAGACCATGGAAATGCGTAAGCTCTGCGGGCGGTTGATGCAGTCGGTTGATGTGGTGATTTCACCCGTCAATCCCATCGTCTCCTATCCGGCTGACTGGGCCTCGCCCACCAATGATCCCGCACGGCCCTTTGAACATATCGCCTTCACCGTGCCGTGGAACATGTCCGAACAGCCGGCATCCTCGATCAATTGCGGTTTCTCGAAATCGGGCATGCCGATCGGCCTGCAGATCGTCGGCCCGCGTTACGAAGATCTGTTCGTGCTGAAGCTTTCCAGAGCCTTTGAGACCTGGGGCGGCGGTGTGCGTCGCTGGCCGGAGCCGCCGCAGGGTGGCTGACCGCGCCTTTATCGACCATGTAGTATTGCCATAATACCCGCATCCGCGCCCGGCCTGTTAGGTTGCCCAAAGGCATTCGAAAACGGGAGGAGCAAACATGCCGAAGAAGATTTTGATGATCGCCGGCGATTTCGCCGAGGATTACGAGACCATGGTGCCGTTCCAGACGTTGCTCGCTGTCGGCCACACGGTCCATGCCGTCTGCCCCGGCAAGAAAGCGGGCCAGACCATCGCTACGGCCATCCATGATTTCGAGGGCGACCAGACCTATTCGGAAAAACGCGGCCATAATTTCGCGCTCAACGCCACCTTCGCCGATATCAAGGTTGCGGATTATGATGCGCTGGTCATTCCCGGCGGCCGCGCGCCGGAATATCTGCGGCTTAATGCGGATGTGCTTGCGGCGGTGAAACATTTTTTCGAGGCTGACAAGCCGGTGGCGGCCGTCTGCCACGGTGCGCAACTGCTCGCGGCTGCTGGTGTTTTGAAGGGCCGCACCTGCTCGGCCTATCCGGCCTGCCGTCCCGAGGTCGAGCTTGCCGGCGGCACCTATGCCGATATCGCCATCGATGCGGCGGTGACCGATGGCAAGCTGGTGACCGCCCCTGCATGGCCGGCACATCCGGCATGGCTTTCGCAATTCATGGCGGTGCTCGGCAAATAAGACCTGCGAAACGGGGCTTTTTCCGGCCCCGTTTTCCGCCTATCTTTCAGACGTGGTGAGGGAGGAAACCATGTGCAAGCTTTTCATCAAGGCAGACCCGGCGCTTTGGGAAAGCCATACGCGGTCGCTGAGGATCGATGGCATGGTCACCAGCGTCCGGCTCGAGAATTTCTTCTGGACGACGCTGGACGAGATCGCGCGGCGGGATGGCATGAACAGCGTGCAGCTTATCGCCAAGCTTTATAATGAATCGATCGATGCCGGGCATGATCTCGGAAATTTCACCTCGTTCCTGCGGGTCTGCTGCGGGCGCTATCTTGCGCTTCAGCTTTCCGGCGACATTCCGGCGCGCAGCGATATCCCGATTGCGGCACTGGATGCGGACAGCATCCTTGAGGCGGAGCAGGTGAATTACCACTAGGCGGTCACAGTACACTCGACGTCATCCTCGGGCTTGTCCCGAGGATCTGCCGACGTATCGTTTTTTTCGACGTGATTAGATCTTCGGGACAAGCCCGAGGATGACGTGGGAATGGTTCCACGATTCCCCTCTCTCGCATATCTTCTCAGCTCTTCAGCGCCCTCGGGTCGAGCGCATCACGCACGGCGTCGCCAATGTAATTGACGCTCAGAACCGTCAGCGAGATCGCCAGTCCCGGCCACAGCACACGCGAGGGCGTCAGCTGCAGGAAATTGGCGCCATCGAACAGCAGCCGTCCCCAGGTCGGGAAGTCCGACGGGAAACCGAGGCCGAGGAAAGACAGCGCCGATTCCGTGATGATGGCCGAGGCGATGCCGAGCGTGGCCGAGACCATGATCGAACTCAGCACATTCGGCAGGATATGGCGCAGGATGATGCGATACTCACGCATGCCGCTCGATTTCGCCGCCATGATGAATTCCTGGCTTTTGATCGTCAGCACATCGCCGCGCACAATGCGCGCGGTATGCATCCAGCTGGTGATCCCGATCACGAAGACAATCAGGATGAAAATGCCGGTTTCCGGCCCGAAGGCGGCGCGCAGCGTATCGCGAAACAGCATCAGGATGACGAGCAGCAGCGGCAAAAGCGGCAGCGCCAGAAACAGGTCCGTCAACCGCATCAGCGGCCCGTCCAGATTCCGGAAATAACCTGAAAGCACACCCACCAGCGTGCCGAGAAACAGGGCCAAAAGCATGGCAGTGATGCCGACGGCAAGCGAGATGCGCCCACCGGCCAGAACCTGCGCCAGCATGTCCTTGCCGAGATTATCGGTGCCGAAGGGATGCGCCAGCGACGGCCACTGGTTACGTGCCTTCACGTTTATGGCGTTGGGCGCAACGGTGTGGATATAGGGGCCGACATAGACCGCAAGCAGGATGAAGATGAAGACAAAAAGCCCGGCCACCCCGCCCTTGTGGACGCGGAACTGTTTCCAGATATCGGCAAGGGCGGATTGTGTTGGGGTGGCCGCAACCGTCGGCGCTGCAATGTTGGCGTCAGTCATAGCGGATCCTCGGGTCGAGAATGCCGTAAAGCACGTCGGCAATCAGGTTGAAGAGCACGATCAGCACCGCAAAAATGAAGGTCAGCGTCTGCACCAGCGGAATATCCGCGCCCTGAACGGCGGTTATCAGCAATTGGCCAAGCCCGTTCACACGGAAAATCTGCTCGGTGATGATGGCGCCGGAAAAGATTGTCGGCACGCCAAGTGCTATGACGGTGACGACCGGGATAAGGCTGTTGCGCAGCACGTGAACGAGCAGCACGGATTTTTCCTTCACGCCCTTTGCTCTCGCCGTGCGCACATAGTCCTGATGCAGGTTGTCCAGCATGGAAGCGCGCACGAAGCGGCTGATCTGCGAGACATTGTAGAGGGTCAATACCAGCACCGGCAGGAACATCTGTTTGATCTGCGCCACAAAGCTTCCCCAGTCCGTCACCTGCAGATTGGTGTCGTAGACGGAAGGGAACCATTGCAGGTAAGAGCTGAAGATCACCACCAGCAGCACGCCGGTGAAGAAGGTGGGAACCGAATAACCGACCATCGAGACGAAAGTGCCGATCTGGTCGAAGATCGAATATTGCTTGTAGGCGGAAATGACGCCGATCGGGATCGCCAGAAGCGCGCCGAAAAGATAGGCAAGGCCCACTACCCAAAGCGTCTGCGGCATGCGCTGGATGACAAGATCGACAACCGGGCTGCGCGTTGCCCAGGACAGCACACGCATGCGGCTGCCATCGCCGATCTGCCAGCCGGTCAGCTTTTCTAAGAGGTTCAGCGGCTCGTTGATGAAGAATTGCTGCAGCCACATCAGGTAACGGATGAAGAAAGGCTGGTCGAGGCCGAGGGAGGCGCGGATCTGCTCGCGCACTTCGGGCGGAATGGTCAGCGGCAGGTCGCCGGTCGGATCGTTCGGCGCGAGATCGAGCAGGGCGAAGATGACGAAGCTGATGACGAGCAACGTCGGTACGGCAAAGGCAAGCCGCCGGAGCGTAAAGGTAAACATCGGAAAGTCTCCAGACCGTCAGGGTCTCGCAAAACGAGCGCGGCCGCCCTTTCAGGGGCGACCGCGCATTTGCGTGTTACTTTTTGCGGGACCAGTCCGCGACGTTCCAGAGTTCCGAATCCCAGGCATTCATGCGAACGCCTTCGAGTGTCAGCGAATGCGAGGAGACGTTGCCACGGTGGATCAGCGGAATATGTGCGCCTTCTTCCGTCAGCATGTCGTTCAGCTGTTTGGCGATTTCCCCACGCTTGGCGAAATCGGTCGTCTTGGAAAGGACGCCCACCAGCTTGTCGAATTCCGGGTTGCAATAACGCGGAATATTCTGACCCTGCCAGCCGTTTGCGGGGGCGGGGATCTTGTCGCACAGCCATTCCGCCAGGTATTTTTCCGGGTCGGTGCCGTCGAAATTGTTGGTGTACATTTCAACGTCGGCATAAAATTTCTGGAAGGTATCCGGGCTTGCCGGATCGCCGCCGAAGAACACCGAGGCGCTGACATTGCGCAGTTCGGACGCAACGCCGATCTGCGACCACATGTCCTTCACCAGTTCCTGCGCTGCCTGGCGAACGGAGTTGGTGGAGGTCTGGTAGAGGAAGGAAAGCTTCACGCCGTTCTTGGCGCGGATGCCGTCCGAACCCTTCACCCAGCCTGCATCGTCGAGCAGCTTGTTTGCACCTTCCAAATCCTGCTTCAGGCACCAGCTGTCGTTTTTCGTCGAAGCGACAGCCGCCGGGGCCGGCACGATGTTACAGGTCGGCTTGCCCGCCTCGCCATAACCCGTCTCATCGATAATGTCGCGATCGATGGCGAGCGAGAGTGCACGGCGCACGGCCGGGTCGGAAAGGGCCGGATGCGGACCGCCCTCCTTGGTGGAGCGCTTGTCACCGAGCGCAGGGTCGGCATTGTACCAGTTGAGATTGATACGCTCGACCTGCGTGCCGAAGGCGGTTTCCAGCTTGCCCTTGCCGGCGGCCACCATGGTGGCCAGAATTTCCGGCTCCACCTGCATGTTCCAGGCGTAGTCGAATTCACCCGTTTCAAGCACGGCACGCGCAGCGGATGCCGCGTCACCGCCGCCCTTCAGGGTCGCCGTGGCGAAAGCGGGCTTGGCGGGATCGCGATAATTGGGGTTGGCGACATAGCTGATGACGTCGTTCGGCTTGAACTCCTTGACCACAAAGGGGCCGGTGCCGATGGGGCCGAAATTGGCGGATGTGCAGCCGGGAGCCGCGGCGCCGACGCATTTTTCGAACTGCTTCTTCTGGATGACGGGCGATTGCGCGCCGACAAATGCCGAGTAGGGGTAGGGCTTGGGTTCAGTGAAGCTGATCTTGACGGTATGGGCGTCGATGGCCTCGACGTTTTTCACGCCCTCATATTGCGCCGCCTGCGCGCAGCCGCCGTCGGGTGCGGTGCAATATTTCCAGGTGAAGATGACGTCGTCAGCGGTAAGCGGCGTGCCGTCGGACCATTTGATGTCGCTTTTCAGCTTCCACGTCATGCTGAGCAGGTCCTTCGCGACGCCGCCATTGTCGACCGTCGGAATCTCGCTCACCAGCATCGGCACCAGCTCGCCCTTTTCGTCGTAGCGGGCCAGAGGCTCAATCACCATGGACGAGCTGTAGATCTCTTTGGTGCCGCCGGAAAGATAAGGGTTCAGTGTCGATACAGCCTGCCAGAACAGGATTTTCAGTTCACCGTCACTGCCGCGTTCGGCATGGGCGGCAGATCCTGCCAAGGCCATCGCCGCCACCGTGCTGGCAAAGAGAATGCTGCGCTTCTTCATTATGTTTTCCCCTTTTTTGGATTTTATCTATTTGAATGTTTGACGCTTTTCCTGTCGTCATGCGCAAGGTATTTTATTGTAAGCATTTGACTTTGCTAGGTAATATCCATGCGATCCAGATGATGCTATTGTCAGTTTTTTTGAAAAGCAAGCCCCAAAGTCTTATTGATGAACAAAATTTGAGCCATTCGCCTTCTGGCCTATTTTTCGTTCATTCAGCAAATTTCACACTTGCAAAAGGAGAAATTCCAAACGCAATATGTTTTCCGACAACCCGGCGGGGAACAAAAAAGGGAATAAAGAGAATGCCGATATTGAACCGTGTGGCTGAAATGCAGGAAGACGTTGCCGGCTGGAGACGCCATCTGCATGAGCACCCGGAACTGCTCTATGATGTCTTCGAAACATCGAAATTCGTTGCCGAAAAACTGAAGTCCTTCGGCTGCGATGTGGTCGAGACCGGCATCGGCAAGACCGGCGTGGTCGGCATCATCAAGGGGCGGCACGGGGATGGTCCGACCATCGGTTTCCGCTCCGACATGGACGCACTGCCGATTCTTGAGACCAGCGGCAAGCCCTGGGCCTCGAAGACGCCCGGCAAGGCCCATTCCTGCGGCCATGACGGCCATACCGCCATGCTTCTGGGGGCGGCGCAATATCTGGCCGAGACCCGTAATTTCAAGGGCTCCGTCGCGGTCATCTTCCAGCCGGCGGAAGAGGGCGGGGCAGGCGCGCTCGCCATGCTGAACGACGGCATGATGGAGAAATTCGGCATTTCGCAGGTCTATGGCATGCATAACGAGCCGGGCATTCCCGTCGGGCAATTCGCCATCCGCAAGGGTTCCACCATGGCGGCGGCGGATAGTTTCGAAATCGTCATCACCGGCAAAGGCAGCCATGCGGCCGCGCCCCATCTTTCCATCGATCCGGTACTGACCTCGGCGCATATCATCATCGCGCTGCAATCCATCGTCTCGCGCGAGACAGACCCGTTGAAATCGCTGGTCGTCACCGTCGCCACCACCCATGGCGGCACGGCGGTCAATGTCATTCCGGGTTCGGTGACGCTGACGGGCACAGTGAGAACCCTGCTGCCGGAAACCCGCGATTTTGCTGAAAAGCGGCTGAAGGAAGTGGCCACCGCCACGGCAATGGCGCATGGCGCCAGCGTGGAGGTGAAATATCACCGCGGATATCCCGTCACCTTCAACCACAGTGACGAAACCGAATTCGCGACCGGTGTGGCGATGGGCATTGCCGGTGCAAACGCCGTCAACACCAATCCCAACCCGCATATGGGTGCGGAAGATTTCTCCTACATGTTGGAAGCCCGCCCCGGCGCCTTCATCTTCATCGGTAACGGCGACACGGCCGGGCTGCACAATGCGGCCTATGATTTCAACGACGAGGCCCTGCCTTACGGCATCAGCTACTGGGTTTCGATGGCCGAAACCGCACTTGCTGCATAAGACATCCGGCGGCCTTCATGGCCGCCTTCTGCTTTTCAGGAGATCGGCATGCTTTTGGCGGCGACATCAATGGAACAGACCGGCGGTTCGGTAAGCCCGGTTCTTTCGGTTCAGAATCTCACCACCTCCTTCCGCGTTGATGACGGCTGGAAATCCGTGGTGCGCAATATGAGTTTCGAGATTGCACCGCGCGAAACGGTGGCGATCGTCGGCGAAAGCGGCTCGGGCAAGAGCGTGACCTCGCTTTCCATCATGCGGCTTCTCGATAAAAAAACGAGCCGCATCGAGGGCAAGGTTATGCTCGGCGGGCGCGATTTGCTGGCACTTCCGGAAGAGGAGATGCGCAAGGTTCGCGGCAAGGACATTTCGATGATCTTCCAGGAGCCGATGACCAGCCTCAATCCGATCTTCCCGATCGGCAAGCAGATCGCCGAAGCGCTGACCGTGCACCAGGATATTTCCTCATCTGCTGCCAAGGCCGAAGTTGTCAGGCTTCTGGAAAAAGTCCGCATTCCCAATGCGAAGAACCGTTTCGACGACTATCCGCACCAGTTTTCCGGCGGCATGCGTCAGCGCGTGATGATTGCCATGGCGCTTGCCTCGAAGCCGAAGCTCCTGATTGCAGACGAGCCGACGACGGCGCTCGACGTGACCATTCAGGGCCAGATTCTCGACCTTATCAAGCAATTGCAGGAAGAGGAGGGCATGTCGGTCCTGTTCATCACCCATGATATGGGCGTGGTGGCGGAAGTGGCTGACCGCACCATCGTCATGTTCCGCGGCGATGTGGTGGAAACCGGCACTACCGACGATATCTTCCATCGCGGCCATCACCCCTATACGCGCGCTTTGCTTTCGGCCGTGCCGAAACTCGGTTCGATGAGGTCTCGGGTGCTGCCCGCCCGTTTCCCGATCATCGATATCAAGACCGGCGAGAGCCAGCCGGTGGCGGAGGTGAAGGATACGGTCTCCGGTTCGCGCACGCCGATTCTCTCGGTCAGGGACCTGACGACCCGTTTCGATATTCGCTCCGGTCTTTTCGGCCGCAAATCCGGCGCCGTGCATGCGGTGGAAAAGGTCTCCTTCGATCTGGCTGAAGGCGAGACACTATCGCTGGTCGGCGAGAGCGGTTGCGGCAAGTCCACCACCGGGCGCTCGATCACCCGGCTGATCGAGCCGACTTCCGGCAATGTCACGCTTGACGGTTACGAGGTGATGAAACTCGACAAGACGACGTTGCGCACCATGCGCCGCAGTGTGCAGATGATCTTCCAGGATCCCTTCGCCTCGCTCGATCCGCGCATGAGTATCGGCACGGCAATCATGGAGCCTTTCGTTGAACATCGTCTCGGCGCCAAGCAGCAGGCGCGGGAAAAGGCGGCCGATCTTCTGGAGAAAGTGGGTCTCAACCCGGATATGATGCGGCGCTTCCCGCATGAATTTTCCGGTGGCCAGCGCCAGCGCATCGCCATTGCCCGCTCGCTGATGCTCGACCCCAAGGTCATCGTCGCGGACGAGGCGGTGTCGGCGCTCGATGTGTCTATCAAGGCGCAGGTCTGCAACCTGCTGCTCGACCTGCAGCAGAGCCTAAACCTCGCTTTCCTGTTCATCAGCCATGACATGGCGGTGGTGGAGCGTGTCAGCCACCGGGTGGCGGTGATGTATCTCGGTGAGATCGTCGAAATCGGACCGCGTGCGGCGGTTTTCGACAATCCGCAGCACCCCTATACGAAAAAGCTGATGTCGGCCGTTCCGGTGCCGGACCCGGCGCGCCGGCAGATCCGGCGCAATATGGCGACGGATGAGATCAAAAGCCCGATCCGCCCGGTGGATTACGTGCCGCCGCAGCGCCATTACCGTGAGGTCTCGGCGGGGCATCTGGTGCAGGAAGCGGCTTGATTGGTCGGTGGGGTCGATAAATCCCGCACCGTCACCCCGGGCTTGATCCGGGGTCCAGCGCGATCAAGTCTTTGATCGCAAAAGGCTCTTCTCACGACGCAGACGCGCCGTGGCTGGATTTCGGCTTAAGGCCGGAATGACGGAGAAATAGTGACACCAGCCACAAGGTAAGCCACCGTCTAGCACTCGCTGGTTTGCATCACGTCGCCTTTGCGCGCATACCCCCGTTTGACAGGCGACGCAAAAAAATGCCAGCAAATGCTCGAGCATAATTCTTAGAGGGCGGCGGCATGGCCAGACGGAACGACGCACATGGACGGCTTGATGATGCGGCGCGTGCTGGCTGGCTTTATTATGTCGCGGGCCGCACGCAGGACGAGATTGCCGCTGCCATGGGCATATCCCGGCAATCGGCGCAGCGGCTGGTATCGCTGGCCGTCGCCGAGCGTCTGATCAAGGTCCGGCTCGATCATCCCATCGCCGCCTGTCTCGAAAAAGCCGAGCGCCTGAAAGAGAAATTCCACCTTAAATATATCGAGGTGGTACCGAGCGATCCGGCCGGTGTCTCCTCCACGGTGGGGATCGCCGAGGCGGGGGCGGCGGAAATCGAGCGCTGGCTGAAAAATGCCGATCCCATCGTGCTTGCCATCGGTACCGGCCGCACGCTGAAGGCAGCGGTGGACCAGTTGCCGCCGATGGAATGTCCGCAGCACCGCATCGTGTCACTGACAGGCAATATCGGGCCGGATGGATCGGCCGCCTATTACAACGTCATCTTCAGTATGGCCGATGCCATCAAGGCGCGGCATTTTCCGATGCCGCTGCCGGTTCTCTGCTCGTCTGCGGAAGAGCGGGAACTGCTGCACGACCAGTCCATGGTGCGCTCAACGCTGGCGCTGGGTGCAGCCGCCAATGTCACCTTCGTCGGCGTCGGCGAACTGGGAGAAAATGCACCGCTCTGCATTGATGGTTTTCTCGGTGTCGACGAGATGAAGGCCCTGATGGCAAGCGGTGCGATCGGCGAAATCTGCGGCTGGATGTATGATGCCAACGGCCACATTCTCGACCATTCCGTCAACGAGCGCGTCGCCTCCGTTCCCATCCCATCACGAGAGACCTGCACGGTCATCGGCATGGCGCAGGGCACGCGCAAAAATGCCTCGATTCTGGCGGCGTTGAGGGGTGGTCTGTTGAACGGCCTCATTACCGACGAAGTGACAAGCGAATATTTGCTCACTCACTGAGCAAAAATTAATTCATTAAAATCAAAGACTTGATTTTTCCATGTGCGCCGCAGCACAGGATGTCGCTTGACATTTTTGCTCTGCGGGTGAGTAAATGCCCTAGAGCAAAGCGAATGCTCATCATTTTTCTTCTGGGAGGAAGATATGACATTGAAGACCATTTTGCTGGGCGCATGCTCGGCACTCGCCTTTTCGACCCTTGCCTCCGCCGAAACGCTGACCATCGCCACCGTTAATAACGGCGATATGATCCGCATGCAGGGGCTGACCTCCGACTTCACCACCAAGAACCCCGACATCAAGGTGGAATGGGTCACGCTTGAGGAAAACGTCCTGCGTGAGCGCGTGACGACCGATATCGCCACCAATGGCGGTCAATACGACATCATGACCATCGGCAATTATGAAGTGCCGATCTGGGCCAAGCAGGGCTGGCTGCTGCCGCTCGAGAAGCTTGGCGACAAATACGACGTGGATGACATTCTGCCGGCGATCCGTGGCGGTCTTTCCAGCGAAGGCAAGCTTTATGCGGCGCCCTTCTACGGCGAATCCGCCATGATCATGTATCGCAAGGACCTGTTCGAAAAAGCCGGTCTGAAGATGCCCGAAAACCCGACCTGGGAATTCATCGGTGATGCGGCCCGCAAGATTACCGACCGCAAGGCGGATATCAACGGCATGTGCCTGCGCGGCAAGGCCGGCTGGGGCGAAAACATGGCCTTCATCAGCGCGCTCACCAATTCCTTCGGTGGCCGCTGGTTTGATGAAAACTGGAAACCGCAGTTCGATCAGCCGGAATGGAAGAGTGCTCTTCAGTTCTACGTCGATCTGATGAAGGATGCCGGTCCGTCGGGTGCTTCCTCCAACGGCTTCAACGAAAACCTGACGCTGTTCCAGCAGGGCAAATGCGGCATGTGGATCGACGCCACGGTGGCTGCTTCCTTCGTTTCAAACCCGAAGGATTCGACCGTTGCCGACAAGGTCGGTTATGCGCTCTTCCCGACGCATGGCGAACTGAAGAACCACGGCAACTGGTTGTGGTCATGGAACCTTGCTATCCCGAAGAGCTCGCAGAAGGCGGATGCCGCCGAGAAGTTCATCTCCTGGGCAACCAGCAAGGAATATACCCAACTCGTCGCTGCCAAGGAAGGCTGGGCAAACGTGCCTCCGGGTACCCGCACCTCGCTTTACAAGAACGCCGAGTATGAAAAAGCAGCCGCCTTCGCCAAGCCGACGCTTGCTGCGATGGATGCCGCCGACATCACCAAGCCGACCGTAAAGCCCGTGCCTTACACCGGCGGCCAGTTCGTGGCGATCCCTGAATTCCAGGCGCTCGGCACCACGGTCGGTCAGCTGTTCTCGGCGGTCGTTGCCGGCCAGTCCAGTGTCGACGATGCGCTTGCCAGCGCCCAGTCGACAGCGACGCGTGAAATGACCCGCGCCGGTTACATCAAGTAATCCTCCTGAAGATCGCTGTCCGGCGCCAATGCCGGGCAGCGAACCTTGGGGGCGCAAGCCGCGAGCTGCGCGGCGGCCTTTAAGCCTTTCAAATCAAAACTGGAATGAGCCGGTTCTTCCGGATATGCCGGGGGCATTTCGTGATGCCCGAGCCCATGGGGAGGTTAGTGCAATGGCAACACGAAACACGAGCGGTCTGGCCCGGGTGATGCTAGCGCCTTCGGTCCTGCTGCTTCTGGTGTGGATGATCGTGCCCCTGGCGATGACGCTGTGGTTTTCGTTCCAGAACTACAATCTCCTCAACCCTGCCAATGTCAGCTTCGCCGGCCTGTTCAATTACCAGTATTTCTACACCGATCCGGCCTTCTTCCAGTCGATCTGGAACACGCTGCTGATCGTCGGCGGCG